>DAOTXN010000069.1:0-22432 GCA_034435435.1 Anaerolineae bacterium | reverse complement strand
ATGCCCGGGGACAGCGTGAACTTGAACGTCGAGTTGATCGAGCCGGTCGCGTTGGAGCAGGGGTCGCGTTTTGCCATCCGTGAGGGTGGCTTGACCGTGGGCGCCGGCGTCATCACTAAAATCTTTGAAGGCTAGACATGGCCAAAAAAGCAATCCGAACGGTTATCACGCTCGCGTGCACCGAGTGCAAAGAGCGAACCTATACGACAGAGAAGAACCGGCGTAACGATCCGGGGCGCTTGGAGATGAAAAAATTCTGTCCCCGTTGCCGGACTCACACGCTTCATCGAGAAGCCAAGTAGTTGGTTTGTTGGCTGGTTGTTTATCAACTGGCCAGTACAGGCGAGTAGCTCAACTGGCAGAGCAACGGTCTCCAAAACCGTAGGCTGCGGGTTCAAGTCCTGCCTCGCCTGCCTGTGACAGTAAAACCTTTGGTTACCAGCGCCAAGAGCGGCATGGTAAAGTAGGTCCATTCAAGACACCGTCGAATAGTGGCGGTGTCTTGAAGTGTGGGCCACCGGTGAGGAGCCACAAGATGGCTAAAGTTGAGACGCGTAGGATCAAAAAAGATAACTTTCTGATCAACTATTTTAAAGAGACACGCGCCGAGTTACGCAAAGTCCACTGGCCAAGTCAGCAAGAGGCTCGCACTCTGACCTTTGTGGTACTGGCGGTTACGATTGCGATGGCTTTTCTGCTAGGGCTTTTGGATTTTGCGTTCGACCGACTCCTGAACGGCATCGTCAACTTGAATATCTTGGCGATCGTCATTAGCGTGCTGATGGTGGCCGGACTGTTTGGATTGGGGTACGTCGTTACGCGTGAAGAATAGCTGGTTTGAGAGTCGAGACCATGTCTGAAAAGAACGAGGCGGCCACTGTGCAAGTCGATCTGATTGACGCCGCAACAAAAGAAACCTCCAAGACCCTGTCCCCACTGGTGGACTTTAGTTCTGTCTTGAGTCAGGTTGAAGAGGTGAATGGATCGAAACCGGACGAAACGACCGCCGAGTCTCAGGTTGCCCTCGAAGCGCCGGCGACTGGCGACGACGACCGCGCCTGGTATGTCATTCACTGTTATTCGGGCTATGAGAACAAGGTCAAGTACAATCTGCTGCAGCGCATTGAGACGATGCAGATGCAGGATCAGATATTCGCGGTTGAGGTGCCCACCGAAGACGAAATTGAAGTCAAGGAAGGTAAGCGGCGCACGGTTCAAAGGCGTATCTTTCCCGGCTATATTCTTGTCCAAATGAAGATGAACGACGACTCGTGGTATGTCGTGCGCAACACGCCGGGAGTCACTGGCTTTGTCGGGATGGGGACCAAACCCACGCCATTGCGAACGGAAGAAGTGCATGGGATCATGCGGCGGATGGAGGCCGAGGCCCCCAAGATCAAAGTCACTTTTCGCTCCGGGCAAAAAGTGCGTATCATTGACGGTCCTTTTAACGACTTTATGGGCATCGTGGACGATATCGACATTGACCGAGCCAAAGTTCGAGTGCTCGTCTCCTTCTTTGGCCGTGAGACGCCAGTCGAGTTAGACTTTTTGCAGGTCGAAAAAATGTAAAAACAACGCCGGGCAAGAACAAACCATCCGGTCCGGTGGAAGAGAATAAGGTGGAACACTATGGCTAAAAAGATCAAAGCAGTTGTCAGGTTGCAAATTAACGCCGGCAAGGCCAACCCGGCTCCGCCGGTGGGTCCGGCGTTGGCGCAGCACGGCATCAATCTGATGCAATTTTGCAAAGAATACAACGCGCGCACGATGGGCCAGGTGGGAAACGTCATCCCGGCCGAGATTACTATTTATCAGGATGGTTCATTTACTTTCGTTCTCAAGACCCCACCCACGCCCGATCTCTTGCGCAAGGCGGCCGGTGTGGCCAAAGGATCGGCCGAGCCACATCGTACCAAAGCGGGGCAGATTAGCCGTAACCAGCTGCGCGAGATTGCCGAACTCAAAATGAAGGACCTCAACGCCATCAACATTGAAGGGGCGATGAGTCAGATCGAGGGTACGGCCCGCAGCATGGGGATCGAGATTGTGAATTAGTTTGTGGGTTAGCTCGTTGACTCAGTGGGAGGGGAATTCCCCGTTACAACCACGTAGGAGGAAAAATGTCCAAGCGAGGAAAAAAGTACCAGGAAGCAGCCGCTCAGGTGGATCGCTCAAAACTTTATGCGCCGCAAGAAGCGATAGAACTGCTCAAAAAGATCAATTACACCGCTTTTGATGCCACCGTCGAAGTGCATTTACGGCTGGGGGTGGACCCGCGTCACGCTGACCAACAGGTGCGAGGCGTCGTTTTGTTCCCCCACGGCCTGGGTAAGACCGTGCGCGTGCTCGTGTTTGCCCAAGGTGAGGAAGCCCGGGCCGCCGCCGACGCCGGCGCGGATTATATCGCCGACGACGACGAGTGGATCAAGAAGATTCAAGACGGTTGGACCGACTTTGACGTCGCGTTGGCTGTCCCTGACATGATGGGCAAGGTTGGGCGACTGGGGCGTGTGCTCGGTCCCCGAGGGTTGATGCCCAGCCCCAAGGCCGGCACCATCGCTCGATCCGAGGATTTGCCCCGCTTGATTCAAGAAGCCAAGGCGGGGCGGATCGATTTTCGTGTAGATAAGACTTCCAATATCCACGTCCCGATTGGCAAAGTCAGCTTTGACGCCGCCAAGCTCCTAGAAAACATGGCCGCCTTTATGGATGTGGTCAAAAAGGCTCGCCCCACTGGCGCCAAAGGGACCTACATCCGCAAGGTTGCCATTGCGGATACGATGGGCCCTGGAATCAAGATCGATCCGACGGCCGCTCAGTCACTCGAAGTTGGTTAGCCTTTTAACAATCGAGTACATCAGCCCGAGACAGCAGGCGTCCACCTATTTCGGTGGACATAATTCTGCCGAGGCAAGACACCTTTGTAAGCGTTCAGGTATCAGCAATCAGTGGTCAGTTTTGACCCAACGGTTCAGCTGAGATGATGAACGCCTACGGTTTGGATATCGAAGGGTCCTTGCATCGGTAGGTTGATGCACGGACCTTTTTTATGTAAACGTAACCATTTTTGCCTGTTGTCTTGTGAATCTTGTCCAATAACTTCAATCTAGCTCGATCTTGGGTAAACTGAACATCTACTTGCAAACTTGATTTAGAGAGGAGGTGAACCATTGGCCATCACAAAAGAGCGTAAAGAAGAACTAGTCAGCCAGTATGCCGACCTGGTGGCGCGCAGCGAGGCGTTGATCTTGACCAATTACAAGGGTCTCAACATGGCCAAGCTGACCAAGCTGCGCAATCAAGTACGCGAAGCGAATGGCGCGTATTACGTGACCAAGAACACACTGATCCGGTTGGTGCTGGAGCAAAAGGGGGTGGCAGTGCCGGCGGCGTGGCTGGAAGGTCCCACAGCCGTTGGTTTTTGTTTCGATAATGTGCCCTCCATCGCCAAAGCCATCACCGACTTTGCGGCAGCCGAGCCTGACTTTATGAGCGTCAAAGGCGCTTTGTTGGGTGACAAGGCGGTCGGCGCCGCCAAAGTCAAGGCGCTGGCCGACCTGCCGCCGCTCGATGTCTTGAAGGCGCAAATGCTAGGCACGTTGACGGCGCCGCTGGCCGGCGTGGTAGGAGTGCTCAACGGCGCGCTCGCCGGTTTGGTGGGCGTGCTCGAGGCTCGCCGCGAACAGTTGGGCGAATCTGAGGCGGCATAACTGGAACCGCAACAAAAAACTTTATCGAGAGGAGAAAGCAAAAATGGCAGACCTGCAAAAACTGGTCCAAGAACTCAGTGGTCTTACAGTGCTAGAAGTCGCTGAGCTCAAATCAATGCTGGAAGAAAAATGGGGCGTGACGGCTGCCGCCGCGATGCCCGCCATGGCTATGCCCGGAATGGCGACCGCGGCCGCCCCGGTCGAGGAAGAAGAAGAAAAGACCGAGTTTGACGTCATCCTCAAGGACTTTGGTCCCAAAAAGATCGAAGTCATCAAGGCGTTGCGCAAGATCACAGCTTTGGGGCTCAAGGAAGCCAAGGAACTGGTCGAAGGCGCGCCTGCGCCGGTTCAGGAAGGCGTCTCCAAGGAAGCCGCAGCAGAGGCCAAGAAGGTTCTGGAAGAGGCCGGCGCCGTCGTCGAGATCAAGTAGAAGCGGAAATTGGGGCTGGGAATTTGTAGATTCGGGGTTCTTGACCCCGAATCTACAAATTGATCATCTCACCTATCGACGTACCCGGCGTCGCAGCCACTCTCTTAGCCGCGTCCGTCCCCGTCGCCACAGCTCGGCCACAGCGTACACTGGCGCGGCCATCACCACCCCCAATCCCAACAACACCAGGATGCGCGCCGCCGATGGCTGACCCGTCATCGTCGCCGACGCCAGCACTTCCACCCCGCCATACAGGAGTCCAAAGAGCAACGCATAGACCACCACTCCCCGCTCTGTGCGTGTTTTGGACCCAATGACGATACCTAAAGCAGCCAAAAACACAAATCGCCACATTTCACGTTTTACGGCTCATTCTTCACGGTCCCGGTGTGGGCGTTGGCGGCAGGGCTTCAGGCGGCAAGGGGGTTTCGGCCAGGCCAAAATAGGCCTCGACCACCTGGCGGAAAAGCGGGGCGGCCACGGTGCTGCCCTCCCCGGCGTTCTCGACCATCACCACGATGGCGATCTGCTCCGGGCAGCCTTCAGGCAACGTGTGACAGTTAGAGGGGGCGTAACCGGCAAACCAGGAGTGTGGCAGCGAGGTCGCGCCGGGGGCCTGGGCTGTGCCCGTCTTGCCGGCGACGGGGATGCTCAAGCCGGAGAAACGATGGGTGGCCGTACCGCCGGCCCGCTGTGCAGCGCCCTCCAGCCCCTGACGAATGGCGTTCAGATTTTCTTCGCTCAGGGGTAGTGTACCGACCACTTCAGGCTCGAACACCTCTTCAGAGAGCGAGCCGTCGGGCGCGGCCCCGATCCGGTCGATGACGCGCGGGCGGTAAAGCGTGCCTCCGTTGGCCACCGCGGCTGCGTATTGCACGACCTGCAGCGGGGTGACGGTGAGGAAACCCTGCCCGATGGCCAGGTTCACTGTGTCTCCCGACGTCCAAATCTCGCCATAGTTTTCCACTTTATAGGCCGGATCGGGCACCAGGCCGCCAAATTCGGCCACGCCCTGGATGCCGGTTGGGCTGCCCAGGCCGAAAGCACGGGCGTACTGGGGTAAAATGTCGAATCCTTGATTAGCCAACGCCAACCCCAGGTGATAAAAATAAGGGTCGCACGAACGTTCCAGCCCTTGCACCAGCGTCAATGTACCGTGCCCGTCTTTTTTCCAGTCTGTTTTGATCGCTTCTGGCCCTAGCTCGGCCCACGTCCCGGTGCAGGTGTAGAGGCTATCGGGAGTAAAACCGCCCGCCTCTAACGCCGCAGCCATGGTGATGATTTTGAACACCGAGCCGAGCGGATACGTCCCCTGGGTAGCGCGGTTTAATAACGGACGGCGCGGGTCCGAAAGCAAGCGGTTGCGCTCGACTTGTTCACTGGGGAAGATAAAAGCGTTGGGGTTAAAGCCAGGGCCGCTAACCATTGCCCGCACTTCCCCGCTATTGGCATCCAGCACGACGATAGCGCCGGGTCGGTCGCCTAGAATCTCTTGCACTTTGAGCTGAAAGGCGCGCTGAAAGGTCGTGTAGATGGGCCGGCTGACCACCAGCTCCGTCTCGACCAGCGTGCGGTGGGTGCGACCGTCGGCCGTAACCACGCGCAACGTGATGCCGGGCCGCCCGGCCAGGATCGACTCGGCCCAGCTTTCCAGCCCGGCCACGCCCACCCATTCATCGCCGCGATAGCCCCTGGCGCGATAATCGGCCAGTTGCTCGGCGGGGATCAGTCCCATGTAACCCACGATGTGTGGTGCGACGCCACCCAGCGGATAGTAGCGGGCGTCTTTTTCCTTCAACACCAGGCCGGCCGTCGTGTCCAGCGCCTCACGGTGCGACTGCGCCATCTCGATAGAAACGTCGGTGATATAAATGTACCAATCCAGAGGTTGGCCAGCGTATTTGGCCTGTATCTCGGCCGGGGGCATGCCTGTAACGGCGCTCAGTATATTCAACACAGCGGTCTCATCGGAAATCTGACCAGGGATCACGCCAATGCTGATCAGCCGCGAGTCGACCGCCAGCCCCAACCCATCCCGGTCGTAAATATTAGAGCGGGCCGGAGCCTGATAATCCATATACATAAAATAGCCGCCGTACATGTCGGGCCATATCAGGCCCTCGTTCCAGACAACGCCCCAGTGACCGCCCTCGAAAGCCAGGTCCATTTCGACTTGGGCCGTCAAGTCTCCAGCCAGGGCCGTGTGCCAGGTCAGATTGTAGGTGGCCTGGGCATGTTCTTCCTGCTGCAACACCGAGCGTAGCTCGGCCGTGACCGAGATCGCTCCGGCCGCTGCCATCGCGTTGACGTAACGTTGCGTGAACGCTTCCGGGGCGATGAGCGCCTGTGTGCCGGGCGTGGTCCAGGCGTACATCGTGCCATAGTCGCCTGCTTCCCAGGCCTGCAAAAAATCGCTCACCGTGCCTTCGGCGCCGGGCAGGGCGAGAGTGGCTGTTGCTGTGGGGGGCGGGTCGGTCGGCGCCGCCGTCTCGGTGGATAGCGGTAAGGCCGGCGTCTCGACGGCATCGGGCAGCGATGTCGAGGTCGCTTTCTCACCCCAGCACGCGGTGACTAGCATTGAACAAACCAAACACAGCAGCAAACCGTTGTACTTCATAGATCCACCTGACTGAGAAGGGGATACAAACCACCCGCACAGCGACTGAGTAGGGGGATTATAGCTCAGAGGTGGGTGACTGTCCAGCCAGCGCCGGCCCTCACCAGAGCGGCAGTTGAGCTTCTTCCTGCTCTACAATCGGGTCCAGTCCCAGCGCCGCCCGAAAGGCATGGCGGTCCAGTCGCCTGGATTCCACTTCGCGCACCAGGTGGCGCAAGTGACGGAATTTGAGGAATTGCCACCCGCGCCGTTCGACCTGTTGGCGCAGCCACGGATTGTGGCGCAGTTTGTAGCCGACCAGAATCGCCCGTCCGCCGGGCAGGGTCAGGCAGGGAACGGTTTTGGATTCCATCGGCGGGGGAGCAGGCAGCCAATCGCTCAAGATGGCTGTAGTACTCACGGCAAAGACATAGGCCAGACCACCTGTTTCATCCAGCCAGCGGACGGCCCACTCACGGGCGTTGGCAGCGCCCAAAGTGACTTGAAAGCCCAGCCGTCGTCCCAGCGTGCTCAGGTCGCGGATGATACCATCCGTCTCGGCGGCCCGGGCCGCCAGCTCGTCCTCGGCCCGCAGTCGCCAATGCCCGGCGGCATGTTCGTCGCCGTAGGAAAAGAGGCATAATCGGACCAGATAGGCGGGAGGGGTCTGAGGACCGGGGAAACGCGCATGGATGCGCCGCTCCAGGTCCGCCTCGCTCACGGCCAGCAGATCGCGCAGGATTTCGGTCACTGCCAGCTCGACCCGGTCGCTCAAGGGCATGGCAACCTGGGGTTCGAACGGCGCGTCGGTCCACCATAAAGGTTGGTCTCCCCTTTGGGCGGATGGGCTGCTGAGCTGATGCAGCGGGGCGCCTTCAAGGGCAGAGCGGACGGTCTCGGCCAGCCAGGACAACGGATCCTCGATCTCTGCGGGTAGCGACGCAGCGCGGGCCAACAAGCCGCTCTCGGCCAAGTCGGCATAGATGGCCGCGTGGAGCAGAGGCCAGGCCATGGGTTCGCCGCGCACCTGGACGGCTCTGACACTGGCATCGGCGGCGCGCTCGGCCACGGCCCGGCTGAGAGCGTCGGGCTGCACAGGTGACGGCGCGGCTTGGCGCGCAAAACTCCACGTGCAGCGTAGCTCGCCCGGCGCCCGCGCGCCCCAGCCCACCAGATCGTAACCTGCGCCGGCAGCGGCAAGCATGTGCGCCTCCAGGATGACAGGGCTTTCGGCGGCAAAGAGGCAAATCAGTCGTCCAGCGTCACGCAGCAGCGGCGCGACCGCTTGAAAGCCGCCCCGCAGCCCGCGCCAGAGCCAGTCTTTGTCCAGCCAGCGCCGGCTGAGAAGCGGCGTTAGCGCGTCGCTGGCTTGTGCGCCCCATAGCCACGCACACCACAGGGCCGACAGATGCCACAATACCGCGTCCGGGCGAGGGGGGTCAACCAGAATGAGCGCCGCGCTGCCAGGAGGCAACTGGCGACCGGCCTGGGCGCTGGACAGCGCAGCCAGAAATGCCGTCGCGTGCGCCGGTTCTGCAGAACGCAGCAATACCTCCAGGGAGGTTGCCAGAGGAACAGACGTCTCGGTCGTCGCCTGCCAGGTTTCCAAAGCCTGCTCGAACAAACGCCACACGTTGGCCTCGACATAACGCGCCGGGCGCTGCAGCCGGCGCGGACGCCCCGGCCAAAGATCGGGCGCGTCGGCCGGGCGCAGGCTGGCGGCCTGGTCCAGCGTATCCAACAGTAGCGCATCCATAGCCTGGCGCACCGCCGGCGCCAGCGCCAGGCCATCCGACTTGAGCAGCAGGTCGCCCAGCGCGGCCAGATTGCGCGGTGTATACAGCTCCAACAGGGCCGCGATGCGCTCGCGGTGGGGCGCATGGCGCGGCGCAGCCCGGTCCAGGAGCAACCAATAACTCAAGCCGCGCGCCTCGAAATGGGCAGCCAGGGCGCGGTCGGCCTCGTCGGTGGGCGCCCCTTCTGGGGGAGCGTCGCCGCAGGCCGGGCAGCGATAACGCTTAGCGATGGGCGCTTGGCTGTCGCGCTCCCAGACGAACGCATCGGCGACGGCAGCCGCGCCGCAGGCGGCGCACGTCGTGCGGTACAGTCCTTCGATGTGGGCCTGCAAGGTCTGCACGCCCTTGCGCGCTTCGGACAGGTGGGTAAAGGCCGCCACGACGTCTTGCTTTTCGACCGCCGTCAGGCCCAGCGCAGCCGCCAGCAGCAGCGCCCGGTTGACGTTCAATCCTAGCGCGCGCCGCCCGGCCTGCACAGCCTCATGGATAAAGGCCGGGTTGTGACAGAACAGATCGATCACCAGATCGCCGGGCTGCGTGTAGGCGTCCAGATAAGGCGCCAGGGCGCCGGTGGGTGTGGCAGGCCGGTAGGGAGCCAGAGGCGGACCTGGCCCGGTCAGGTGGCCGGGGGTGAAAAAAGTGATTTCTTGCATTCTTGAGATTTTACTCCACTCGGAGTATTTTTGGCAACTATGTCGCGCTGCTTGCCTTCCAGCGCCTCCGACGTTAAAATGACCCCGTATGGTTGTGCAGCAAGAACGGCGCGTATGGAAACGCGCCCTACAAAAAGATACATCTTGAGCAGCAAGCGGGCGCGATACGATGAGTTGTGGCGCGTATGGAAACGCGCCCTACAAAAAGATACATCCGCTCCACGCATCACCAGGAGGGGGGATATGCAAGCACCACCCGAACATCTAGGCTCATTCTATCTGGGGGCCGAATACGACCTCCAAAAAGGCCAGCGCACGGCCAACGCCGTCCACCTGGACGCCCGCGACCTGGTCACGCACGCCGTGGTCATCGGCATGACCGGCAGCGGCAAGACCGGGTTGTGCGTGGACCTGCTGGAAGAGGCCGCGCTCGACGGCGTGCCCGCGCTCATCGTGGACCCCAAAGGCGGCATGACCGACCTGCTGCTCCAGTTCCCCGAACTGCGCCCGGAAGATTTCGAGCCGTGGGTCAATCCCGACGACGCCCGACGGCAAAAACAGACGGTCGCCGAATACGCTGCGGACACGGCCAAGCGTTGGCGCGACGGTCTGGCCGACTGGGGCGTCGGCCCGCAGCGCCTGCGCACGTTAAGCGAGACGGCGGATTTTGCCATCTACACCCCTGGCTCCGACGCCGGACTACCGGTGAGCATTCTGGGTAGTCTGGCTGCGCCGGGCCTGGATTTCGACGAAAACGCCGAGGCGCTGCGCCAACGCATCAGCGGCACGGTGCTGGCATTGCTGGGGCTGGTGGGCGTGCAGGCCGACCCCGTGCGCAGCCGCGAGGCTATTCTGCTGTCGAACATTTTCGAGCACTTTTGGCGACAGAACCAGGATATGGACCTGGCCGGGTTGATCCTGGCCATTCAAAACCCCCCCGTGCGCCAACTGGGTGTGTTTGATGTGAACACGTTTTTCCCCGAAAAAGAGCGCTTTGAGCTGGCCATGGCCTTTAACAACCTGCTGGCTGCGCCTGGCTTTCAAAGCTGGCTGAGCGGCGAGGCGCTGGACGTTCAAAACTTGCTCTATACCGCCGATGGCAAGCCCCGCCACAGCGTATTTTACCTGGCCCATCTCGCGGACAGCGAGCGCATGTTCTTTGTGACGCTGCTGCTGGAAAACGTGCTCACGTGGATGCGCCGGCAGAGCGGCACGAGCAGCCTGCGGGCGCTGCTCTATTTCGACGAGATTTTTGGCTTTTTCCCGGCCGTGGGCGAGCCGCCCTCCAAGCGCCCGCTGCTCACCCTGCTCAAGCAGGCCCGCGCCTTTGGGCTGGGCTGCGTGCTGGCCGCCCAAAACCCCATTGACATTGACTATAAGGGCCTGACCAACGCCGGGCTGTGGTTCGTGGGCAAGCTGCAAGCCGCGCGCGACAAGGAGCGCGTGTCGGCGGGCTTGAGCGGCGCGCTGGTGGAAGGGGGCGGGCGCGGCGACAAAAGCGACCTGGAAGCGCTCATCGGGCGGCTGGGCAACCGCCAGTTTCTCATGCACAGCATCTATCAGGAGCGCCCGCTGATCGTGCAGAGCCGCTGGGCCATGAGCTACCTGCGCGGCCCGTTGACCGGGCCGCAAATTCGACAACTGATGGCCGGGCGGAAAGCAGCCGTGACCGCGCCGCAGCCCGTGCGGGTCGGGCCAGCTCGCCCGAGCGCGCCGCAGGCTCAGCCCGCAGCCGCTGCCCCGGCCGAGCACGTCCCCGAGGGTTTTGCGAGCACGCCGCCGGCGCTGGACCCGGCGATCTCACAGGTGTTCGCGCCGGTGACGTTGAGCGAGCAGGAGGCGCTGCGGCAACTGGCTCAAGAGGCCGGGCGAGCGCTGGACGTGCAGCGGGTAGACTTGATCTACGAGCCGGCGGTCGTCGGCGCGGCCAGCGTGCGTTTCGTGGACCGCAAGCGGCGCATCAACGAGCAGGTCGAGAAGGTGTGGCTGGCCCCGGCGTTCCCTGGCGCCGCCCGCCCCCCGGCACCGCACCGCGGATGCGGGGCAGGTGAGGGCAGGTGGGACGAAATGGGCGGCGTGAATTGGGACCTGGCCCAGGAGCTGCCGTTGGGTGTGGCCGAATTGAGAAGCCGGCCCGAGCCAAGCGGTTCCTGGCAGGGAACGTTCTTTGCCCCCGCGCCGGAATCGGCCAACAGCGCCCAGGAATTGCGCGACATGGCCCGCTCGTTGACCGACTGGCTGTATTACCACAGCCGCCTGACCCTCAACGTGCACCCCGATCTGGACGTGTTCCAGGAACCCGGCGAGCGCGAGCGCGACTTTCGCATTCGCTTGCAGCAGGCCGCCCGCGAGCGGCGCGACGCCGAGGTGGACAAGCTGGCCCAAAAGTACGAGACGCACATCGCCCGGCTAGAGACCAAGCTGCGCCGGGAGGAACGCGACTTGATTTCGGACGAGGCGGAATACGACGCGCGTAAAAAAGAGTCGCAGCTCACCCTCGGCGAGACGGCCCTGAGCTTTTTCATGGGCCGCCGCCGCACGCGGGCAGTGAGCACCATCGCTACCAAGCAGCGCCTGGCCGACAAGGCCAAGCTAGACGTCCAGGAGACCCGTCAGGGGATCGCCGAGCTGGAAAAAGAGCTTGCAGAGCTGGAAGCGGAATTGGAAGCCGCGACGCGCGAGATCACCGAAAAATGGGTCGCGGCGCTGGATGATTTGAGCGTGGAAGAGCTACATCCCCGCCGCACCGACGTGGACGTGCGGCTGCTGGCGCTGGCCTGGCTGCCCTCGTGGCTGGTGACCTATCAGGAGGGTGGGCGCGTCCAAACGGCGACAATTGCCGCCTATCCCGCGCCGGAATAGGTGGGCGTTACGCCACCGGCAACGTGAACCAGAACGTCGAGCCATCACCGGGGACGCTCTCGGCGCCGATGGTCCCGCCGTGTAGCTCGACCAACTGTCTGGCGATGGCCAGCCCCAGCCCGCTGCCGCCGCCGGCCCGCGAGCGCGACTTTTCGCCGCGCCAAAAGCGGTCGAACACGTAGGGCAAGTCTTGGTCGGGGATGCCGGTCCCGGTGTCGGTCACGGTCACCTTGACCTCACTTGCCCCCCAACGCCGCACAGCTTGCTGGGCAGGTGTGGCGGGCAGCGCCAGGGGGCCGGCCGTTGCGCCCGCCGACAGCGTCACGCGGCCCCCCGCCGGAGTGTGGCGCAGGGCGTTGGTCAACAGGTTGCCCAAAACCTGGGCGATGCGATGCCAGTCCGCTTGCACCGGTGGGAGCGCGGCGGGCAGGTCCAAGACCAGGGCCACGCCCCGGTCGGCGGCCTGCGGCTCAAAGTTGACCTGCGCGTCGCGCAGCAGGTCGCCTATGTCAACGGCGCGCTTTTCTAGCGCCAGCTTGCCGGCCTCGGCCTGCGCCAGTAGCCGCAAATCTTCAACCAGCACCGTCAACAGCTCGGTGGCTTCGAGCACGGGTTGAATGTGTTCGGGCGTGGCGGGGTAAACGCCGTCCAGAATGCCTTCCAGCTTGCCCCGCACGACGCTGAGGGGCGTGCGCAACTCGTGGGCCACGTCGGCGGTCATGTTGCGGCGCAATTGCTCGGCCCGTTCCAGCTCGGCGGCCATGGTGTTAAAGGTGGCGGCCAACTCGCCTATCTCATCGTCGCTGCCGACAGGCACGCGCTGCGACAGGTCGCCTCGGGCGATGCCCTCGGCGGCGGCGGTCAGACGGCGCAGCGGGCGCACCAGTCCCCAGGCCAACCCCCCGGCGAGAACCAGCGCCACCGCCCCGGCGACGAGACCGGCGACGACAATGGCGCGTTGGACTCGCTCTAACGTCCGGGCCTCCTCCGGGCTGAGACGTTGCGGCGCGACGTTCGGCGGGAGGAACTTAGCGCCAGGGACAAGCAGCGTGCCGGCCGTTTCGCCGTCTACCTGGATCGGCCAGCCGTGGGTCAAAATGTCGTCCGACAACTGCTCCTCGATCAGCGGTCCCCAGTTATAAGCGATGACGCGCCCCTCGGCATCCACCAGCAACATGGGGCGAGGGCGGTCCTGGTCCGGCGACCAGGAAACGAACTGCCCCAGCACCTCGTCGGCGCCGTCCCAATTGCCCTGTTGGGCAAAGAGCGTTGCCAGTCGAGAGAGCAGTTCATCCGGCGGAACGGCCTGACTGTCTTGAATGAAACGGGTGAACTCGCGCTGGGCCGACTGGCGGGACATGAGCGCCACGACCACCACGGCGACGATGACGACCACGATAAAGGCGGCCAGCAATTTAATCGCTAGGCTGATGCGTGAAACGTGAAACGTGAAACGTGAAACGTGCTTCGTCATTCGTCGTTCGTCATTCGTCGCTCAATTTGTAGCCCACGCCGTAGACCGTGAGGACGTAGCGGGGTTGGCGCGGGTCGGGCTCGATTTTGCGGCGCAGGTTCTTGATATGTGAGTCAATGGCACGGTCGTAGCCGCCGTAGGCCACGTCGTAGACCAGGTCCATCAACTGCTCGCGGCTGAACGGGCGGCCGGGGTTCTGGGCCATCACGGCCAGCAGGTCGAACTCGGTGGGGGTGAGAGTAATCGCTTGCTCACCCACGCTCACGCTGCGGTTTGCTGTGTCCACGGTCAGGTCGCCGATGCGGATGACGGGGGATAGCGCAAGCGAGCCTTTGGCGCGGCGCAGCACGGCTTTGACGCGGGCCACGACCTCGCGCGGGCTAAAGGGTTTGGTGATGTAATCGTCGGCGCCCAGTTCCAGGCCGATTAGCCGGTCGGTCTCTTCGACGCGGGCGGTGAGCATGATGATGGGCACTTCAGCCAAAGTCGAGTCGCGGCGCAGATGGCGGCACACTTCCAGGCCATCCATGCCGCCGGGCAACATCAAGTCGAGGATGACCAGGTCGGGGTGTTCGTGGCGGGCCAGCGTGAGCGCCGTCTGGCCGTCGCGGGCGCTCAACACGCGATAGCTGGCCTGTTTGAGATAGTCCTGGACGATTTCGACGATGCGACGCTCGTCTTCGACCACGAGAATGGTTTGAGAAGCCATTGTATTCCCTTTTACCACCAAGGCCCAAAGACACAAAGAAAAACAGGCTAACGACTTGCCCTTTAGACTCTTAAGCGTCCTTTGTGTCTTACAGGACCTTGGCGCCTTGGTGTCTTGGTGGTAAAAGCTCTTTTGCTCGAGCAGTTACTTTGGGCCATTATACATCGGCGGGCCGCCGCTGAAAAGAGCGGTTCGTCCCGCCCGTTTGTTAGCAGGGTAGCCTAATATTGTGGAGAAATTATGGAGATGGGATGGAGGCAAGGTGGAGATGAAAAAGCGGCGGTCGGGATGGGCCGCGACCGCCGCCGGAAAAAGGGGGGAGGAGGCTTAGCTTTGATCGGGGGCCTCAAAAGCGCCCCAGTGCATCCCGTGTCCAAAGCCGCGGCCATCCCAGTAGCCGTTGTCCAGGCCCTCCAGCAGCCAGTCGGCGTGCTCGCGGGTCAGGTCCCCGTCTTCGACGGCCTGCTCGATGGCGTCACGGGTGGCGGCTTGATTGGCGGCCTCCACTGCGTCTCGCACGTCTTGTAGGTCCACACCGGCCTCGTCGGCCAGGTCGGCCAGGGTCATGCCACCCCACAGTTGGGCGGACAGCGCGTCGGCGGTCATGCCGAGCGCCTCGGCGGCGGCCTCCAGCCCCACCTGGCTCAGGCCAGGGCCATGGCCCATGCGACCGCCGCGCGGCCCACCCAGGCCCCACGTCGGAGCGGGCGCGGTTTGTTCGGTTTGACCGTCGGCGCCCGTGGCGGGGTCTTCAGTCTGGGCAAAGGCCAGCGTTCCGCTCACCAGCGAGGCTGCCAGCACAACCACTACAGCGATTCCAGCGATTTTCCACATTTTCATTTCAAACTCCTTTCAGGTTTCGTTCTTTCGATTCAACTCGGTTTCTCGTTCGTGTCTTTCGTTCGTTCACACCATTCGTGTTTCAGATTCGCATCAACTCCTTTTCTTTCAAGATTTGACGCAAGTATAGCGGTCGCTTTTGTAGGAATTATGTGGGCGCAGTGGAGAAATAGTGGAGAAATTTGAGTCGGGAGCTGCGCTCCCGGCGGGTCCGTGACCCGCCGCCGGCCCGCGACCGGCGAGGAGCATTTTCATGCTTCCTGTCGCCCCGCAGGGGCATGTTCACTACCCGGTGAAAATCCGTGTTCATCTGTAACTGCTCAGCCCAAATGCGTAAAAGCGGCAAACCCAAAGCCATTCGACAGGATTCACAAGATTCACAGGATGGAATTCGTGGAAAAATCCTGTAAATCTTGTAAATCTTGTCCAAAGAGCTACCAGGGTGAGCAGTTACAGCGAATTTAGAAATCAGCGAATTGGCCGCACGGGGCGCGAAACTTGTGGTGAGCAAAGCCGAGCCATTCGTTGGTTTCTCCATTCGTTGTTGTTTTTTGGGCGACGGAAAGACTTTCCGAGAACTCTCGACGGGTCCGGGACCGGCGAGGAGCATTTTTATGCTTCATAGCGTCCCACGGGGACATGTTCACTACTCGGTGAAAATCCGTGTTCATCTGTGGTTAGGATGGAGTCTATTATGCCTCGTGCGCGGGGAGCCGGATGGTGAAGGTCGTGCCGCCGCCGAGGGTGCTTTCGGCTGCGATGCTCCCTCCGTGCGCCTCGACCAGCGACTTGGCGATGGCCAACCCCAGACCCGACTCGCCTTCGCCGTGCTGGCGCGACTCGTCCCCCCGGTAAAAGCGGTCAAAGATGTGGGGCAGGTGTTCGGGAGCAATACCCGCGCCATTGTCCTGGACGCGCAGCGTAACGCCGGCGGCGTCGACGCCGGCCGCCAATGTGACCTGTCCGCCAGTCGGCGTATAACGCAGCGCGTTACTGACCAGATTGCCCAACACCTGCGCCATGCGCTCCGGGTCAACCTCGACCTCTGGCAAACCGGGGACCGCCTCCACCGTGAGCGCGACCTGTCGCTTGTGGGCCTGGGCGGCGTGCGCGGCGGCCGTGCGCTCTAGCAACGCCCTGGGGTCCACCACCTGGCGCGTCAACGTCAATTCGCCGGCGTCGGCCAGCGACAGCGTGCGCAAGTCGTCTACCAGGTGGCTCAGATGTTGCGCCTCTTGGTGCATCACGGCAAAGGTTTCCGGCGCGCCGGACAGCTTGCCGTCGGCCAGCGCTTCGGTGTAGCCCATGATCACACTCAGGGGCGTGCGCAAGTCGTGGGCAATGTCGGCCGTCATCTGGCGGCGCAGCTTGGTGGAACGGGCCAGGTCGGCGCTCATGCGGTTAAACGAGGCCGTCAATTCGCCCAGCTCGTCGTGCGTGCGCACCGGGACCTGATGCCCCAGCTCGCCCCGGGCCAGGGTGTGGGTAGCGGCGGTCAGCTCACGCACCGGACGCGAGATGGTGCGCGCCAGCACGACGCCCAGCAGCAGCGCCACGCCGGTGGCCGCCGCCGCGCTGTAGAGAATGGCCCGGTTCACACCTTGTAGGAAATCCGTCTCGGGCGATTCGGGCGGCGTCGGGTCGAGATTGTCGAACAGCACCCACCCGACTGTCTCCCCATCAACCTCTATCGGCGCGCCTTGTTTGCTATCCTGCTGGGAGAGCTGCTCTCCTGGCTGGTGGTGCAGTCCGCTGTAAACGACGACCCGCTGGCTGTCGACGAGGGTCAACGGAGCGGGAGAGCGTTCCCATATCCCCGGACGGCGGCTGTGGCCCCGGACTGTGATGGCGCTGATCTCTTGCCAACTGCCATTTTGACGATAATAGTTGGTCAATTGCACCACCCAGTCGGCCTGGTAGCTTTCCAGCACAAAGCGGTCAAATTCGCGGCGGGTCTGTTGGCGCACAAACAGCGCCACCAGCCCGGCCCCGGTGAGGCCGACGACCAAAAAGGCCAGGGTGAGTTTCAATGTCAGGGAACGCATAGCGTTATTCGGGAGCAAAGCGATAGCCCGCGCCGTACATCGTCTCCACGTAACGCGGGTGGCGCGGGTCCGGCTCGATTTTGGCGCGCAGGTTGCGCACGTGAACGTCGATGGTGCGCTCGTAGCCTGCGTAAGCATCGCCTTGCAACCGGTCGAGCAGTTCCATGCGCGTAAAGACCCGTCCTGGGGCCGCCATCAACGTCGCCAGCAGATCGAATTCGGATGGGGTCAGGTCCACCGGTTTGCCGCCCACGGCAACGCTGCGCCCGGCCCGGTCCAGCGCGACGTCGGCCACGCGCAGAACATCCGGCTCGACCGGCAGCTTGTCCACGCGGCGCAACACGGCCCGCACCCGCGCCGCCAGCTCGCGCATGCCGAAGGGTTTGGTGACGTAATCGTCGGCGCCCAGGTCGAGACCCAGCACCCGGTCGTTCTCTTCCAGCCTGGCGGTCAGGACGATGACGGGGACGTCCGATTCCTTACTGAACACGCGCATGAATTCATACCCGTCCATTTGCGGCATCATCAGGTCCAGGAGGATGAGGTCCGGCTTTTCATGGCGGGCCACAAACAGGGCCTCTTGACCGTTGGCAGCGGTGAGCACCCGGTATCCCTCCTGAGCCAGGTAAGACTTGAGCAGGGTGAGCAATTCCTTTTTGTCATCTACGGCCAGAATGGTTTTTGTCATCGCGTTGACTATAGCATCATTTGGCGACGGCGACAAACTCTATCTCTAATTTCACCTCGTCGCTGACGCTGGCCACCGACGGGACCTGCGGGATGGCCAGTCCAAAATCGGCGTAGAGGATGGTCGCCGTCGCTAGACCCTCCAGGCGTGTCTCTGAGAGGGGCGTGATGCTTGCGTTGAACGTGACCGGGTGGGTGACGTCGCGCACGGTCAAGTCGCCCACGATTTGAAAGCTAAAGCTTGCGCCGACAGACACGTTATCGGGCAGCCCCACGATTTGGGTCGGCGTGAACGTGATAAACTCGTTGGCGTCGGTGAACAGGATACGGTTCTTGATGGCCCGGTCGCGCATCTGGTTGTCGGTGGCGAGGGTGCGGGCGTTGACCAGGATGGCGCCGATCTTGGAGCTGGCCGGGTCGCTCACATAGATGGCGATTTCCCCGGCCACCTGGTCGGTGGCGCCGACGACGGTGTTGGGCGCGCCGTTAAGCACCTCGTCAATGATGAAACGGGCCTCTGATTCGGCCTGCACGATTTCAAAGATGACCGGCTCGGCGACCGATTCCGGCGCAGGGGTGCGGGCAGGAGAGGTGTTTTCCTCCACGCCGACGGAAATCGCCTCGATTGGCCCGCTGGCTTCTTGAGGCGGTTTGAAAAAGGCATAAGCCACTACACCCATCACCGCTATGGCGATGGTTAAACCCAAAACTATGATCTTTTTCATGCTCACATCCTTTTATTCATCTCGTCCAAAGTTTCTTTTAGAACTCGCTCTGATTCTACCAACACAACAACGAATTGGGAAAACCACGAAAAAGAAAAACAACGAACGGGGAAACCAACGAATTTCCGCTCCAGCAGAATCATTCGTTGGTTTCTAAATTCGTTGTTGTACCCCTCACGGGCGGGCGCCCAACGTCAGCGGCAACACCACCGTCTCACCGTCACGCAAAACGGTCAGCTCGACCGTTTGCCCGACGCTGGTGTGGAACACCAGGTAGCTGTTCAAGTCGTCAAAATTGTTCACGGGTTGTCCATCAATGGCGATGACCAGGTCGCCCCCACGCCCGGTGTTCTGATCGGCGGGGATGAGACCGGCCTGGGCCGCCGGGCCGCCGCGTGTCACGCTGATTACGTAGGCGCCCTGGGTCTGGGGCAGGTTGTATGTGCTTTGCTCGTCGAGAGACACCTCGGCGTCAAAACTTACGCCCATGTACGAGTAGGCATACGCGCCATCCTCGATCAGACTGGGTATCACGCGCCGCACCGCTGCGACCGGAATCGAGAAACCCACGCCAGAGTTGGTTCCGGTCGCGCTGGCGATGGCCGCATTGACGCCCACCACTTCGCCGTTCAAGTTGAGCAGCGGCCCGCCCGAGTTGCCGGGGTTGATGGGCGCGTCGGTCTGGATGACCTGCGGCAGCGAGTAGGTGCTGCCCGACCTGCTTGCTCGCTGAGAAGGTAGGCTGCGGCCCAGGGCGCTGACGATGCCCAGAGACATCGAACCCTGCTCGCCAAAGGGGTTGCCGATAGCCACGACGAACTGGCCCACCTGCAAGCTGTCCGGCTCGGCCAGGGGCAGCGGCTCGACCCCGGCTGGCAAATCGTCCACCTGAATCACAGCCAGGTCGCTGTCGGCGTCAGCGCCAATCAATTCGGCGCTGCGGCGCTCGCCGTTGGCAAACACCACTTCAAAGCTGCGCCCGCCGGAGACGACGTGGTTGTTGGTGACGATGTAGCCCTCGTCGCTGTAGACAAAACCGCTGCCGCTGCTGCTGGACGACACAATGATGTACACCACGGCCGGGTTGGCCTGTTGATACACGCGGATGAGAGATTCTTCCAGGCTCTCACCGGCGATGGCCGCGGCCGCGTTGTCGTAAGCCACCGGCACGGTCTCGTCTTCTGCCTGCGCCAGGCGAGCTTCTACCTCGGCCAGCACCGCCTGGGTGATGGCCTGCGTATCCACGGCCGGCGCGTCTGAACCGGTATCGGTGAACGACGCCACGGCGCTGCACCCCGGCAGGACCAACAAGAGAAACACTATCAAAAAACTTATTCTGCGTCCAATGACCGTTTTCATCGCTTCAGATTCCTTCGACTCAATCTGCTCGCTATATTGAAGAAAAAGTGAGCATAGCGGCCGGCTACGCTCACTTTTTCACGAGGGAAGACAGGTGAATTAAGCGCCGCTGGTCCCGGTGATGACGTTGTTGCCGGGCAAGCTGCGAAAGCCGCGGAACCCGGTATTGTCTTGAAAACCGCCGCGACCGAAACCGCCGCGTCCGTGAAACCCACCGCAGCCGCCAAAGCCGCCCATGCCGTGGCCGCTCCAGTAGCCGTTATCCAGGCCCTCCAGCAGCCAATCGGCGTGCTCGCGGGTCAGCGTGCCGTCCTCGACGGCCTGCTCGATGGCGTCACGCACGGCCTGTTCCTGCGCGGCTTCTACTGCGTCCTGCACGTCTTGCAGGTCCACGCCGGCCTCTTCGGCCAGGTCGGCCAGGGTCTTGCCGCCCCACAGTTGGGTAGACAGCTCATCGGCGGTCATGCCGAGCGCCTCGGCTGCGGCCTCCAGCCCGACCTGCCCACCCATGCCCCGGCCGAGGCCGGGACCCCACATGTGTCCGCCAAAGGGCTTGGCGTCGGGGGCGGGGGCGGGTGTCTCTTCCTGGGCCAGGACGGTGCCGGTCAACACCAGCATCAGCGCGCCCATCACCAGCAATCCGGCCAATCCAATCGTGAACTTTCGATTCATACACATCTCCTTTCACTTTACGGGTGTTAACGAACGTACCGGTCAACCGGTTTCCAGTTATAAAATACCAGACAAGTGTTCAGAAATTGTTAAGAAGCGATGAGGAAAATATGAGAATTTCGCCCCCACGAGGGGGCTGTGGGCGCAGTGGGGTTTTTATCACGATCTGTATATGAGCCAGTACCGGCGCAGGTGAAATGGAAGCGTCTCGATCGCCGAGTGTGTCGGTTACAGGACAAGGTTAGGTTTTGCGCTGGCCGCGGCCAATGCTGCCAGTGCGTCTTCCGGCGTTGGTTCCGCGCAGGGGATGTGCTGGTCGGCTATGCCCGGGGGATGGTGATGCCAAAGGCGATGCCTTCCAAAACGGGGCCTACCTGTGGAGAAAGCTCAATGATCATCATCTCGGTATCTGGTGACATAGGAACATTATACCCTCACTCGCACGCGAGGGCAATAAGGTTGGTTCAGCCGCGGCGAGTCGCGGGGAGGACGCGGGATCTGACACGCCAGCGCCGCCAGCGGATGTTTGCGCGAAAATTGGCGCTCCGGTATACTGGAGCGCACGCACCGCTGAGCCAAAGGGGGAGAAAAGAAAACCAAGGAAACCAGAGCTATCGTTGGACCTTTGGCTTAAAGAGGCTGGATTTTTCGCTCGCAGGGAATCCGACCATTTCGAACCTTCCATCTATGGCGTCACCGATGGCAAAGCCATTGGCACCTACTTTGAGCACAAATTCCAGGATTACCTGGCGGACAAGTATGCCTACGAAAAGGGCGGTTCAGCCAGCGGAATAGATTTTCCTGGTCTCGAAGTGGACATGAAGGTGACTCGTGTAACGCAACCCCAATCTTCCTGTCCGTTCAAGTCGGCCAGGCAAAAGATATATGGACTGGGTTATGCCTTGTTGGTGTTCGTCTATGACAAGATGGACGACCCTGGAACCCAGATGGGTAAACTCGACATCATCAACACGATATTTGTGGAGGAGCAGCTAACAGCCGACTTTCAAACTACGATGGGGGTCCGGCAGATCTTGCAGAATGAGGGCAACGTTGACGATATGGTCGCTTTTTTAGAAGACAGGCGTCTGCCTGTTGACGATATTCAAGCCCGCGAGCTGGCTGAAGAAATCTTGCAAAATCCTCCCAGGATAGGTTACTTGACCATTTCGAATGCTTTGCAGTGGAGACTCCAATACAGTCGCGTGATCGAAAAAGCAGGTGAGGTGGATGGCATCCTGCGTATTCGATGAGTGAAGCGCCGATGAGAAAAAGCCGACATAAAGCAGAATTCGGGGATTTTCAGACTCCGCCGGACCTGGCGGATAAAGTCTGTCGCTTTCTCTTTAAGCAAGGGCTGAGACCGGGGGCTGTTGTCGAACCGACTTGCGGCGAAGGAAATCTCTTGCTGTCCGCACTGGAGCAGTTCGAGACGACGGTTACGGCCGTAGGCATCGACATCAATCCGGCATACGTCGAGCGGGCCAGGAGCAGGCTGGCGGCGCGATCGTATTCTGCTCAAACTCGGATCTTTCAGGGCGATTTTTTTGAGGCAGATTGGCGAGAGGTGTTGGACGGCTTGCCTGAGCCTATCCTCGTGATCGGCAATCCTCCCTGGGTCACCAGCTCCGAGTTGTCCAGTCTGAACAGCACCAATCTGCCCCGGAAGAGCAATTTGCAAGGGTTCTCTGGACTGGATGCGAAAACAGGCAAGAGCAATTTCGATATATCCGAGTGGATCTGAAATTACGGTATAGTAGATTGCCTCAGGTATCTGGTGCACGTGCATTTGTTGCAGGACTCGCATCGCAACCATAGCGGCGCAAGACCTCCTCACGTGAGCCGAGGTGAGGCGGCAGCTTGCGCAAAGG
>DAOTXN010000068.1:0-30333 GCA_034435435.1 Anaerolineae bacterium | reverse complement strand
CCTTTGCGCAAGCTGCCGCCTCACCTCGGCTCACGTGAGGAGGTCTTGCGCCGCTATGGTTGCGATGCGAGTCCTGCAACAAATGCACGTGCACCAGATACCTGAGGCAATCTACTATACCGTAATTTCAGATGCCGTGGATGGCCAGCAATTGCGCCTCGTCCTGGGGGCGCGCGGCGGCAATACGGCGCAGCAGCGCGTCGTGGGCCACCACGTAGGGCGGCACACTGGCCGCGTGGGCCGTCTCGAGCCGCCACGCCCGCAGCTTTTCGAACAGAGCCTCGTCAACGGGCGCGGCCTGGTCCTCGGCGACCAGGCTTGGTTCGTGGACCTGCGGCGAACGGCGCTCAGAAGGCGCGGGCGACTCGACCGTCAGGGACGACAGACGCTCAGGGTCTTGCAGCGCAGCCCGGCCGGCCGGCGCCAGCTCCAGCGTGACGCCGCCGTGATCCAGTTGGCGCAGGCGCAGCATGTCGGCGTGGACCAGACGCTCGATCAGGCCGTCCACGGCGGCCTGAGAGCGAAAGCCCAACGCGCCCCACTGCGGCGAGCGGCGACCCTGCTCCGAGGCGCGCCGCTGTCCACGCAGAATGTGGCACAGGTTGTTGCGTCCCCAGCCGCCCCGCGCCTCGGCCACACAGCGCAAAATGGTCAACAGTTGCTCACGCTCGGCGGGCAAAGGCTCGGCCTGGGCGAGGGCTGCCCTGGGCCGGCAATTGTCGCACGCCTGGCATTCTTTCAACGGCTGCCCGCTCAAATAGGCGCGGATGTGCCCGTGCCGGCAGCGGATCGTCGCGGCGTAGGCGGCGATCTCGTCCACGCGCTGGACCTGGATGGCGGCGTAGCGCTCGATGAGCGCTTGCACTCGCGCGGCGGCGTCGGGGGGCGGCGCGAGTAATTCCAGCAGCCATTCGCGGCCAGCCGGCCGATAGTCCAGCCAACCCGCGTCGGCCCAGGCCAGCAGGCGCGCCTCGACGCTGAGTGGATCCAGCCCGGCGGCTTGCGCGACGTCCAGCGGGTCGAGGGGCAGCGATTGGCCGGGCCGCAGGCGGGCGGCAGCGGCAAACGCGGCGCCGGCCTCATCGAACGAGTCGCCGCGCAGGCGCACCACGGCGGTGGCGGGCGCGTCGCAATGCCGGCGCAGCAGCCCGGCCTCTTCCAACATGCTCAGGGCGACCCGCACGGGCGTGTCTTGGGCCCGCACGTCGCGGCTCAGGTCGCCGGGGGCCACCCGACCCAGCTTTTCGTCGTTCAAGCGGCGCTTTACGGCGGCGTAGACCTGGCGCAGAAACTCAATCGGCAGCGCGTCTTGCCGGGCGCGGCGGGTGAGGGTAGCGCGGTCGGCGCTGGAATAAAGCAGGACGCAACGGGCGGGCAAGTTGTCGCGTCCGGCCCGGCCGGCCTCCTGGTAATAGGCCTCCAGCGAGGGGGGCAGTTGCAGGTGGACGATAAAGCGGATATCGGGCTTGTCGATGCCCATACCAAAGGCAACGGTGGCGACCATGATGCGCACGTCGCCGTTCATAAACGTGTCTTGGGCGGCGGCCCGGGCCGTCCGGTCGCCGATGCCGGCGTGATAATAGCCGGCCGAGTGGCCGCGCGTCCCCAGCAGAGCGGCGATTTGCTCACAGCGCTCGCGGGCGCCGGCGTAGACGATGCCGCTGCCGCTTTCGGACTGGCAAATCTCCAGCAAGCAACGCAGTTTTTCGTCGGCGTTGCGGGTGGGGATGGCTTCTAAATACAGATTGGGCCGCAAGACGTCGGCGGCGACGACGGACATGCCGTCTCCGCCCAGGCGCTGCAAGATGTCGAGGCGCACGCGGGGCGGGGCGGTGGCCGTCATCGCCAGCAAGGGTGGGCTGCCCAGCGCCTCCCGCGCCTGGGCGATGGTCAAATAGTCGGGGCGGAAATCGTGGCCCCATACGGAGACGCAGTGAGCCTCGTCGATCACCAGCCGGTTGACACCGGCCCGGCGCAGCGCGTGTAAAAAGGGCGGTTGGCGCAGCCGCTCCGGGGCGGCGTAGACCAGGCGAAAGCGGCCGGCGGCCATCCCCTGCATGCGGCGGCGCAGCTCGTCGCCTTCGAGGGTGCTGTTGATGGTCGTGGCGCGGCGACGCAGGTCGGGCGGCAGCGAGTCCACCTGGTCTTTCATCAGCGCGATGAGAGGTGAGATGACCAGCGTGACGCCGCGCTCGTCTAGCAACGCGGGCAGTTGGTAGCACAGCGATTTGCCGCCGCCGGTGGGCAGGATGGTGAGCACGTCCTGGCCGCGCAGGGCGGCGGCCATCGTCTCGAGCTGGCCGGGGAGCAGGGTGGCGTGACCAAAGAGTCGTCGCGCTGTCTCTTCCAATCGCTGGCGCTCGTGCTCGCCGACGGGGATCACATCGGGCGGGGGCAGCGGCTCGACCGATGGGGTCGCTGTGGATGGAGGGATGGAGGCCGGGATAGGGCGGGCGGTTCCCGGTTTCAGGGCGGCCTCCAATTCGGCCAACTCGGCCTGGTAGAGCTGGACCAACTGGGCGCCCAGGTCGTCGGCGCGGTTGATTTCGCCGCTATCGCGGTAGTAATCGCACAAGCGGCGCAGGGTAGCGGCGGGCAAGGCTTGACCTTCGTCGGCGCTGCGCTGCAAGCGCACGGCGTAGCCGCTGGCGCTGACGTGGTCGCCCTGGGTCGCGTGCAGGTTCAGCATGCCCAGCAAATAGGAGCGGTTGTCGGGGTTCAAGTCAGCCAAGCGACGATAGGCCGACAGGGCGGCGCTGGCGTCGCCCCGCGCCAGGTGGACCTCGCCCAGTAGCCCCCAGGCGGTGACACTGTCGGGGTTTTCGGCGGTCAGCTCAGCGGCGATGCCCAGGGCCGCGTCGGCGTCGCCCCGCGCCAGGTGAACACGGGCTTCTAGCGCACGAGAAGATAGAGACGTGCGTAACTGCTGGCGGGTTTGCATGGTTTCGAGCGCGGCGCCGGTCTGGTTCAAGCCCAGCAATGCCCGCGCTTTGGCGTCGTGCAGGGAAACCAGGTGTGGATCGCGGGCGAGCATGGGGTCAAGACACAGCAGCGCCGTTTCATATTGCTCCCAGCGCAGCAGGAAGTTGACCAGACGGGTGCGCGGGTTGCCGCTCAGTCGGGCAGCCAGGTCGGGAGAAAGGTCAAGGTAAGCCAGGGTGTCTTGAATCATAGGCTGTGCTCCTGTGGGCGCGTCGCGCAGGCTGGGCAATACGCCACGCGCTACAAATCGGCATAGTCGATCTCTACCTGGTAATCTGGTACGACGTGCACGCCGATGACCATCAGCCACAGTTTGTCCTGATAGCCTCGACTGAGGCCCAGCGAGAGATAGATGTCGCTGGCCGCCAATCGCTCGCGCAACGCGCCATCGCCCAGCAGCAGCTCGCCGCCGCCGCGCCCCAGCCACGTCCGCCCCAGAGCGCGCCATTTGACGTCGGTGACGGGCGCGCCGCGCGGGGCGCCGGCCTGGGGATGGCTCGCGTCTGCCAGGGTGAAGCCGAGGCGGGCCTGGTATTTGAGCGAGTAGGGGTCTAGCTCGAAGCGCGCCCACAGCCGTTCGGGGCGGATGAGGCACAGGGAGCGGGTGGGATGGCGGCCCAGTATATCTTGAGGGACCTGGTCCAGGTGTGCGGCCAGAAAGCCGGCGCGGCGCTCTCCTTCCAGTCGGCGCAACAGGCGTGGGCGGTGGAAAATAAAGTCGGCCACCTGGTCTTCGACGTGCGGCGGATTTGGGCGCGGTTTTTGTAGATGAAACTCGATCACGTCACCTATTTGGATGACACGCCCATCAACGTCGGTCAGGTCGCCCAACAACAGGCTGCCGTGCTCTTTGACCGGGCGCACCCAGCGCAGCCTCAAGCCACTTGCTGGGTCTGGCTCACGGCTAAAGCCGGCGGTGCACACACCAGTCAGCATTTTGGTCATTGCCATGACCAGGACTTCTTGAGGGGACATCGGCGCGTTTCCTTGAGCTACAAATGGACGATGGTCAAATCGGGAATACGCCCGGCCCAATGTTCGGCCACCAGCCGGCGGTGGCAACGGTCGGCGGTCGGCTCGGCGCACAGCAGGCAGGGCGAGTGGTAGCGCGAAAGAATGTCGCGCCCTTTTTCTTCGGCCTGGCGATGCATCAGCAAGGGTTGAAAGCGGGCCTCGTAGGCCGCCCAGTCTTTGTCCTGGCGATAGGCATCCAGGATGTCGTCGCTGGGGGCCAGGTCGGGATGGTGCTCGTAGGCCATGCCGAATCCCTCTCGCAGCAAAAAGGCCAGGTCGTCCTTTTTGGAGTACCCGGCCAGTTGCGAGGTGTTACGCAGGCGAATGTCGATCACGGCGTCCACGCCGGCCTGTTGTAGCAATCCGATAAATTCGACCAGCGGTTTGCGCTGGAAACCGATGGTGAAAATTGTGGACATGGGCGACTCTCTTTCGTGTTCTAAAACAGCGCCAGTTGTTTCGGTTCAGGGCGCGCTTCGACCGTCTCGCCGTCGGGTTGAATGTGAATCACACGGGCGCCGCGTTCCAGCAGGGTCGGCGTGATGAGCAACGCCCGGTGGCAGCGGCGATAGTCGCCTTCGCTGCACATCATCGCCACAGTATCGGTCTCGGCCAGCTCCAGCAGTCGCTCGATGCCGGCCTGAAACTCGGCGGTGGCTGCGACGCGCTCATAATCGGGTCGGCCTGTGGTCTCCTCCGCAGCGTAAAGCGCCGGGTCATCCGGGCGGCCGCCCAGTTTCTCGCCCATAAAGATATAGGCCAAGCCGGCCGCGTGGATGGCGCGGGCCAGCGTCTCGCGGTTAGCCTGCGGCGCCCACCGGCTGTAGGGCTGGCTGCGCACGTCTACCAGAGTGGTGATGCCCTGTTGCACCAGCAGGGCAATAAGCGCATCGGTTTCGTGGTCGCTGTGGCCGATGGAATAGATGATGGGTGGGTCGGGTGCAGTTGTCATCATGAAGGGCGTCTTTTGAGTCGAACAAGCGTGGCACGCCAGGGCATTATAGCATCGGCAGGCAGTTTAGACAATCTCCAAACATCCCTGCCGGCGTGTTTCCCGCGCCAGCGCCGAGGCCGATGCAAACACAATAGCGGATATGACCTTGCCTGAGCCGCCCGCGAGCGTCAGCGAAAAGGCGCTTTTAAGGGGACACTCCTTCTACAGAGTGCTCTTGAGTTTTTCGCCGAACGCCGCCGGATCGCTCTTTTCAATCTCGAGACTCTTGGCGCCATGCCATGAGAGCAAATCGCGCATGGCGGCGGCGACCCCGGCGACAAGCTCGTCATCCGGCTCGACGCCCGGCTCGAGGTAGAGAGCATTCAGATGTAGCACGCCCGATTTGCGCTCCAGCTTCGGGTCGAAGCGGCCCACCAACCGATCCTTGTGCAGAATCGGGAAGCTGAAATAACCATAGACACGCTCCTCGGCGGGCTTGTAGCATTCCAGTAGTTGTTTGAAGCCCCACAGCACTTGATCGCGATCCGAAGCCCAGAACAACGAATCGAAGGGAGCGAGAAAGGTGGTGCGTCGGGCGCTGATCTCGCCATCGGCGGCGCGCTGAAGCAGCGCCAGGTTATCACGATGCACCATCCACTTTTTGACGCCCTTTAGCGACTCGCCCTGGATCTCGACTAAAGCGCCGTCCTCTACCAGCGCCTTGACCTCTGATCTGACAGGCGTAGCCCTCATGTAAGCGTACAAGGTAAGATGACGCAGATCGAACACCCCGAGCGCCTTCGCCGCTTGCTCCAGGCAAAAGCGGCGCGCTTCCTCGGCAGGGACAGGCGTGGTGTCAACCCACTCCGGCAGCACCCGCTCCTTCACGTCGTACACGCGCTGAAAGTTCACCCGATCCGCTACCATCAGATCGCCCCAAGCGAACAGCGCCTCCAGCGCCATTTTCGAGGGCTTCCAGTCATACCACATGCCGCGCTGAGGGCCATCATATTCAAAATCCCCCACGCGCAGCCCGCCCTCGGATCGAATGCGCGCCAGCGTTTGATCAACCAGTGCGCGGTTGCCGTCTTTGTTCAACCACTGACGAAAGCCGGGGTTGAAGCTGTACTCTTGATCGGTTCGCCACCTGTGGTAGCGATAATGTTCCAGTGGGATGATGCTGGCGGCATGGCCCCAACCCTCATAGAGTCTGCGTTGATCGGCGGCATAGATCAGCTTGTCAAAGTCGCCGAGGTTATACGATCCGAGGCGCGCCCACAGGGTGACGTAATGAGCACGGTTGACCACGTTCAGCGTGTCAATCTGCACGTAACCGAGCGCCGTCGTCAGATCGACCATTGCGCCGGGGGTGGGGGCGGGCGACGCTCTATTGGGCGTCGTGAGGAACTGGGTATGCAGCGCCATCGTTCTGAGGGCGGAGAGTGAGTAGATCGTGCCGAAAGCTTTTTTCGCCATACGAGTCCTTTGACTTGCGCCCAACGGGGCGGCACATGAGCCGCCAACGCGGACGCCGCTTGCGGCGAGAGCGCTGGATTACTTCATCCACCGGGTTAGCCGGTGGCCTCTCGCGCGCCGTTACGCTGAAACCCGCCACGAGTATACAACCAGCCGGCGCAAAACGCAATGACCGCCTCCAGACACTTCCACTGCCGCGCCCGTCTGGCCGGCCTGGCCCGCCGGTGTTAGGGAGGAGACGCCTGTCCGAAATTGTTGCGCCCCCAACACACCACGGTGCGATCGGGGTGAAGCCCACAGGTGTGAAACCCGCCCGCGCTGACCTGGCTAAAGGCGCCGGTTGGGGGTATAGCCTGGCCATACGCATTATCCCCCCAGCAGGTGAGCGTGCCATCCGTCTTGATCCCACAGTTGTGAACCTCGCCCGCGCTGACTCGCCTGAAAGTCCCCGTCGGCGGCGTGGCTTGCCCGTGAGTATCGTCTCCCCAACACACCAGGGTGCGATCGGTCTTGAGTCCGCAGGTGTGATAAATGCCCGCGCTGACCTGGCTAAAGGCGCCGGCTGGGGGCGTGGCCTGGCCCATATTGTTCAGCCCCCAGCAGGCGAGCGCGCCGTCGGTCTTGAGGCCGCAGGTGTGATATTTGCCGGCGCTGACCTGGGTAAAGGTGTCCGAGGGGGGCGTGGCCTGCCCAAAATTATTGCGCCCCCAGCAGACGAGCGCGCCATCGGCCGTGACGCCACAGGCATGGTACCCGTCTGTGTCAACCTGCGTGAAAGCGCCGGCGGGCGGACTGACCTGCCCATAAGTGTTGTCGCCCCAGCACGCCAGCGTATGGTCGGCCCGCCTCCCACACGACTGTAACCCACCGGCGCTGACTTGCCTGAAAGCGCCCGCCGGCGGCGTGGCCTGTCCGGCCAAGTCAAGCCCCCAACACGTCAGGGTGTTATCGGATGCGAGTCCACAGGTGTGAAACAAACCGGTCGTCACTTGAGCGAACGTCGCCCCTGGATCAGCGGTAGGGGTAGGGGCAGCGAACGCCAGTTCCGTCGTGTGATCAGCGCCAGACGAAGCGCCGATCGCCGTTGCACAACTGATGACCAAACTAAAGGCCACCAGCGCCGCTCTCAAGAGCCTAGTTTTCACTTTATCACCTCCAAGCGATTGGCCCACACGCTTTGCGCCCATTTTGGACGCCCACAAGGGGTTAAATTACGTCTCTCCGACAGACTGCTAGCATCGGTTCTTATGAACCGGTGCGGACAAGAGCAAATGCGGTGTTTGGAAGGGCATTTGTGGCGCTGGATGTGATTGTTGGCGCGGGGTAAGCTATTGCAGCACTGCCACCCTATGATAGCAGCTCCTGGAGGGTGATGCTGGACGATCAGCCTACGATCCTAGATGGCCGCCGGGTGGCGGGCAGCGTCCGCGCGTTGAACCCTTCAAAAGCGGATAGGCGTCTCCCAAACCCACCCGCACCGCGCCGCAGAGCCAAGATTGTGATATAATAAGACGACGCACAAACCCAACCAACGCGCAAAGGAGTCCATTCCGTGTCCCCACGGCGCGGCCAGCCGGTCATCCTGACCCACGAAAACACCGATTTCGACGCTATCGCTTCGCTCCTGGCAGCCTGGAAGCTCTACCCCGACGCAACGCCGGTGCTGCCTCGGCGCATCAACCGCAACGGGCGGGCCTTCCTGGCCCTGTATGGCGGCGAGCTGCCCATGGTCCGCGCCGCCGACTTGCCGCGCGCGCCCATCGAGCGGGTCATCCTGGTGGACACCCAAAGCCTGACCACCGTCAAAGGCATGCGGCCTAACCTGCCCGTGACCGTCATTGACCACCACCCCCCCGGACGAGAATTTCCCGCCAACTGGAGCTTTCATGGCGAGCCGACCGGCGCCACGACGACGCTGCTGGTCGAAAAAATCGCTGCGGCCGGCCTGTCGGTCAATCCTGTCGAGGCCACGCTGATGCTGCTGGGCATCTATGAAGACACCGGCTCGCTCTCCTACCTCACCACCACCGCCCGCGACGCCCGCGCCGCCGGCTGGCTGCTGGAGCGGGGAGCCAACCTGGCCGTGGTCAACGAGCACCTGCACCATCCGCTTGGCCCGCAGCAACAGGCCCTCTACAACCGGCTGCGCGAGACGGTCCAGATGCACACCATCAACGGCCAGGTGGTGGCGGTGGCCGCAGCCGAGGCCGACAGTTTTGACGAGGAGCTTTCGACGCTGGCCCACAAACTGCGCGACCTGCTGGAACCGGCGGCCTTGTTCGTGCTGATCGCCCTCGACGGTTACGTGCAGCTCATCGCTCGCAGCGCCACCGACGCTATCAACGTGGCCGCCGTCGCGGCGCACTTTGGCGGGGGCGGCCACACCCGCGCCGCCGCCGCGCTCATCCGCGACCGCGCCCTCGAATCGGTGCACGCCGAGCTATTGACCCTGCTCCCCGGCGTGGTTCAGCCGCCGGTCACGGTGGAGCAAATCATGTCGCGCGGCGTGCAGACCATCCGGGCCGAAACCACCGTGGCCCAGGCCGCCGCCCGCATGGAGCGCACCGGTCACGAAGGCTACCCCGTGGTGCGCGCCGGGCGGGTGGTCGGCCTGCTGACCCGCCAGGCCATGGACCGGGCGCAGCGCCACCATCTGCACCACAAGCCCGTGGCCGACGTGATGGAGGCTGGCGAAGCCTGGGTCGCGCCCGGCGATTCGGTCGAAAAACTGCAAGCACTGATGGCCGAATACGGCTGGGGTCAGATGCCGGTGGTCGAAGGGGGCCAGGTGACGGGCATCGTCACACGCACCGACCTGGTCAAATTATGGAGCACGCCCGCCCAGGCCCCCACCCTGGACGAGGAAATCAGCGCCCGCTTGAGCAGAGCCTTGTCGCCGCCGACGTTGGCGCTGGTGCAGCGCATCAGCCAGACCGCCGACGATTTGGGTTTTTCGCTCTACTTTGTGGGCGGCCTGGTGCGCGACTTGCTCCTGCACCTGCCGATTGTAGACATCGACCTGGTAGTCGAGGGCGACGCCATCGCCCTGGCCCGCCGCTTGCGCGAGCAATTCGGCGGGCGCGTGCGCAGCCACAAGCGCTTTGGCACGGCCAAGTGGCTGCTGGATAGCCTGGCCGAGCCGCCCGGCGACGCGAGCAACCTGCCCACGGCCATTGACTTTGTCACCGCCCGCACCGAATTCTACACCCACCCCACGGCGCTGCCGGAGGTCGAGCGCAGCTCTATCAAGCAAGACCTGCACCGACGTGACTTTACCATCAACACGCTGGCCATCCGGCTCGACCCGGACCACTTTGGCGAGCTGCTGGACTTTTATGGCGGCGAGGCCGACCTGCGCCAGGGCGTCATTCGGGTGCTGCACAGCTTGAGCCTGGTCGAAGACCCCACGCGCATCTTGCGGGCGGCCCGGCTGGAGACGCGGCTGGGCTTTCACATCGAGCCGCGCACCGAGCAGCTCATCGCCGACGCCGCGCCGCTGTTGGACCGGGTCAGCGGGGACCGCATCCGGCACGAGTTATCCTTGATCTTTCGCGAGGCCGAACCCGAACGCGCCCTGCGCCGCCTGCACGAGTTGGGCGTTTTGCAGGCCATTTGCTCCGGATTGGCATGTGACCAATGGCTGGTGGAGCGATTTCAGCGCCTGCGGCAGGCAGCCGACGACGAGTCGTGGGGAATCACCGCCGAGCGACTGGCCTTTGGCTACTGGGGATTGCTGCTGTACCGCCTGTCGGACGAATCGGGCCGGCGTTGCTTCAAGCGGCTCAAGCTCAGCCACGACGACGTGAAACGGCTCAAAGAAGTTGCCCAAATCCGGGCCTATGTGCCCGACCTGCAACACAGCCAGCTGGCCAGCACGCTCTACCATTGGCTGGCGCCTTTTTCGAGCGAAGCGCTGCTGGTGGCTTGGGCGGCCGAAGAAGGTTTGGCCAGTCAACAGATGCGATACTTTCATGCCGCGTTGCGCGACGTGCGCCCCATCTTGGACGGGCGCTATCTCATCGAGCGCCATGGCCTCAAGCCCACGCCGCTGTTTGGGCGGCTGCTCAACCAACTGCGCGACGCCCGACTCGACGGGCAGGTGCAGACGCGCGAGGACGAAGAAGCGCTCCTGGCGCAACTTCTCGAGCAGATAGAACAGAACGGAGGTGAGGGAATGTGAATGGAATACGCGGCTGGGATACCCAGCTTGTCGAAGGGAAGCCCATACGGATCGGATCGCACGAATTGATCCCGGTAGTCAAAAGACGCTCGGCGTTGCGCCGGCGGGTGACGTTTGGCACGCACAACTCTAACGGCGGAGGCGGGGGTGTAGTGTGGCTACAGCCCGCTCACCTCGTCGTGCGTCGGCCCGATGGGAGCACCGAACAGATGCCAATTTTCGATGTTACCGGTGAAACGATACAAAAAATGCTCATGGGCGCGCTGATGCTGCCGATAATCTATCTAGTCGTCGCCATCCTGATGTTTGCCCGACGTCGGCGCCGCCCAGGACACGCACGCAGGAGGTGAGCTATGCAGTTAGAAGATATTTTCCAAGCCATTGAGGACCTGAGAGACAAAGCCAACGTAGACGCCGTCTATGGCGAGCCGGTCACGGTGGGAGCCAAAACCATCATTCCGGTGGCCGACATCAAATACGCCTTTGGATTGGGTTACGGCGAAGGTTCGACCCGGGGCGAACAGGAAGGCGCGGCGCAACCTTCAACCGGCAGCGGCGGCGGCGTGGGCGGCGGGGTGGCCGCCCGCCCGGTGGCCGTGATCGAAATCGCCGACGAAAAGGTCACGGTCAAGCCGGTGACGGACGAGGGCCGCATCGCCATGGCTGGCATATTTACCGGCATGTGGGCCATCTTTTGGTTCACCCAAACGCTCAGGGCCATCTTTGGAAAAAAGTAAGCGGTCAGCCTTCAGTTATCAGCCTTTAGCTTTCAGTTGTCGGCTGACCGCTGACAGCGGTCGAGTGTAGGAGTCGTTCGATGTCGGAAGGCGCGCGCGAGTTGCTCATCCGGGGAGTGGCCGCGGCCAAGGCCAAAGAAAAAGATGAAGCCCGCTTTTATCTGGAATGGGTGCTGCGCGCCGACGCCACCCGCGACCAGAAGGCGCAAGCCTGGCTATGGCTGAGCGGTCTGAGCGATGACCCCAAGATAAAACGCAATTGCCTGGAAGAAGCGTTGGCGCAGGACCCCGCCAATCAGTTGGCGCGGCGCGGCCTGGCCATCCTGGATGGGCGGCTGGATCCCCAAGACATTATTGACCCCAGCCAGAAACCGGCTGCGCCTCAGCTAGAAGAAACGACCCCGAAACCGCTCGAGTCGCAGCGTTTTGTCTGTCCAAAATGCGGCGGCAAGATGGCCTTCAAAGCGAGCGGCAAAGCGCTGCAGTGTGAATATTGCGGCGAGGCGCAAACTCTATTCGCTGCCATGCAGTCGGGGGCGATGGTGCAGGAGCACGACTTTACCGTCGCTATGGCTACGGCCAAAGGCCACAGCAGCCCGGTCGGTACGCGCCCCTTTGTCTGTCAAGGGTGTGGGGCGTCTTTTTTACTGGCTTCGGGGGTGCTGTCGCTCACGTGCTCCTATTGCGGCTCAGCCCACGTGGTAGAGCTGGCCGAGACGCGCCAGTTGATCCTACCGGAAGGCATTATCCCCTTTGCGGTGTCGCTGGAAACAGCGCGGCGCACCTTTCAAGAATGGTTCACAAAAAAAGGGCTTAAAGGCAAGGCCAAGGTGGCTCCCGTGCGCGGTCTGTATCTACCCGCCTGGACCTTCGACTTGAGCGGCGAAATCCGCTGGCAGTGCTATGTCTATCGAGACGACAGCTCTAGCGTGGACGTGGGCGGTTTGCAGATCTCTTTTGGAGGTTCCAATAACCAGCGCCGCTTGGTGCGCGAAGAAGGTAGCCACCTGGTCTACGAAGACGATATTCTGATCCCGGCCAGCCACAAGCTGCCGTCAGAGCTGATGATGGAAGAGGCAGAACGCTACGTGCTGGCCGACGTAGCGCCTTTCGACGAGGCTTATCTGGCCGACTGGCCCGCCCAAGTGTACGAGATCGCCGTGTCCGACGCGTCGCTGGTGGCCCGGCGCGTGGCGCTGGAGCGGGCCAGGCGCTTTGTCAACACCCGCGTCGGCGCCACGCTGGGCAACGCCAAAGACCTGCAATTGAACACCAGCGGCGTGATCGTGGAATCGTTCAAGCTATTGCTTTTACCGGTATGGGTAGCTCGTTACCGCGTAGGGAAGGCGGCCAATCAGCGCGACGACAAGGCCGTGTATACCGTCATCATCAACGGTCAAACGGGCAAAGTGCGGGCGCAGGAGCCGCAGAACTGGGTGCAAAAGTTTTTCGGCAGCCTGTTCGATTGAGAGACGATCGTCCAGTCTTTTTTGACAAGCCCCGGCGAGTGTGTTATCCTATCTGCAAGTGCGACGAGTAGGGTTGGCTCGAAGCGGTTGGCGTCGGCAACGTTATCGACATTCGCGGGTTGATACGCAATCATCACGAGAGGATTGTGGAGGCATGGGTAATTGCTCAGCCTCCCAGACATGTCATTCTGAGCGAAGCGAAGAATCTCATTTTCACCCTGTTTCAAGCTTTGCAAAACGAGATTCTTCGTCGCTTCGCTCCTCAGAATGACAGACCTGAGCAGTTACAGGCATGGAATGAGCATTGTGGCGAATGATGCGCCTCGCATAACGAATGTGCAAGTAACCGATGAGGCGATTATAGCTTATTTGACGGATGGACGTGTAATTAGTGTGCCATTGGTGTGGTCGTGGCGCTTGTCTGAAGCAACGCCAGAACAACGAAAAAACTGGGAAATCATTGGCAATGGGCAAGGAGTGCATTGGCCAGACGTAGATGAGGATATCAGTGCAACAGGTATGCTTTACGGGGTCCCAGCCCGTCCGCACAAACAGGCCAAACACGCTGAGCTTGAGAGAACAAATCTTCCCCTCTCTGTCACAGCACCGACCTAAAACTGTACGCCACTCATCGTACCCGCCGCGCGATCGCGTGAATCTCCTCCACACTCAGCGCCCAGGCTGCGGCCAGATAGACCGCCGCGCCCACCATCATGCCCGCCGTTCCCACGAGCAGCGCCGAGACGCCGGATAGCCTCCATTGCAGCGCAATCAGCGCCAGCCCCATCAACCCCGCCGCCGCTGTGCTGCGCACAACGGTCGGCAGCGACCGCCGACCCTCCAGGCCCTTCAACCGGCCGCGGATGATCCACAGCAGGCCGATCATTTCCAGCGCCGTCGCCAGCGAGTTGGCCAGCGCCAGCCCGCCGTGCGGTTGCCAGCCGGCGGCCTCAAACAGCGGCGGCAGCGTCAGGCTCAGCGCCACGTTCAACAGCATCGCCCCGCCGCCGACGATGAGTGGGGTTTTTGTGTCGTGCAGCGCGTAAAAGGCGCGCGCCACGATCTCTAGTCCGGCGTGGGCCACCAATCCCAGCGCGTAGAACAACAACGCCCACGCCACCAAGTCGGTCGAGGTCGCGCCAAAGGCGCCCCGCTCGAAAAGCAACGCCACCAGGGGCCCGCGCAGCACGGCCAATCCCACGGCTGCGGGCAAGCTGAGCACAAAAATCGCCCGCAGCGTGGCTGCCAGCGCCGAACGCAGCGCCTCACGCTCGCCTCGGGCCGACTGTTCGGCAAAAGTGGGAAAGGCCGCCGTCGCCACTGCCTGGGCAAATACTCCCTGGGGCAGCAGCATGAGCAGCCAGGCATAATTCAACGCTGACACCGCACCCTCGCCCAACCAAGACGCCAAGTTGGTGTTGACCAGAAAGTTGAGCTGCACCACCGCCAGCCCTAACACCCGCGGCCCCATCAACCGCCCCACTTCGCGCACGCCGGGGTCGTGCACCGTGAGCGCCGGACTGTAGCGGGCGCGCAGGCGCAGCAGGCCCGGCGCTTGCACCAGCAGGTGCAACACCGCCCCCCCTACCACCCCCACGGCCAACCCCATGACGCCCATGGTCGGCCCCAGCCATAGCGCCCCACCGATGATCGCCAGGTTGTACAGGCTGGGCGCCAGCGCCGGCAGCAGAAAATGCTGGCAGGCGTTGAGCGCGCCCATAACCACCCCGCTAACTCCAAAGATGACCGTCGAGACGAGCATGACGCGCATCAAACGCACGGTGAGGGCGGTCGTCTGGGCGTCGAAGCCGGGGGCGATGATCGCTTGCACCAGCCAGGGCGCGACGAGGGCCGCCAGGGCCGCTGCGAGCGTCAGGATGAGTAGGATCAGGTTGATGACAACGCTGGTCAGTCGCCAGGCCCCGCTGCGGTCGCCTCGGGCCAGGTAGCCGGTGAACGTGGGGATAAAGGCCGATCCCAGCGCGCCCCCGGCCATCAATTGAAAGAGCAAGTCAGGCAGGCGAAAGGCAGCCTGGTAGGCATCCATCTCGGCCCCGGCGCCGAATTGCCCGGCAATCACCATCTGCCGGACCAGGCCCAAGACCCGGCTCAGGGCGAAAGCCGCCATCACGACACCGGCGGCGCGGGCGATCTGTCGTTTGTCGGCGAAGGTCATTTTAGCTCGCTTGTGCTAATCTTGCGCCGACCCGCCTGCACGCCGTAAAAACCGGTGGCCGTTCAGATCAGCGTAGGGAAAACGTAGGGAAAGCGTATTATAGCAGAGGTTAGAAGTGGTGAGAAGGGCTTGCGCGATTTTTCGGTCTTGGGTAAAATGCGCCCACTTTCACAATGTGAGAGAGGCTTTTGCACAGGGGGAAGGGGTAACATGACGTGGTCTATTATGTGGCGAGTGGGCGTCACATTGCTCATCCTGGGCCTCGTGGCGGCCTGTAGCGGCGGTTTTTAGCTCTGACCTTTTACGCCTCTAGTTTCACCGGTTCACCCTTTTGCGCCGACTCGTACAGCGCCGCCAGCGTGGCCACGTTGGCCCGGCTGCTGCTTAATGGGACGGGAGGCGGCGCGCCGTCTAGCACAGCCGCCGCCAGCGCCTCCACCTCGCAGCGATAGGGATCGCTTTCCGGCGCGGTGATGACCTGTTCTTGGTCGCCGCGCTGCCACACGATCCGGCTGGCGGCGTCGGTGGGAAAAGGGCGCTCGATCACCAGCCGCCCATGCGCGCCTACGACCTCTGCCTGCGCGCGGAAGGCGCCCTGAAAACCACAATCGAAAACCCCCAGCGCGCCGTCCGCGTAACGCAACACGCCGGCAAAGGTCTCGTCCACGCCGCTCGCGCCCAGCGTCTGCCAGCCAAAGACCTGCGTCGGCTCGCCCAGCATCCAGCGGATAAAACTGACCGGATAGCTGCCCACGTCCCACAGCGAGCCGCCGCCCAACTCGGGCTGCCGGCGCACGTCGCCGGACCGATCCAGGAAAAAGGTAAACGCGCCGCGTACCAGCGTGACCCGACCCACAGCGCCGTCGCGCACCAGCTCGCGCGCCTTGTGCAGCAGGGGGTGGTGCAAATACATCACGGCTTCCAGCACTACGACGTTATTCTCCTCGGCGGCGGCGCTAATCTGGTCGCACTCGGCGACGTTGAGCGCCAGCGGCTTTTCGCACAACACGTGCTTGCCGGCCCGCGCCGCACGCACCGTCCACTCGGCGTGCAGGTTATTGGGCAACGAGATGTACACGGCGTCAATCTGCGGGTCGGCCAGCAGCGCCGCGTAGCTGCCGTGGGCGCGAGGAATGTCCCATTCGGCGGCGTAAGCCTCGGCGCGGGCCGGGTCGCGGCTGGCGACGGCCAGCAGTTTAGAGCGACCAGCCTCACGGACTGCGCCAGCGTCCCGTAGCGCAGCGGAGCGGATAGCGGGGATGAGCCGGCGATTGATGCGGGCCGTTGAAAGCAAACCCCAACGGATCGTGTTCATAGGACTATCTCCTCGGTAAGAAGCGATCCCAACATCGCGCAACTCGCAATGCGTTTTATGGCTTTCTCTTTGCATCGGCGCGGCGGACAACCCGCCAGCCCATTGCTAGACCTCGTTTATGCTTTCTGCGCGCGCTTTTAGCGCCAGATTCATCTCTAAGCCTCTCTTTGTATCTCGATCAAGGCCGCCCCTGAGCAGAGGAACCAGGATTCCGCACGGCTGGCGTCAGCTCTCGCGAGCGCGAGTGTCGCAGGAAACGGCAAGTCGTTGGCGCGCCAAGCAGTCAACTGCACGCCGGGTTGGGCGGTCAGAGCTCACCTGCGCTACCACCTCCAGCCCTTCGACCTGGCCGAGTCCGCCCGGTACATCAAACACCATCTGCGCGTCGTGGACGCCGAACGCTGCCCCTTCTATCGCTTGTGATAAGAGTGATTATGATAACCTATTATACCGTCCTTTTGAACCGTTATCAACCTTCAAAACTTGCTTTGGACTTTCTTGGGCGGGTCTGGGCGGGCGTCGCCGCTTGTGCGATTTTGCTGGTCCGAGTATAATTCGGGTTGTCAGGACAAAAAACACTTGTGTATTGTGTCTATGATGATTCCTGATAAGCTTTATCTGAAAATCACTTACAGCCGGGGAAGTGCTTATGGAACTCAGAGACAAGCTGCCGCGCGACGAAATCACCTTTTTGGAGCCATCGGTTCAACAGTTCATCGCTTCTATTCAGCATAGTCTATCCGGGCAAGCCGACCTTGACGCGGCGCTGGCCCGCGTGACCGAATTTCTCGGCGCTGAGGCGGGGTCCATTTTTGTAGTGGACGCATCCACGGGCGATCTGATACTTCAATACGCCACCGGTGAGGTGGGCCCAAAAATCGTCGGATTGCGATTGCCCAGTGGTCAGGGTGTCGTTGGATGGGTGGTCAAATATAGCGAAGACCTGATTGTGCCTTATCCCGGCCTGGACACCCGCTTTTTCGAAGGCGTGGACGAAAGCACCGGCTTTTCCACCCGTTCTATTCTGTGTTGCCCTATCGTCGCGGCCGGACAGGCCATCGGGGCGGTTGAGATGCTCAACAAAAGGCAAGGCACGTTCAACGACGACGATCGCATTCTGCTGCGCGCCATCGCCCGCCAGGTTGCCCAGGTCATTACGGCTGTTGCCCGGTAGCGAACACTAACCCTTTAGCCGCAGGCGCACGCGATTTCATCGACTCGGTGCGTCTGCGGCTGTGCTTTGAGATATTCCGTCCATGGACTTGCGCGAATTCATCTCGCTACGTGGTCAAGATGGCCTTGTAGAAATTACGCGACCGGTCAGCCCCTGTTTGGAAATGGCGCACGTCATCTATGCTCTGGAACAGCGCGCGCCGGGGCAGGCAGTCCTGTTCAACCAGGTAGATGGACATCCCGGCTGGCGCGTCGTGGCGGGGTTGTGCGCGGCGCGGGAGAACTTTGGGCGAGCGCTGGGCGTGCCCGCCTGCCGCTTGCTTTTTGCCCTGACCGACGCACTGGAGCGACCGGTCGCGCCGCCAATGGTGAACGACGCCCCCTGTCAAGAGGTGGTCGAATATCACGTCAACCTGACTTGCTTACCCATCCTGACCCACCTGCCTGTGGACGCCGGGCCTTACGTCACCTCCGGCGTCGCGGTCATCCAGGACCCCGATTATGGTCGCAACGCCAGCTTTCACCGCCTGTTGCGTCTGGACGAACGGCGTTTTGCGGTCCGTATCGTCGAGCGGCGTGGCACACACACGGCTATGGGCAAAACGAAAGGCGATTTACCTATCGCCATCGCCATCGGTTGCCCGCTACACGTGCTGCTGGCCGCCAGCATGTCGCCGCCGATGGGCGTGGACGAGCTATCCATCGCCCACGCGCTGGCTCCCACGCCGTTGGCCCAGTGCAAAACTGTGGATTTGCAAGCGCCCGCCGAAGCCGAGCTGATCCTGGAAGGGCGCCTAACCCACGAGCTGGCTCCCGAAGGCCCCTTCCCTGACCTGACCGGCACACTGGACGGCGTGCGCCAACAGCCGGTGATCGAGATCGACTGCGTCACCCATCGGCGCGATCCTCTCTATCACGCGCTGCTGCCGGCCGGGCTGGAGCACAAGCTGCTCATGGGCATGCCCCGCGAGCCGACCATTTTCGCCGCCGTGGCCCAGGTGGCCCATCCGCTCAATGTGTGCATCACCCCCGGCGGCGCGTCTTGGCTACACGCTGTCGTGCAGATCGATAAGCGGGGACCGCAGGATGGGCGACGGGCCATCGAAGCCGCCTTTCGCGGCCACACCTCGCTCAAGCACGTGGTCGTCGTAGACCGCGACGTGGACCCGTTCGATCCCGCCGCCGTCGAGTGGGCCATAGCCACCCGTTTCCAGGCCGACCGCGACTTGCTCGTGCTGGCCGATCAGCCTGGCAGTTCGCTCGACCCGTCGGGCCAGCACGTCCCCGGTCAAAAGGCCCGCACCGCCAAGATGGGCTTAGACGCGACGATCCCCTGGGACGCCGAGCGCGCCGGTTTCGAGCGCGTGCCCTACGCGCCGGTGGATTTGGGCCAGTACGGGTTGGACTGATGGCGCTCCGGTGCTCCGGTTGACCACTTGGCCGGTTGGTGTTATCCTAATATCGAAAAAGGCGTGCCCCTGATGGCACAATGCACTATGCCAAGCTTATCAAAGAAGCTCAAGGGCGCGTCTTGCGAGTTGTCGTCAACGCAGATGTTTATCCGAATCGTATTGTCACGGTGTTTTTTGATCGACGCTTGAAGAGGCAGAGATAAAAAGAATGAAACACAAGTGGGATAAAGAGAACGGCGCATTGTATTTCCGTTTGGACGATAGTGAAATCTATGAATCTGAGGAGATCGAACCGGGTGTCATTGTAGACTTTGATCGGATGGTGGGAATTGAGATTTTGAGAGTCAGCACCCGGATGGCCCGAGAACAACAAGTCTTGCAATTCGAGACGGTGTAGTTTTCAAAAAAGAGGGTACAAACCATGCGACGCATCTTTTCAGTTGTGCTGTTGCTGACCGTCTTTGCCAGCCTGTGGGGCAACCACAGCCTGGCCCAACCTCCTGAGGCCAAAGCCCGGCAAGAACCATCCAACCTGCTGCAAAACCCCGGCTTTGAGGGCAGCTATTATCCCTGGATGGGCATCAACGAGGTGCAGGTGGCCCACGGCTGGACCCCCTGGTGGCGCAACCGCACCGACGCTGACCCGCCCGCTTATTTTTTCAAGCCGGAGTACAAGCGAGCCGATGGCTATGTATTTCCCAAGCGCGTACACGGCGGGACGACTGCGCAGCAGTGGTTCACATTCCACGCCACTCACCAGGCCGGGATGTATCAACAGGTGTTTAACGTCACACCGGGCGTGCGCTACCGCTTTACGATATGGGCCCATGTCTGGTCATCCACCCAAGACAATCCCGACATCTCGGTAGATCCGGCCTATCCCCATTTGCGGGTGGGCATTGACCCTACCGGCAACTGGGACCCGTGGGCCGGCACGGTGATCTGGTCGGGCAGTTATCACCCGATTGATCAGTGGATGCAATTGGCGATAGAAGCCGTGGCCCAAAACAACATCATTACTGTCTTTATGTACTCCAACCCCAACTGGCCGGTCAAGCACAACGACACCTACTGGGACGACGCGGTGTTGGTGGCCGTAGGCGACGCCGGTCAACCTGCCCCGCCCACGGCCACTTTGGTTGCGCCGCCGCCCGCGGCCACGCCGACGCCCGGCGCACCCCCACCGCCCACGCCGACTTGCGCGCCCGCCCCCGCCGATTGGGTGACTTATTCCGTGCAGCGCGGCGACACGCTGTTTAGCCTGGCTAAAAGTCGCGGCACGACGGTCGAGCGGGTCGTCTCGGTGAATTGCCTAAGCTCGACCACCATTCACGTGGGCCAGGCGCTGCTGCTGCCGCCGCTGTCTGCCACAGTCACACCGGCGGCAGCGACCGCTGCCGCGACTCTGACGCCGACCCATACGCCCACTCGCACGCCCATCGCTACCGCGACCCCGACCCGCGCCGCCACGCCGACGGCGCCGGCGACGCCTTCGCCCACGCCTGAACCGACAGCAGTTTCGGCGCCGGCGACGGCGGTTCCGGTTGCGCAAGCCACTGTGACGCCGCCTCCGCCCACGCTCGCACCCCCCGCCACGTCCACGTCTGGAGCGCCGCCCCCGCCCCCGACCTCTGCGCCGGCGGGCAGCAGCGGGCGTCCTTGTGGCACGATTGCCGTCGGCGCGGGGATCGTGTTGGTTGCAGGCGCGCTCAACTATCGCCGAAAAAAATAGGGCGGTTCAAAAACCGCCCTTTTTCTTTCGCAGCACTCGGCGTTAACGCAATAGGTCGGCCAGGTCCGCAGCCGTATAGGGTTTAGGGGCTACGTCCTTTACGCCGAACTGCAAATATTCGGTGGCCCGTTCAACGCGCAATCCTGCCGCCACAACGATGGTTTTGCCGGCCGCCCCGGCTTTTTTCAACATCTCCAAAACTTCGCTGACGGGCGCCGTGTTGAGCGCGTCATCCACCAGGATCAAGTCGGCCTCGGCCGCGGCGCCGGCAGAAGCCGTCGTGCGGTGCGTGACGTGCTTGCCGGCGGCGCTCAGAGTTTCCAGCACAAATCTGGCCCAGGCGTCGCTATCGTCAATGAGCAGGACGTGCTGCGGGGCGGCGTCAAATCCGGCCTGACCCGTGTCCTCGGCGGCGGGAAGGGTGAGTGTAAAAGTAGTCCCCATGCCAGGCGCGCTCTCGACCGCGATGCGCCCGTTCAGTTGTGTGACGATGTGCAGGCAGGCCGGCAGCCCCATGCCGCTGTGCCTCGGCCCTTTGGTGGTGTAGAATGCGGCCCAGATTTTGTCCATCTCTTCCGGCGCGATGCCATCGCCATTGTCCGCCACGATCAACAACACGTCACTCGTTTCGGGGGTGGGTGCGATAGACACAGTGATGTGACGGGCGTTGGCTTCGACGGCGTTGCGGAGCAAATTACCCACCGCGCGCGCCAGTTGCGTCGAGTCGGCCAGCGCCAACGGCGCGCCTGGCGCGGCCTCGATCGACAGTTGATCCACCGGGAGGCCGGTGTAAAAAGCTGCCGCACGCACCACATCGGCCAGATCTACTGAACGCGGCTGTTGTTCGCGGGCCGGTCCCAATAGACTCTCTTTGACCTCCACGATCAGCCGGGCGCTTTCTCCGATCAGCTCCAGGTCTTCGCACAACGACGCGACGTCTGCGTCGCCTGCCTCTAAATCGGCGCGCATGCGTTCGACCGTGGTGGTGATGGGCAGGGCTTTGTTGCCGATCCAGTGGATAGCCTCGGTGGTCGCCGTCGCCAGCGCCTCGTAGACCGTGGTGCGCAGCAGCTCGGCGTGGGCGCGTTCCAGGTCTTCCAACAGTCGGGCGTTGTGGATGGCTACGGCCAGTTGGTCGGCCATGGCTTGCAGCGCCGCAATGTCTTGCTCGCTAAAGGCGGCCTCTTGAGTGCTCTGCACCGTCATTGCGCCCAATATCTCGCCATGTGAGATCAACGGCAGGGCCATCTCGGAGCGGGTTTTGGGCAGGTAGGGATTCTTGAAAAAGACGGCCTCTGCGCCCACGTCGAGCGCGATGCGGGCCTGGCGGTTGGCGATGCACGCGCCGATCATCGAATGGCCGCCCACTTGCAATTTGTGCCCGGCTTTGAGCATGGCGGCCCCAGCGGCCCCGCGCCCGGCGTGTAACACGGCCCACTCTCCCCGTTCGTCTAGCAAAAAGATGCCGGCGTAGTAAAAACTATAGGCGTCGCAGATAATGTCCACGGCCATGGGCAGCAATTCATCCAGATCGAGGATGGCGACTGTTTCGCGTCCGACCTCTGTGGCCGCTTTTAACAGTTGGGTCTGGCGTTCGGCCTGGGCCAGCAACTCTTGATTGATCTGATGTAGGCGTGAGTTTTTGATGGCGATAGCCAGTTGATCGGCCATGGTTTGTAGCGTTTCGATGTCCTCTTGGGTGAAGGCAGCTTCCTCGGTGCTCTGCACGGTGAGTGCGCCGATGATCTCTGGACCGACGATCAAGGGCAGGGCCATTTCGGAGCGGGTATCGGGCAGGAAGGGATTTTTGAAATGGACGGCCTCTTCGCCCACGTCCAGGGCGATGCGCGCCTCGCCGCGACCGGTGGCTGCGCCGATCATCGAATGGCCCCCCACCTCCAATTTGTGTCCCTGGGCCACCATGGCCGCGCCGGGCGCGCCTCGCCCGGCCTGCAGCGTCGCCCATTGTCCGGCCTCGTCGATCAGAAAAACGCCGGCGTAGTAGAAACCAAATTCATCGCAGATCATGTCTACGGTTTGTTGCAACAAGCGGTCGGGATCGAGAATCGAGGTGACGTTTTTGGCCACGCGGGCCGCGGCGTGCAACAACGTGGCGCGTCGTTCAGCAGAAGCAAGTTTCGGCGTGCTCATTGTCCTTTCCTTCTTTGGGGGACACAGATGAACACTGATCGTCATAGATCGAGAAATCAGTGTTTATCGGTGTTAGTCTGTGTCCAATCTACTACAAGATCTCGTTGATCAGGTCTACCAGGCCTTGTTCACGGCCTTTGACAAAGTAGGCCCGCGCGCCTCGCTGGACGGCTTGTTTGGCTTTGCCTACTTCGTCGTAGGCGGTCAGCACGACCACGGGCAAGTTGGGCTGCCGCTCCAACAGGCGGCTGAGCAGCTCCAGGCCCGCGCCGGATTCTGCGGCGCCTTCAAAACCGGGCATGTTGAGGTCTAGCACAGCCAGGTCGAACGGTTCATCCGACGATTGTGTCGCTTCAAATAACGCCAGACCGGCGACGCAATCGGCTGCCGTCTCCACGTCGAACCCGGCTCGCAACAGCGACTTTTCCATGCTGCGCCGCACCAGCGGCTCGTCGTCCACCAGCAATAGCTTGGGCATGTCGTTCATCATTCCTCCAGCCAGGGGTGTATCTATTACCGCCGAGAGCGCAGAGAACAGAGACGGGTATGAAAGGCTCCGCGCTTTCGGCGTGATCGGCGGTGAATTATTTAGCGGCCGGCAGGGAGACGGTAAAGGTTGTCCCTTCGCCCGGCTGGCTTTCTACGCGAATTTTACCTCCCGATTGCTTGATGATCTCCAAGCAAGCCGGCAGGCCCAAACCTGTCCCACCGCGATGCCCTTTGGTGGTGTAAAAGGCTACCCAGATTTTGTCGATCTGTTCTGGCGAGATGCCCACGCCGTTGTCGATCACTTCTACATCGACCATACCTGGTTCGGCGGACGGTCGCGCCCACAAGAGCAGCTTTTTGTCCTCGACCGCCTCCATCGCCTCTAGCGCATTTTTAACCAGGTTGACAAAGACCTGGTCCAGTTGACGACGGTCGGCCCGCACAGATGGCAGGTCTTCGGCAAACAGCGTGCGCACGACGCCAGAAGGGATGCCCATCGAAGCTACTACATCGCACAACAGCTCAGGCAAGTGGATGAGATCGAGTTGGCGCTGGCGGGCCGGACCGACCAGGTCTTCCTTGATGTTCAGAATGGCGGCGGCGCCGGTTTGGATGATGTCCAGGTCTTCGAAAATGGATGCCACGCTGAGGGCGCGGCGCAAACGTTTCAGCGGTAAGCTGTCCAACTCGGCCTGCATCGCGGCCAGGTTGTAGCCGCGTTCGGCCACGACTTGAGTCGCGTCGGCTAACATTTGCCCGAATTTGCTTTCGCGCAGCTCGGACGGCGCATCAACCAACAGGGCGTGCAGCAGCGCCAGGTAGCGGGCCAGGTCTTCACGGACCCGGGCGACGCTGCCGGGGATAGGAGCGGCCTTGTTGCCCACCCAGTGGATGGCTTCGCCGGTGGCCGTGGCGATCATCTCGAAGGTTTTGCTGCGCAATAACTCGGCATTGGCGGCCTCAAGTTTTTGCACGGTTTGCGCGTTGTGGATGGCGATGGCTAAATAGTCGGCCATGGTTTGCAAAGAGGTCACGTCGTCGTGGCTAAAGGCGCGCTCGTCGGTGCTCTGCACGCTCACGGCCCCCAGCACCCTGTCGCCGACGATGAGCGGCAGCGCCATCTCAGAGCGCGTGTCCGGCAAAAAGGGTGTTTTGACGACGGCGCCATCCCCAGACAGGGCCATTTTTGCCCGGTGGGTGCGGATGACCGCGCCGACGGTCGAGGCGTCGTCCACGGCCAGCCGGTATCCGGCGGCGACCATCGCGGCCCCTGGCCGGCCACGCCCGGCCCGTAACACAGCCCAGGCGCCGCTGTTATCCAGCAAAAAGACGCCGGCGTAGTAAAACCCGTAAATCTCGCAGATGGTGTCCACGGTTTTGGGCAGGAGCTGGTCCAGGTCGAGGATGGTGGCAACGCTGCGCCCGACGGCGTTGGCGGCGTCCAACAGGCGCGCCCGGCGCACGCTCTGGTAGAGCAGGTCTTGAATCTGGCGGTGCAGCCGCGAATTGTTGAGGGCGATGCCCAGTTGGTCGGCGATGATTTGCAGCGTGGCCGTGTCTGCCGGGTCGAAATGCGCCGCCGACTCTCCCTGCACCAGCAACGCGCCGATGGCTTCGTCGCCGATGACCAGCGGCAGCGCCAGGGTCGGGCCGGTGGTAGGCAAGCCAGGGACGTGATGGGGGGCGTCGAAGGTGGACTGGGCCTGGCGGGTCTTGATGGCCGCGCTGACCACCGACTCGTCGTCCAGCGCCAGGCGGCAGTCCGGCAGCCCGGTCGCGGCGCGCAGCACAGCGTAACGGCGAGCATCATCCAACATAAAGATGCCGGTGAAGCTCAAGCCGAACGCGCCGGAGATAATGTCCACCGTGCGCCGCGCCAGCAGGTCGGTGTCCAGAATAGAGGTCACGCCCCCGGTCACGCGGGCGATGGCGTCGAGGTGTGGGTCGAGTTTTTTAATCACAGCGGGTTGGGGTATGCCCATTTCTGGTGAACGTCGGATCACAAGCGTTTTCGATGCCGGGGATATGATACACTTGGTTGGGCGGGTTGGCAAGTGAACACGGGAGAGCGAGAAACACGTAGAGGCGATCAGTCATTGCCAGCCGGTCGGCCTCATTGACGCTTAACACACTACTAGTAGCCTGTCGGAGAGACGTCATTTAGCCCCTGGTGAGCGTCCAAAATGGGCGCAAAACGAGCCAAAAACGGGCGCAAGGCCCTATATGACAGGGTTCTCCGCCAGGCTGCTAGCCCCAGCTGAGACCGAGTGGTATAATTATCACCATCAAAAACGTAACCGACCGTGGCCGGGAGTATGTGCAGTGACAACCGAGCGCATTCTGATCATGGATAGCAACTCAGAGACGCGCGGCGCTTTGGAAGACGTGCTGAGTAGCCGCGGTTACACCGTATTGACCGCTGCCAATGGCGCAGAAGGTCTGCGCCGGGCTATACACGATGCGCCCGATCTTGTCCTGATAGACGCCGAGCTGCCCGATCTGGCCGGGCTGGACGTGGTGGAGACCTGGCGGCGCGAGGGTTACGACCTCCCGTTTATTCTTGCAGCAGACGCTGGAGCGAGCGATCAGGCCGGCCGGGCTATGCAATTGGGCGCACGGGCCTATGTCCCCAAGCCCTGTTCTCCGACCATGATTTTGGAGTGGGTGGAACGCGCTCTGCACGAGATGCGCCTGCGCCAGGAGCGTGATATGCTGGCCGAGCAGTTGACCCAGGCCAATCAACGCCTGCAGTGGCAACTGCAAGAACTGAACGCCCTTTTTGCCGTGGGCCATTCGGTCACATCGGTTCAGGATTTGGAACAAGTGTTGGCCCGCATCGTAGAGGTGGCGACTTACATGGCGCGGGCCGAAGAAGGCTCGCTTATGCTGCTTGACGCGGACACGGGTGAGTTGGTCTTGCGGGCGGCCAGGAACGTGGACGAACAGGTCGCCCAAGGGTTGCGTGTGCCGGTGACAGACAGTCTGGCCGGGCGTGTCGTCCACACGGGTCGCCCAGTCTTGTTGAGCGGTGAAGGGTTGAAAAAAGTAGCCACGGCCTATTTGGTCAAGTCGTTGCTTATGGTGCCCTTGCGTGTGCCGGGGCGCGGCGTCGGCGGTGTGCTGATGGTCGCCAATCGCGCTCACGAGCGAGTTTTTTCCGAAGCAGACCTGCACCTGCTCTCGGCGCTGGCCGATTATGCGGCCGTGGCTATTGACAACGCCGAGTTGCTGGTCAATCTGAGAACCGAGAAGCAAAAGCTGGAAGCCATCTTGCGCGAGACGCAAGACGCCGTATTGGTGATCGACGACCAGAATCAAGTGCTCTTGTGTAACCTGGCGGCGCGGCTGGCCCTGGGATTAGAAAATGTCGAGGTCATTGGGCAGCCGGTTCAAGCGGTCGTCCGCAACCAGGATTTGTTGGACTTGAGTCAAATTCACTGCCCGGCTATGACCGAGGTGGCGTTGAGCGACGGGCGTATTTTGAATGCACACTTTAGCCCTGTGGAGGGCATCGGCGCAGTGGTCGTGATGCAAGACATCACCCACCTCAAAGAGTTGGACCGCATCAAGTCGGAATTTGTCTCTACTGTGTCACACGACCTGCGCACGCCGCTGACGACCATCCAGGGCTACATTGATTTGTTGCCCCGGGCCGGTCCACTGACTGAGCAACAAGAGGTTTTTATCGCCCGGGTGCAGCGCAGTCTGTCGGCCATCACCCAACTGGTCAGCGATTTGCTGGATATGGGTCGGGTCGAGGCCGGTTTTGACCTGGAAATGGGCGTCATCGAGCTAGGGCCGGTCGTCCGCGAGGCCGTAGCAGAATTGCGGCCCGCAGCCGACGCCAAAGCTCAAAGCCTGCACATCCAAATGCCTGAAGATCTGTCGCCTATCCGAGGCAATCTACGCCGACTACGCCAAGTGATGAGCAACCTGGTGAGCAATGCGGTCAAATACACACCCCATGGCGGACACATCACGGTAAATGTGACCGAGGGTGAAAATCACTTGAGTATCCGCGTGATAGACGATGGGATTGGCATCCCTCTCGCCGACCAACCCTACGTTTTTGACAAGTTTTTCCGGGTGGATGCGCCCGAAACTTACGACATTCCCGGCACGGGCTTGGGACTTTCAATCGTCAAGTCGGTGATCGAAAAGCACGGCGGCCGGGTGTGGGTAGAGAGCGCGCCAGGCGAGGGGAGCACATTTACGGTGTTGCTGCCCAAGTAGGGCGGGTTTCTTACCCGCCCAAGCTGGCGCGTATGGAAACGCGCCCTACTCCTCTCGCACGTAGACCCGCACCGCTTCGCTGGTCAGTTGCCGGCCATCTGGCGACCTGCCCCGCGCTTCAAAGGTGTGTTCTCCCTCTTCCAGCGCCCAGAAGGTGCGATAAGGCGGCACGCGCAGCGTTTGCAGCGGTCGCCCATCCACGTACAGCGTCAATTCGGCCACGGCTACCTCGCCGGTGGGCCGGGCGCTCACTTCGATACGTTGGGCCGATAGCGGCAGGTTGGGCGAGAGCACGTAGACGCTGCCGGGGTCGGGGCGGGTCATGACCAGCGGGAAACGGACGCTGAGGGTCGCCGCAGACGCGGGAGCGGCGGGTGGCTCAGGCCAGCCCTGCCCGCGCGCCCACTCTTGGGCTTCCTGCGGCAACACGATGACCACCTGGGTTTCCACGCGCTCCGGCGGCGTGCTCTCGTCGGCCAGCCGGCCCGTGGCGCTGTCGATCTGGAAGGGGCGATACCAGTTGTCGTATAGCTTGGGTTCCGTCCCGGCGATAAAAATCTCTCGGCGGGTGTGCGGGCAATAGTCGGTGGGCAACAACCCGGAGAGTGAGCAGATGTCCACTTCGACCAGGCCCGGCGGGCGCTGGAATTCGCGGGCCGGGCGTCCCAACAGCGCCAGCTCCATAAAATCGTGCCATATCGGGCCGGCGCCGTCCACGCCGGAGATGCGTTCCATCGGGCTGTTGTCGGCGTTGCCCACCCACACGCCGACGACCAACTCCGGGGTGTAACCCACGGTCCAGTTGTCCCGATAGTCGGTGGTGGTGCCGGTCTTGGCCGCCGCCGGGCGGCTGATTTTGAGTACGCTGCCTTCGCCAAAGGCCGGCGCGCGGGCCTGCTCGTCCGACAGGATGTGCGTGATGAGATAGGCCACCTGAGGCGAGAGCGCGTCTTCTTTGCTTTGTTCTTTGGCCCGGTAGAGCAGATTCCCGTCGGCGTCGGACACGGCCAACACGGCCACCGGTTCCACCCGCTGGCCTCCGTTGGCAAAGACGGCGTAGGCCGACGTCAGCTCCAGCAGACGCACTTCGCCGCCGCCCAGCGTCAGCGCCAGGCCAAAGCGCCCTTTGCCGGTCTCGGGGTCGGGCGGGTCGTCGAAGGTGGTGATGCCCATTTTTCGCGCCAGGGCGGTGAGCGTGTCCACGCCGACCATGTCGAGCACGTGGACCGCCGGCATGTTGTAGGATGAAGCCAGCGCCACCCGCGCCGACACCGGGCCGTGATAGCGGTGATCATAGTTCACCGGCACGTAGGGCAAGCCCTCTTGCGTGGGAAAGCTGGTGCGCACGTCGAGGATGACGCTGCCCGGAGTGAGCGGGTTGGGGCGCGTGGGGTCAAAGGCGGCGGCGTAGGTGATGGGTTTGACGGATGAGCCTGGCTGGCGCAGGGCCAACGTGGCGTTGACGGCCCCGTCGATTTGCGGGTCGAAATAGTCGGGGCTGCCCAGCATGGTCAGAATCTCGCCGCTGTGTGGGTCCAGCGCCACCAGCGCGGCGTTGTTCACATTGCGCGGCGGTTGGCCCGTATCCACCGGCGGCTCGCGCAGTTGGGCCAGGCGTTGGCGGGCGACGGCTTCGGCGGTGTGTTGCCAATCCAGGTCCAGCGTGGTGGTGACGACCAGCCCTTGCTGGTAGATGGCCTCTAGCCCGTATTCCTGCTCCAGCCAGGCGCGCACGAACATGACAAAGTGCGGGGCCTCGATGGGAAAGGGACTGGCAGCCAAATGGAGCTGCTCGGCGGCGGCCAGTCGGGTCTGCTCGGCGTTGATGTAACCTTGCTTGCGCATCAATTCCAACACAACGGTCTGGCGGGCGCGGGCGGCCTCCAGGTTCACCAGCGGGTCGTAGAGCGCGGGCGACTGGGGCAACCCGGCCAGCAGGGCGCACTCGGACAGACCCAGGTCGGCCGCCGATTTGCCAAAATAGGCGTTGGCCGCCGCTTCGATGCCGTAGGCCAGGTTGCCGTAATAGGCCTCGTTGAGATAGAGGGTGAGCACCTGGTCCTTGCTGTAGCGGCGGGCGATGCGCCAGGCCAGGATGGATTCGCGTAGCTTGCGCTTGAGGGTGCGCTCGGCGCGCTCTTGCGGGTCGAGCAGCAGGTTGCGGGCCAATTGCTGGGTGATGGTGCTGCCGCCGGCCAGCACTTCGCCGCCGCGCAGGTTGATCCACGCCGCGCGGAGAATGCCGGTGAGGTCCACGCCGGGGTTGGAGTAAAAGTTGGCGTCTTCGGTGGCGATAGTGGCTTGTTGGCAGGCCAGGGGGATGTGCTCCAACGTCAGCGGCGTGTGGTGTCCGGCGTGCGGGTCGATGATTTCGTACAGCAGTCGCCCGCGCCGGTCGAGGATGCGCGTGCTGGGGGTCGCGCGGCGCTGGTACAGCTCATCCGGCGAGGGCAGGTCCACGGCCAGCCATGCGTACAGGGCTGCCAGCCCGCCGGTCAGCAGGGCCAGCAGGCCGAGAGAGAGAACTGTTATGCGCCGCCAGCGACGGCGCAGTTGTGAGAGAAGGCGCGTCATTCGTCTCATTTTGTTCACCGGGCGTATTATACCATCAAGCGGGCGAACCGACCCGGCGCTCGTCCGACGGATGGTAGGCGGGTGGGCGACGGGACGCTGGTGAATGCTTGCTTTGCGTATGAATGCGTGATAGGATGTCGCGCTATCAAGGATATTTCGTAACTGCTCACCCTGGTAGCTCTTTGGACAAGATTTACAGGATTTACAGGATTTTTCCACGAATTCCATCCTGTGAATCTTGTGAATCCTGTCGAATGGCTTTGGGTTTGCCGCTTTTATGCATTTG
>DAOTXN010000067.1:0-3524 GCA_034435435.1 Anaerolineae bacterium | reverse complement strand
GAACCAGTGTATGATAAAGACGAAGCGAGTTTTCCATCGTTCACTCTCCTGTGAGTGGTATCCAGGAAAGTATAGCGCATTGTGCGCTTTTTGGAAGGCTCGCTTCCTTGACTTTTGTCAGTCAACCAGCCCCTGGGTATGAAATTATCCGGCCGCAGCAGCGAGGATGGCAGTAGGAACCCCGTCCAACTGAGCCAAAGCAAGGAACAGGAAAACAGGAACAGTCGTAACCGTCCTACTAGCACGGCCAGGAATAGATCAACACTGAGGACAAAGAGCAGCGTCGGCAATAGGAGCGCCAGACGGATGATCAAGTGCAGGGGGAGCGAAGCGTAGAACTGGACCCGTAATCCGATCTGAACCGTCACCCAAGCGCTGGCCTCAACGCCAAAAAATAGGCTCAAGCCTACCATCAACGCCGCCAGGAATTTACCGATGACGTATTGTGTAGCCGAAACGGGAGTGCTCCACAGCAACTCACCTGCGCCAGATCTCTCGTCTCGAAAAAAAATCGGTGCACAGACGAAAACCAATAACAAGGTGACCACTTCAGTCAAGAGGTCGCTGCTCAGATCTAGCGACTGAGCCAACGGAGTAGATGACTGAAATATGTCCCCCCTTAATGCACTCGCCAGGGAAAGCGCAATGGCGACCAAAATCATCAGCCAAAAGAATCGGTTGCGTACTTGCATGCGCCATTCGGCCCTGGCGATGGAAAACACGATCAAGAAATTGTGGGTCAGTGTGGTCTTGTGGCCCATAGCACATAGTCTACGTCAGGACGCGGGTTCGGTCAAATCTGGTCTGGTCTACTGTCCGGGTTGCAGTTTTGCCAACCAGTGCTCTGGGTCCACCTGGCGGGCGCAAGTGACCAGTGTCTGAAGCTCCACCGTGCCGACGCTAGCCTGACAATCGATAAATGCCTGCGCTTTGGCCTGCGCTTGCTCCAATGCGGGTTCCAGGTCTCCAGATGTAATCTCTTGTAACGCCCCGTAAAACCACGTCGCCGCGATGTCTTGAATAATGGCCTTTTCAGAGTCCGCCCCCGGTGTGGCACGTTCTAGCGCCGTCAGGTAAGCTGTGTGCTGTTCTTTGGCCAATGCCAGATATGTCTTGTCATTCACTGCCAATGTTCTTACAGAGGGCAGAACATCGTCGCTCCATACCCCATCCCACTGGGCCACGAAGGCAATCCATTCCCATGCCATCTGAACATTTGAACTCTCTTTGTTTACCGCAACCAGGAACAATGTGACAGGCCAATGGGTGTCAGGATAAGGCTCCAGGGCCACAGCACGCCAATGGCTTTGGAGGGGCAAGCTTCCAAAGAACGTGGACAACGCCATCGCTGGCGTCTGGCTGGACAACACCCCCTGGCCACCCTGCAATGTGCGCAGTCGCTCAATGGCGGAAACGACGTCGGGGGCGGTGAACCGAGGTTCCAAGAGTGGCCCAGGGCTGAACAAAGAAATCCCCTGCTGCTCCAACACAAAGCGTACCTCCGCGCCCTCACGAGGAGCATATCCCAATCGAGACGGAGCAGTAGCGATGATCTTGGCGGCAGCGTCCAGCACATCTGCAACGGTCCACTCAGAGGTCGGGAAGGAAAGCCCCAATCCCAAGAACACTTCTGGATCGTAGTACAGTACCAGAGGCTGAACTGCTACCGGGACGGCCAGTAACTGGCCACGCCACGAAACGGCTTTAATGGCCTGGGGGAAGAAATTGTCTTCATCAAGCATTGGAGCGAGTTCTGTCATAGATCTTATCGATAGGAAACTATCCTGGAGATCCAAAAGCATGAATGTATCAAAGGTGCGCATCCGAATGGACACACAATCTGCTTTTGCTATCTCTTCAGGATTCAGTCCGCCGAATTGTACAGACCACTCAGGGCGAGAGGCTTTAAATGCCTCGGCAACTGAGCGATAGAATTCTTCATTACCATCCAGCGCCACAAAGTTGAGCGTCTGCCCCCTCTTGTCTGCTGTGACAGGCGCCGCGACGCTAAAGGGCGTCGGTTCGGCTGCTTGAGTCGCGTACCATTCTGCCAGCTTGTCTTGCGCCTGTTCCTGGGCGTTTTTTAGCGCAGTGTTTGCCGGAACGCCTCGATAGCACGTCTTGAACAGGGCGTCCCACAATTCGATTTTGATGATCTGTAAAGGTTCTTGGTACCGTTCCGTCTCTGGAGCTGTACGGTCGGCCAGGATGGCCTGCAAGGCTTGGGCAAGCTCGGTGTCCAACGTGTCCCACACACGCTGATTTGTGGCCACAGATTTGCGCGCGGGCAGATCAAAAGCCCCTCTGGACAAATATTGGTGACTTAGAAACTGAATCCATTCCCAGGCAGCGTGGGGATGTGCCGTTCCACGGCTGATGACCAAAGCGCCATCGGCTCTCAGGCTCCTGCTGGGATGTGGAAGGGTCGCCACGACCAAATCCGGGTACGCGGCAGCTATATTCCTGGCAAGCCCCTGGGGCAAGATCGTCATCGCTGCTTCGCCGGCTTGTAGCCGTGACAGGCGTTCGCTCACAAGCGATGATGCGTCGGGTTCAACCCGCAGTTCAGACAAGATCTGACAGGCGTCGAGTAGAGCGGATTGCATTCCTGGATGATCGAGTAACGGTGTGAACCTGCCGTCCACGTTCTCGTACAAGTGAGTTTGCTCTTGCAGCCAACCGAACAAAAAAATGCTTGGATCTGCAGTATCTGCAAACACAGCGCCACTACCGCCATCGTGATGACGTCCCAGGATCGTGGCGATGTTTCGAAAATCTTCCCAACTCCAGTCAGATGCAGGCAAGGCAGCGCCTGCCGAGTTCAGTTGGCGCGAGTTGTAGACGAGAACATCGAACGACAAGCTTACCGGCAACGCAACCAGGTATCCTTCAACATAGCCGGTGGACAAGGCGCCAGGTAAATAATCGTCTGCCCCGAACTGAGGGTCGGACTCGATTAGGGGCGCCAAATTGAGCAGCAGGTCGGTTTGATAGTTGTTGAGCGTGCCGGGCACGAGCGCCGTATCAAAGTGTCTTGGCCACTCTTTTGAAATCTCTTGCCGATATGTGACGTTGATTTGAATCTCAGGATGAGCAGCCTCAAATAGATCTATATAGTTCTCGAGATCAGTAAAGGCCGGATCGCTCAAGAAACTGACAACGATGGTGGGTTCCGGAACAGGTGAAGCCTTGCAAGCACCCAGAAATAGCGAAATAAGCAGCACAGACACTATAAAGTGCTTATAGCGACACTCGAATTGGCGCCTCACAATTAGTCCTCCCGGCTTGTCTGGGTAGTTTTCTCTAGCAGTCGCAGCACAAGAATAACTTGCAACAACCATTTCTCCCTCCCCTGACTTTGAGGAGGGAGAAACGGGTTGCTTCAGATAATTCCTGAAATTACGGTATAGTAGATTGCCTCAGGTATCTGGTGCACGTGCATTTGTTGCAGGACTCGCATCGCAACCATAGCGGCGCAAGACCTCCTCACGTGAGCCGAGGTGAGGCGGCAGCTTGCGCAAAGG
>DAOTXN010000066.1:0-9775 GCA_034435435.1 Anaerolineae bacterium | reverse complement strand
CGTCGCTGTCCTGCTCCCAGACCACCAGGTATTCCCCGGCCGCGCTGCCAAAGGCCACGTCGGGGTCCTGCTCCACAGCGGCGCTGGCGGCCACGTTGATCACGCTCCCCGTGGGCGCGCCGACGGGCGTGACGCGCCGGGCGTAGACGTTCCCGGCGGCGTTGTCCCAAACCACGAGATAGCCGCCGTTCACGCTGTCCGCCGCCACCGAAGGGTTGCCCAACGCTGGGGCGCTGTAGACCACGCAGCCCTGCCCCAGGCTCGTCTCATTGATGAGGACCCATAGGATGATACTTAATCGCCCAAGAGCCAATCAGGAGCTTCATCATCGCCTTGGCTATGAGTCAGATTCACAAATCCTTCGCCATCCACCTCCACTGCATAAATGTCTAAATCACCCGGTCTCCGATCCAACTTGCTTGAAACACCTGTAAAGATAATCCAGTTATCATCCAGTGACCAGACAGGAGGGTTAATGACACCATCCCCAACCAAAGTGACCAAATCGCTGCCATCCATCCTGACGATGTAAAGTTGAGATGAGCCGTTTTCTCTGGAGTGGCCCACAAAGGCGATCCAATCCCCCTTGTGTGACCAGGCAGGATCACCAGCTAACAAGTCCCCACAAATGGATTCATACCGTTGGCTGCCATCCACTTTAATCACGTCGATCCGCACCGTGCCATCCTGACGAGCCGCTTCAAAGGCAATCCAATTGCCGTCTGGTGACCAAACTGGTTCGGAAATCCAGGGCTCGTTTTCTAGTATGTGGGCAGTCTGGCCTGTCCGTAACTCTACAATGGCTAGACCTCTGCCTTCTGGCTTTGAGAACGTATAGGCTATGTGATTTCCGTCCGGCGACCATACGGGATTGCTATCATAGATGGTGTTGTTGGTAAGGCGCACTAGCTCACCATTCTCTACATAGGCGATGTAAATCTCTGGACTGAGGCCATCATAACTTGAGCTGAAAGCCAGCCGTGTGCTGTCAGGCGACCAACTGAAGGGCATCAAGCTATCATAATCATCGTGACTCAGATTTTTGGGATTGTAACCACTTGCACTCGTTACATATATATCCCAATCGCCATCCCGATTGGAGAAAAAGGTGATGTAGTCTCCATTTCGAGACCACATTGGCCAGATGTTTCTACCCGCGTTGTGGGTCAACTGTGTAAGCTCTCCGTTCTCAGTATTCAAGATATAAATATCGTCGCTTTCCCCCCTATTCGAGGAAAAGACGATTTTAACAACAAAGGGCATCCTCTCTGTGCTGCTTTCTTCCCGGCCAACGCACGAGGTCAGCAGTGCCAGTAGTGTAATAAGGACGGCAATCGCCATTAACCGACGCCTTTGTTGATCTGGCTTATGGAAACGGATAATTTGAACAGTCATTACACATATCCACATCGGATAGTGGGTCATGGTGAATATCCTCCCTTGAATAGCCCTGCACATTGTCTATCCAGTCCCAGGCCAGGTTGGCATCCTTGAAAAGCCACAATGTGCCGGCAAATCCACCAGAGACTCTCGCCTGAAGTCGTTGGCTATATATGATGGCACCTCTTCCTCGATCTACTGCATACGCGCCTCCCCCCACACCAAGACCTCCGCTGAATCCCAAGGACAATCCCTTGATAGTGTTCTTCAATTCCTCTTCGGTAGGTATATCTGTGCCTTCCCGCGAGAGCCCTGCAGTGGTAACGTACCCCTCAAGGTAGCCACCAAAATCAAATCCAAAACCTATACCAACGTTGCCAACGATGTAGATATTGCCGTAGCGATCCACTATGCCGTCAATTCCCACACCGGCCCCAAGCTTTTTGAGGATTCCTCCAACTAAACCGCTTCTGAGGGCCCTGGGCAGTATAGGAGACAATCCTACGGACTTGAAATCGGGCAAGTTGGTTGTGAGGGAAAAGTCGGGGTATCCTAGCCCACTTCTTCCACCCCTGTCGTTCACAAAGAACCAGTTCCACCGGTTTGGTAGCCGCCATACAGGTGTCCCCTGCCTTTTGGCAAAGTTGCGCGCTCCGGTTCCATCGTCCAACACAGCCCCTTCGAATGCAGCCAGGGTCATCGGTACCAGTCCGGCATAGCGCCCCTGAGTGCTCTCGGGCACTAGAATAATCAAACCGTTCTGACATTGGATCCTGAAATTGGCCCTTGAATCCCCTTCCCCATTCAAACCCAGAGTGATTCGGTTGCCTATCGTGGCATCTTGGAGAGCAGCAAGAAATCCCCAATGCCCATTGTCTTGAAAACGACGCATCACCTCCTCGAAATCGAAAGAACCAAAACTTGCAGCAATAGACCTATTGCTCAATAATCCTGAAGGGTCAACTCTGTTAATCGGATTGTCTTCGACCCAAGAGTAGCCGTTCAAAGACTGGGGTTGGCTACTGTCACCTGATAAAGGGTCTTGAGAGATGAAACGTCCCAAGTCTACACGCAGATATCGCGTCCGCAGGAACAGCAGCCCCGCCTCCACCTCCCACCACTCGCCGGTAAATCCGTAGGGCGTACCACCGTCTCCGTCCAGCGGCTCCCCGAAGGGCCGGTAGCCGTTCACACTCACCACCTGCCCGGACGCATCGAGCTGCTGGCGCACGCTGCCCAGGCCATCGGCGGCGGTGTAGGTCCAGGCCTTGCCATTGTCAGCGGCGATGCTGTGCGGTAGGTGCAGGTAGAGGGTAGATTGGGGATGGGTACGCCCTTTGGGCGGGTGCTCAATCAGCACTTCGGGCAGAGGTAACCCAACATCCAGCGTATGCGTTGTTAACGTGCCGTTGACGATGCGCAGCAGGCGGTTGCCGTCGCCGTCGTAACGGAAGCGCAGCGTGTTCACCCCGTCGGTGACGGTGATCAGCCGGCCGGCCGCGTCCCAGGTGTAGGTGTAGACGCCGTCGGCCAGCAGGTTGCCGCGCGCGTCCCAAGTATACGTCACGCCCCCGGCGTTGACAAGCCGATTGGCCGCGTCGTAGCTGTAGGTGGTGACCGCCGTGCTGGCAATGGTCGCCGTGTAAGCCGTGCGGTTGCCCACCGCATCATAAGCATACTGGAAGCTCTCACCGTTGGAGTAATCGGCCTGCACCAGCCGATATAGCCCATCGTAGCGGTAGGTGATGACGCGCACGACGGTAATGTAGTCGTGGCGCGTCAACACGTCCCATTCGCCGGTTTGCGTGTCGGTCACGCGCTGGCTCACGGCGTAGATGCCGGGGTTCTGATAGGTGTGCAGGGGGTTGCGTTGCGTGGACGGCAGCTCTGCGCCGCCCTCGCCAAAGGTCCAGTACCACTGATCGGCCACGGGGCCAAACTGCCCCACCGGGGTCGCGGCGTCGGTGAATTGCACGGTGAGAGGGGCCGGGCCGTACCTCGGCTCGGCCGTGAACCCGGCTTGCAAGGGGCGGAAGCGTTGCCCGTAGATGACCGTGTTGGCGCTGTTGTCCCACACCACCAGATGGTTGCCGGTTGGCCCGCCCGCGCCGCTCGTGGCGACCCGGCTGCCGGTGGCATAGTTCCACAGCCGCTGCTCGTTGCCGGATAGTTGCCCGCTCTCGTGCGCCACCCGGCCCCACGGCTCGTTGGCAAAGCCGATCGTCCCCGTGTGCCGCCACACCGCCAGCCAGTCTTCGGTCAGCGCATTGTAGCCCAGGTCGGGCGCGATCTGGGTCGGTTGGCCCGTGGCGATGTCCATCACGTTGCCCACCATGCGACCCTGGCTGTCCACGCGCTGGCCGTGTACGTCGTTATCCGCGCTCCAGGTCGCCAGAAAGGTGTCGGAGGGCGCAGCGTAGGCCAGGGCCGGGTCTACCTGGTTGCCGGCGGCCGTCGCCACCGCAAAGGCATTGCCCGGCAACCCGCCGCCGCTCGTCACACGCCGGGCGTACGCGTCGCTGTCCTGCTCCCAGACCACCAGGTATTCCCCGGCCGCGCTGCCAAAGGCCACGTCGGGGTCCTGCTCCACAGCGGCGCTGGCGGCCACGTTGATCACGCTCCCCGTGGGCGCGCCGTCCGCCCCCACCCGCCGGGCGTACACGTTCTGGGCGGCGTCCCAGGTCGCCAGGTAGCCGCCGTTCAGGCTGTCTGCCGCTACCGCCGGGTTGTAATGGGCCGCTCCAACGTCCACTGCCTGCAGGCTGCCCAGCGCGCTCCCGCTGGCCGGGACCTGCCGGCTGCGCAGCGCCCATTCGATCAGACCCGAGTTCACCGCCCAGGCCGCCAGGTATTTGTCCGAGGTGGGGTCATAGGCCGCCCGCGGCGCTTCCCACTCGCTCACCGGCGCGCCGCTCACTTGATACAGGGTGAAGATGCCGCCGTCAGGGGCGCCGTCGGCCCACACCCGCCGCGCGTGCACGCCCACCGTGGTTTCCGTTGCAAACAGCCAGGTCGCCAGGTATTGGTCGTCGTCGGGGTTGTAGGCCACGTCGGGGGTGTAGCGGTTGGCCGCGATGCCGCTGGCCAGCGTCAGTCGCGAGCCGAGCAGCGGGTCCACCACCACCGGATACGTCGCCCGCGCCAGCCACGCGCCCGGCAGCACGATTTCCACCTCCGTCCCGCTCAGGCGCATTTCCAGGACCGCCAGATGCCCCGCGGCGTCGTAGGCCAGCGCCGGACCGTATTGGGCCAGCCACTGCCGCCCACCGCGTGGATGGTACCAGTAGACCACCGTCCGCGACACGTTCAGCCGCGCCGTCAGGGGCGCTTCAAATGCACCCACAATCGTCACGTCCTGGCCCTCGGCAGGCAACGGCTCGGCCAGGACCAGGCGCTGCTCCACCCCGGCGTCCAGCGCCACGTATTCCTCCGTCACCCCCTGCCCCAATCCATAACGGGCCGCGTTCTCTTCCACCTGGGGGGATACGTCCGTCCGCGTCAGCCACGTCGTGGCCCCCAGGCGTACCTCTTGCAGGTGGTAGCCGAGCGCGATACTACGGCCGCCGGGCGCAGCGCCGCTGAAGGTCAGCCCCTGCGCCGTAAAGTCCAGCCGGTGATAGGGCCCTTGCACAAAAACCGCCTCGCGCCCCCCTGTCTCGCGCACCGTGTTGCGGGCCAGCTCCAACGCCGTCTCGGAGCCGTCGCGCCCGCCCGTCTCCTCGTCCAGCCGGTACACGGCCGCCTCGGGCGCGGCGATCTCGACGCTGATGCGCTGCTGCGCCGACACCCCCACCGTGGCCGTCACCACGGCCACGCCGGGCGTCTCACCGGCCTGCAACGCCACCCACGCCAGTCCGTCCTTCGTCGTTCGTCCTTCGTCGTCCTCCACCAACTCCCCCAGGCTCGTCTCCCAGCTCACCGGCGCGCCGTCGGGCAGCGGTTCGCCGTCGTCAGCGTAGGCGAACACGGCCAGGTAAGCCAGGCTTGCGCCGTCGGCGGGCAGGCTTGGCCGGTCGGCCCGCAGCGCGAGATTGGAGATTGGAGATTGAAGGCTATAGTCCCCCCCTTTGGGGCGGAGCGGAGTGGGATTGGGGAGGAGCGCCGCGCGCCGATTCGCCGATTCGCCGACCCGCTCATTCGCCGATGCGCTGACTCGCTGATTCGCCGATTCGCTCCCCTGTTCCCCTGCCATGCTTGCCAGTCCCGGCCCACGCCCCACCACGGCTTCCACGACTTGCGCCGCGCTCATCCCGCCGCCCTGGCACCGCCCGCCAGGGCAGGTGGGCAGCGCCGCCAGGCCCTCGATGGGCATCAATATCGTCTCGGTGACGGTCATCCGATTGCCCACTTTATCCAGCGCGTAGGCGTAACGCGCCAGCAACACCTCGGCGTCATTGCGGTGCTCGATCTGCGTCAGGCGGTCGGCGTCGTCGTAAGTATACGCGCTTTGTACGCCGTTGGGAAGCGTGGCCGAGATGAGTCGCCCGGCCGCGTCGTAGCCGTAGCGGGTCAGGCCGCCATCCCAATCCTCGACCTGGATCAAGCGGTTCAACAGGTCGTAGGTGTAGGTTACTGTTTTTCCATCAGGATAGTTCAGTCCAATGCGGTTGCCGACCAAGTCATAAGTGTAACTCACCACCTGGCTAAAGGGGTCCTGCACCCGCACCAGCCGGTATAGCGCGTCGTATTGATAGCGTGTGCTACCCACGCTATCCGTCATCGCCACGCGGTTGCCCACGCGGTCATAAGCGTATGTCACGCTGCTGGTGGGGTACTGAATGGCGGTCAAGCGTCCCCCCGCGTCGTAGGAGTAGCTCACCACCGTCCCGTCGGCGTCCTGCACGGCAACACGCTGGCCGAGCAGGTTGTAGGTGTACACCGTAGTGTGCGTCAACGCATCGCTCTCACCGACCAGCCGTCCCAAGGCGTCGTAGGTGTACACGCTGGTGTAGCCCAGCGCGTTGGTGATGACCGTGCGCCGGCCCAATGGGTCGTACCCATATTCCGTGCGCACGTTTTGGTCCTTCGTCGTTGGTCCTTCGTCCACATTCTCCACCACCGCCGCCAATCGCCCGGCGGCGTCGTATTCGTAGCGCGTCACGATGCTTTCCGCGTCGGTCATCACGGTGCGGTTTCCCAGGGCGTCGTACTCGTAGCGCGTCACGTCCCCCTCGGCGTTCTGGGTGGCCGCCAGGCGATTCAGACTGTCGTAGGTATAGACGGTGGTGTGGGTCAGCGGATCGGTAATAGCAATACGGTTGCCCAGGCTATCGTAAGCATAGCGCGTCACGTTGCCCAGCGCATCGGTCATCGCCGCAGTCCGGCCCAGCCCGTCATAGCCATAACTTGTCACCTGCCAGGGACCGCCGACCGCCGACGACTGACGGTTACTGACTCGCCGGCCGAGCGCGTCGTACTCGAGCACCGTCACGCCGCTGAGCGCATTCGTCGTTGTCACCAGCCGGTTCAACGCGTCGTAGGCGTAATGGGTGGCGTGGCCCTCGGCGCTATAGTCCCCGAAGCGTAGCGGAGCGGGATCGGTTACGACCCGCGTGTTGCCCAGCGCGTCATAAGCGTAGCGCGTGACGCCGCCCGCCGGGTCTCGCGTCTCCGCCAGCCGCCCGGCGATGTCGTAGGTAAAGACGGTCGTGTATTGGAGGGCGCAACTCCCGTCCGGGGCCAGCTCCGCGCAGGCGTGGCTCTTCCAGCGTTGGCCCACAGCGTTGTACTCGACCCAGGTCGCGCCGCTGAGCGCGTCGGTGGTCGTCACCAGCCGGCCCAGCGCATCATACTCGTAGCGGGTGACGTTTCCCAGCGTGTCGGTCACGGCCACCCGCTGGCCTGATTGGGGATCGTAGCCGTATTCCGTGACCAGGTTGTACTGGTTCTGGTAGTTCTGCCCGTGCGTCGGGCTATAGTTGACCGTCGTCCTGACCAGCCGGTTCAGCGCGTCGTATTCGTTGAGCGTGACGCGGCCCATTGGGTCCGTGACTGTCACCACGTTGCCCACTGCATCATAGCCGTACACCGTGCGCAGATTTTGGTCCTTCGTCGTTGGTCCTTCGTCCACGTAATTGACCGTCGTCGTCGCCAGCCGGTTCAGCTCATCGTAGCCGTTTACAACCATTCGCCCCAGCGCATCCGTGGTGGTGACCAGATTGCCCGCCGGGTCGTAACCGTACATCGTGCGCACGTTTTGGTCATTCGTCATGGGTCCTTCGTCTACATAGTTTACCACCATCGTGACCGGCCGGTTCAATAGATCGTAAAAGGTGCGGTTCACGTGGCCCAGCGTGTCCGTCACCGCTGTCTGGTTGCCCGCCGCGTCGTAGCCGTACCACGTCGTCAGGTTGTACTGGTTCAGATAGTTCTGCGGCTCGCCGGGCCGGTAGTTCTGCGTTACACTCACCACCTGACCGATAGAGTCATACCACGTGCGCGTGACCCGCTCTTCCACGCCGCCGCCAGGCAGCGGCGCCGTCTCGGTCACGTGGGTCTGGCGGCCCACTTTGTCAAAGCCGTAGCGCGTGACCAAATTGTATAACAGCGGGTCGGGGTTGGGCACGGTCGTGGTGTAGTTGCGCGTGATGGCGATCACGTGGTCGGCGGCGTCGTACGCGTAGCGCGTGATGCCCTGGGGCGTGGTCACTCCCACCGTCCGGCCCAGTTCGTCATACCCGTAGCGGGTCACGCCATCCAATGTGTCCGTTACGGCCGTGCGCTGGCCGTAGGCGTCATAGGCGTAGGTGGTGGTGTATTGCCCGTTGCGGGCGGTCTGGATCAGGCGGCCTTGCGCGTCGTAGCGGTTGACCGTCACGTTCCCCAGCGCATCGGTGATGGTCAGCGGCTGGTTGAGCCCGCACAGCGTATAGGTGTGGGTGATGATCTCCCCTTCGCCCCCCGTTCCGGTGATCACGACGGTGTACACGTCGTAGGCGTAAGTGGTGGTTCCTCCGTGCGCATCTACCGTCTGCGTCAGGTGGTTGCAGGCGTCGTAGCCAAAATGGGTCGTGTGGCCCTGGGCGTCGGTCACGGTTTCCAGGTTATAGCCGTTCTCGCTCCAACTGTAGGCGCTGGTGTGGCCGTTGGGGTCGGCGCTGCTGCGCCGGTTAAAGTGGCCGTCGTAGCCGCGCCCGGCGGCGACGTTCGCCCCGGGCCGGACCTGGCTCACCAGCGTGTTGCGCGAGTCGTACACGTCTACCAACACTTGTCCCAGGGGCTGCGTCACCGTGGTGCGGCTGGTGGTATCGATGTGATAATCGAACGAGATAGTGTGGCTCAATCCGTCCGTCTGGGTGAGCACGCGCCCGTATGCGTCGTACTCGTTGCGCTCGATCAACCGCCCGTAGGGGTCGCGCGCCTCGTACAGCCAGTGCGTGCTGCCGCTGTAGGTGTAGGTCCATCCCAGGCCGCGCGTGTCGGTCACCACCGCCAGGTCGCCGGTCTCGGTATAATAGCCAAACTGCACCACCCGCCCGGTGTGATCGCTGACCGATAGCAGCCGATCCTCACTCAACCCCGGCATGCCTACTTCAAACGCCAGGTAGCGCCCACTGGCGTCTTCGACGCGAGCAAGCCACCCCGTAACGGCGTAGGTATAGGTCAGCACATTGCCCTGAGGGTCCCGTTCGGTCTTGAGCAAGCTGTCATTGAAGGTGAGCACGCTCTGATTGGGCGCTGTAATGACGTAGGTGATACCGGCCTCGCCGCCGTCAATCTCGACCATCTGCGCCTTGACTTCCGGTCGCGCCACGTACTGATCGTCGTCGGTGATCGTGAAGCGCAAGGCCGAGCCGCTCTGCCCGCGCAGGATCACCACGCCGTCTTCCCCCTGGGGGTCGCCGGGAAAGATCAGCCGGCGGTCGTGGTTGTGCGTCCAGCCGTAGCCCAGCAGCCCGGGCCACTCGGCGTCGGTTGCCTGGGCGCTGTAGGTGCGCTTGAAGGCCAGCCGCCCGGCCAGCGTTTGGAGCTGCACATCCTGCGCCTGATACAAGTAGTTGCCGGTCTTGGTGTTCACCGGCCCGCCCTGGTAATCCTGCCCATCGCACGAAACATAAGGGCACTCGTCGGGGTTGATATCGTCGGGCAGACCGTACACGGGGATGACCTCCTCGTCAAAACTCGGCCCAGACCAACGAGCCTGCAAAGCGGCAACATAGGGAGGGCGCTGCTCGTAGTCTATCTCGATGTCATGTAAACCGGCGTCCAGGAAAGTCGTTGCCGGCGAGCCGATTTCCGGTGGATATTGCCAGCCTTTATCCGTCCTGAAATTACGGTATAGTAGATTGCCTCAGGTATCTGGTGCACGTGCATTTGTTGCAGGACTCGCATCGCAACCATAGCGGCGCAAGACCTCCTCACGTGAGCCGAGGTGAGGCGGCAGCTTGCGCAAAGG
>DAOTXN010000065.1:0-11921 GCA_034435435.1 Anaerolineae bacterium | reverse complement strand
CCTTTGCGCAAGCTGCCGCCTCACCTCGGCTCACGTGAGGAGGTCTTGCGCCGCTATGGTTGCGATGCGAGTCCTGCAACAAATGCACGTGCACCAGATACCTGAGGCAATCTACTATACCGTAATTTCAGTACCTCCAGCATAGCAACCCTGATGCTTGCTATTACCCGGATAGTTATGTTGCTTTTTGACATTCTAATTTCCTCCTTTTATTCAGATACATTTAACCTGTTTCTACTTGGTGGTTCCACCCTAGTAATTTTACCACGGTATTACTGTCCTTTGGTATCAGAACCGTATCCGTATCGTATCCGTTCTGTATCCGTTGTGTAACCGTTTCGTATCCGCGCCTCAAGCTCCTTCTCCCGACCGCTTCAACCTTACTTTCCCATCCCATCGATACCCCACCCCGCGCACCCCAACGACGTAACGCGGACAACTCGCGTCGTCCTTTAGCTTTTTGCGCAGGCGCCGCACCGCGTTGCGCACCTGGACCGGGTCGCCGTTATGCGGCGGGTAACCCCACACCTGTTCCAGCAATTCGTCGCAGGACACCACCCGGCCACGGTGTTGTATCAGATAGGCCAATAGATCAAACTCAAGCCGGGTCAACCAGACTGACCGGCCTCCACAACTCACCTGGCGCCGGGTCAGGTCAACCGTCAGATCACCGGCTTTCTCCCCCACCTGGCCCCGGCCGCCTCCCCGCGCTAAAGCTCCTTCCACCGCCGCCAGCACTTGCTTGATCGCCAGCGGCTTGGGCAGATAGTGGAACGCGCCGCCCCGCATCGCCTCCACCGCGTCTTGAATCGAGCCGTAGGCGGTGATGATGATGACTCCCAAATCGGGATGCCGTTCGCGCAGCCGGGCAGCCAGCTCCATCCCGGCGGGACCGGGCATGCGCACGTCGATCAGGGCCAGATCCAGGGGATGGGCCATCCCCGCTGCCAGGGCCTTTTCCCCGTCGGCGGCGGTGAGGGTTGCGTAGCCTTGATGGGTTAGCCAGTCGGAGAGGATATTGCGGGTGTCCAGGTCGTCGTCGGCGATGAGAATGCGTGGCCTGGCGTGCCTCACAGGGATGCTCTGCCACGTATCATCGGCAGGCTCGTCCTTTGCCATAGCGCGCCTCCTCGGATTTTCCTGTGTTTCGGGAAAATACAACCATTGAGCGGGCCGGCCGCATTATAGCATAGTGGGGGGGGGGGGCGCAAGTTCCAGATTATTGCCATTCTCGTCCCGCCGATTGAAGAGCGTTTTTTCTACACTCATTGCACCGGTGGTTTTGCGCTTTTTGGGCCACTTCGAGGGCCAATATTGGCGCTATTTGTCACGACCGGACGTCTCGCTTTAGCGAGGATTCCCCGGCTAAAGCCGGACGTCTGCTGACATCCGCTGATTTCGAGTCCACTCGCAAAATCTACAAAACTGCTGGTGCCATCTGGCCGGGCCACCCGGCGGTCAGTGGTCTGCCGTCTCCCTTGTGTGACACCTGTCACCTATGACCGGGACAAATGACACTACGGGCGCAAAGGCGACTTTGTTATACTGAACACGAGTCCGATTGTGTATTTTTCCCCAATCCTAGCACTCAATGAGGAGGGCGGAATGAGCCTATGGGTCATTGATAAAGCAGCCATAACCACCTTTGTCGCTGATCTAACCAGGGACTATCGGGTGGTCGGCCCCGTGGCCAAAGGCGATCAATTTGCCTTTGGCGATATTGAGGATCCAGCCGAACTGCGGCTGGATTATAACCAGTCCATCTTGCCGCCGAAAAAGTATCTGCAACCACAAGCAGAGCGGTTGATGACCTTTAACCGGGCCGGTAAAACCACGGTCGAAACGGTCATCGAGGCCGAGCCGACGGTGGTGTTGGGCGTACACACCTGCGACCTGCACGCGCTGCGCGTGCTCGACGCGGCTTTCACCAGCGACTATCCCGACGCCCATTATCTGCGGCGGCGCCGCCAGACCCTGCTGGTGGGCATCGAGTGCCTGGAGCCGTGCTACGAATACTCTTTCTGCAAAAGCATGGGCACGCTCAGCGTGAGCGAAGGCTACGACCTGCACCTGACCGACCTGGGTCAGGCCTACGCCGTAGACGTAGGCTCGGAAGAAGGCGCAGAACTGCTCAAAAAGTACGCTGGCGCCTATCCCGCCACCGAAGCCGACATGCAACAGCTCAACAAGGTGCTGGGCGCCAAATGGCCGCGCTTCCCCTACAAGCTCGAATTGGACGTGGACGAGCTGCCGGCCCTGATGGTCCAGTCGTACAACAGTCCAGAGTGGAACGAGCTGGCCCACATCTGCCTGGCCTGCGGACAATGCACGCTGGTCTGCCCCACCTGCTACTGCTTCAACGTGTACGACGAGGTCGATCTGAGCCTGCAAGATGGCGAGCGTTGGCGGCGCTGGGACTCGTGCCAGTTGGACGAGTTTGCCCGCGTGGCCGGCGGCGAGAACTTTCGTCACCACCAGGCCGCCCGCCTGCGGCATCGCTTTATGCGCAAGGGGCGCTTCCTGGCCGAAAAATTCCACGAGCTGGGCTGCGTGGGCTGTGGTCGCTGTGCGCGCTCGTGCCCGGTAGACATCTCGCCCGTCAATGTGTTCAACGATCTACACCGGGCCAAGTTGTAGGAGGTGTGATATGATGCGATCCGTCATTGCTACTGCCAGAGAAGAATCGGTCTATTTGCCGGTGATGGCCCGCGTGCTCAAGGTCCAGCCGCTGACCGAGTTGGAAAAACTGTTCACGCTGCAACTGCCCGGCGGGCGCAGCCTGGGCAACGACCCCGGTCAGTTCGTCGAAGTCTCGCTGATGGGCATCGGCGAGGGCCCCATTTCCATCAGTTCTTCGCCCAGCCGCAGCAACGGCACGTTCGAGTTGTGCATCCGGCGCGTGGGCGATCTGACCGGCGCGCTGCACCAGCTGCAAGCGGGCGACGTGGTAGGCGTGCGCGGCCCCTTTGGGCACGGCTTTCCCATTAACAGGATGCGCGGCAAGGATATACTTTTTGCCGCCGGCGGCCTGGGGTTGGCTCCGCTGCGCTCACTCATCAACCAGGTGCTCGACGAGCGTGGAGCCTTTGGGCGTGTGATCATCCTATACGGAACCAAAAACCCCAAGGAACTACTTTTCAAGGACGAGCTGAACGAATGGGCCGGGCGCGCCGACGTCGAGTTCCACCTGACGGTGGACCGGGGCGACCCAAGCTGGAGTGGGAACGTGGGCGTGATCACCACGCTGTTCCCCAAGGTCACCATCAATCCGCGCAACACCGTCGCCGCCACCTGCGGCCCGCCCATTATGTACCGCTTTGTGTTGATGGAATTGCTGGGCAAGGGTATCCCTGAGACGCAGATTTATCTCTCACTGGAGCGCCGCATGAAGTGCGGCGTGGGCAAGTGCGGCCACTGCCAGATCAATAACTATTATTGCTGCCAGGACGGGCCGGTGTTTACTTATGCCCAGATCAAAGGAACCGAGGAGGCGCTGTAATGGCCGAAAATGGAAAGCCCAAAGTAGCATTTTTCGACTTTGCGTGCTGCGAAGGCTGCCAGCTCACGGTGGTGGATACTTTGCAGACCCACCTGGAGCTGGTCGAAGCGGTCGAAATCGTCCAATTCCGCGAGGCCATGACCGAAAAAGGTGAAGATTATCTGGTCGCCTTTATCGAAGGCTCATGCACCCGCCCGGAAGACGAAGAGCGCCTCAAGAAAATCCGCCAGCAAGCCGCCATCGTCGTGGCGCTGGGCGCGTGCGCCCACACGGCAGGGGTCAACGCGCTCAAGAACATCCAGCCCTCACTGCAGGGCGTGCGCGAATATGTGTATGGCGACAAATGGGACTGGTACGACACCTATCCGGCTCGTCCTATCAGCGCCGTCATCCCGGTGGACGCGGTCATCCCCGGCTGCCCGATTGACCGCTTTGAATTTCTAGACGTGGTCAAAAAGGTGTTGCTGGGCAAAAAGCCTACCATCCCCGACTATCCGGTGTGCGTGGAGTGCAAGCTCAAGGAAAATGTGTGCATTCTGGAGAGCGGCGGGGCGTGCCTGGGGCCGGTCACCCGCGCTGGCTGCGACGCCATCTGCCCCACCTACGGCGACGGCTGCGAGGGTTGCCGGGGACCCATCCCCAACCCGAACAAGAACGCCATGGAAGACGTGCTGGCCAAGGCCGGCCTGACGGTCGAGCAATTGATGGCCCGCATGACCATGTTCAACGCCTACGACCCGGCGCAGATTAGATAGGAGGGGGACGCAGATTAACGCAGATCAACACAGATCAAACCATAAAATCAGTGTAAATCAGCGTTCATCAGTGTCCTGAAAAGGAGAGCGATGATGACCAATGTAAACGTGAACGTACACCACCTGACCCGCGTCGAGGGGCACGGCAACATTGTCGTAGACGTGAAAAACGGCGAGCTGGTCAAGTGTGAGCTGCAAATTGTCGAAGCGCCGCGCTTTTTCGAGGCCATGCTGCGCGGGCGGCCGTATTACGAGGCCTCGCACATCACCTCGCGCATCTGCGGCATCTGCGCCACCGGTCACGCCACCGCCTCGCTGCGCGCCACCGAGACCGCGCTGGGCGTAGAAATCTCGGAGCAGACCGAGCTGTTGCGCAAGCTGGTGTTCCACGGCGAGATCATTGACAGCCACGTGCTGCACGTGTACATGCTCGTCGCGCCCGACTTTTTCGGCGCGGGCAGCGTGTTGCCGCTGGCCGCTTCGCACCCCGAGGTCGTCAAGCGGGCGCTGCGCATCAAAAAACTGTCGGGCGACCTGTGCGCCATGGTTTCCGGTCGCCATACTCACCCCATCGCCATGACCGTGGGCGGCTTTACGCACCTGCCCAAAGTCAAAGAACTGCTCGCCATGCGCGAGCGACTGGTAGCGGCCCGCGCCGATATGGACGAGACCATCGCTTTGTTGGCGACGTTGCCCTGGCCCAAGTACGAGCGCGAAACCGAATACGTGTCGCTGCAAAAAGCCGACGAATACGCCTTTATTGACGGCCACATCGCCACCACCGACGGCTTTACTTACGAGATCCCCGAGTATCGCAAGGTCACGAACGAGTATTGTGTGCCCCATTCGACCGCCAAACACACCAAGCACAACCGCGACAGCTATATGGTCGGCGCGCTGGCCCGTTTTAACAATAACTATGACCAGTTGCACCCCCGCGCCAAGGCGGCCGCCGAACAATTGGGCATGAAACCGATCTGCACCAACACCTTTCTCAACAGCGGCGCGCAGGCGGTCGAGATGGTGCACTGTGTCGAGGATAGCATCCGCATCATCGACGAGCTGGTGGATCGGGGTCTCAAGCCGGAGTCGCGCTATCAGTTCCAGGGCAAAGGCGGCGAAGGGGTCGGCTCGTGCGACGTGCCGCGCGGCATCCTGTTCCACAATTACGTCATCGACGACGAAGGCTTTGTGCAAGGCGCCAATTGCGTCATCCCCACCGGCCAAAACTATGCCAACATGGAAGCCGACATGCGCGCCCTGGTACCGCAGATCCTGGACCAACCGCAGGAAAAGATTACCCTCACGATGGAGATGCTCATCCGGGCCTACGATCCGTGCATCTCGTGCTCGACGCACTTTTTGAAGGTCGAGTTTGTGTGAGGAGCGTGAAACGTGATGCGTGAGTTCACGTTTTACGTTTCACGTTTCACGCTTTACCTGGTACAGTGAACATTTCTAACACACTGGTTATCGGTCTGGGCAACCCTTTGCGCGGTGACGACGGCGTGGGGACGCGCGTGGCCGAGCTGCTGGCCGGGCAGTCACTACCTGACGGTGTGGAGGTGATCGACGGCGGCACGCAAGGTTTGGGTCTGGTCAACTTGCTGGAAGGACGGCGGCGGGTCATCCTGATAGACGCCGCTGACGTAGGCAGGCAGCCGGGCGAGTTTCTGCGCTTTACGCTCGACGAGGCAAGCCTGTTGGGCGACGATCAACACCTTTCCATCCATGCCGCCGGACTGCGCGACGCGCTGCGGCTGGCCCAGGCGCTCAAGCTGCTACCCGCCGAGGTGGTTGTTTTCGGTGTGCAGCCGGCCAGTTTGGAATGGAACAGCGGTCTCAGCCCACAGGTGGAGGCCGCTTTACCGTGTCTGGTGGAGGCTGTGTTGGCCGAAGCAACTACGCCGGGTTGATTGTCGCCTGTTTACTTTTGCCTCAGCGATTGCTCTGCTTGTTGCTGCGCCTTCGCCAGAGCCTGCTCAAGGGTCTGTTCCCCTGCCAGAACGGCAAACAATGGACCCTGGAGCCATTGGGCCGCTTGCTGGTCCAGCGCCTCTGGCACAACCACGCCGCTCTCCAGGACCGCCAGGCAGGCGTCCAACGTCTCCCCGACTTCCGGTCGCAGTTGTCCCCGAAACGCATCGTCCCTGGCGACGGAGCGGCGGGCCGTTAACACGGTAGGCCGCCGTGCACTATTCTGCCATCTTCATTCCCTTCGCAGCCTGCAACATCAACCACAGGTAACCATCTTCCAGCGTTGGCTCAGATTCCACCGCTTCATAACTAGAAGGACACCCGCCAATAACCCGATATTGGATTCCATTTTGGACTTGCAGGGTTGATACGATTTCTAAACCCTCGCTTGGTTGAATTCCATCGGTGACAATAGTCCAAACCCAGCCACGCGCCCGCTCAATGAGTTCCTTGGGCGAGCCAAAATAGAGTATCTCGCCTTGATTCAGTACAGCCATGTCATTACAAGTCTGCCCAATGTCTTCCACAATATGGGTAGATAGAATCACCGTCCGTTCCCGCGCTAGTTCAACCAGGAGATTGCGCAACCGGACACGCTCGGCAGGGTCTAGACCGGCGCTAGGTTCATCAACAATAAGTAAACGGGGATTCCCGAGTAAGGCCTGAGCGATTCCAACACGACGTTTCATTCCACCTGAAAAGATTTTGAGCTTCCGGTGTTGGGCATCAATCAGTCCGACCGTATTCAACAACATATCAATCTGGTATCGGCGAACAGTTTTACTATGGAGGCCTTTAAGCACAGCAATATAGTCCAAAAACTCAATAGGGGTCAAATTGTCATACAGTCGGAGCTCTTGCGGTAAGTAACCCAGTGCTTTCCTAATGGCGAATATGGCCTCATCGTCAGTTACATCATAACCCAGCACGCAGGCTGTACCGGACGTTGGTCGAATTAAGGTCGCCAAAATGCGCATCAGGGTAGTTTTACCGGCACCATTAGGCCCAAGTAGACCAAACATACCGGTGCCAATCTTCAAGTCGATTCCCCGCAATGCTGACACTGGCCCGGAGTAGGTCTTTGCTAGAGACTTGATTATTATCACTGTGAGGTTCACCCCTATTGGCTATTCCAATCCCGCTGAAAGTCACAAGCCAACAAAAGTCCAAGAACAAAGAAAACAAGACCTAGTCCCAAGAGCACCCAGTTGTGATGCGTCGTGGTGTCCATCGACAAGCCAGCGAAAACGGGAAACAGGTAGAGAAGTTTGATTATGCGATTCTCAAGACAGATCCTGTTAAGTATAAGGATTTCCGCAGCCCACACCATCACACCTATCAGAACGCCGGCATGGGCGCTACGTATCAGTTGTGTTACCAGTAAAACCAGCCCACCCAAAAAAATAGTGGGCGGTACCCAAACCTTGAAAAAAAGACCTAGGTAGTGTGGTTGTAACAAGGATTGAGTAGCTAAAAAAGAGACCTTGACGATACTAACTGGCAAGAACAGAATACTTGCCAAATAGACTAGCCGTGCACCTAACAAGACTGGTACCGAACAAGGGCAGGTGTAAAGCAACTCTAGAGGGGGATCGCTCTCAGGGCTTAATAGATAAGCGGTCGAAACCGCACCAACCAACGGCAGAAACAGCTCGCAAACTAGTTGGAAGTGGCGCATTGGCTCATCAGACTGTTCTATAATAACGAGTGCGGCTGCTGCTAACACCGCAGCGCTGCACCAGGGTAGTATACAGCTAACAACTCTGCGCTGAATCCAAACTAAAAACCAGGCGTTGTAAACGTTACAGGGCAGCCGTGAACGAACGCTCATCCAAAGACTCGTCTGCCTTGTTTTGTCTTGCATGTGTCCGTCACCGGTTTAATAACAATAACAGACTATTCAGATCAGCCCGCCCTACACTTTGGTTGCCTAGCCATTCACGGAGTATTTTGCCCAAAACCTCGTCGTCAACTTTAACACAGGCTTCTACTAAATCAAGAGTGTTTGATGATGTGGCTAGCGTCCGATATGGAATAGAAGAAACTGGAAAGGCGCCACGTCGAGCTAGTTCTTTTTCAGCTTTAAGTGATCCCACAAAGCCTTGCGACAATCGCTGCTTCACGTCAACTGAATCATAAAGAATGTACGATTCCTGATCAAAGAGTGCCTTTAACAGCGCTACCTCAGTAGCACAGTCCACTGGTTGACCACTTAATCTCAACCAAGCCCCAGACGACACACTAGATAGCAGGTCCAAGAACAGATCGCTGGGAAGTGTTTGCAGCGCGCAGCCACTATCTGTTGGACAATTCACTCCCCCAAAAGGACAGTCTAAAACGTAACGAGGTGATGGAAAGTCGAGCCGTGCCGACCACCAGGCAGTAACCACCTCGCGTGCACGTTCCCGACACAGGTGTTCCACATTACCTTCAATCCGCGCTCCACTCCAACCGTCACGCTGACGATTTAGAAACGCTGTTCCTTCTGGGATAAACACGATTTCTTCGCCTGATGGGCCAACAGTAGCGACGGGTTGTAGAATGAGCGGCACCTGCACCAAGATAATAGAAGTCTTTTTTCCTTCCAGCCAGTGGCTCATACCAGCATAAGCGGAAGCGTAGTCAGAAGCTTCTTCCCTTGCCACTGCATCTCGCGGGTCAGTCAAGTAAGCATAGCCGTTCGTTACGGCTAGTGGGTAAAGTTTTCCCGGGGGATAGCTGGCTACCAGAAGAGCGGGCCAACGACCGTTCCAAAGCAACTTGTCACCTTCAATCACATGGGCAGTATGGAAGGTTTGCCGCTGGGGAGATAACTGCACAGCCAATTGGCCTGTTGGCTCACGTTGACTGAAGAGAGAAAGCGGCCAAGGGTACCAGTCCCCATCGCGCATCAAGAAAACGATATCTTGGCCCAAGTAAGAGCGGGCTTCGACTATCTTATGCAAGCAGATGTCTACATCGCGGTAGGCAACGCGTGGTGTCTTGTAATGGCCTTCGTAAAGGACCTTCACTATCCAAGATGTGCCAGGTCTAAGGGATGGTTTGGGATACAAAGTAAGCTCTAACCCAGTGCGAGTGAAAGCTACCTCCCTCTTGGTTTCGAACTCGAGAACTCGCTTGACTTCTAGTCCGCTGTTTAGGAACAGAGGCATCTCTCCCAAAGCTTCCTCTCCAGAGTAAAATAGAGTGAGAGTCGCTTCTCCCTGAATCAGACCCGTACTTGGAGTCAAGGAGACACTCACTTCCACAGTGAGCACCTCTACAGCGAGCCAATCTTGAGATGGTAGATTGGCATCTGAAATCGATTCGTCATTAGTGCGATAACGCAAAAGACCATCGGATGAAGAACTCAATAGAAGGAAATGTGCTGGGAGCGGATCAGTTCGCAACAAACCAGAAGCCTGTTCAAGTACTGTCCACTCTTCTATGAGCAGTCCCAGCCCTGCCACACCAATGAATCCCAGTGTCCACATCGACTTGGCGGGCAGATAGGCCCGGCGCTCACGCCGGGCGTAGATGAGGATAGCCAATACAAGCATAACAAGTGCGATGCCGGTCCATAAAAGCCGGTTAGCGACTAACAACTCTTTGTCAGGTCCCAAACAGAGAATAGATGAGTAAAACACCCCAACTGGAACAAAATTGCGTGGTTGCGTCATCGAGGCTGGTAGTAGAAACCCAGTCCAGCCAAGCCAAAGCATAGAACTGAGAAGAATGAAAAGTCTTAACCTGCCTATTAGTACTGACAAGAACAAGTTGGCACTGACAACGAAGAATAATGTAGGCAACAGCAGGCCAAGGCGGACAATCAAGTGTAGAGGGAGAGAAGCATAGAATGGAAACTTTGACCCTATTTGGACTGCCACCCAAGCGATTGTCTCAACACCTAAGAGCAAACTCAGACCTAAAGCCAGCGCAGCGAAGAGTTTACCTATAACATACATACCGACTGAAACGGGAGTGCTCCACAGCAAATCACCCACGTCAAATATTCCATCCCGGAAAAAAATTGGTGTGCAAACAAACACTAGTGACAGTATAATTATTTCGTTCAAGCGATCACTGCTCAAGTCTAGCGACTGAGCTAATGGCGTCGAAGACCTAGTCCAACCTCCTGTCGATGCACCTGCCAGGGCAAAAGCAATAGCAATCAGCACTGCTAGCCAAAAGGCGCGGCTACGCATTTGCAGCCGCCATTCGGTTTTGGCAACAGTGAAGACAATTGATAGCCCGGATCTTAACTTGAATTTCTGTAGCAAATTCCGAAACCCATTCAATGAAAAAGCCTTGTTCCACACCTGTGATATCTTGATGCAGTTGAGCAAACCGATTCTATATGCCTTTAGAATCCAGGTCAAGCAGTCCTACCCTTGAAAAGGTTCCAGGTTTGCGTGAATTAGGAAAAGCTACGTCTTAACAGCCGCAATGTTCGAAATACCGATAGGTGCCGGTTTCGCAGTCATAGGGGGGGTACGTTAAGCAGCAAGTGACTTTGTAGTGCAGATAGGTAGCTCTGAAGACACAACCAATGTTAATTAAGCAATCATAGTGCACATCCCACACCCAGCAGTCGGTCTGACGGCTTGGAGCGGATGATGGAAGTGCAAGAACTAGGGTTGGAAAAGAGAGAGCGATGGCAAGAGCAAGCATTAGGATTTGAAGTTTTTTCACTTGATTTCTCCTTTCTCAAGATAATCGTGTTGAACCTTTCAGAGCGAGACAGCCTGTGCTCGAGTCTGATGGGGTCTCCAGTGCAGCTACCTAGCAGGTCCCGGTCTGCTCAACTTGATCAAAACATCACTTTCGTGTTGTCAATAGTCCATCGATTATTGACTGCCATTGGTCGAAAGTCATTGATCCTTTGAATTTCCAACCGTTGACGAAAAATGTAGGAACTGCTGTTACTCCATAGCGTCGTCCATCTGCTATGTCGTTATTGATTTCTGCGCTGTATTTTGCACTCTCGAGGCAGTCACGAAACCGATCAAGATCCAGACTCAGAGTACTGGCAAAACTCACAAGGACGTCCGTCGTAATCTTGTCTGTGCTGGCAAATATAGCATCGTGCATTTCCCAAAACTTCCTTTCTTCAAAGGCACATTGCGCCGCTTGGGCGGCAAGGCTAGAAGACGAACCTGGGACTAATGGAAAGTCACGATAGACTAGACGAACTTTATCCGAATATTTGTCAATTACCTGCTTAAGAGCCTTGTCCGCTTGTCGACAAGCTCCACATTCAAAGTCCGCGAATTCGATAATGGTGATAGGTGCGTCATTCGGTCCCAATGCAGGATCGTCATCCACGGAAACATCCTGCAAGCTCTCCGGTTCTGGTTGAGGTGGTGCCACGCTTATGCGCGTGACAGCTTGATCCAAGGCTTGACTGAGAGAATTAAGTCGCAATATGATAATGCTAGATAGGATCACCTGCGACAATAATACAGCTATAGTCACTGCAGAAAAAAACTTCTCGTTGAGTTTAGTTGACATATTGATTTCCTCTTTTCGATGCTTAAATATAAACTTTTGCTCTCTGAGTTTGACAAAACCACTAGATTGCTCTGAAATTACGGTATAGTGAGTTGCTTCCACTCCAGAAAACGCCATAATCGTTGTTCAAGCCAAATCGCGATTGTCGTGATGCAGAATACTCCAACGTAGTCAAGATGAGACGACAACTTGCACAGGGG
>DAOTXN010000064.1:0-4101 GCA_034435435.1 Anaerolineae bacterium | reverse complement strand
CCTCGGAGGTGCGTCGCACGTTTCAACTGTTCTTCCTCCTTCGTCCTACAATCGCACCCCGCGCAACCGCAGGCTATTGCTCACCACCGTCACGCTGCTAAACGCCATCGCAAACGCGGCCAGCACCGGGTGCAGGCTGCGCAGCATCCCCGGCAGAAACTCGAACGGGTACAACGCTCCCATTGCCACCGGGATCAGGATCACGTTGTAGAAAAAGGCCCAGAACAGGTTCTGCTTGATCGTGCGCAGCGTGGCCTTGCTCAACGCGATGGCCTGCGGCACCGAGCGCAAATCGCCGCGCATCAGCGTCACGTCGGCCGTCTCCATTGCTATATCAGTGCCCGTGCCGATGGCGATGCCTACGTCGGCCTGGGCCAGCGCCGGCGCGTCGTTGATCCCATCGCCCACCATCGCCACCCGTCCAATGCCTTCTTTTTGCAGCTTTTTGACTTGCGCGGCTTTATCAGCGGGCAATACTTCGGCCCGCACCCGATCAATGCCCACTTCGGCAGCGATGGCCCGCGCCGTCGCCTGATTGTCTCCGGTCAGCATCACCACCTGTAAACCCAACCGGTGCATCTCGGCCACCGCTTCTTTCGAGCCGGGCTTGACCGTATCGGCTAGCGCGATGATGCCCGCGGCCTGCCCGTCCACCGCCACCCACATGGTCGTCTTGGCCTGCGCCTGTAGCCGTTCCGCTTCCGCCTCCAATCCATTCAGAGAGATAAAACGCTCGGTCATCAGCTTAAAGTTGCCCAAAACAACCTGATAGCCCTCCACTTGGGCCGCAACGCCTCGCCCGGCCAGCGCCTCAAAGCTCTCCGGATCGGCCAACGCCAGCCCGCGCGCCTGCGCCGCCCGCACAATCGCCTCGCCCAGCGGATGCTCGCTGCCCCGCTCGGCCGACGCAGCGATGCGCAGGATTTTGGATTCTTGATCTTGGATTTTCGACTCGGACTCCAAAATCGAAAATCCAAAACCTGAAATCACCACATCCGTCACCGCCGGTTGGCCTATCGTCACTGTACCGGTCTTGTCCAGCACCACTACCCTGAGCGAATGCGCCCGCTCCAGCGCCGCGCTGTTCTTGAACAGGATGCCATTTTCAGCCCCCTTGCCCGTGCCGACCATAATCGCCGTGGGCGTGGCCAGCCCCAGCGCGCACGGGCAGGCGATCACCAGCACCGCCACCATGCGGATCATCGCCGGGGTAAAGCCCTCGCCCACGACGAACCACCACACCAGCAGCGTGCCAAAGGCGAGAGCGATCACCGTCGGCACAAACACCCCCGCCACCTGATCGGCCAGGCGCTGGATGGGGGCCTTGCTGCCCTGCGCCTCTTGCACCAGCCGGATGATCTGCGCCAGCGCCGTCTCGGCGCCCACTTGGGTGGCTTCAAACCTGAGCAATCCCTGCCTGTTCAGCGTCGCGCCGATCACCGGGTCGCCCGGCTTTTTGTCCACCGGCAAGCTCTCGCCGGTCAGCATACTCTCGTCCACTGCCGAGCGTCCTTCGATCACCACCCCATCCACCGGAATTTTCTCACCTGGCCGCACGATCACCACGTCGCCCACGCGCACCTGCTCGATGGGGATGTCTATCTCTGCGCCCTCACGCGCGACGCGGGCAGTTTTGGCGCGCAGGCCCATCAGTTTCTTGATAGCGGCGCTGGTCTGCCCTTTGGCGCGCGCCTCCAGCAATTTGCCCAGCTTGATCAGGGTGATGATGACCGCCGCCGTCTCGTAATACACGTGCATACCCAGCGCGTCGCTGCCCAGCGTCAGCGCAATTGTCACTGGCAGGCTGTAAAAATAGGCCGCCGACGAACCCATCGCCACCAGCACGTCCATATTGGCGCTTTTGTTGCGCAAGGCTTTGAACCCGCCCACGTAATAATCCCAACCGGTATAAAACTGCACCGGCGTCGCCAGCGCCAACATCAGCCAGTTGACCCACGCCGCGTGCGCCCAATGCCCCAGCACCCCCAGGTCGCGGGCCATACTGAGCAGGAATAAGGGCAATGAAAAAGCCACGCCCACCCAGAATTTGCGGGTCTGATCGTGGATCTCGGCCTCACGGGCGGCCTGCTCGGCGTCTTCCAGCACCCCGGCTTCGGCCTCTATCACACCGTAACCGGCCTTTTCGATGGCCGTCACCATATCGGCGCGGCTCACCAGGCCGGGAACGTATTCCACGGTCGCTTTTTCGGTGGCAAAATTGACCGTCGCCGCCAGCACGCCCGGCACTTTTTTGTCGAGCGTGCGCTCAATCGTCGCGGCGCAATTGGCGCAGGTCATCCCGGTGATGGGCAGCTCGACTTTGGCCCTCGCCACGCCATAGCCCACAGCCTCGATTTTGTCAAAAATGGCCTGCTCGCTCAACATCGCCGGGTCGAAAATGACAGTCGCCTTTTCGGTAGCATAGTTGACGTTGGCCCCGGCCACGCCATCCAGCTTGTTCAGATTGCGCTCAATTGTCGCCGAACAATTGGCGCAGTGCATCCCGGTGATGGGCAGGGTAATCTGTTTTTCAGCCATAACAACTCCTGGCTGGACGAAGGACGAAGGACGGATATTCGATATTCGTCCTTCGTCTTTTGTCAATTCTCCGGCGGATAGTTAATCTCGGTCAGCAACGCCCGGATGCCCTCCCAGTTAGCAGGCGGCTCATTCCACTCGACCGTGACCATCTTACTGGCCTGCTCGGCCTTGACCGCCACGACGCCGGCCAGCTCACGCACCTCGCGCTCAATCGTCATCGTGCAGTGTCCACAACTGATATTTGGAACCTTGAAAGTTTTTGTCGCCACGTGAAACAACCTCCTCTTTTTTTTGACGAAGGACGAAGGGCGAATGACGGATGTGCGAGATTCGTCCTTCGTCCTTCGTCTTTCGTCTCTCGTCACAGCTTGCCCGTCGCCTCAAACACCCCCATGATTTCCTCAATCACCCGCTCGCGCTCGGCAGGATCGTCGCCGCGAATGGCCGTGGTGACACAGGTGTGCAAATGGCGATCCAGCACCATGGAATTCACTTTCTGCAGCGCCCGCTGCACGGCCAGAATCTGATTGACGATGTTGACGCAATATTCGCCGTTTTCCACCATGCGCTCGACCCCGCGCACGTGCCCTGCGATGCTTTTCAGGCGATTGAGGATGTCGGTGGTAGTGTCGTCGGCCATCGGTCCACTCCCTTTTCCAAATCACCCCCACCCCCTGGGGGTGGGGTACGCCCTATATGATAACGCGCTTTGCGGAATTGTCAAGTCTTTTTCTCGCTTGACAAAAAGGATCACATCCCAGACGGCACCGAGCCGGTGCCACGGGTGTACGCCGAAGCGTCCAAGGTGGGGATAGTGGAGGAGTTGCTTGACTATGAAAAGGTAATCCGGTGACAGCTTGGACGAGGATCTTTAGGGTTCCAGAAACTGCATACCTATGGCAATTGACAGCGGAGGGCAACACCAGAGTTCGATGAAACCAAACTTGTTTTATTTTCTTGTTCATGATACAATGGCAGCACGTCGTGCAATGCATGAATTGAAGATTTAAAACGTGCAGATAGTTATGCAAGAGTTTCGATTTATACCAGACGCAGAGGCGATTTTAAGCACTGTCTACAGAGACCAGTTGGTCAACCCTCGCAGAATGCTCATTGATACTAGCAAGCTCAGGCAAGATCTGGGCACTCAAAGATATTACGATTTGGTCAGGAAACTGATACGTTCAGGCTACCTTGAAGATGCAACATTTGAGTTTTATGCAGGGAATCCACCTAACTGTGCAGAGTACCTAGCCTTGCGTCTCACTTCTATAGGTCAGGAATACTGCCACCGTTACAACCTGACGTAAACGTACATCAGGTGGATATTGGCACACTCAGTAAAAAATCTCTGCTCAGATATGCCGGAAAATATTATCACGCAACCGAGGTCAAAAAAGCCGGCCGTTTTAAACTCTTTCACTCTATACTGAAATTACGGTATAGTAGATTGCCTCAGGTATCTGGTGCACGTGCATTTGTTGCAGGACTCGCATCGCAACCATAGCGGCGCAAGACCTCCTCACGTGAGCCGAGGTGAGGCGGCAGCTTGCGCAAAGG
>DAOTXN010000063.1:0-35370 GCA_034435435.1 Anaerolineae bacterium | reverse complement strand
CCTTTGCGCAAGCTGCCGCCTCACCTCGGCTCACGTGAGGAGGTCTTGCGCCGCTATGGTTGCGATGCGAGTCCTGCAACAAATGCACGTGCACCAGATACCTGAGGCAATCTACTATACCGTAATTTCAGTGATAATACATTGCGCTGTCATCAGGTTGATAACGCCGCAATAATAGGCGCTCAGAAGTAATCTCTGTTGGTAAATCATGAAGATTAGGACGCATGGGTATCTTAAAGACCCTTCAGTGAATTTGCCGCCCAACGTCGCTGGGAGCGTCTTCCACATCAACTCGACGGTTGGAGCGCAGGGCTCTTTTCACCGTCCGCGCCTAGCAGCCTGTCGGAGAGATGTAATTTAGCCCCTTGTGGGCGTCCAAAATGGGCGCAAAACGGGCACAAGGCCCTATATTACAGGGTTCTCCGACACTAGGGCAGATTGCTCCTCTCGATCCGGAATCGCATCTGCAATCTCAAACTCCAACCGGCGGATGCGCGGGTGAAGCAGAATGACCAGCGGGCCTAACAGATAAAGCGCCCCGGCGACCACGAAAATCAGCGCGATACCGTGGCCCGGCCCCACCCCGACCAGCGGCCCAAACACGGCGGCCAGCGCCCCGCCCTCGGCCATCCACAGCTCAAAGACTTGCTCGGCCAGCGGCCCGGCGACGGCATACGCCACGGGAATGATCGAAAACGCGATCATTCTGCGCGTGGCAAACACCCGCCCCTGTACGTCGGGTGCGACTTTGGTCAGCCATATAGCCTGGCTGCATCCGTTTGAAATCGGCATGGCCAGCAGGAACCAAAAGCGGCCACGTACACACGCCACACCTGCAACTCGCCAGTCAGGAGCATCACGGCCACAAACAGCGAGCCGAGTCCCGCGCCGGTGTCGCTGAGTATCATCAACCGGCGGCGGTCTCAGCGGTCGGCCAGCATGCCCGCCACGGGCGAGAGCGCGACGTTCGGCAACATCCAGATCAGTAGGGTGATAGCAAAGAGCGTAGCTGAGCCAGTGGTGTCGAATATCCACACACTCAATCCAAAGCCGGTCAGGCCCGAGCCCAGCGTCGAGACGAGCTGCCTGAACCAGATAATGACAAAAATTTTCATCCCACCCGCATGCTTGTGCTGTTCTGCACCGTCTGCCATTTGGCTCTGCCTTGCATATCTGCTCAGGCAAGGCCCATTTGGGTGTGTTTCATTTCGGTTGGTAAGAGGAGCCAGCACGCCCACGTGCGGCTCCGTGAGGCGCGTAGGCATGCCTCACTCCTCATTGCTCAACTCATCTGAAACACACCCGGCCCATTTTTATCGCAGAGAACGCAAAGAAGATGAAAAGCGGCATCGGTCGGATGGACGATTGTAACCATAACCGGGCGGCTAGTTTTGCGGCATTGCTAAAAGTCGGGTAACTGCTCAGCCGCTCAGCCTGGATTGCCCAATCCAGACCTCCAGTGGCTTGGCAGAAGCAGTTTTTGTCCTCAGAGCCGCCGGATCGCCAGATCCGGCGGGAGCGGCTGAACAGTTATCACCCGGCTATCTTATCACAGATCGGCGGCCTGGGGAAGAAGAGTGGTACGAACTTTCTCAACCGTCACCTCCAGTTTTAACCTTCCGCGCTGGAAATGCCTGTGAGCGTGTCGCCGACTGTGGTATAATGGAACCACACACCCAGACCCAGGCAAAGGCAAGTATCTATGACATCCCTTCCCGAAAAGATGGCGCCGCATAACGTCGAGGCCGAAGAGGCCGTGTTGGGGTCGTTGCTCATCGACCCCGAGGCCATCTTTCGCGTCTCGCCCTTTCTCCGGCCCGACGACTTTTACATCGTCAAAAACGGCTGGGTTTACGACGCCATCCTGGGGCTGCACGAGCGGCGCATGCCGGCCGACTTTGTAACCGTGTGCGACGAACTGGAGAATCGAAACCAACTGGAAGAGATCGGCGGGCCGGCCTACATTTCGGCGCTCATCAACGCCGTGCCTACCGCCATCCACGTCGAGGCCTACGGTCACATCGTCGAGCGCACCGCCGTCCGTCGCCGTCTCATCTCGGTAGCCAGCCAGATCGCCAGTTTTGCCTACGAAGAAGAGCAGCCAGTGGATGAAGTCATAGACCGCTCCGAGTCGGCGCTGTTTAGCATCTCGCAGCGGCGCATTGCACGCGATTTGGTGCCCATCAAGCAGGTTCTGGCCGACTATTACGACCGCATCGCCTACCTGTACGAGCACCGGGGCGAGCCGCTGGGCGTGCCCACCGGCTTTATTGACCTGGATCGCATGCTGGGCGGCATGCAACGCTCCGACCTGCTCATCGTCGCGGCCCGGCCTGGCGTGGGCAAGACCAGTATGCTATTGGCCATGGCCCTGGCGGCGGCGCGCAAATACAAACAAAAAGTCGCCATTTTCAGCCTGGAGATGTCCAACGAGCAGCTGGTCCAGCGTCTGGTGAGCAGCGAGACCGGCATTGATAGCCAGCGGCTGCGCCTGGGCGACCTCAAAGAGGACGAGTGGCCCAAGTTCGTCGAGGCGGCCGGGCGGCTCTCGGACACGCTGGTCTTTATAGACGACACGCCGGGGCTTACAGCTATGCAACTGCGCACCAAAGCTCGCCGCATCCACGCCGAATACGGGCTGGATCTGATTATGGTGGATTATCTGCAACTGATGAGCGGCGACTTTCGCTCCGAAAACCGCGTGCAAGAGATCAGCTACATCAGCCGTTCGCTCAAAGGGCTGGCCCGCGAGCTAAACGTGCCGCTCATCGCCGCCAGCCAGCTCTCGCGCGCCGTCGAGCAGCGTCACGACAAGCGGCCCATTCTGTCGGATTTGAGGGAAAGCGGATCGATCGAACAGGACGCGGACGTGGTTATCTTTATCTACCGCGACGAGCTATACAACCCCGACACCGAGCTGAAAAACATCGCCGACGTCATCATTGCCAAACACCGCCACGGGCCTACGGGCAGCATCCAGCTCTTTTTCCGCAAGCACCTGGCCCAGTTTGTAGACGCCGAAGTCTATCACCGCAACATCGAGTTTTAACGAGGTATGAAAGGATTTCCCGGTTTCTCACCCGGCAAGACGCGTCTGGTGGCCCTGCCCGAGCCGGTGTTCAGCGAGCTGCTGCCGCTCATCGACGACCTGGCCGAGCTTAAAGTGACGCTGCACTGCTACTGGCGCTTGAGCGAGGGCGACGGAGCCATTCGTTTTGTGCGCCGGCGCGACCTGCTGGCCGACGCCGCGCTGCTGGCCGGTTTGATCACACAGCTTGCGCAGGACCCGGTCATGGCCCTCGATACGGCGCTGGAGCGGGCCACGGCGCGGGGGACGCTGCTGCATGTGCAAGTCGCACAGGAGAACGAAACGGACGACTGGTACTTTGCCAACACGCCCAGGGGCCGGGCTGCCGTGCGGCGCATCAAGCGAGGAGAAACTATCGAGTCGCTTGCGCCCATCACCCAGGCCCAACCCACCCGGCCGAATATCTTTGCGCTGTACGAACAAAACGTCGGCCTGCTGCAACCGCTCATCGCCGACGAGCTGCGTCAGGCCGAGCAAGATTACCCGGCCGGATGGATTCAAGAGGCTTTCCAACTGGCCGCCGAGGCCAACGTGCGCCGCTGGAGCTACGTGCGGGCCATTTTGGAGCGTTGGTCAACCGAAGGAAAGAGCGATGCAAAAGGCCACAGAGATTCTGAAACAGATCGGCGGCGCTACGTTCAGGGCAAATATGCCGACTATATCGAATATTGAGACCTCGACAGAGGATCACGCCGATCCAGCGCCGACTTGCCCCGTGTGCGGCGGGTTGGGGTTTTTGCGGCAGGACGTGCCGGTAGACGATCCTGCCTTTGGCAAATTGGTTCCATGCGCCTGTCGCCTGGAAGAGATGAGCGTCAAACGACTCCACGAGCTGCGCAAGCTGAGCAATCTGGAAGGACTCGACCGCTACACTTTTGATAATTTTGTGCCTGAGGGTCTCAACCCCGAGACCCAACGCAACCTGCGCCGCGCCTTCGAGATGGCCTTCGAGTTCGCCAACCAGCCGCAAGGCTGGCTGGTGCTCATCGGCGGCTACGGCTGCGGCAAAACCCACCTGGCCGCCGCCATCGCCAACGAGCGCATCGCCCGTCACCAGCCAGCCCTGTTTGTCAACGTGCCCGACCTGCTGGACCATCTGCGGGCGACCTACAAACCCACCAGCCCCGTCACGTATGACGAGCGTTTCGAGTTGGTGCGCACTGCGCCGCTGTTGATTATGGACGACTTGGGCACCGAAAACACTACCCCCTGGGCCGGCGAAAAGCTGTACCAGATCCTCAACTATCGCTACAATGCGCAACTGCCCACCGTCATCACCACCAACCATCGCCTGGAAGAGCTAGATCCCCGGCTGCGCTCACGCATGAATGACCAGACGCTCTCGCGGGTGTGGATTATCCTGGCCCCCGACTTTCGCGGCAGCGGGCAAACCTTCAACCAGTCCGATTTGAATAGCCTGGAACATTATCGCCACCAGACTTTCAGTAACTTTTTCCATCGGGAAGAACTGTCGACCGAGGAGCAGGGCAATCTACAACGGGCGCTGGTCCACGCGCAGGCCTTTGCCGAAGAGCCGCAGGGCTGGCTCTTGTTCACCGGCGGCCACGGCAGCGGCAAGACCCATCTGGCCGCCGCCATCGCCAACTACCGGGTGGATCAGGGCCATCCGGCATTGTTTATCGTAGTGCCAGACTTGTTAGACCACCTGCGGGCGACCTACAGTCCGACCAGTTCTGTCTCTTACGACCAGCGCTTTGCCGAGCTGCGCACCGCGCCGCTGCTGATTCTGGACGACCTGGGCACGCACAGCACCACCGACTGGGCCAGGGAAAAGCTCTACCAGTTGTTCAACTATCGCTACCAGACGCACTTGCCCACCGTCATCACGTCTGCTCTCGACCTACAAGAGTTGGAGCGCCAAGATGCGCTCCTGTTCAGCCGGCTCATTGACCCCACGCGCTGCGTGCGTTTTGGCATTTTGGCCCCGCCTTACCGGGGCGTCGAGGCCAAAAAGCCGAGCCGGGGCCGCGGCCGGCGCTAAGCCACACCGGCTAACCGGGCTACAGCGATCATCCTTGGCCCGCCCTCGCCGTAGGGACTCAGGTCATAATCGCCATATAGCGTCTCCAGTTGATAGCCCGCCTTTTCCAGCAACAACGCCAGCTCGTAGCGAAACACGTGCCGCAGCGTCATCGGCGCCACCGTGCGCCGGACGCTCCCGTCTGTCAGCAGCTCGTCATAAATGTACGTGACCTCCTGGCGTTGCGTGGCCCAATCCACCCGGCTGGCGACGAATTTCGTCACCGGATGACCGTTTTGTGGATCGACAAAGGTCTGCTCCAGCGTCAGCCGGCCATCGGGATCTTGATGCGCCAGCTCGTCGCCGGCAGGCAGGTCAATGATCAGCCGGCCAGCGGGTCGTAGATGGCGGGCCAGGTTGGTCAGCGCGGCCCATTGATCGGCGGTGGTCAGCAGGTGCATAAAGGTGTTGATGCTGACGATGACCAGTGCAAAGCGCTCCGGCAATTCCACCCTGCGCATATCGCCCTCGACCAGCGTCGCCCGGTTGCGCAGTTTGCGCCGGGCCATGGCCAGCATCGCCGGCGACGTATCCACCCCCGTCGCCTCGATCCCCGCCTCGACCAGCGGCAGCAGCAATCGCCCCGTACCGCAGCCCACTTCGAGCACCGGCCCCCCCGCCTGGCGGGCAAAGTGCAGGTAAAAGATCACATCCGCCGTCAAGTCGGCGTGTTGCAGGTCATAAAAGCGAGCCAGTTTTTCATAGACGTCCATCGTGCGCTCCGGGATTGAACATTGGGTATTTGGGTATGGGTGGTCAACTGGAGTGTAACACAATTGGCCCGTGGTCGCAACAGCCACAAATGCCTGCCTCGATTCGACTGGCATAGCACACCTATTCGCTTTGCAGTCCTCTCAAACTGTGCTAAAATATTCACACTGCGAAACATGAGGTAAACCTGATGCACAGTCTACCGATTGAAATTGAGGCCCTCCAAGAAGGCGGATACCTGGCTACCAGCCCGGTCTTGCCGGGTTTTTTGGTTGAGGGCGAGACGATAGAGGATGTTTTGAGAGAAGCCCCCGTCGTTGCCCGTGAATTGCTCCAGGCTTATCGTGACCTGGGTAAACCCCTCCCCGCCGCGCTGCAACCCATCACAGAACGTTTCAGCACCAACATTCCCGTTGTGGCCTGACCCAATCAGAGAGACCAGCCCACAATGCGTTACAGAGAACTGGTCAAGAAGTTAGGGCGGCTTGGTTGTGAATTCGTGCGCCAGGCGGGCGGCAGTCACGAAATCTGGCACAATCCCCACACTGGCGGTATCTCGGTCATTCCCTGTCATAGCCGCGAAATCTCCAAAAAGACTCTCGGCAAAATACTGCGGGAGCTTGGTCTGGAGCACAAGGATTTATGGGGCGTGTAAATACTGACCAGTTTTCCGACCCCCTTTTTCTCACCACCATCGCCCATGGCGGCGCGGCGTTGGGCCGGCGCGCGGGCCAGGTGATTTTCGTGCCCGGCGGCATTCCCGGTGAGGCGGCGCAGGTCGAGATCATCGAAGACAAAGGGCGCTATGCCCACGCCCGGCTGGTCGAGGTGCTCGAACCCTCGCCCGACCGCGTGACGCCGCGCTGCCCGCACGTGCCCGAGTGCGGCGGCTGCCAGTGGCAGCACATCGCCTACCCGCGCCAATTGCAGCTCAAGACCGAGATAGTGCGCGACCAGTTGGCGCGCGTCGGCGGCGTGGCCGACCCGCCCGTGCGCCCGACCCTGCCATCTCCTTCGCCATGGGGCTACCGCAACCGGGTCACCTTTGGCGTGGGCGACGACGGCCAACTGGGATTCCAACGCGCAGCAAGCCACGACATTGTGCCCATCGTCGAATGCCACATCGCCGACCCGCGCCTCATGGCCCTGTACGACGATCTAGATCTGGACCTGCCAGGCCTGCTGCGCCTCGCGCTGGTAGCCGGCAGCGCCGCAGACGATTTACTGCTGGCTTTTGAGACCGAGGGCGACGAGCCGCCCGGCTTGAGCGTGGATTTCCCGGTTTCGTGCGTGCAACTAGTGGGCGGGGCCGACGCGATACCGGTCAACCTGGTCGGGCGTAACCACGTCACGTATCAGGTCGCCGGGCACACCTACCGCGCGTCGGCGGGGCGTTTTTTCCAGATCAACACCGCCGTCGCCGCGACGCTGGTCAAGCTGGTGTTGGACTGGCTTGCCCCGTCGTCCGCCGACACGCTGCTGGATGCCTACTGCGGCGTGGGGTTGTTCACGCTGCCGCTGGCCGAGCGGGCCGGGCTGGTGGTCGCGGTCGAGCTGGACCCTGGCGCGACGGAGGATTTGATGCTGAACCTGGGCGAGATCGAAAACGTGGAGGTCATCGAGGGGCCGGTGGAGGCGGTGTTGCCCGACCTGGTCGCCGGCGAGCCGTTGCAGGGGGCCGTAGTGGACCCGCCGCGCCAGGGATTGGACGTGGCCGTAGTAGACGCATTGGTAAAAAATGGGCCGCCGAAGCTGGTCTACGTCTCGTGCGACCCGGCCACGCTGGCCCGCGACGTGAAACGGTTGGCGCGCGGCGGCTACGCTTTGACCAACGTGCAGCCGGTGGATATGTTCCCGCAGACGTTTCACGTGGAGACGGCGGCGTTGTTGAACCGCTGAACCATTTGACGAAATCCGTGTAAGTAATTACAATGTGTGCACTCGGCAAGGCGAGGAATTTTGGTGAGGGAGTGTTATGGCTACCATAGTGAAAACCCGCATTGTCAAGATTGGAAATTCGCAAGGCGTCCGTATTCCCAAGCTCATGCTCGACCAGAGCGGCCTGGGTGAGGAGGTGGAGCTGGCGCTGCAACAAGATCACATCGTGATTCGTCCGACGCATCACCCGCGCCAAAACTGGGAGGAGCAATTCAAGATGATGGCGCAGCAGGCCGACGACCTGCCGCTCGACGGTAATGTGCTGTTGCCGAACGCTTGGGATGAGGATGAATGGGAGTGGTAGTCGAACGCTTTGACGTGTACCTGGTCAATCTCGACCCGACCGTGGATAGCGAGATCAAGAAAACTCGTCCCTGTCTCATTATCTCCCCCGATGAAATGAACCGGCACATTGCGACGGTCATCATCGCCCCGCTGACGACCAAAGGCCGGGCGTACCCGACCCGAGTAGCGTGCCGCTTTCAGGAGCAGGAAGGTCAAATCGTTTTGGACCAGCTTCGAACCGTTGACAAGTCACGCCTGATGCGCAAGCTGGGCAGGATCGGCCGATCAACGCAGGCAGCCGTGCTGGCCACGCTGGCCGAGATGTTTGCGAAATGACGACCAATGGCTGACTTTTCCCGCAGACCTTTCACGTGGAGTCGGTGGCGTTGTTGCAGCGTTAATCAGGATAACACAATCGCGCCCGGCGTCTCTTTACCTTTTCAAATCCATCAACTTCCGGTACAATACCCTCTGTGAAATAACTCGGTAGCTACCTGGCGATCCTTCGTCATCATGCTAATGAGTCTCTACTGCGAGAAGAAATATGACCCGCTATGGCAAACTCTTGGTTCGCATCTTGCGTGGAACGTCTGATGCAAACATCCCGTTTGTCGAATTATGCGAGTTGCTGCGCCGACTGGGATTCGACGAGCGGATTCGAGGTAGCCACCATATTTTCACTCAAGAAGGCATTGAGGAAATCTTGAACCTTCAGCCCAAGGGAGCGAAAGCGAAATCCTATCAGGTGAAACAAGTGCGCAATGTCATTCTGAAATACAATTTGGGAGGCGAGGATGATTCGGTATGAGATGATTATTTATTGGAGTGAGCAAGATGAGGCATTTGTCGTCGAGGTGCCAGAATTGCCGGGGTGCATGGCAGATGGCGCCACGTATCAAGAAGCGATTGCTAATGCGCAGGTCATTATTCAGGAATGGATTGAGACTGCCCAGGAGTTGGGGCGTGTTATTCCAGAGCCGCGCGGACGGCTGGTTTATGCCTAGTATGCCTACGCTCTTCCAACAGGAGCAAGTTTGAGCAGCCCCTTCCCTAACAAACCCAATAGGAGTGTGATTTTTCATTGCTGAAACAACTGATCCACAACGGGGTGTTGGTCCCGCAACCGCCCTCCCCGCGCGGTCTACAGCTTCAGATTCGCGGGGAGTTTGTGCGATTGACCCCCAAACAAGAAGAAATGGCCCTGGCCTGGGCCAAAAAACACGGCACGCCCTACGTCAAGGACCCGGTTTTCGTCAAGAACTTTCTGGCCGATTTCAGCCGCGAGCTGGGCTATATGGAGCCGCTGTCGCTCGCCGAGGTCGATTTCGGCCCGGCCATTAGCGCCGTGCTGCGCGAAAAGGCCGCCCGCGACGCCCTGACTCAAGAGCAGCGCAAAGAGCTGGCCGCCCAGCGCAAAGCCGAGCGCGAGCGGATCAAAGAACAATACGGCCACGCCCAGGTCAACGGGCGGCGGGTGGAGATCGGCGGATATGTGGTCGAGCCGGGCGGCATTTTCATGGGGCGCGGCCAGCACCCCCTGCGCGGGCGCTGGAAAGAAGGCGCGACCGAGCGCGACATCACCCTCAACCTCAGCCCCGACGCGCCACGTCCCCAGGGCGACTGGGGCGAGATTGTGTGGGAGAACGCATCCCTGTGGGTGGCCCGCTGGGAGGACAAGCTCTCCGGCAAGCTCAAATACCTGTGGCTCAGCGACACCACGCCGGAAAAACAAAAACGCGAGGTCGAGAAATTCGACAAGGCAGTCGAGCTGGACACCGTGCTGGACGAGGTGCGGGCCAAAATTGACCGCTTTCTGGCCGACGCGCATCCCCGCCGCAAAATGGTTGCCACGGCCTGCTACCTGATCGACGCGCTGTGCCTGCGCGTGGGCGACGAAAAGGACGAAGACGAGGCCGACACGGTCGGCGCGACGACCTTGCGCCCCGAGCACGTCACGCTGCACGACGACGGTCGGACGGCCGAGTTTGATTTTTTGGGCAAAGACTCGGTCGAGTGGCACAAGACCATCGAGCTGCCGCCGTTGGTGTTCGAGAATTTGCGCGCGCTGATGGCCAACGCCCGCCCATCTAGCACGAGCAATGGCGAAGAGGCCAAGCTGCAGATCTTTCCACTGGTCACCAGCAGCAGTGTCAACCGCTTCCTCTCGGCGGTGATGGACGGGTTGACGGCCAAAGTGTTTCGCACCCACCACGCCACGCAAGTGGTTCGGGAGACACTGGAAGCAGCTGGCGTGAAACCAGATGACCCCGAGTACGTCAAGTGGGAGGCCGTCACCCGGGCCAACCTGGCCGCCGCCGAATTGTGTAACCATACCAAGCAAGCCCCCGCCAACTGGCCCGAGCGCCTGGCCCGTATGCAAGGGCAAGAGCAAATCTATCAAGAGCGCGTGCGGCAGCGCGAAGCGCAAATGCAGGCGCGCGCCAAGACGCTGGCGGCTCTGTCCCAGGAACGCGCCGAAAAACTGGCCGCTGGCGCCACCGAGAAGCAGCGTGAAAGGGTCAGCGCCGCTTACGAGAAAAAGATCGCCCGCGCCGAACGGCAAGTGGAGATCGCACAGGAGCGTCTGAACACAGCCCGAGCCGCCCTGGGCAAACTGCAGGCGCAGATGCGGATCAATAGCGAAAAACGCAGTTGGAACCTCGGCACCAGTCTCAAATCGTACATTGACCCGCGCGTGTACCACCGCTGGGGCCAGCAAGTAGACTATGACGTGCTAGAAAAGTATTACCCCAAGACCTTGCAGCGCAAATTCGCCTGGGTACGCCAGGACGCTCTTTAAACCTGCCAGGTCTGACAGACCTGGCAGGTTTGTCTGGCGCGGGTTTGCGCCGCTTTCTGGACTGTAGTACAATCCTTTTCGTGTCATTCGTGATTCTCGCGCCATTCGTGATAAAGGAGGTCGCGCATGTCGTCAAATCAAGTCCAAACAACAGGGAATGTTTCTGGGGAAAACTTCAAAGAGTGGGTCACGGCCATCATCGGCCTGGGAGTGATAGTCGTCTTTTGCGTCTTGGCCATCATCGCCGCCTATGCCGCCGTTTCCAGCGACACAGCCGACGCCAGCTTTCAGCAGCTCAAAGACCTGCTCACTTTTCTCAGTGGACTGGTGGGCACCGTGGTCGGCTACTACTTTGGACGGGTCGGCGTCGAAAAGCGGGCCGAATCTGCCGAGATGCTGATGCAGACGGGCGAGTCGATCCGCCGCGAGGCCGAGCAACAAGCCGCACAGGCTGTCGCTCGCCTGGATGTGGAGGGGATGGCCCGCGAGGCCGCCGAAAAAGCCCGCGAGTTGGCCGAACAGGGCCGCGAAAAAGCACAACAACTGGCCCAGGCCGCCGAAACCAAAGTAGATGAGATGGGCCAAGTGATGGGCGAGGTTACGCAGGGTATGCGCAACATGCGCGACCGCGTCGAGACCTTCAAGCAAGAATTGGGCCAGGTCGGTGCGGCGGCGGCCGATTTGGGCGCCCTGGTTCTGGGCGGCGAGAGTGAAGCCGGCGCAGCGCCGCCGCCCGTGGATACCAAGAAACTGGATGAAATGGCCGCCGACATCGACGCCCTGTTGCGCAAGGCCGAGCGCGTGCAACGCTAGATACCGAACAAAAATGAACCACGGATGACATGGATTTCACTGACTTGCCGCTCTGTGGAATCCGTGTCATCCGTGGTTAACGATTAGGTTCCTACTTGTTCGGGTCGAGAGAAGGTATGTTATGCCGATACCGTTGAATCAGTTAGATCGAACCGTCCTCGCGGTTGACGAGGCGACCCCCTTGCGCCAGGCGCTCGACACGCTTCTGAGCGGCGCGCCGTACCACGCCTGGTATACCGTCGCCGTGCGTCGGGCGGCAGGCAATTGGACGGCTTGCACACTGGATGAGCTGAACGACCTCGCTGAACAACGCGGCTCCGCTGTGCTGGATCAGGCGCTGGGCGAGCTGCTGGCCGAACACGCCCTGACCCAAACGCTCGAATTGGCGCAGACCAAGAACCTGCGCCTGGCCGAGGAAGACGCCCGGCGCGCCCCTGGCGGTCGGCTCTTGATCCTCGACGGCGGTGAGCCGGTGGGAGTGGTGGCCGCCCGGCGGCGCGGGGGGGCTGAAGAAGCCGCCGTCGTCCGGCTTTTCAAGGCCGAGGCCGGGCCGGATATGGCCCAATTGCTGGCCTGGGGTATGCACACCGACTTTTTGCGACTGCGCCCTCACGTCGCCCTGACCGAGGCCGACCGAGCCTTGAAAGAAGCCATCGGCGGGCCGGAACGCCCGCTGGCCCTCGTGCCGCTGCAAAAGGATCAGTTCTTGCTGCTGCGCGAGAGCGACCTGCGGCCCTGTCTGGCCGAGTTTGGGCGTTACGGGCTGGCCCAGGTATTCGCTGCCGGGCGTTGTGAGTGGAAACTCCCCACCGTCGTCGAGGCCGGTAAGGTGCGCCCCAAACAACTGCCGCCCAACGACGTGCTCGTCGTGCATAACGGAAACCCGATCGGCTTTTTCTCCGGCCCAGCCCGAGGCGGCAAACCCACCCCCAAGGCCGCCAACGGCGACGGCCACGAGCGGGTGGTCAACGCCTGGTTCCAAGACCACACCCCCAGTCAGGCGCTGAGTCGGGGCCAAAAGTACGACCTGGGCATCAACGTCGGCGCGCAGCGAGCCGACAGCTACGTGGTCGGCGAGACCTACACCGGGCCGGTAGCACAGGACGTGTACGTGGGTCTGGTGGGCGACCCCGACGCCTGGCGCATTGATGGGCCGCGCGTGCAAAAACTGCACGTCCCGGCTGAGGGTGATTCCGAGCCGGTCTTTTTTAGCGTGACGCCGCTGAAACAGGGCCAGCACCAACTGGTCGCACATTTTTACCACCGCAATCACTTGATCCAGACCGTCGAGATCACCGGCATCCAGGTTGCCATCCCTGATCAAAGCGGGGCCACTGCCGCCAGCTCGCAGCGACCGGTCGCCGTTACCCTCACGCGCGCCGCGCCCGGCGCCGACGCGGTGGCGGCCCGCGACGCCAACCTGTACATCGAGTGGCTGCCCGATCAGGACCGTTTCCGCTTTACTTTTTTCAGCGCGCCCCCCAACGGCGATGGCGGGCCGGTGTTGCACAGCGCCCGCGTGCCGCTCACGGCCAACGAGATGAGCGTGATGGCCGACGCCGCCCGCGACACCATCGAAACTCACCTCATCAATTTCAAAGAAGGGGAAAACCGGCCCTTTCTGTTCCTATCCAAAGACAAAAGCCAGCAGCCAACCGACGCGGGCTTTCAAAAAGCGGTTATGGAACTGGCGCAATTAGGCTATCGCTGGTTCATCCGCCTCTTTTTCAGCCAAAAGGAACCCGATCTGATGACCGAGGCGGAGACGTTGGGCGACTTGTTGCTGCAGGCCTCGGCGGGCGGACGGCTACGCCTGCAAGTGGTCAGCAGCGACTTTTATTTGCCCTGGAACCTGTTTTACACCCCGCCCTCCGGCCAGCGCGAGCCGCTGACCGACGCGACGTTGAACGTGGACGGCATTTGGGGCTTTCGCCACGTCATTGAGCAGGTGCCGGCCCGCGACCTGTCGCACACCGGCGGCGGCCCGGTCATCGACGCCGCCGATGGCCTGCAAGTGAGCGCCAGCATCAACCTGACCGTAGACGGCGCCAAATACAAACCGGCCTCCGATCAGGTCAAGTATTTCCAGAGCAAAGCCGCCAGGCCGGAGCTCAAACTGACGTTGGCGACGCGCCACACCGAAAATGAGGTGTTGCAGGCTTTGCAGGACCCACACAACGCCGAAGAGATCGTCTATTTTTACTGCCACGCCATCACTGAAGGCGACGCCAGCACTCGCTTCCAAGAGTCGCGCCTGGTGTTGACCCAAGAAGCGCATGCTCTCAAACTAGACCAATTGATCACTGCCACATTTGGCCTGCCGCCCTTGTCCAAAGCCCCGCTGGTCTTTCTCAACGCTTGCGGTTCAGCCAAGATGGATGCGCAATTTTACGACAGTTTCGTGCAATTTATGCGCGACCGGGGCGCACGCACCGTCATCGGCACGCTGAACAACACCCCCACCGTCGTCGGCGCGGTGTTTGCCATGTCGTTCTTGGAGCAGTTTCTGCAAGGCGGACCGGAACACTCGGCGGCCCAACTGTTGTTCGACCTGCGCCGTCAGTTCCTCGACGCCTATCGCAACCCGGTCGGCTTGAGTTATGCGTTGTTTTACAACGGAGATACCTACGTGAAACGTGAGGCGTGAGGCGTGAATTCATCTCTCGCCGAAAGGAGCAACATGGACATTAACTGGGATCAATTGCAAGACAACGTCGTGCGCACGCTGCAAGACCTGATCCGCTTTGACACCACCAACCCGCCGGGGAACGAGACGCCGTGCGTCGCCTACATCCGTGAGCGCCTGGCGGCCGAGGGTGTGCCGGCGACGCTGCTAGAGTCCGCGCCGGGGCGGGGCAACCTGGTCGCCCGCCTGCAGGGAGATGGCAGCCAGCGCCCGCTGCTGCTGCTCTCGCACGTAGATGTGGTGCCCGCCGAAGCCGATCAGTGGAAACACCCACCCTTTTCCGGTCACATTGTCGATGGCTACCTGTGGGGGCGCGGCGCAGTGGATATGAAAGGGCTGACTGCCATCGAGTTAGAGCTTTTTTTGCTGCTCAAACGCCTGAATCTGCCACTCAAGCGCGACATCATCCTGGCCGCCACTGCCGACGAGGAGGCTGGCGGCGCCTACGGCGCGGCCTGGCTGGTTCAGAATCACTTTGATCTGATCGACGCCGAGTATTGCATCAACGAAGGCGGCGGCATTGGCATCCAGCTGGGCAGCAAGTGGGCGTTCCTGTGCCAGACGGCGGAAAAAGGTATCTGCTGGACCAGACTCACGGCGCGCGGCGAGCCGGGCCACGCCAGCACACCCCGGGGCGAGACGGCTGTGGGCAAGCTGGCCGGGGCCGTAGACCGGCTGGCCCACGCCCGTTTGCCTCAGCATCGCGTCGCCACCGTCGAGGCGCTCATCCACTCACTGAGTCAAACCCTGCCCCCGCCGTTGAACCAGGCCATTTTGGGTCTATTGAACCCAGAGACAGAGCCGCAAATCCTGGGGATGATCCCAGACAAGACGATAGCGGCGTTGCTCAACGCCTCTTTGCACAACACGGCCACGCCGACGATCCTGCGCGCCGGGAGCAAAATCAACGTCATCCCATCGGTGGCCGAAGCCGAGGTAGATTGCCGCATCCTGCCGGGCCAGAGCGCCGCCGACGCCGTGGGCGAAATGCGCGCCGTGGTGGGCGACCAGGTCGAACTCGAGGTCGTGTTCACGTCGCCCGGCGTAGAGAGCGGCTATGACACGCCCCTGCTCGACCTTATGGGCCAAGTCGCTCAGGAGTTCGAGCCCGATAGCATCACTGTGCCCTTTATGGTGACGGGCGCTACCGACGGTCGCTTCCTGGCGGCCAAAGGGATCAAAGTGTATGGCTTTTGGCCTATGAAAGAGTTGCCCGAGGGACCTAAGGTGTTCGAGCTGGCTCACGCTCACAACGAGCGCATCTCACTGGACAACCTGCGCTTTGGCGCCCAGGTGTTATGGGAAATCGTCTACCGTTTTTGTTCATAGAGCTTTCTGGAAGCTTCACCAAGCTTCCAGAAAGCTTTCAGCCGGTGTAAGAAAACCCAACGCATGTGACAATCCGTCCAATGCACAACTCTGGCAAACGCTCGCACCGACGCCGGGCGCTTGCCCCCCTGCTGCTATTAGGGAGCGCAGTTTTGCTATCCACCGCCTGCACTTCCCCTCCTCCTCCACAGACGGTCGGCGCTACTCGCAGGCCCATGACCAATACGCCGCTGCCCTCCCCTCGTCCTATTTTTTCGCCGACGCCCACCGCGACCCGGACGGCAACTTTTGCACCTACCCTTCGGGCTGAGCCTCAGGACGAAGCCACCACGGCGACCAGTCCATCGCCCACTGCGGCTGCCACGGTCACGGCAACATCCACTCCATCGTCGGTTCCCACCGTCGCCGCCAGCGCCACACCCGCTCCCTCGCCTACACTACCCCCGCCATCACCTACGCCCTTCCCACCGATCGAATTTCTCCCCCTGCCTGGCCGCGAATTTGCCACTACACGGCGACGCCGGCCTTTACGCGCGGGCGCTACGTGCTGCTGCGCCGTTGAGCCGGGTCGCGTTGTGCTACTCGACTGGCGTGGGCTAAAAGAGTAAGGTACAATAGGCGCGTGCTCAAGCGAACTCTGTCCTCCTCGGCGAACGAAATCGGCGTGCTGTGCATTGTTTTGCTGCTGACGGTGGTCGCCCTGACTCCCCTATTGCGGACCGACCCACCCTGCACCCACGACGGTGGATTGCATTACTATCGCATCGTGGCTATGCGCCAGGCGCTAGAAGATGGATTGCTGGTCTCGCGTTGGGTGCCCGACCTGGCCTTTGGCTACGGTTATCCTTTCTTCAACTACCGCGAAGCCTTTCCCTACTACTCAGGGCTGGCGCTCTATCTGCTCGGCTTTCCTCTGGCTCAGGCGCTCAACGTGGTTTACATCCTCAGTCTGGTCGCATCGGCCATCGGCGCCTACCTGTTCGGACGCGACCTGTTCGGACGACGGGCCGGGCTGGTTGCGGCCGTAGCCTACGTGTACGCGCCCTATCCCTTTATCGACGCGCTGACGCGCGGCAACATGCCCGAATCGGTCGCCCTGGCCCTGCTTCCATTCATCTTGTGGAGCTTTCGCCGTTTATTGCTGACCGGTCAGGCTCGCTATGTGCTGGTCAGTGCAGGTACCTTGGCTCTGTTGTGGCTTTCTCACAACATCTCTAGCCTGCTATTCACCCCTTTTCTGGTCACGTACCTGTTGGTGGTGTGGCTGGCGCGTGGTCGAAAGGACCACCCCTGGCCGACCGTGGCCGCACTGGCCCTGGGCCTCGGACTGACGGCCTTTTTCTGGGCCCCGGCCATCCTGGAAAAAAACCTGGTCCAACTGCACCTCTCACGCACCACGCGCAACAACGATTTTCACTACAACTTTGTGGACCTGGCAGAAATCTTTGCCCCACCCCAAGCCGCCGACACGGCCTTACTTAACCCACCTCTGAACATTCCAGTCGGCCTGCCGCTGGCCGTTTTGGCCGGGGTGGGCATACTGTTGGGCTTGTGGCGCGCCTGGGACGAAAGACCCCCCCAAAGGGGGGGGACGAACGACGAAGGACGAACGACGAAGGACGTTTTGCGACAGGAGCGGTGGGTCAGTGTGGTTTTTTTTGCTCTGGCGGCGGCCGGCATGGTCTTTATGTCCACCCGCGCCTCGCTCTTTGTGTGGGAACGCCTCCCCCTGATCGACTTTGTCCAATTCCCCTGGCGCTTTATCGGGCGAGCAATCCTGCCCCTCTCTCTGTTGGCTGGGGCTGCGAGCGGCGAGGGGCGAGCAGCGAATCACGCTTCACGTTTCACGCTTCACGCTTCACGCTTCACGTTTCACGTTTCACGTTCCATCCTTCGCTTTGCTCGGGACAAGCTGTTTTACGCCGCCTTCCCCCTCCTCATCCTTTCCGCCCTCCCCTGGACCTATCCTCCCACCGGCTACTGCCCGCACGAGGCCCGGCCCGATATGCTGGACCTCTTTACCTACGAGCACTGGACGGGTCAGGTGGGCATAGACCCAGAGGGCAGCTACTTCCCGGTGACGGTGCGCACCCGCCCCACCGGCTCGCCGCTGGAGGCCCAATACGCCGCCAACCTGGCCGACCCGGACAACCGTAAGCCCATCGCCCGCTTTGACGAGACGAGCCTGCCGGCCGGGGCAGTCATTCACCGCGCCGAATACGCCCCCAACCGCGCCCGGCTCGAAATCGAAACCCCCGTCGCCTTTCGCGCCCGCTACCTGGCCTTCGCCTTTCCCGGCTGGCGCGTGCTGGTGGACGACCGCCGCACCGACATCACCCCCAGCGACCCCGAAGGCCTCATCACGTTCGAGCTACCTGCCGGCCGGCGCACGGTCGAGGTGATGTGGGGTAGCACACTCACCCGCTCCATTGCGACCATGGTCTCCTTGACCGCCCTGGCCGCCGTGGTCTTTATCGGCTACACCGCCGCCCGCAATCACCTGGCCCGCCGCATCCGGGCCGACACGCCATCTGACGCCACAGACGCTCCGGCAGCGACGAATGGGCTGGCGTGGCGTCACATCCTGACCCTGGCGTTGTTGGCGCTGGCTCTCTTGGCGTTCAAGCTGATGGTCGTTGACCGCCGCAACACCCTCTTTCGGCGCCCCGGCCTTACCGCCGACGGGACGCTCCCCCGGGCAGATATCTCTCTCGACGCGCCATTTGCCGACGGCGTGCGCCTGCTGGGCTACGACCGCAGCGCCGACCGCCTGCCTGCCGATGGCACGCTCCACCTGGCCGTCTATTGGAGCGCTGCCGCCCGCCCCGCGCGTGACTATCGCTCCACCGTCGCCCTGGTCGGTTCCGATGGGCAACTGTGGAGCCCCAAAAGCGCCTATCCTCGGCGCGGCTACGCCGACCTGCCCCCCAGCTCTGCCTGGGGCAACGGTCGCTACGTCGTGGAAGGATTTGACGTTGAGGCGCTGCCCGGCGCGCCGCCCGGCGTCTATGCGCTGCAACTGACCGCGTTTGACCGGGAAAGCCTAACCCCGCTCAACGTGTTGGACGCTGCCGGACAGGTCGCCGGTCCCAACTTGACCATCGGGCGCATCACCCTGACCCGTCCGTCTCACACCCCTGACCCGGCCGATATCGAGATGCAGACGCGCCTGGACGCAGACCTGGGACCGGTTAATCTGCTTGGGGCCAATCTGGACCGCACCGAGGCCGCGCCGGGCGACCCTATGCTCATCACAGTGTTCTGGCAGGCGGCCAGCCGTCAGCCGTCAGCCGCCGGCGGTCTAGCCGTACATCTGGCTTTGGTAGACGAGACCAGAAGCGAGGCCGCCGCCTGGGACCTGCCTCCTGTGCGTGAAGATTGGCCCACGACCGAATGGCAAGCTGGCGACTTGTGGCGCGGCCAGCATCTACTGCGCTTGCCCGGCGCGCTGGAGAGCGGCGACTATACGTGGAAATTGCAGATTGTCGAGTCGGGGAATCAACGAATCGGCGAGGCGGTCGCGTTGGGCAAGCTGCGTGTGAATGCGCCGGAGCGGACGTGGGAAGCGCCGCCGCTGCAAATCATCACCGCCGCCGAGCTGGGCGACCGGGCGGACTTGTTGGGCGCAAACGTCACACCGAGTACGTCGCTACACGCCCCCGCCACACTCACCGTCACTCTGGCATGGCAGGCCCGCGCCGAAATGGAAACCAGCTACAGCGTCTTTTTACATCTGCTGCGTCCCGACGGCAGCCTGCTCACCCAATCCGACGGCGAGCCTGTGAGCTGGACCCGCCCCACCACCGGCTGGGCGCCCGGCGAAATCCTGCTCGACGTACGAACGCTTGACCTCCCCGCCGACGCGCCGCCAGGAGATTACACACTCGTCGCCGGTCTCTATGACCCCAACTCCAACACCCGCCTGACCCTGCCCGACGGGACCGACGCCGTTTTCATCACCGCCGTGACGGTTGACGAATGACGAGTGACGAAGGACGAAAAACAAATCACGTTTCACGTTTCACGTTTCACATTTTGCGTTTCACGCCTATTCTGCTCATCTTTCCCGCGCTCATCCCGCTCCTCGGCTCGCAATTCACCTGTGGCTACGACAACACCTTCCACCTGTGGCGCGGCGTCGAGGTGGAGCACATGCTGCGCCAGGGCGTGCTCTATCCGCGCTGGGCCGCCGACATGGCCCACGGCTACGGTTTTCCGCTGTTCAATTTTGTCTCGCCGCTCTCGGCCTACGTCGCCGCCGCCTGGCATTTCATGGGCCTGCCCTGGGTCCGCGCTGTCAATTTCACCTTCGCGCTGGGGCTACTACTTTCAGGATTGACGGTGTATCTTTTTGCCGCCGAGCACTTGGGCCGGCGGGCCGGACTCGTGGCTGCCGTGGCCTACGTGTACGCGCCCTTTCAGGCCTACGACGTATTTAATCGCGGCAGCCTGTCGGAGGCCTTTGCCTGGTGGTTGCCGCCGCTGGTGCTGTGGGGGCTGAGTCGCTGGCGCCTGCGTCGCGGCGGCGTCGGCGCACTACTGGTCGCGTCGCTCGGTTTCGCCGCACTGATCCTGACGCACAATCTATTCGCCTTTTTATTCGGCCCGCTATTTTTCGGCGTGCTCTTGCTCCCGTCGACCGATAACGCGCGCTTTGCACTCAAGGACCTGGCGCGCGGGGCGCTTCCTCTCGTTTTGGGGCTGGGCTTGACGGCGTTTTTCTGGCTGCCCGGTCTGGCCGAGCGCGAGTGGGTGCAGACCGAGCGGCTGCTGGGCGTGTGGGTGTTTGACTATCGAAACAACTTTTTGTCCTGGAACGATCTGCTGGCCCTGCCCCGCGTCACCGATCCGGCGCTGGTCAACGACTGGCCGCCGCGCGCGTTGGGGCTGGTCCCGGCGCTGATTGCCTTGCTGTCACTGCTGGGCTGGCGGCGTTACGCGCGCACCCAGCGATGGCTCGTCGTCCTGTTGCTCGTGGGCATGGCCGGTTTCGGGCTGATGACCCTGCCTGTTACGCGCTTACTGTGGGACCACGCACCGTTGCTGACGTATGCCCAATTCCCCTGGCGCTTTTTGGGACCGGCGGCTTTGTGCGCTGCTGTGCTTGCCGGAGCTGCCGTCTCTGCGCTGACCGACAAACCGTTGCGCGCCGACCTGCTCAGCGCGGGTCTCATTGTCACGCTTTTTCTAGCCCATCAGGGCTGGTTTTTCCCCGACCACTGCGCGCCGCCGGGCGACACCAGCGTGGCCGGAATGATCCGCTGGGAGTATGCCACCGGCACCCTGGGCGCTACCGCCGGAGGCGAGTATTTGCCGGTGTGGGTGAAGCAAATGCCCGACCACCCGCAGCTTTTGGCCGATTACGCCAGCGGCGGATCAGTGCGTCGCCTTGATCCTGCTGCGCTGCCCCCTGGCGCGGAAATCCTGCACGCCGACTATGGTCCCACCAGCGCCGAAATCGAGTTGCTCAGCCCGCAGCCGTTCCAGGCCACCTACCTGGCCTTCTATTACCCCGGCTGGCGGGCCAGTGTGGACGGCCGGCCGGTAAAAGTGACCCCCAGCGATCCACACGGCCTGATCGCGTTCGACGTGCCCGCCGGACGACACACGATCCGTGTGGCGTTCGGCTCGACGCCGCTGCGCTCGTTCGCTGCCCTTCTATCGGCTCTCGGCGCGGCGGCTGTGTTCCTAATAGTCTTGCGCTTGCGCGCCCTGCGCGGAGCACAATCCGCGCTCTCACCACGACCCAATCTTCCCATCGCCCTGTTTACTCTGGCTTTTGTCCTCGCCGCCTACTGGCTCATTGCATCCGGTCACACCCCGCTGCGCCAGACGCGCCTGGAGCACGGACAACTGCGCGGCGTGGACCATCCCTACGCCATCAACTTTGACCAGCGCTGGATGTTACTGGGCCACGACCGGCTGCCCGACAAGGTCGCCAGCGGCGGCGCGCTCGAGGTCGTCCTCTACTGGCGCGCCCTCAACCCGGCAGGGCACGACTACGCCGCCTCGCTAACACTGCTCGACGCCGACGGTCGCCCGTGGACACAGGTAGGCATGCGCGCGCCGCGCTGGCACCGCACGCCGCCGCCAGTTTCTACCTGGCCCGCCGACGGCTATGGGTTGACGGCTTACCTGGCCGACCTGCTGCCCGGCGCGCCACCGGGCGAGTATCGCTTGGCGCTGACCGCGTTCGACAAAGCCGACCCGCAAACGCCGCTCACTGCCTACGCGCCCGACGGCGTCGCCATCGGCCCGGCGCTGGAATTGGGGACCGTGCGCGTCGAGCGCCCGACCCATTCTCCCGACCCCGCCGACGTGCCGATGCAGACCCGGCTCGACGCGGAGATAGGGTCGCTCACGCTCGTCGGCGCCAGTCTCGACCGCGAGCAAGCCGCCCCCGGCGACCCCATGCTTATCACGTTGTTCTGGCAGATGGCCAGCCGCCAGCCGTCAGCCGTCGGCGGTCTAACCACACATCTGGCTCTGGTGGACGGGACCGGAAGCGAGGCCGCCGCCTGGGACCTGCCCCCAGTGCGCGAGGACTGGCCCACGACCGAATGGCAGCCCGGCGACTTGTGGCGCGGCCAGCACGTGCTGCGCATCCCCGGCGCGTTGGAGAGCGGCGACTATACGTGGCAATTGCGCGTTGGCGCGGACGCGGTCGAGCTGGGGCAGTTGCGCGTGAACGCGCCGGAGCGCATGTGGACAGCGCCGCCGCTGGACATCGTCACCGCCGCCGAGTTGGGCGACCAGGTGATTTTGCTGGGCGCAAACGTCGCACCCGGCACGACTTTACAGCCGCCTACCATCCTCACCGCCACGCTGGCCTGGCAAGCTCGCGCAGAAATGGAAACCAGTTATCGGGTCTTTATGCACTTGCTGCGGCCCGACGGCAGCCTGCTCACCCAATCGGACGGCGAGCCAGTGAATTGGACCCGCCCCACCACCGGCTGGGCGGCGGGCGAAGTCGTGCTCGACGTGCGTGTGCTCGACATTCCCGCCGCCGCACCGCCGGGCGAATACACCCTGGTCGCCGGACTATACGACCCGGACACGGGCGCACGTCTGGCGCTGCCCGACGGGACCGACGCGGTTTTTGTCACGGTTGTGACAATTGACGAATGACGAAGGACGAAGGACGGATGACGAGCGTGGACCGGACGGATTTTGAGCAATTGGTTGTGCGGGCATTGGAAGAGCTGCCGGCCTGGGTGCAGACCATGCTGGACAATGTGGAAGTGACAGTGGCCGAAGCGCCGTCGGCAGCGCAGCGCCGGCGCATGGGCCTACGCCCCGGCGAGACGCTGCTCGGCCTGTACGAAGGGGTGCCGCAGACCCAGCGCGGCATGCACTATGGGCTGGTGCTGCCCGACAAGATCACACTCTTTCGCCTGCCTATCCTGGCCGTCTGCCGCACACCGGCAGAAATCCCCGACCGCGTGCGCAAGGTCGTGCTGCACGAGCTGGCCCACCACTTTGGCATCGACGACGAGCGCCTGCACGAATTGGGGGCGTATTAAACCAACCCCGACACCAGCGCCAGCAACACGCCGCCCGCCATCACGCTGCCCAGTTGACCGGCGGTGTTGGCGCCCATGGCGTGCATCAGGATAAAGTTCTCAAAATCCTCGTCCTGGGCCATTTTCGCCGCCAGCCGCCCGGCCATCGGAAAGGCGCTGATGCCCGCCGCGCCGATGAGCGGGTTGATCTTGCCGCCGCTCAAGGCCGCCATCAGCTTGCCGAACAGCAGCCCGGCGGCCGTGTCCAACACAAAGGCCAGCAGACCCAGGGCCATAATTCCCAACGTATCCCAATTGAGAAAGCTCTGCGCCGTCATCGTCGCGCCGATGGTCAGCCCTAAAAACAGCGTGGCGACGTTGATGATTTCGTTCTCGGCGGCTTTGCGCAACCGCTCGACGACCTGGCTCTCGCGTAACAAGTTACCCAGCATGAGCATGCTGATGAGCGGCGTTGCTTCGGGCACAAGCAAACCGACGAGCAATGTCACGACGAGGGGAAAGGCCACCCGCGCCCGCCGCGAGACGGGCCGGGGGGCGTATTCCATGCGGATGCGGCGCTCCTCGCGCGTGGTCAGCAGGCGCATGATCGGCGGCTGGATGATGGGAATCAGGCTCATGTACGAATAGGCGGCCACAGCGATGGGCGCCAGCAGGCGCGGAGCCAGTTGGGTAGCGACAAAAATCGAGGTCGGCCCGTCAATCGCGCCGATGACGCCAATCGAGGCCGCTTCGTTGAGTGGAAAGCCCAGCAGCGTCGCCAGAATCAGCGTGCCAAAGATGCCAAACTGCCCCGCCGCGCCCAGCAACACCAACTTGGGCTGCGACAACAGCGGGCTAAAATCAATCATCGCGCCCACGCCGACAAAGATGAGCAATGGGAAAAGCTCGGTTAGAATGCCGGCGTGGTACAAAATGCCGAACAACCCGTGCTCGTCGGTCATGCCTGTCAGCGGGATATTGGCCAGGATACAGCCAAAGCCGATAGGCAACAGCAACACCGGCTCGTACTCTTTGATCACCGCCAGTGCGACCAGCGCCGCGCCAACGCCGATCATGAGCGCGTGGCCGGACGTAAAATGGGTCAGCCCTTTGGATAGCTCTTCGAAAAGCTGTGTAAAATCCATAGCTGCGCCCTGTGATCTATGTGTGTAGCGTAGACGGAACACGCCATACGCAACACGTCACTCTGCGTACTCTATCAACCGCCCATGGTGACGCACGTGCTGCCCCGGCGACACGTACACCGTAGCGATGGTTCCAGCGCGGGCGGCGCGGATGGGGTTGTTCATTTTCATGGCCTCGATGACGCACAATTCCTGGCCGGGCTGCACCTGGTCGCCGGGCTGCACCGCTACCGACACGACCACACCCGGAATGGGCGCACGCACAGCTTTATCGTCGGCGCCCGGCTCAGTTGTGGGGCTGGCGGGTGCGGATGGCTCGACCATCTCCGGCGTCCGCACGGTCGGGGTGGCTGCGGTCAGTTGACTGGGTAGCTCGCTGGCAGGCCATACCTCAAACGTCTCGCCCTCGACCGTGGCCAGGATCGGGCGCTGACGCAGATTTTCGATTTCGACTTCGAACCATTGTTCTTGTACCTTGACCCGGTATCTCATCGCGGTGAACCTCGTTGTCCTAGTTGGTCGGCGCGGCGCACGGCCTGCCACGCGCTGACCAGCGCCGTCGGCGGCAGCGGAAAGTGGCGCGGCTCCAACGCCTCCTCCTGGGCCAGCGCCACGGCCACGGCGGCCACGGCGGCCCGGCGTCTCTGTTCACGGGCCATGGCTTTTTCGTCCGGCTCGGTCGTGGCCGGGGCGCGCTCGGCGGTGACACGCACCAGCGCCGCCATCACCCCCCACAACAGCAAGATCGCGCCAAACACCAGCCCCATGCCGATGACTGTGATCTCCAAAGCCGTTTCCAACTTTGCCTCCCAATTCCCAATCTACCAATTTCCTTGCTCACACCGGGATATTCCCGTGTTTGCGGCGCGGCGCGGGGGAGAACTTGTCCCGCAGCGCCGCCAGTGAGGTGATGATGCGTGCCCGCGTCTCACGCGGCTCGATGATGTCGTCCACGTATCCGGCGCCGGCCGCAAAGTAGGGGTTGTTGAAACGCCGGCGATAGTCCTCGGCCAGGCGGGCCCGCTCGGCGGCGGGGTCGGCGGCTGTCGCGATCTCTTTGCGAAACAGGATGTTGACCGCGCCCTCGGCCCCCATCACGGCGATCTCGGCGCTGGGCCAGGCGTAGGTGATGTCGGTGCCCAGGTATTTGCTACCCATCACCACGTAAGCGCCGCCGTAGGCCTTGCGGGTGATGACGGTGATCTTGGGCACCGTGGCCTCTGAATAGGCGTACAACACTTTGGCCCCGTGGCGGATGATGCCGCGGTGCTCTTGATCCACGCCGGGCAGAAAACCGGGCGAGTCCACGAATGTGACCAGCGGCACGTTGAAACAGTCGCACAGACGCACAAAGCGCGAGATTTTATCCGAGGCGTCAATGTCGATCACGCCGGCCATCACGCTGGGTTCCTGGGCCACGATGCCCACACTGTGTCCCCCCAGCCGCGCCAGGCCCACAATGGCGTTGCGCGCCCACAGCGCTTGGATTTCCAAAAAAGTGCCCCGGTCTGCGATTTTTTCGATGACCTCGTGCATGGGATACGGCGCGCCGGGGTCGAGCGGGACGATGGCGTTGAGTTCCTCGTCCATGCGCAGCGGGTCGTCGGCCGGCGGTGCAAAGGGCGGGTTTTCGACGTTGTTGGAGGGCAGGTAGCCCAACGCGCGCCGGCACAGCTCCAAAGCTTTCTGTTCCGACGGCGCGGCCAAGTGCGCCGTGCCGCTGACGCTCATGTGCACGGCGGCCCCACCCAGATCTTCGACGTCCACTTTTTCGCCAGTGACGGCCTGGATGACCTGCGGGCCGGTGATGAACATGAAGGAGGCTTGCTCGACCATGATGATCAAGTCGGTGAGGGCCGGCGAGTAGGCCGCGCCGCCCGCGCACGGACCGAGCATCACGCTGATCTGCGGGACGACGCCGGAGTATTGGGCGTTGCGCCGGAAAATTTCGGCGTACCCGCCCAGGCTGCGCACTCCCTCCTGGATGCGCGCGCCGCCGGAATCGATCAGCCCGAGGATGGGTGCGCCGTTGCGCACGGCCAGGTCCATCACGCGGCAGATTTTGTGACTGTGCATCTCGCTCAACGCGCCGCCATACACGGTGAAATCTTGGGCGTACACGTACACGGTGCGCCCGTCAACCTGACCATAGCCGGTCACGACGCCGTCGCCCATGATCTTTTCGCCGGGTAAATCCATTTCGTCGTCACGCCGGGTGATGAACGGCTCCAGCTCGTTGAACGTGCCGGGGTCGAGCAGCAGGCGCAGCCGCTCGCGGGCGGTCAGCTTGCCCTTGGAGTGCTGTTGAGCGACGCGCTCCGGCCCGCCGCCCTGACGGGCCTTTTCGCGCATCTCGCGCAGCTCGGCGATACGGGGGTCTGGTGGGGCCATAAACGTTCCTCTCGAATCTGAATTGCTTTGCATTGCGAAAGGGCCAATTGTACACGGACAGGGGAGAATTTCAAGTCCATGAGAACAATCCCTATCAACGCGGCGACGGATACCCGGTGATGGCGCGGATTTCTTCGTACAGCGGCTTGAGCTGCTTGTACATCTGTTTGTAGACCCGCTGATACAAACCCTCGTAAATCTCCTGCGTCTCCGGGTTGGGTTCAAACGTGTGGCCGGGATGGGTCATCTCGCGCACGGCGCTACCAAAGTCGGGGTGCAGACCCAGCCCGACCGCCGCGTCAATCGCCGCGCCCAACCCCGAGGCCTCGTACACGTGCGGGCGGGCCGCGGGCAGACCGAAAATATCGGCGGTGAGCTGCATGGCCGCGTCGCTCTGGCTGCCGCCCCCGGCCACGCGCAATTCAGTGATCGGGACGCGGCTGCGCCGGGCGGTGCGCTCGGCTCCCTCGCGCAGCGCGTAGGCCAGCCCTTCGAGAATCGCCCGGTAGACGTGGGCGCGGGTGTGCACGTCGCCAAAGCCGATGACGGCCCCTTTGGCCTCCGGGCCGGGCACTTTGAGGCCCGGCGACCAGTAAGGTTGCAGGGTCAGCCCCATCGCGCCGGGGGGGACTTGGTTGACCAATTCGTCGAATAATTCTTCTGGCTGGAGGCCGCGCTGCTCGGCGATGAGCTGCTCACGCAGGCCGAACTCTTGCTTGAACCAGCTCACCATCCAGTAGCCGCGATAGATAGACACTTCCAGGCTGTACGCGCCGGGCGCGGCGGCCGGGTAGGGCGGGATGAGCGGGATGACCTCGACGTATTTAGTGTGGGTGGTGTTGATGGTGGCCGTCGTGCCGTAGCTCAGACAGCCGATGTGGGGTTCCAGGCAGCCCGCGCCGATGACCTCGCAGGCCTTGTCGGCGGCGGCGGCCACCAGCGGCAGCCCGGCCGGGATGCCGGTGTCGGCGGCAGCGGCGACGGTGATCTCGCCCAACAGGCCCGCCGGGGGCGCCAACTCGGCCAACAGGGTCTGGTCCATCGGCACGGCCTGCCACTTCCAGTCGCGCCGGCCGGCCCAGCGCAGGCGCTTGTAGTCGAAGGGCATGTAACCCACCTGGCAACCCACCGAGTCCACAAAGCGCCCGGTGAGCCGGTAGGTCAGATAGCCCGACAGATACAGGTATTTGTGGGTCCGGTCCCACACGTCGGGCTGGTGGGTGCGGATCCAGTTGGCCTCGGCCTCGGCCTGCAAATAGGCCACCGTCTCGCCGGCGCGGGCCAGCTTGAAGGCCAATCCCCACAACCCGCCGACCGGGGGCAGGCCCTCGGTGCGGCGCTGGTCCAGCCAGATGATGGCCGGGCGCAGCGGTTGGCCGTCTTGATCCACGTTGATCACGGTGGCCCGCTGCGCGGTCAGCGCCACGCCTTTGACCGCCTCTTTGAGCGCGCCGCTCTGCGCCCACAGTTGTTGGCAGGCCCGGCATAGCGACTCCCAAAAGTAGGCCGGGTGTTGCTCGGCCCAACCGGGGCGCTCGGAAAAGTACGGCTGGATGGGCGCGCGGCTCCTGGCGACGAGCTGGCCGCGCAGGTCGAACAGCAGGGCGCGGATGCTCTGGGTGCCGACGTCGATGGAGAGGAGGAGGTCGGTGGTCATTTCAACGAATCAAATCTTTCCAAATGCTGCGAATTTCATCCGTCGGGTAATCACTTTCTAATAGCCAACCCAGCGCCATACTGCATTGGCGACAAAAGGTTTCACTGTCACCGCTATCAATGGCTTCCACAGGTGACCAAGAAACCGCTGGCACGTCGCCATCCAACGCCAGAACCAATATACTGTCATGCTTGAGCGAGTTGAGGTTGTTGATGTGTACCGAAATCGGGTGCTCTGAAAACACGACGTAGGCGTTCATCAACCGAAAGCCGGCCGCTTTGAGCGCAATAGTCAACTCTGCCCAGGCATTCGGATCCCAGTGGTGGAAAGTAAACACCAGTCGCCCGCTATGGCGCTTGAGCACGCGCCCACATTCGATAAAAATACCCCCGATGACCTCCAGAAAGCTGCTGGTATTGTCCGTCGCCTGTGGCGCGACGGCGCTACGCGCTTCATCGTAGGTCCAGTCCACTTCGCCCGGCAGCAGCCGCGCCAGCCACACCCGAAAAAAGGCCGCCAGATTACTGTATTGCACGCTGTCATAGTAAGGCGGGTCGGTCACGATCAGGTCTATCGAATGGTCGTCTAGCGGCATTTGGCGCGAGTCGCCGTGGACCAGCCAGAATTTCTGGCGACCGGCGTCCAGGTCGGCTTGACTGAAAACCTCAACACCCCCGTCTACTTCTCCTGGAATCTTGACCGTCTGACTCTTACCATTGTGGCCTATTCTGCGTTCAACCGGCGCTGTAGCCCATTTGCGCCCGCGCTCAATGCGGTCGTGGAACAACAGTTGCAGATTGCCCGATGATTTTTCAGGATTAACGGGATTGTTCTCCAACGCCGTGTATTGAAAGGCATAGGCGTGCAGGGCAAAGACGTGCCGAATGGCTCCCGGCCGGCGCTGATACCAACCCTTGTAACCGCACAGCATGGCATTGAACTCGAGCGAGGTGGAAACGAGCATTCCCAGATTGAGTTTTGCGACCCCTTTGAGCTGATCCAATAGTCGAATGGCGTGGTAAAGGTACAGCAGTTGACGCGAGGAAAACAGGTCCAGATATGAGTGGACGTTGCGCCTGAGCAAATCGCCGGACTTGGGACCGCCCTGTACGCTGAAATCTTCCAATCGCCCAAAACTCAAGCGCTCGCGCTGCGCTTCGGCCTGGGCAATCTGCTCCAGATCCTCTGCGCCAGGTGGGCGGAAAAACAGACCGTGCTCTGGACAACTCGCTACCACCGCCATCGGTGTGTAGCGGGCGTAAAAGGGCGCGGCGAGCAATTCCTGGTATTCCTGCTCGCAGCTCGGGCATATCTTGTCGTCCTTGGTGATGAGACGCTGGGCTCTGGGAACACCTTTGAGGCGGCTGTGATGATCGCCGATCTCCCAGGTCTCCGGCCAAATACGAATCGTGCGCCCGGCTTCGTGGCGCAAATCGTATTGGTCGATTTGAACCACTTCACCGCAGGCGCAGACCTTTCGCAGGCCGTAGAGGGTGTATTGGGTGTCTACTGTCTGCTGGCAAATGGGGCATTCGGTCTGAAAGTAGTGTCCGATCGAGTGATACAGGTCGGTAAAAAAGCGGTCGAAAGCGGATCTCAAATCGCTCAACGCTGCCCAGGTCAGAGAGGCGCGCGCTTGCACAACAGGAATCGGGTCAATGTCGGCCCCGACGACATTCGCGCCCAGGCGAATGGCCTCGTGCAGCGTCGTCCCGCCTCCCATCATCGGATCGAGCACGACCTTACCTTCCAACCCGCCGGGCGCATAGTAATCGCGCCGCTCAGGGTCGAGCACAAACTGCTTGAGAATAGCGCGGAACGTCGTGCCGCAGCGCCGCGCCCACCATTTATGCAGATAGGTGTTGGGGCGAAACAGGTGTTTGTTGAATACCTCCTGCCGGGAAAGCGCATCTACGAACGCTTCGGGGAAGGAATGGTCAATGGCGAGGCTATGTTCCGGTTGAGGGACACGAAATATCTCATCGAAGGCCAGTTGGCGGGCCTCTCGTAATATGTGTCTCTTGGGCACGTCGCTACTTTCAGTCATTACTTTCGATTGCTCAAGCGTCGTCTCGCTAACCAGCCCAAGATGAGCAACGCCACCAGCGCCAATATTCCGTACCGTCGATAGAGTGGCCTGGGCCTTTGCGCCTCTGGCGCCCACAGCGTCGGCAGCGACTCCGTGACCGCCGGCTCGGCCAGTGCCTCCGCCACGCCCTCGGGGATGCTGTAATAATTCCGCCAGAGCTCAGCATAGCGCGCTGCTTCGGCCTTCCACTGCGCGTCGTCCCAACCCAGCTCCGGCTGGACAATGGCCCGGATGTGCTCCATTATCGGACAAGCGCCCCCGTCTGTCAACAGCCCCAGCCGCACGCGCCGCAACAGCAAGTCGTCCAGGTGCACCACGCCCTCGGCGCGGGCAGCCCAACGCAACTCGGCCCACAACGTCTTGGTAGCAGGGATTGGCTCCAATTCGCCTGCCTGGGCCGCCTCGACCAGCGCCGGCGCGTCGGCTCCGTAGCGCCCCAGTAGGCGTTTGCGGGTGTCGGCGTCGGCGATTTGCGGCAGATCTACCTCAATCGGGTCGAGCACGGCGTGTTTTTTGTCGGGTTTGGGCATATCGGGCAGCCGCTCGCGGGCGGCTCTGAGCGCGTCCAGCGCGATGAGCCGGAAGGTGGTCAGCTTGCCGCCGGTGACGGTGAGCAAGCCCTGCTCGTCCCAAATCACGTGGTCGCGCGATTCTTTGGATGGGTCGGCTTTGCCGGTGCCCACGACCGGTCGCACGCCGGCAAAGGTAGCCAGCACGTCGGTAGGCGTCAGGTTGAGTGAAGCGAACTGGGCGTTGACCGCTTCTATCAAATATCCAAATTCGTCGGCGCTGATGCCCGGCTCATCGTCTAACGGCTGTTCGTGATCCACGTCGGTGGTGCCGACCAGCGTGATGCCCTCCCACGGGAAAATGAACACCGGGCGGCGGTCGCGGGGGTGCAAAAAGCTGATGGCCTGAGCCACGGGCAGTTTCCAGGCCGGAAAGATGAGGTGGCTGCCGCGCAGCGGACGGATGCGCGCCTCTGCCCCTATTTGCTCCCGCAACCGGTCGGCCCAGGCGCCGGTGGCGTTGATGACGACGCGGGCGTGAACAGGACGAAGGCCCCCCCCAAGGGGGGGAGACGAAGGACGAACAGCGTCGCGGAGGAGGATGCCGTTGACCTGGCCTGTCCCGTCGGTCAGGAGCGATTCGGCGGCGGCGTAGTTGAGGGCTACGCCGCCGGCTCGCACGGCCTCGCGGATCACGCGCAGCACCAGGCGGGCGTCGTCGGTCTGGGCGTCGCCGTAGCGAAAGCCGCCCTGCAAGCCCGCGGTGGCGATGTGCGGGGCCAGCAGTTGAAAGTCGTGCGCGTCGTACTGCTTGTGCGTCCAGCGCAGCGCCAGCAGGTCGTACACGGTCAGACCGGCCTCGAACACCCAGCCGGGCGGGCGGTCGCCCTCGTAGGTGGCCAGCAAAAAGCCCAGCGGGTCGATCAGTCCCGGCCCTTCATCTAGCAGCCGCTCGCGCTCTTTGACCGAGGCTCGCGTCAGCCCGATCTGCCCGCTGCGCAGGTAGCGCAGCCCGCCGTGCACCAGCTTGGACGAGCGGCTGGAGGTGCCCCAGCCAAAGTCGCGCTTTTCGACCAGCAGCGTTTTCAGCCCCAGGCGCGTCGCTTCGCGCAAAATGCCCGCGCCGGTGATGCCGCCGCCGATCACGAGCACATCCCAGGGGGGATTCTGGATTTTGGATTCTGGATTTTGGATTTTGGATTTTGGATTTTGGATTTCCTGCTCGTCGGCAGTGAGTCTGTTCCAGATTTCTTCGCGCCAGCCTGTGGTCCACATCTCTACCTCGTGTTTCTGACGAAGGACGAATGACGGATGACGAACGTTTCGTCCTTCGTCCTTCGTCATCCATCCAGCAGTTTCCCTGGATTCATCAAGCCCTGTGGGTCGAAGGTTTGCCGCACGGCCTCCAGCGCCTGCATCCCCAACGCGCCCTTTTCCGCTGCCAGATAGGGCAAGTGATCCGCGCCCACGCCGTGCTGGTGGCTGATGGTGCCCCCGGCGGCCACGATGGCTTGGCTGGCGGCATTTTTTAGAATGTGCCAGCGCTGCAATGTTCGGTCGGGGTCCGATGCAATACGGAACAGATAGGTCACATAAAAGCTGGCCCCGTGCGTATAGACGTGGGAAAGGTGGGCAAAGACGTGCGTCCGCTCGCCGAACGGCTCCAGCCCGGTGCGCAGCGCCGCTTGAACCGCCTCGATGGTCGGGGGGATGGCCGACCACGGCAGCGCGGTTTCCAGCGTGTCCACGGCGTAGCCCAGTTCCCACAGCGTGTTGCGCAGATACGGCGACAGGAAGCGACTCTCGCGCCACTTGCCGCCCATGTACGTGCCCACGTGCCGCCCGCTGTGCTCTTTGGCGATGGCGATCAGGTCAGTGCGGGCGCGCTTGACGGCTTTGCCGCTGCCCGTGACCCCGAACAGCAGCAGGCACTTTTCCTCACCGAACCCCACCGCGCGCAGCGCCCGCTCGGCCAGCCCGACCAACCGCGCGTGACCGGCCAGGATCAGCGTGGTCTCGGTCTCGACGGCGTTGCTGAGGCGCAGCATGGAGGCGGGCAGGCGCGCCTGGGCCATCTCGCGCAGCGCCGTGTGGCCGCTGTCCCAATCGGGGAAAAAGATGGCGTGGAAATCTTCACGCTGCGGCAGCGGGCTGACGCGCACCGTGGCCTCGGTGATGATCCCGAAACGCCCCTCGGAGCCGAGGATCAGGTGGCGCAGGTCCGGCCCGGCGGCGCTGGCCGGGTGCGGCGGCAGGTCCAGCGGGCCGGCGGGCATCTCGACGTGGCCGCCCGCGAACAGGTCTTCGATGCGCCCGTAATAGTAGGACTGCTGGCCACTGGAGCGGCTGGCGATCCACCCGCCCAGCGTCGAAAGCTCAAAGGATTGCGGAAAGTGGCCCAGCGTCGTCCCGCGCGCCCGCAGTTGAGCTTCCAGGTCGGGGCCGGCAATGCCCGCGCCAAAGGTCGCCAAGTGGCTGGTGGCGTCGAATGCGCTCAACCGATTGAGCCGAGCCAGGTCCACGGTGAGCACGGGAGCGTCGCCCGGCAGCGGGTTGATGTGACCGACCACGCTGGTCCCGCCGCCGTAGGGAATGAGCTGCGCGCCGACCTCAGCGGCAAAACGAATCAAATCGCGCACCTGCCCCGCGTCGGTGGGGTAGGCCACGCCGTCGGGAAAGCGGAGGTCCTGCCCGGAGCGCAGCGCGACCCAGTCGGGGAAGCTCTGGCCGCGGGCGTGGCGGGCACGGGTCTCCGGGTCGGCGCTGACCAGCGGGTGGGTGGGCAGACGGCTCGGCGGTACAGTGGCGACCACATCAGCCAGCGTCGCGTCTTGAGGCGGCGTGGCCGGGCCAAGCACATCGTTCAAGAATCTGCGCGCTCCCGCAGGTACAGGATACGTGATCGTGTCGTCGCCCCAGCCATTCCAGCGTCGCATGGATGCACCTCCTACACGTGCGTCGCACGTTCCCACAATTCGATGCTTTTTTGCATCACCTGCCGCGCCCGCTGCTCGGCGGCGGCGGCGTCGCCGGCCCGGGCGTCGGCCAATAAATCGCTATACCAGGCCCGCGACTCGGCCCGCGCTTGCGGCTGGGCAAAGTACAACCGAGCCATCTGCACGTAAAAATCGGCAAAGCCGTTCAGAATCAAGGTAAAAACCGGGTTGCCCGAGACCAGCGTCAGTCCGCGGTGCAGGTCCCAGTCGGCCTGAGCAAAGGCATCGGGGATGTCTTTCAAGTCGGGGTAGCCATCCAGCAGCGCGACCACGGTATGCGCGTCGCGTTCGACGGCGGCGCGGGTGTAGGCCGGGGCCATGCACAGCCGCACGGCCAGCAGGTTGGGCACAAAGTCGTCGGGCAGTTTGTCGCTGTGGCGCACCAATGCGCCAAGCACGCCCAGATTGCCCTCGCGCCAAAAGTCGCGCACGCGGGTGGGCTTGCCGTGCTGGATGTCGAACCAGCCATCGCGGGCTAAACGACCCAACACTTCGCGCAGCGTGGGGCGGGTGACGCCCAGTTGGGCGGCCAGCTCGCGCTCGCCGGGCAGGGCGCTGCCGGGCGGGAATGCGCCATCCAGGATGGCCTGAATCAGGCGTTGTTCGGTGAGCTCGGCGGGGCGGGAGGGCGATGACCAGTTCATGGATGCTCCTTGCCAGACCTGGCAGGTTTCAAGAACCTGCCAGGTCTTGGCTTCTGGTAAGAGGTCTGACCAGTAAACCGAATTATAGCTGTTTCTGACAGAGTGTCAAGGCAAGAAAAGCAGGTCGGGAGGTGCCCCCCGACCTGCTTGAAATGGTAATCGCTGGTGAACCGCACCTCAGTCCTCAGCCAGCGATGCCGCGATGCGACTATCCAGTAGCTGGGCGAGGTCTTTAACCGACATTAGTGGCTCTTCCCCCTCTTGGTACACCACTTCAACAACAGCGCCAACTATGCCCCTGCGAAATCCTATCAGGTCCAAACGGAGAAACGCGCCTTCCGCCTCGAGCACGAACGTTACTCCGCTCGACACATTGCCAATGTCCTCCAAGCCCACAAGCGCCTCCGCCTCACGAACGTTTAGCCCTTCGACTGCCGCTAATTTCACACCTGCTTGAGCGAAGGTTTCTATCTGTTGTAAACCGGTATCGAATATACCCTGATCAAATTCGCTGGCGAACTCGACGGTGAGGCCAAAAATCAGCCCGAATTCCTCATAGTTGATGAAAGCAAACATGTGCTGGATGTCGAGCGTCTCAAAATACTGGCTGAGCGCATTGGTCACAAGTTAAGGTTTTTTCAAAATTGTCAAGTTGAGTACCGCCATCGCCGCCATCTGGCTTTCGGCGCTTGTGGAAATGGAGAACTGCGGTAACATTGAGCGTATGACGACTTCGAGCAAAGAGA
>DAOTXN010000062.1:0-34988 GCA_034435435.1 Anaerolineae bacterium | reverse complement strand
CCCCCCCCCCCCCACTACGATGCCTTTGGCCGGCTGCTCGAAAATACGATTCCTGCTGCCATCACCACGCGGCTGTACACCGGCTCAATCTATGACCCCAGCACCGGTCTGTACAAAATCGGCGCGCGGTGGTATGATCCTGACATCGGCGTGTGGCTCACTCCGGACGCTATCGTGCCGGACGTTAACAACCCCATTGCGTGGAATGGCTACGCGTTCAATTATCAGAACCCGGTCAATTACAGCGACCCGTCGGGGCATTTTCCCATCTGGGATCTGCTGGATGTGGGTTTCTTTGCCTCAAGCCTTGCCAGCTTTGTCGGAGCACCGGGTTTGGGCACTGGATTCGATCTGTTCCTGGATTTCATCAATTTGTTGCCAGGCGTCACTGGGTTGGGATGGGGAGATGAAGCGGTAGGAATAGCACGGGCAGCAGAGCGAGTCGATGAGATACGAGAGGCCAGAAAGGTCACACTGGAACTGGGTCCGGGGCTCAGTCGAAATCTGGAGGTCATTGCGCGGTCGAGACCAAGCCATCTAGTTGGCGCAGTGGATATTGATCCCGATGCTATTCGCTATTTGGAAGGGCTTCGGTCAAGAGGAAAACTACCGCCTAATACCTGGCTTAAAATGGGAGATATGTTCTCACCCTCTATAGTCCCGACAGGATTCGCTGACGAAGTCATAGCTATTGCTCCGCACCCTAGTGTGCTTCAGGATATACATGATCCGGCTCTGCGTATTGCCAAGCCAGGAGGTAGCGTCTATATAGCCACGGAAATGAATATTATGAGGTATTCCTCGTACCAGCAGATGGTTTCGTCTTTTCAGGGGCAAAAGGCGATAATCAGGAGAACCACTGGGGGGATAACGGGCAACAACCTTTTAGGCAACCTGGATCTGTGGTCAATCCATTTAACAGGAGATTTTTGGGAAATTTACCTGCCTTCCAGAATGCCCTAGACAGCACTTGGAAACCGTGAGGTGCAAAGATGCCTAACAAGCGAGAGTATATTGACCCGTTTACCGAGTCACTGCTAAGTACGTTATCTCACGAGGTTTTGGCAAAAATACAAGCTATTAAATCCTACGCGACGCTGATACTGGATTTGAGTGAAGATCTTGTGCAAAAGGATGTCGGTCCAAGCCAGAGAAAGTGGCTCGAAGCTATCCTTGCGGAGGTTGATAACATTCCGCCTGTGATGAAAGATGCATCTAGAATTATTCAAGCGTTACGAGATACTTCTGAGCGGAATGAACATCCTGTTCTTGTCAATCTGGAATCAGCGCTAAAAGGCACTGTCAGTGTTTTCTCAGCCTCCATGTCACACTGCCAATTGCATTTGGAGATAGACACTGGTCCATTCCCCTCCATAATGTGTAATTTTAATGAAGAGTTGTTGCGTCGGTCTTTAGAACTCATAATTGGCAACCTGGTTGCTCTGACGCCGAAAAAGGCAGAGTTACAGATTAACCTCAGTACAAGAGAAAAAAGAATTCTTATCACGATTTGTGGTGAAGGTGTGACTAGACTGACCAACTTATCTCCCGCAGAGGCCACGCAGACACTCTTAGAAGGTGCACCATCGATCAGAACAGGAATGGACGTGGCACGAAAAATCGTGCGAAGCTATGGAGGAGAGGTGCAGCTCAATGACTCTCGTGATTGTTTAAACGTTGATTTGCCCTTTGTTTCATTCACGACCTCGATCGTTAACACAGATAAGTAAATCAGGATACGGCTTGTCACAAACCTGCAAATCCGCCTGGATTCCCTGATTAAGGACAGCCTGAGTTATATCCTTCGACGGGTTTAGAACAGGCCCAGGATGCGCGGTGGTATGATCCTGACATCGGCCTGTGGCTCACGCCGGACGCCATCGTCCCGGACGTTAACAACCCCAGCGCGTGGAACCCGTATGCGTTCAATTATCAGAATCCGGTCAACTACAGCGACCCGTCGGGACACAATCCGCTGCTACTGTTTGCAGCGATTGGAGCTGCTGGAGGGGCCGGGTTATATGCTCTGACCACACCCTCTAATCAATGGACTGTGGGCGGCTTTGCCGAGGCAAGCCTGTGGGGCGCCTCGGCCGGCCTGACCGTCTATATGCTGCCGGGCCTGGTGGGGTATGGGATGACCCTGGCGGGGACGGATATGATCGGCGCTGCCGTGTGGTTGAATCGGGTCGGTATCTCGGCCTATGGATTGATGCGGGCTGGCCAGTGGGTTTCTGCCTGGGGCACGGTGCTGCAGTATGGGAACTGGCCTGTGGTAGGCATTATTCTCTCGGGCAGGTATCGTGGTGTCAGTGCCGCACAAGCGGCAGAAATGAGTCGTATTGCCGAGGATGCAGGGACAGAGATCGACATCGTCGGCCGACTAGCTGAAACGCGGCTGGGCCAAGCTCGGCGTTACGTGGCCTTCAAACTTTACGGTGAAAAAGTGGCCGTAGACTGGCTGGGGATAACAGACTGGCGCAACACAGGTGTCTCTACCGGTGGGCCGGAGGTAGATCTGTGGATAGCTGGCGGAAGGGATGCTCGTCTCGCTTCAGAGCTTGAGACCCGAATATTGAATGTCTTTAATGCCACCGAACTGGACTATTACAACAAATACAAGACTTGGGCTACCCAGGCGCCCCCAGGCTGGCTGTTCGAGCCCGGCCCCGGCGGCGGAGTTACTCGTACTTTCTTCCCCTGGCAAGTGCCGTGAGTGAATGAGGGAAACAGAGATGATCGAGATTGATTGGGTAGAGATTCCGGTGGGGGAGTTCCTGATGGGACTCTCGGAGGAACAAGCGGCCCGCTTTCGCGCCCGGATGGCGCAAGACAAACAGGGACCCATAGAGGGGTGGATAAGGAGACAGTTAAAGAAGAGATGGGGAATCCAAGATCGCAGCCTTTTGCCTGACTTTTGGCTGCGACACGAGATACCTCAGCGGCTAGTCTATCTCGACACGTTCTACGTCGCTCGTTTCCCCATCACCGAAGAACAAGCTAGTGTGTTTGCAACTAGTTCTCTCGTAAAGCAAAACGGGTTGGAAGAAGAGTTCGCGTTTTGGAGAGGTTTCTCCGCAGAACATAGAAAACTTCCCATCAGTGCTGATTGGCGAATGGCTGAGTTGTTCTGCCAAGTGATTGGCGCACGACTACCAAACGCGGCGGAGTGGGAAAAGGCCGCCCGAGGCACGGATGGACGGCTCTATCCCTGGGGAAACGAGTGGGACCCCACTCGCTGCAACTGGGAGCGCAATGTTAACACACCAGGCCACGTAAGCGGTACCTGGATGACGTCAGTGGACACTTTTCCCGGCGGTGTCAGCCCCTACGGAGTATGGGATATGGTGGGTAACGTGGGCGAGATTACCACCAACGTAACCGATCTGACCGGGGTCGATTGGGATGGTCCGATCATCCGGGCCTGGCCGGTCAAATTCGACTCTCCCCAACCGTGGTTCGACCACCGGGTCACCAGCATGACACCTTTGCCTCATGACAAGGTTGGCGGTTTCTATATAGGCTTCCGACCAGTACTGGATAAGTGGCAGCGGCAGGTGTGGGCAGGCTTTAAGTAGTCGAGCATGGCGACCTGTACGCTTGTGTCGCCGTTTGAGTTACTGGGGCCACTGGCAGTCAGTGGCCCCAGTGCTTTTACCTGCACCACGACTACCTGGGCAACCCCTCGCCAAGCTCAGGGCGAGTTCTCACAAAAGTCACCGACAAAGATCAACCCGTCGTCGGTCGGGCGCAGTATGATGCCTACGGCGCTATCCTGGAAAACACGATCCCGGCCACAGTCACGCTGCGGCTGTACACCGGTTCCATCTACGACCCCGCCACCGGTCTGTACAAAATCGGGGCGCGGTGGTATGATCCGGTCACGGCGCTGTGGCTCACGCCGGACAGCCTCGTGCCGAACATCGAATATACGGCTGAACGTTGTCTGCCGTCTGCTCACGGCTCCAACACACTCTGCACCTCGATGATGGGCGTGGGGACATTCGGGCTGGGATCGTTCCACCACTCGCGCCCGGCGAACTCCCCGCCGCTGATCACGCTGTACGAGGTCTCGTACCACGTCGGCCAGCCGTAGTCGCGCAGGTCGAGGCCGTACCAGTCCGTGTCGTGCAGCACCCAGTCATACTTGGGGTCCCCCACCTGCCCGTACCACTCGCCCGGATTCACACAGATGCCCGGCGGTGGGGTGCAGCCGCGCCGATAGGGTTCACCCTTCGGCTCACCGGGCGGTCCCCAGCAGCCGCACTCGCCCCATTCGACCTCGCCGGTGGCCGCCCACTCGTACCACCTGTCTCGCCACTCCACCACCCAGTAGGTGGGCACGCGCACCTGGTAGCTCTCCAGGTCCCACAGATCGGGCACGATCCCCCGCTCCAGATCCGCGCGCGGACCGTTGGGCGGCTTGCCCCAGGAGGCGGTCTCGTAGCTGTGCGTGACGCGCACGTGGCCGTCGCCTTCGGGCACGCCACACGCGGCCGGGGGCGACCCGGCAGCCAGATTCCACTCGCGCTCGTCGAAATCGAAGCAGTGGGGTGGAACCGCGCCAAAGCCCGGATACTGGTCCCCCACCCGCCGCCAGCGCACGCCGATCTCATAATCTTTCAGGTCACCGGGTTCCGGTTCAGCCCGGATTGGATCGGGGATGTTCACCGTCTCCGACCAAAAGCCCGTGCCGTCGAAGCGCGGGCCGCCGGACTCGCTGATCCACGGCTCGGCCAGCAGGTCGAACTTGTTTTCCACGGTGACCATCCCGCGCGGGAAGGGGGTGCGCTTGACCCGGTGAGGGGGAATGCTGGCCCACACCTGGATGTACCAGCCCCAATCGAAGCCGTGTTCGCCGTCGCCGGCGCATTCCAACTCGACGCCGCCATCGCTGATGGTCGGCTCGCAGGGCGGGTCCAGCCCGTCGTCACCCGGCTCGCCGGTGCTGGCGCAGCTCTCGAACGTGCGGCAGCTCCACGACAGGATGAAACCCCCGCTGGTACTGTCCGGCGGGGTATAGATGGTGAAATCGGCCATCTCGGGACAAAAGCCGATGATGCCGCAGGTATAGTCGGTATACGTCCCCAGGCCCGTACCCTGATCCACCTCGCCGGGGTCGATGGGGGCGGGGTCCAGCTCCCCCGGCGGCAAGGGCGGCGCGGGAGGCGGCGGATTGGGTGGGGATGGCTCAGGCTGCGGCGGACTACCGCCTCCACCGCCATCCCCGCCACCGGGGTCGCCGGGGTCGTCAGGAGGCGGGTTGCCCGGGTCACCAGGATCGCCGGGGTTACCTGGATCACCGGGATCGGGCGGCGGGTCCGGCGCGGGCGGCTGTGGCGGGACAGGCGGCTGACTGCCACCCCCACCATCATCCCGGCAACTGGGCGGCATACATTGCGCCCGGGCCGCGCGCGGCGACGCCAGCGCAAACGCCGCGATGAGGATGCCCGCGATGAGGATCAGGGCGCGGGCGCCCATTCGAGATATTTTTCGATTTTCCATTGGCTATCCTCCACGTCATATTTGAATTGCCAGATATTCGCCCCGCCAAATGCGTCATCCAGGCGGGTGGTTTCGACGATCTGCCGGGTGCTCAGATCGTACTTGTACAGCGTAGGCTCGCCGCGCACGGTCTCGCCCACGATACACGTCAGACCGTCGGGCGTGCAACTGGACACTTGAGGCGCGTAGGTGGCGTAGGCGTACTCGGTGAGCATCGTCTGCCCGTCCCACATTACGCCGGTCTCTTCGACCAAGGCCAGGAACTCCAGTTGGATGTCCAGTAACTCGCCGGTGTAGTACTGGGCCAGCTCGTCGGGCGTCATCTCCAGTTCGTAATGGTAGTACGGGAGCACCTCTTTCCATTCCCAGTACGCCCTCACCACGTCGCTGATGACTTCAGTGGGTGCGATGCACTCACTGCCATTGCACGTCATCTCATCGGCCCACCACACCCAGGCTTCCGGTGTGGCGGTCGCTTTCGGCGGCGTTGAGGTCGGGGTCATCTTGACCACGGGCGTGACGGTGGGCGGGAGCACGAAAGGCGTGTCCCGGCTCCCAAAGAGCTTGCCGAATAGGCCCACGGTCAACAGAATCGCCAGTACCCCGCCCACGACGATGACCAACCAGGCGGCCGGGGTCAGGCGCTGATGCCAGGCCCGTTTCTTGGGCGTGGCCTTGAATATCGGTTTGTGTGTGTCAGGTTGCTGTTTTAGTGCCATTGTCTCTCTCCTATATTTTTCAACGCAGAGGCGCAAAGACGCGAAGACGCAGAGGTAAAGATTTTCTTTGCGTCTCTGCGACTCTGCGACTCTGCGTTAATCTCCCTCTCGTTGTGCGCCGAAGCGGGGGCGGGCGACGGCGGTCACATGGCGTTGGATGGTCGGCAGGCCGATCATCCCCAGCAGGCGCGTGCGCACCGTCACCTCGCCTTCCAGGACCACCTGGCCGTCGGGCGTGGTGTACAGGCTGGTCACGTCCATCGCGCCCCCGGTCATATAGTCCACCCAGAACGAGGCATACCAGATCGCGTCCGGCGTCAGGATGACCTCCTGGGTGGCTGCAAAGTGTTCCTCGTCGATTTGTTTGGCAGCATCTTGGGCGGCCAGGTCGGCCACATCCTGGGCAATCGTCTGCGCCGCCGCGACGTTGCCGAGGTCGTAAACCAACCCGATCACCAACACCAGCAACGGGATGAGCAGGATCAACATCACCGTGATAGACTGGCCGCGTTCGTCATTCGGGATTTTGGATTTTAGATTTGCGATTCTGGATTCGCCCCCCGCCTCTCGCTTCTCGCTCCTCGTCATCAGTCCTCCCATCTCGACTTGTACGGCTCGACGCGGGACATCGCCACGGCTTCCATGGGGACCGAGTCACCTCCGTAGAACAGACCCACGAAGGGCATCCAGCCCACGTCCACGGCATACTGCACGCGGCAGCCGATGACCTGGCCCCGGTCCCACTCGCCGCCCTGCTCGAAGGTGACCACGGCGTAGGCTGGATCGAAGTTCTGGCGGGCCAGGGTCTCGTAGGCGGCCGTGAGCGCCTGCTCCGGCCCACGCTGTTGCGAGAGCGTCTCGACGGCCATGCGGGCGCAGTTGCGGGCGGCGGCCTGCACCGCCACCTTGACCGGCTGCACGTGGGCCACGAACACGCCCAACCCCAGCAGCAGGGCCAGGAAGAACACGGCAAAGATCAGCGTGAGCGCCTGACCCTGGCCGCGTTCATCATTCAAAACCGTCTTCACTCGGCGGACCGGCATAGAAATCCTCCTTGCGTTGCCAGGTCGAGGCGCGGATGGAGAGCGAGCCGATCACGCTCTGCGCCGTGGTATCCCATTCGGTGTCCAGGTACGCCTGCACGCTGCGGAACTGACTGCTCTCGGTCACGGCCACAGGGACCGTCCCTGAGCCTGACGAAGGGCCCCACCACACACTCAAGACGTGTTCAGCCGCGCCCTCGCCAGCGGCGGCGTCCACCCGGCCTGCCGCCAGCCCCGCGTTGTGGGTGGCCAGCACCGCCGATGCCCGCCGCAGGCCCAGCATCGTGATCGCCACCAGGATGGCCACCATCAGCCAGAAGACCGGCTGGGCCAGGATCCACGTCGTCGTCTCCGCCTGCCCGCGCTGATCGCGTAACAACTTGCGCATTTTGCTTGCTCCGTTTGTCACCTTTGTCACCGCAGAGACGCGGAGAACGCAGAGATTTCTTTGGTCTTCTCCGCGCCCTCTGCGTCTCGGCGGTGAAATCTCACCCGCCCCAGGACGCGCCGCCGATGTCGCCCGCCACGTCGTTGCCTAGTTGGGTGATGGCAACGTACAGCACCGCACCCACGGCAAAGATGATCGCCAGCGCCAGGCTGATGCGAATGAGCATCTCGGTGGTCTCACTCTGGCCCCGGTCGTCGGCGACCAGGCCGCGTAGCTCACCGGCAAAAAAGTACAGGTACAAAACGGCAATGTTTAGCATTTGGGTTCACTCCTTTCGATTTTTTTCGACCGCTGACCGCCGACGACCGACCGCCCAGAGATCCAGCGGCGGTCTGCCGTCGTTCGTCGGCAGTCGTCACAAACTACTCAACACGATGTACAGCGCCGGACCGCCGACCAACAGGAACACGGCCAGCATCGCCCCACCGGAGACGGGCAGACCCATCGCACCGGCGTTGTCGGCGGCCTGCTCGTCCAGGCGGCGCTTGAGCGTGCCCTGCGCCGAGCGGGACAGCACGGCCAGCGCCGGGCCGATGCTGCCGCCTTCTTTCTCCACCATCAGGATTTGCTGGCCGAACTCGGTCAGCGCCCGCAGCCGGTTGCGCGCGATCAGTTGCTCGATGGCCGTGGGCAGGCTGGTCGTGGCATCGTAAATCGCCAGCATGCGGCGCAGCTCGGCCACGAACGGGCCGCCCGGTCGCCCGGCCAGGTAGCGGAAGGCGCGCGGCAGCGAGCGCCCGGTGCTGACGTAAGCCGCCAGCTCCGGGATGCGGAAGGCCATCTCGACGATCAGTTCGTGCTGGCGCTGTTTCACCGCCGCCTTGAGCTTGCCGTCGGGCATGATCCAGCCCTGCAACGCGCCGACGAGCGCGCCGGCCAGGGCCACGAAAGGCGGCAAGCCCAGCGCCAGGCACGGCAAAAGGACCAGTACAAAGCCGATGGCCCCGGCCATCAGCGCGTAGACCAGCTTGGAGCCCCACAGCGTCTCCAGGTTCCAGAACGGGGCAGAAGGGGTGGGGGCGCTCAGCTCGCCCGGCGCCCAGTACCAGTCGGCCTGTTTGAGCAGTTGCAGATAGCGAGCATTGGCCGTGGTCAGTTCGCCCTCTTCGGTGGTCGGGGCGAAAAAGCCGATCAGCCCCTTGACCATGCTGTACAGGAATTTCTGGACAAAGGGCATGTTCTCGGCCACGACAATCCGTTGTTGCGCCGTGGCCGGGCCAGCGGCAGTACGAATGACCCGGCGGGGTGCGATCAATGCCAGCCACATCGCCAGGAAACCGAAACCGGCCAGGGCTGCCAGAAAGGGGATCAGGGTGTGCATCGTCATCGTCGCGCCTCCTCCAGGTCCACCGGCGGAAAAACGAAGGTGATGTTCGGGGGTGTGCTCACGTTGCCCGCGCCGAGGTGATGCCTGTAACAGTACCAGTATTGGCTCCACGATGGCCCCTGCCACTCACCGCAGGTACACGGCGGCAGAGTTTGCTCGTACAGCCACGCGCTGACCGGGACCAACATCTGCCATAGTCGCTGCGGGGCGTAATCCTGCGTGCGCAACTGCCGGGCTGCCTCTTCCAACTGGGCCGCCGCCATTCCGGGGTCTAGCGTGCTACTCATACCTTTCCCTCCGTTTCAATCCGGCCCAGGATCAGCCCGCGGGCTGCGATCTTGATGCCCAACGTGTACACAAAAATCGTGATGCCCGCCGCGACCAGCGCGACGATGGCCCCGATCAACGTCTGGAAGAACTCGACCCCGTAGGAGCCGGTGCCGGAGATGAAGGACATCCCGCGCGCCAGGGCCAGCACCAGCCACGGCCCGAACGTGCCGTTGCGGATCTCGCTGCGCTTGTTGCGCTGTTGGGTGATGGCCGCGTCGAAGGCGTCGGCCTGCTCGCGGGTGGCGGCGGTTTGGCTCTGCAGCATCTCGGCCACCTCGCCCGACTGCTCCTCGGCCACGATCAGGGCCGTCGCCAGGGCGTCAAAGGTCAGGCTGGCGCGCCGGTCGGCCACGGCCTGCAAGCCCTCGGCCAGCGGGCGACCCTGGCGCACGTGGAACAGGGCCTCCTCAAAGTCGGCGGCCACCGACGGCGGGGGTTTGGTCCCGGCCTGGCGGGCGGCCCGCAGTGCGTCGCAGCCCGGCCCGTAATCGGCCACGGCCTGCAGCGCCCGCTGCATCGAGGGGCGGATGCGCCAGGAGTTGAGAATGATGTCCATGGCCCAGGCCAGGTCCTTGTTGTACTGATTGACCTGCTGGTTGCGCTCGTCTTCCAGGCGCGACCACAGCAGGATGAAGCCGCCGATGAAAAAGACCGGGAACACGACCGGCGTGCCCGCGATCAGTGCTGCGACGACGCCCATCACTGCCCCAATGACGGCGCTTTGGGTGATGTACTCGCCTGCCTGGGCGTCGAGCCTGGCCCGGTTCAGGCGCACCTGGATGCCGTCGAAGAACGACGTGGGCTGCGCCCGGCGGATGGAGCGCGGGCGGCTGGTGAGCGCCCACCACATCGCCAGGAATCCCAAGCCGGCCAGGATGGCCAATAACGGAATCATTTTCTGCATCGTCATCTCTCCCTTCCGTTGCGGCTCAGGCTGATCACGTCGCGCTGGAAATCGAAGCCCGGCGCGAGCGCTTCCAGCCGGTCTCGGCAGGCCGGCACCGTGTCGGCGTAGACCGCCTGGCCTCGGGCCGGGTCGTACTCGAAGATCATCTCGATCACCGGCTGCTCCATCTCCAGCCGGCGCACCTCGCCGATGCCGGAGACGGTGCGGCGGTCCTTATCGCGCACCAGGTGCACGATCAGGTCCAGGGCATTGACGATCTGCCGGCGCACCGCCAGCAGGGGCAGGTCCTGGCCCATCAGGTACATGGTCTCGATGCGCTCGAAGGTGTCACGCACGTCGTTGGCGTGCACCGTGAACAGCACCCCGTCGTGGCCGGTGTTCATCGCTGCCAGAATGTCCACCATCTCGCCGGAGCGGGCCTCGCCCAGGATGATGCGCTCCGGCCTCATCCGCAGAGTGTCCTTGACCAGGTCGCGCATGGTGATGGGCGCGACCCCTTCCGCTTCCTTGCGCGTGATCAGTTGCACCCAGTCGGGCATATGCTTCAAGCTCAGCTCCGGCGTGTCTTCGACCGTTACCACGCGATCCATCTCGGGCATCACACTGGACAGGCTTTGCAGGAAGGTAGTCTTGCCCGTGCCCGTGCCGCCCGCCACCGCGATGTTCAGTTTGGCCTGGATGGCCGCCTTCAGAAAGTTGGCGACGGCGGGGGTGATGGTGCCCAACTGAATCAGCGCCTCCAGGTCGCGGGCCACGGGCCGAAAACGGCGGATGGTGGCCACCGGGGCTTCGATGTTGGCCACGATGGGCGGCATGGCCACGAACAGGCGCGAGCCGTCGGGCAGCCGGGCGTCCTGGTGCGGGTTTTTGGGCGTGATGGGGTAGCCCGAACCGGCCTCGATTTTGCGGTTGAGAAAGTTGCGCAGGGCTTCCGCCGAGCGGAACGTCTCTTGGGCCTTGAGCTTGCGGCCCCCAGCGTAGATCACAAAGATGGCATCAGGTCCGTTGACGATGACCTCCTCCACCTGCTCGTCGGACATATAGGCCGCCAGCGGCCCCCAGCCCAGGATTTCGTCCACCACCCGTCCGGCCAGCGCCTCCGGCTCGCCGTCCAGCAGGTCCAGTCCCCGGCTGGCCGCCGTCTGGTTGTGGTACTCGATGGCCTCCAGCGCCAGTTTACGCACGGTGTCCATCTCTTCCGTGGTCGGGTCTTCCATCTGGGCCGCCGTCAGCAGGCTGGCGCGGCGGATGCGCTCGCGCACCTCGTCCACGATGGCGTCGAACGCTTTGCCATCGCGGGCGTCCAGGGCCACAGCGCGCTGGGCCTCGTACCAGGGCGTCGCGCCGGTGGCCGTGTCGTCGTAGCGCCGCCGAGCGGCGGTGTTCTCGTAATTGCTCCACAACTCACTCATCCCTACGCCTCCTTCAGCAAGGCGCGTTTGAACACGCCCAGCAAGTTCCGGCGGCCCCCATTTTCTTCGCGCAGGTACGACAGATACGTCCCCGCCAGGTCGCGCACAGTCGCGCCCAGCGGCCCGTCGTCGCTCAGCACGAAGGGTGTGTGGGTGTTGATGCTCACCGCCGCCGCCATAGCGTCGAAGGGCACTGTGGCCAGCTTGGTCAGCCCCACCCGCTTGACGATCTCTTTCTCGCTGATGCCGAAAGCCGGGTCGAAAGCCGTGACGACCAGCTTGAACTTGTTCAGGTCCCCGAACTTGTGCAGCAGCGGCGTCAGCGCGTTCTCGGTGTCCACGATGGCGGTGTTGATGGGCGGCACGGTCACCAGCACCTCGTCGGCCTCCTCGATGGCCGCCCGGTGCAGCGGCAGGTTGTAGTCCTGGCCGATGTCCACCACGACGAAACTGTACAACTGCTTCGCCACCTGAATCAGCCGGCGAGCGATTGAGAGGACCATCGGCCAGTTATCGAACTCGGGCGCGGAACCCTCGTGTGGCCGGGTCAGGCCGGGCAGCAGGTCCAACTGGGACTGCTCGCCGCCCCAGTGGACCAGGTACTTGCGCAGCAGTTGCGGGGTGATGAGATTTTCTCCGCCTTGCCCCCAGCGGTCGGCCACGTTGCGGATCACGTCGATCAGCCCGCGGTCCAGGTAGGTCAGCCCGTTGCGGGCGTAGTCGGGGTTGACCGTGTAGCCCAGGAAGGTGTGGCAGTCGCCCTTGGTCAGGTCCAGGTCCAGCAGGCAGGTGGGCTGGTTGCCCAACGCCACGTGCGACAGGGCCGCCGCCAGGTTGACCGCCAGCGTGGTGCGCGTCGAGCCGCCGCCTTTGGGGATGTACACGGTGATCACCTTTTGCTGCCAGGCCCCCTGCCGCCCGGCGGGCAGGATGCGCCCGGCCGTCAGGCTGACGTGCCCCTCGGCCCGCTCGCGCTTGACCTCGTCCACGACGCGGGGCAGGGTGTGCAGCAGCTTGGTGATGCCCTGCGAGTTCATCGGCAAGGCGATGATCGCTTTGGCCCCGTTGGCCGTCATCACCCGGCCGCGGTCGTCGTGGGTCAGCACCCAGCCGATGACCGGGATGGGTTTGTCGGCGTACAGCAGCAGGTCCTCGATCAGGGCGTGGCGGTAGCCGTTGAGGTCGGGGCACAGCAGCACCGCGTCGGCCCCCATCTCGGTGGCGTCGTCGTACACCCGCTGGGCGTCCTGTTGGGCCGAGAGGATGGTGATGTGGCTGCCCCGCAGGCCATCTTGCAGGGCTTGCAGGTCTGCATAGTTGTAAAAGCCGACCACCAGCGTGTAGGTTTCTTCGTCCATCTCGACCTCCTACGGCACAGGCGTAGACAGCAGCTCGCGCTGGGCGAAGAACCAATCCTCGAAATCGTCCCAGGTCACGCCCTCGGTGGGCTTTTCGGGAAAGACCGTGGCGTGAGCCGCCACGCGCACGTCGCCGTTGTACAGGATGAAGGAGACGATCTCCAACTGCTCCTGGTCCAGCGCCACGTACAGCCGCTCCACGTCGCCCTCGACGTAGGCGGGTTGGCCGGGCGCAGACGAGCCGCCCACGCCGATAGAGATGGACGCCGGCGAGGCCGAAGGGCGCGTCACCTCGCGCTCGACCTTGAGCACCGGCACGTTCTGGATGACCAGCTTGGACACCGGCAGGCGCAGCGTCTCGGTGACGGGCGGGCGGGGCGTCGGCTGCACGATGCCCATTCCCGCAATCGCGGGCGGAGTCGGTGTGGGGTCAGGCGGGTTATCCATCTCGCGGACGTTGACCGCGCCGACGCTGAAGACCAGGTCCACGTAATCCCCGGCCTGGATGAAATTGCCCGCCGTGTCCGCCTCGACCGGGATGGGGAAAACCGTCATCCCCGCCTGGGTCTGGAGCATCAGCGTCAAGCGGCGGATGCGGGCGTTGGCCTCGCCGGGCTTGAGCACCTGGGCCTTGCCCAGCGGGAAACCCGCGTGCACGGTCTCGACCGTGACCGAACCGACGTACTGGCCGAACTCGTCTTTGGTGACGTACTCGCCCAGCGTGCGGCCTTGCACACCGGTCCATTGCTCCAGGCGGAACAGGCCGGGGCTGATCTCGGTGTTGGGCGGGACGTCGCCCAGCGCCACCGGCACTTGCACCGGCGCGGGGGTGAGCAGCTTGCCGCCAAAGAAAACCGCCACCACCACCAGGGCGGTCAAGACCAATCCGATCCAAAACAAAGGTGAGCCTAAACGATTCATTGTGTCAAATCCTCCTTGATTGAAAATCTGTCGCGTGTCTCCAGTCCCCCCCTTTTGGGGCGGAGCGGAGTGGGATGCGTGTCGCGTGTCGCGTATGGTCTTTTCTAATTTCTAATTTTCTAATCGCCGTCGTCCTCCATTTCCCGTCCAAACGTGATGTGGGTCACCATCTCGCCGAACAGCTTGCTGTTAGCTTCTGAAACGGCCTGAACGCGGGCCAGGCTGCCCGATTGCCCGTCGGCGTAATCTATCAGCGCCCGCTGCCAGTCGGCCAGGATGGCCCGCTGACGGGCGGTGTAGCCGTCCACGTCGGGCAGAATCCCGCGCCACTGCCCCAGCCATGCCGCTGCGGCGCGGGCAACGTCTGCCCGGCGTTCGGTCGGAGCCAGTCCGATCAACGCCACCTGTGCGGCGGCGTCCCGGTTGAAATCAACCAGGACGATCAAGTCGTCCGGGTTGGGTAACCCATCCGCTGATTGCGTCACTTCCACGTCGCGCACTTCGATTCCCATCGGTGTCTCTTGTCCTTCCAGATTGCCCATTCCGATCACAACGACGAACGTCATAACCGAAACCAAAAACAGCCAGGCTACGCGGGCCATATCGTCCACCCTGTGGCCAGCACCAGCAACCCGCCCAGCGCCCAGAACAGGCCCAGGGGCAGCGGGTCTTTCAGCGTCAGTTTTTTCGTTGTCATCAACGCGATAGCCACGACCGCGCCAACGATAGAGCCGACCAGCATCGCCAGCGGCGCGTCGCTGCCCAGCGCCAGACCCAGGTAAGTTGCCAACCATACGTCTCCGCCGCCGATCCCGCCAGTGTGCCACAGCACGTAGGTCGAGGCGAACAGCAGCAGCGCGAACAGCAGGTGACTCCACTGGCCGGCCAGCAGGACCAGGGCCAGGCCGGTGCTCAAGGCCAGCGCCGACCACAGACGGTAGATGCGCCGCCGGACCAGGTCGGTGAGGGCAGCCGTGGTCAAAAAGCCCGCGATGATCACTCTTGCCACCATTGCAGGCGATCTCCCTCTTGTACCAGTTCCAACCGTGACGGGTGGGCCTCGACGAAGTAGCGGGCCGGGACAGCCGGCCGGTAGCCGGTGCGCCAGGGTTGGGCCAGCACCCTGTCCACCACCCGCGCCGTCTCGTCCAGCCAGATCAGTGCGATGGGGAAGGGCACGAAGAGCGTGTGTACCCCCGCCGCCCTCACCCCCGACCGGCGCATGTGAAAGACCATCGCCTCATCCTCGCCGATCCCGCGCCGCAACATCAGCCCCAACGCCTGGCCCCCCATCGAGCGCCGGTGGATGACGTGGCGAGCCAGCGTGTGCCCGGTGCGCTGATTAATCAGCATCGACCCCCTCCATTGCCGGCGGGACCCAGATCGTCAGCCCCGACGAGCGGGGCGCGGGCTGCCCACACCTGGCGTTCTGGGCGTTGAACAGGTTGGAAATCTGCGGATCGCAATTGCACAGCCCGCCACGAAAGACGGCGCATCCCGGCTCGTGGTGGATGTCCAGGTAATGCAGTTCGGCGCGTGGCAATATGCCGCTGGCGAGCATTTGCCTGATCTTGCGGTGATAGTTGTGCCCGCTCATTTCTCTTTCGCCTCGCTTTCTCGCCGGCGCTCGACCAGGAACCACTCCGCCTGACGCGGCGAGGCCGGCGCTTCGTCCCGTAGCCGCTTTTCGGCCAGGTGCTCCCACACGGCCTGCATCTCCACCCGCGCCGCCGGGTGCAGCGCCGCGTCGAGGGGGATGACCGGCTCTCTGCGTCGTAGGCGTTGCCATAATCCACTGCCTTGCTCTTGCGGCTGCGTGGTAAAGACGTATTCCACTACCGCTGACGGCCCGGCGACGGCAAAACGCGGCGCGGGGTCGGCGCTCAAGGTCAGGATGCCCTCCTGTCCCACAAAGGCGCTGGGACCGGCCAGCGCGTCGGCCAGCAGTTGGTTGAGCACTTGCTGCCAGCGGTCCTCTTCCAGCAGCCGCTGCACCTCGGCCTTGCGCTGATTCACCACCTGCGCTTGAAGCTGCTCCAGTTCCAGGCTCTTGTGGCGGCGATAGGTATTTCTCAACGACCGGAAGGCCGTGGCCTGCATCAGCAGGCCCAGGCCGTTGAACACACCCAGGGCGATCAGCGCCCCTACCACCAGACTGTTGGTCACCGTCTGGACCACGGTGGGAATGGCAGCCACCACCGGCGCAGGCCGCGTCGGGATGGGAGTGGCCGTTGCGGTAGCTGTGGCCGTCGCCGTCGCCGGGGCGGTGGGTGGAACGAACGTGTCCGTTGCCGTAGGAGCGGGCGTGTTCGATGGCGTAAGGGTCGGCCAGGGCATCGCCGTCCACGTCGAGGTTGCCTGTATATCCAGCACACGCGGGATAGTAGCCCGACCATCGGTGGGCGTCGGCGGCGCGGTCGGCTTGGCCGCAGTCGTGGGACTCAGTGTGGGTGGCGTCGTCGGCTTGACCGGCTCGGGTGTGGGTGTGGCCGGGACCGTCGGCTTGGCCGCCTCACCCTGCTGACCTTGCGGCGCGGTAGGCGGCTTGGTCGGCTGCTCCGCTGACGCAGGTGTCGGCGCTGCCGTCTCCTTTTGTTGCCGAGCGTGCGCAGTCACCGCGCTGCCCCGCAGGGGCTCTGCGGGGCCGATCAATACCAGCGCCACAACCACCACCAAGAGCGCCTGTTTCACGTTCTCGCCTCCTGCTCGACGAAAGCCTGGGGCCAAAACTCGATCCGTTTGAGACTCCCGTCCAGGTGATACTCGATGGCCCTCACACGCGGGCAGAATCCGGTGTGGTATACCTGGTGATCATCGCTGCACCAGCCGCACGGCTTTGGCGTATATGTGCCCGTGGCGAGCGCCATCGTGGGGTCGGTCCCGGTGAGCTCAGGGTGAGGGTAATGCGTGTTCACGCTGCCCTCCGTCGTCGAATGAGCGAGAATCCCATCCAGAACACGGCTACCGTCGCCCCCACCAGCGCCAGGCCGAGGCCGAGAGCCTGCACGGCCAGGAGCGCCAGCCGGATGACCACCACGAACACGCCTACGACCAGCAGGCCCACGCCCAGATCAGCGCCGCCCTCCCCACCGGTCTCCGGCAGCGTGACCGGCGTCGCCAACGGCCGAGTCTGAGTCACCTCTGCACTCGTCGGCGGTATCACAGACGCTCCGGGCGTCGGCGCGACGGTCGGCTTGGGCTGCGGTGTGGGTGTCGGCGGTGGTGGATCCTGTTAAAGCTGGCGGGCTATCCCACGATGGCGATCTTCGAACGGGCCAGCGTGGACCCCGCCAGCCTGCCCGCAGACGTGCAGCCGCTGCTGGACGACTTGCAGCGCATCGCCGACCCGGTGCTGCGCCGGCGGCTGGTGGACGCGCTGCGCCTGTTGCTCGCCGGCTATCTGGAACACTATCCTTCATCACGGTGACTCTTTTCCCACAAGCAAGACCAGGGAGGGGACTATAAGAAGTCCCCTCCCTACCCTATCCTGCTACCAAACGACCGGTCGCTTCTTCCAACAAGCCCCGAAACGGTCCGCGCAGGTGAATGGCAGTGATGTGCTCGTCGCGCACATAGATGGCGTCAAAGATGATCCCGTACAGCGTCTTGAGCTCCTCGTCACTCAGCGCCGTCCACAAGGCCGGCAGGTCTTCCAGCAACGCCTGGGCTTCACCCCCCACCGACGTGCTCTCAGGCGCCAACTCGGCCAGGTCGCGGCGGCACTCGGCCTTGATGCGCTCCAGCCTGGCCCGGTCGTACTCGCCCAGCGTGTATAGCTCCAGCGCCCGCTCCAGCCGCTGCCGCAGCGCGAATTTCTCGCGCTCGATCTCGTCCGTGCCGTCGTCGTAGACCAGATAGGCCAGGATGCGCTGTTTCCAATCCGCCGGCAGGGTCATCGGCGTGACCAGGTCTTGAACGCGCTGCTCGATGTCGTCGGCGCGCAGGTTCTTCTGGTGCCACTGCTCACGCGGCAACCGGCCCCGGCACAACCCATCCACGTAATAGCGTGAGGTCCCGCCGTTACTGGAGAGGCCGCGCAGCGGGCTTTTGCGCGCATCGCAGAACAGGACGCCGGTCAGCGGATAGACGCGCGCCGGATTCTGGAGCGAGGTCGTGCGCCGGTAGCGGTTCTTGCGAATGGTCTGCACGCGCTTGAACAGCGCCAGGTCCACGATGGGCTGATGTTGGCCCGCATACACTTCCACCGGCTTGCGGCGCTTTTTGCCCTGGCGTGCCCCGTAGTCGTGGGTGCTGTAATACGGCACGTAGCCGCAATAGATCGGATTGTTGAGAATGGCGCGCACGGCGTCGGCGTCGAAAGGCTGCGGGTCGCACACGCCCGGACGACCCTTGGTACGAAAACGGACTTCGGGGCCGTCGTCCAGGGCAAACACCTCGCGGTTGAGCCGTTGCGCCACGTCGTGATCTGAGTAACGCCCCGTCGCGTACCACTCGAACATCAGACGCACGGCCAGCGCCTCCACCGGGTGATGCACGCGAATTTTGCCGTCGCCGACGTCCGGCCGGCCAAAGCTGGGGCAGTAGTCGGGGCCGTTGGGGTCGGTGCAGGTGGAGCAGTCGCCCTTGCAGAACCCCAACCGGAACGAGCCGGAGAGCAGGCCGCGCTGAGATTTGAGCTTGCGCGACAGGCGAATCTCCTCCGCCAGCGCAGCGACGTAAAACTCGGCCAACGCCCCCAGCACGTACAACACCAGCCGCCCCCAGTGGCTGCTAAAGTCAATGTTCTCGCGCAGCGAGATCAGTTGCACGCCGTACTGCTGGAACAGCTTCATCAGCTTGAGCAGCGCGTACAGGTCGCGCGAGAGCCGGTCCAGGCGGTCGATGATCACGATCTTGACCCGCCCGGCTTTGATGGCCTTGATCAAGGCTCGCAGACCCGGGCGTTTGGTGTTCCGTCCGGTGAACGCCGGGTCCTCAAAGACCCCCAACAGCGTCCAGCCTTTGGCTTCGGCGAACGTGCAGATGCGCTCCTGCTGATCGCTGAGACTGTTGCCCTCTTCCGCCTGCATCGGCGACGACACGCGGGTCAGGCCAAAGACATAGATCGTGGTAGGTTCCGCCGCGTCGGGCGTGACGCGGAACAACCCGGCCAGGTCGGTGTCCAACTCGCCGTCGGTGGGAAAATGCTCGCGCCAGTTAGAGATCATCGTCATCCTCTGCCTCTTCTTCTTCGCTGTCATCCCAGGGCATCGGCAGCCCCAGGATGCGTCGCAGCGTCATGGCCAGCTCGTAGCAGAACTCGTCGACGACGTCCTCCAATGGATTGGCGTGGAGTGTATCGATGTCCATTTGTCCCTCCTGATTGGGTCTGTTCAGGAGGGCAACCGGTTGCCCTCAGCCACGAGAGTTGATTTTGGGCCCGTCTCGTGGTATCCTGTTGGTCACTATCCTAGCATGGTCACGGCCAGTCTGTCACTACCTGGAGTGCCGTTCACGGTGCCGTTTGCTGTGCCGCTCACGGCGCCGCTGGCTGTGCCACGATGCCAATACTGAATCGGCGCCGCTTTGGAAGGATGATGCGTTGGACGATGACCGAATCGTGGAAAGACCTGGATCGGGTCCTGGATGCCATCTACCATAAAAGGCAGATTCAAGTCACTCTACTCAAGCCTTCTCTGCGTCAGATCGTGGTGACGCACGCCGAACGCACCGGCCAGGAGAAAGGCTTGGAAAAGGCGTTCAATTATGTTCTGATCGCAGAGGCGCTGCTACAGAACGTTTGGCGACCATTCGTGAGGCTTGAACGCGGACCGGGGGAGTCCGATGATGACTGGGCGGAACGATGTTTAGCCGCGTTCATTCCTGTGGCGCAGTATTTGAAACCGGCTGTTGAGGAACCCAAATTTCCGCTCCGTATTGAGGTCGTCCGGCGGCTGGCAGATCGCGCGTGGCTTGCGCCATTGATAGAGGGCAAGCTGCGGCAGGGCCGCGAGGTCGAAGGCAGACCGCAAGCACGTGGGCAAGATGGCCAAGCCAGCCAGTCGCATGAGTTTCGGCAATTGACTCAGTTGATGACCCATAAAGCGCAAAGCCTGATCGGCCCGAACGGAAAGCTCATTGGCTCATCGTACAATCGCCGCCGCGAATACGGCGTCCAGTATCTTTTTTATGCCCTGCTCACGGCAGTTGAAAGGCTGGGGGTGAGCAACGTTTCGGATTCGAGCGAGTCCTCAGTCTCTATGCCAGAGCAACACCAAGCATCGGACGCCGCTTCGGGAGCAATCCGTCTATCGCAAGCCGGCGCTGTACCGCCTCTTCCTCCGGCTTACGTGCCGCGTCATCAAGTGCTGCAAAGCCTCAAGGCTCAGGTGTTCCAGACACAGCCGACCAACGACTGGATCGCCGTGACCGGTGTGGAAGGGATCGGCAAGACGGTCCTATTGAACGCCCTCGGACAGGATAAAAATGTACTGGCGTGTTTTGACGGGCGGGTGTGTTGGTTCGAAATCACGGCCGGACTAGATCAGATGGCACTGATCAACCAGGTGGCGAGGGGATTGAATATTCCTCTGCCGGGCAGCATTGAAACGCTGGATCAGGTACGCGCAGTGGTGCACCGTTGCCCTCATCCGGTTCCGGCGTTGGTGCTGGTGGACAATATCAGCCGGATCGAACAGGTGATGGCGCTGCGCGAACTGGGCCCATCTGTCACCGTCGTGTTTTCCACCTGCAGCAGCAAAGTGATCGCAGCGCTGGAGGTGGCGGCTCACCGTTGGTTCACGTTGGGGGGGATGGAAGAAACAGAAGCCCTGACCCTGGTGCAACGCTTGAGCCATGTACCAGCCGGGCAAGAGGAGACTATCCGCCGTGTGCTGCAATTGGTGGACTATCATCCCTTTGCCATCAAAGTGGCTGCCGGGTATTCACAGCAGGCATCTCCCGGCGATTGGGCAGCGGTGGAAGCAATGCTTCGGGATTCGCAGGCCCGGCTGCGAGTCTGGCAAGCGTGGGGAGGCGAACTGGCACAAGTCCAGCCAGCGCTGGAAGCCATCTGGGACAGTTTTTCACCCGAGTTGCAGAAATGCTGGGCTGCCCTGGGCCGGCGCTATTTCCTGCACTGGTTTGACGTGCGCCTGGGCCGGGCGGTGTGGCGCGTGAGTGCAGCTGAAGCGCAGGTGATCTGGAACGAGCTGGTCGGTTATCACCTGGCGGAGCCGCTGCCGGGGCAACCGGGCTGCTACCGGTTGCACTGGCTGGCGTGGGACTTTGCCCGTCAAAAAATCGAGGCGGGCGGATGGTGGCAGAAATGGCGACCGGCTATGTGGGAAGGGCGGTACTTTAGGCAAACGCCTCGGAAGCGTTTCCCCCTCGTCATCCCGGCCCCTGCGGACGCGCCGCATTGGCGGTGGTGGCTGCCGCGTGTCCCTATCAAAGGTGAAGCCTGGAGTTGGTCCCACTTTTATGGCTGGCTGAATCTGGTCCGTGAGCACCGACAGGCGCACCTGAACATCCTGGCTGGCCCAGAAGAATGGGCGACCGTTACGCTGTGGAACGTGATCCTGTTGGGGGATCTCATCTTGGGGTTTGGCATAGGGATGGGCATGCCGGCGCTCTTGCCGCAGCTCGTCCAGCGTTTTGCAGCGGCTTATCTGGTTGTGATGGCAGTGATGACCTGGATCGCCAGCCTGGCCCACCGGAATCTGGTGCAGGCAGTGCGATGGAGATGGGCCGGGAAATCGTTCATCGCGCCGATAAAGGGAGAATGATACCAGTACCCTGTTCGAGGATTTCACTCGCCTGCGCGCCCGGCAGCGTGTGTGATCCCTGATGACCGCTCTCAGACCCGGCAGGTTTCGGTTGGACGGGTTTGCAGGATGCCGGAATACGCAAACGTCCTTCACTCACCCCCCAACTTTTCTAACCAAATTCTAACCGTGGAACTGTGAGTCGGCACTTGCCCAAATGTCAGATTCCGATATAATCAGCACCGCTTGCAGCTATCTACATTCGAATATTGCTCACATAATAACAGCCTTTTGTGTCCGCATCCATCCCCGGTCAGAATTGCTCACAAAGGAGGCCACATTATGTCTTCGCGTTCCCTCGCTCGCCTGAATCTGCTCGTGATTCTCTCGCTGCTCGCCAACTTGATTCCAGCGCCGCGGACGACCTATGCTAAGACTCGACCGGCGGTCGAACACACGCCCGCGCAAACACAGTCTGTTAGCTTTGCATCGGCGACGCCACCCTACGTCTGGCTACCGATTTTCTTGCCCGAGTCTGATGCGGCAATGGCGCCAAGGATGATCGAGTTAGTCCTGCGTTCCGACTCGTCCAGCTTACCCGCCGACGGGGAGAGCCTGGCCTATCTAGCTGTCTTTGCCTATGACCAGGACGGCGAGCCGCTCCCTGATGGCACGCCGGTGAGCTGGGCGACGAGTCTGGGGAGTCTGGTGGTGAGGGATGAAGGACGAATGATGAAGGACGGATTGGCCTGGGCCACCCTGCAGGCCGGGTTGGAGCCAGGGTTGGCCGAAGTCACAGTGATGGTAAATGAATCCGCGAATCAGCGCATCAGCATCGAGTTGGTCGCGCCCGAGGCAGCCCCTTTGAGATTGGACGACGCTATTGAAGGGGAAGAGATGGAAGATGACAATCTCGATGCAGCGCTGGAGCTGGCTCGCAACACGGTGCGGGAGGCAACCAGTAAGAGGGGCGACGTGCTCTTTGTGGATGGGCTGTATCACCGGCTGGACTTTACGACGCGGGGGCTGACGCTCGGCACCGACCCAGTCGGCGACCTGGGGATCACCGTGGGCTACCGTCTGGAGGGCGTGCGCCTGGGTCAGGAGGACTGGTTGACACGCACAGACGTTGCCCCAGGCGTCAATGGCAACGTGGTGCGCTACCCGCTGGGTCAGGGCGTGACAGAGGAATACATGGCGTTGGACGCCGGCCTGGAACAGCGCCTGGTCTTTGCAAAGCCGCTGTCTGCCGAAGGCCGCGACGTGGTCATCGTGGGCACCTTCGAGACGCCCCTGGCCGCGCGCCTGAACCTGACGCGGACGGCAGTGCAGTTCTACCCGCCCGCCGACCGCCTGTCGGACGCGTCCGACGAGACGTGGCTGGCGCAATACGGCCCGGCGGTGGCTTACGACGCAGCCGGACACGTGGCCGCGTTGGAGATGCGCGTGGGAGAGACGGAAAAAGAGATCGAAATGGTGTTGCCGGGCGACTGGCTGGCGCGGGCTACCTATCCCGTGGTAGTGGACCCACTGATGGGTGGCGTCAACGCCCTGGTGAGCGTGGGAGGCGGCAGCCAAGTGTATGCGCCCGACGTGGCCTACAACCCGGACGACGATCAATATCTGGCGGTATGGCTGGCGCTGCGCAACACCGGCGGCGGCTTTGTGACGCGCATCGAAGGGCGGCGGATGGACAGCGACGGCACGCCCGACCCGACTGGCCTGGTGCTGTTCGCCGCGCAGGGCAGCTACACCAGCACGTGGGACGCGCCGCGGGCGGCCTACGACCCGGTGTCGAAGCACTACCTGGTGGTGTGGGGCACGGGCAGCGCCATCCGCAGCCGCCAGGTACCCACGAGCGGGGCGAGCCTGGGGCAGGGCTACGTGGTCTACAGCGCCCAGGCGCTGGGCAACCCCTCGGTGGCAGCGGACAGCGTGAATGGTGGCTACCTCGTCGTGGCAGATCGCAACGTGGGCGGCAATTACAACGTGGACGCCCAGCGGGTGACGACGGCGGGCGTGCCCACAGGGAGCGTGTTCAACGTGGCTGCGACGCTGACGACGGAACAGGACCCCGACGTGGCTTTTGGCACGGCGCTCGAAGAATACCTGGTGGTCTGGGAACAGGGAAGTGATCTGTACGCCCGCCGCGTGGTGAGCGATGGGACCCTGAACGGGAGTGCTTTTGCGGTGGTGGCGGCCACCGGCACGCAGTCCGACCCGGCCCTGGACTATGGCACCGGCTCCGACGCTTTCCTCGTCACCTGGAGTGATGGAAACGACGCCTTTGGGCAGCGGGTCGCCGGCGACGCCGAGTTGCTGGGTGCGCCCATCACGTTGACGAACGCCACGAATAACCAGACCGTGCCCGACGTGGGCTACAATGCCCTGACGCAGGACTGGTTGGCCGTCTGGCGCGACACGCGCAGTGGCAGCGCATACGGCTACGGGCAGGTGGTGCACGAGGGTGGCTTGCTCTCAGGGAACAACCAGACCCTCACCCCGGACGTGCTGGCGGAGCGCATTGCGGCGAGTGGGGGCGGGGAGCCCTCGGGCAACCAGGCCATGGTAGGGGCCAATGGCTCGAACACGGCCATCCTGAGTCGGCGCTTCCGGCCCTTGCAGGCCGGATTCACCGCCACGCCGACCCAGGGGGTGATCTCACTGACCGTGCAATTCACAGTGACAGCGACGCCGGCGGGCGTGGCTGACCAAGGCAGGTGGCTCTTTGGCGATGGCGGGACCAGCGCACAGCCCTACCCGCAGCACACGTATACGCAGACTGGCGTGTACACCGTGTCCGGGCGCGTGACCGACACGCAGACCGGCGAGTGGGATGTGCTGACGCGCACGCGCTACATCACCGCCACCGACGTGCCCATCGCCGGGTTGAGCGCTGTCAACGACAGCCCGACCGAACTGGGCCAGGCCACGACGCTCACTGCCACCGTCACGGCGGGCAGCAACGTCGCCTACCACTGGTCCTTCGGCGACGGCAGCTCACCGGTCTATCAAGCCCTGACCACCCACACCTACCCGGCGGCCGGCCTCTATGCGGCCGTCGTCACCGCCAGCAACAGCGCCAGCGTGGTCACGGCGACGACGACGGTCACGGTGACGGAGGCCGTCACCGCCACGACGTGCATCACCATCCAGCGTGGCATACTGGGGCAGGTGGCGGACGCCCATGTGTGGCAGGCCTGGCCCGACCAGGCTGGCAATGGGGAGACGCTGTACACCGGCCTGCACGAGGTCGGGATCGAGCGCAGCCTGCTCCGTTTCGACCTGACTGCGATCCCCTCCGGCAGCGCGGTGCAATCCGCCACCCTGGGGGTCTACCTGACCAATCCCGGCAGCGGGGAAACGGTGAACGTGCACCGGGTCACCGCGTCCTGGGACGAAACCAGCGTGACCTGGAACAGCTTTGGGGACAGCTTTGCGTCGGCCGTCGAAGCCAGTTTCCTCGGCAGTGGCCAGGACAGCTTCAAGACCGCCGACGTGACGGCGCTGGTGTCCGACTGGGTGGCAGGACAGGTAGCGAATTACGGCTTGCTGCTGGACAACCCAGCCGTCATCGGCGCCAGCCTGCCGGCGGGTGGGCGGTTGTATCGTTATTCTCTTCCACCGGACAATTTTGAATCCTACGCCAGCAGCGAGGTCACCAGCACCCTCACGCGGCCCTGGCTGCAGGTGTGCTACCTGGGGGCGCCTCCCGACCTGGCCCTATCCAAGACCGCTCCGCCCACGGCCTTCCCCGGTTTCGCCGTCACCTACACGTTGCGCATCACCAACAGCGGCGCCGGGCCGGCGACCGGCGTGGCCCTCACCGACACGCTGCCCCAGGCTGTGGCTTATGTCACTAGCACAGTACCTGCCGCCACTTATCTGACCGGCACCCACCAGGTGCGCTGGGAGCCGGGCGTCATCGCGGCGGGCGAGACGGCCTCTGTGACGGTGTTGGCGCGCGTCAAGCTGTGGGCCACGGAAGGTGCGCTGGTCAACCACGCCGCTCTCACCGCGCCCGGCGTGAGCTTGAGCGCCGCGGCTACCACCACCGTGCAGGCGGCCAGCGTGGTCACGGCCACAGTGACGCCCACGGCCGGTGGGCAGTTGGTGGCCGAAAACGAAGGCGTGAGCCTGCTCTTCCCGGCCGGCGCGGTGACCCAGCCGGTGCAGTTGCGCCTGAGCACCTACCCCACCCCGCCGCCCCAGATCAACGGCGCTCACGTCTTATCGTTGTTCGACGTGCAGCCGGCCGACGCGGCCGCGCAGGCTTTGCAGGACGAGCAGGGGCACCTGCGTTTCCTGGCGCCGGTCAGCGTCACGCTGGATTTGAGCGGCGCGCTGTCGCCCACGATGGATTGGATGGCCGTGGACCTGTGGCACCTGGCGGACCTGGAAACGGAGTCCTGGACGCTGGTGCCCTCCGAGATCGACTGGGAGGCAGGCGTGATGCGCGCCCAGACGCAGCGCTTTTCCTCCCACGTGGCCGGGGCCGAGAACCCCTTCCCCGCCGACGGTTCGCACCTGCTGCTGCCCTCGCTGCCGCAGGTCAGCCTGTTCCGTGGCTCGGCCGCGCTGGCCATCCCCCTCCCGGCGCCGGCCGGCCGCAACGGCGTGGGACCCAGCCTGTCCCTGAGCTACGACAGCTCACGGCTGGACGGCGTGTTGGGCGTGGTGCAATCCGCGTGGGCCGGGCAGGGCTGGAGCCTGGACCTGCCGCAGATCACGCGGCGCATCCGCAACGGCGAGTGCGATTGGGGTATGGAGGGCTGCAGCGCGCATTGGGGGTATCGCAACCGTTTCACTTTGCTGTTCAACGGCGCCGGGTACACCTTGATCCCCGAGAACCCTGCCCAGGCCGGTGGGCGTTATTTCACCGAAGAAGAGAGCTTTTTGCTCATCCTGCGCCTGAACGCGCGCAACAATTATACCTACGGGGGTATCACCTACCCCGCGCCGGCGGGCAGCGGCAACGAAAGCGGTGAGTACTGGCTGGTCGTGGACCGTAGCGGCGCCCAGTATCGCCTGGGCTTTAACGGCGACGCGGAGCAGATGACGCTGATGAGCGGCTACCAGCCCGAGGGTGATTACGTACCGGAGGACAAGTACTACGCCGGCGAGGCGCACGGCAAGGTGGCCTATCGCTGGCGGATGGACCGGGTACAAGACGTCTTTGGCAACTTGATGACGGCCAGCTATTGGGAGCGGGATCGGCTGGGTTTCAACGGGGTCGTGTATACACCGGAGAGCCAGCCGCAGGCTATTCGCTACACCGGCCACGACGCCGACGCTGACGCGGGTCGCTACATGGTCCTGTTCGACCGGGAGAGCCGGGGCGGCTTTGACGACGGGCCAAACGTGAAAGAGAACTGGTCAATGTGGGACGAGACACGGCTGCACGACGTGCGCGTGTGTGTGGACGTGACCGAGGCCGGCCAGTGCACCGGGAATCACCTGCTGGCCGAATACGTGCTAGAGTACCAACTGGTCACCGAACCCTGGCCGGGATACGAATGGACGCATCACACCGAGCCGCCCGAGTTCACGTTGCTGCAGCGCGTGCGGCGCTTTGGGGTGGGCGGGCAAAGCGGCGGCGCGGAGCTGCCCGCGATGACCTTTACCTACGAAGCCATGAACCAGACCGACGGCAACCTGGACCCGGACGGCGGGGGATATTATGGCGACAAGCTGGTCTACCGGCGTATGACGGAGATGGAGAACGGCTACGGCGGGCGGGTGACCTTCCAGTACCAGTACGTGCACGGCGGCGAGATCCAGATCGGCGTGCCGGCGGCCTCGTGCAACCAGTTTTCACCCACGCTGCCGGCCGAGAAGCGCTGCGGCCCGGCCTACTATTATCAGGTGCAGACCCAGCAGGTCGAGGATGGGCTGGGCCACACGAGCGAGGCGGCATATTCCTATCAGGACAAGTGCCTGCAGCAGGGCGACCAACCCTGCTACCGGCCGCACCATCCCTGGGACGCGCCGGACTCCAGAGGTCTGGTCGGCTTTGAGCACGTGACGGTAACGGCCTACGAGTACGACGGCGAAACCGTGGCCGGGGTGACGGAGCACCACTTTAGCACCGACGGGAGCGGTGCCTTGGGGCGCGAGTACCGCACGCTGGTGCGCCCGACGGCGACCGATGCACCGATGCAGGTGGTGACGCAGACCTGGGCCACCCTCACGAATACGCGGGGCGACGAGCTGCAATACCGCATCGAATTGTCCGAGACGACCTCCTGCCAGGGCCAGGCCTGCACGCGCACGGGGTACGAGTACGACGCGTACGGGGACGTGCTGGCCGAGTACCTGTACGGCGACGTGGACGTCGAGGGCGACGAGCGCACCGTGCGGCGGACCTTTGTGCACAACCCGGACCTGGCCATCTGGCTCATCGGCCTGCCCCAGAGCGAGTTGCTTTACGAAGGTATCGTGCCGGAGGGCGCCAATCATGCGAGCGTGGCGCGCAGCTACTTTTACTACGACGAGCTGCCCTACGGCGAGGCGCCGCTGCGCGGCGCTTTGACCAAAGTGGCGGCGCTGTCACCCGGCAGCCCCTACACGAGCACGACCGCTTACGACGCTTACGGCAACGCCATCACCCAGACCAACGCCCTGGGCCAGCGCGCGGTCACCCGCTACGACGACACCTTTCACCAGTTCCCGGTGCAGAGTTGCGCCGCCGCCGGCAGCGACCTGGAGCAGTGCAGCACCACCGAGTATTACGGCGTGAACGGGTCGGCTCTGAGCGCAGACGGCGCCTACTTTGGCGCGGTGGAGGGGGCCTGGGGACCCAACGGCCCGGCCACCGCCGTATACCAGCGCTACGACGCCTTTGGGCGGGTGCTACAGGTGGTGCGACCCGGCGACGACTGGAACAACCCCAGCGCCACCTACGCCTACGACGAAAACTATGCCCCCGGGTTGATGCGGGCGCAGGTCTGGCAGCGAGAGGCGCACGGGCAGGCGGGCACGTTGAACGCGGCCGCCTTTTACGACGGCCTGGGGCGGGCGGTGCAGACCCGCTCCGAGGCCGCCGGCGGGCAGGCCGTCGTCAGCGCCGTGGCCTACGACGCCTTGGGGCGAGCGACGACCAGCTACAGCCCCTACTTTGCCAGCTCGTGGGACGAGTACGCCTCGGCGCCGGTTGGGACGCCCGCAACGGTCAGTCACTTTGACACCCTGGGCCGGGTCACCCAGGTAGACTATCCCGACGGCGCCCACACCGAGAGCGCCTACCTGGGCTGGACGACGATCCTCACCGACGCCAACGGTCACCAGATGACCCACGTCACCGACGCCTACGGCCAGCTCACCCGCGTCTACGAGTACACGAATACCCAATCCCCAATACCCCAATACCCCTCCCTCTACGCCACGACGGTCTACACTTACGACGTGCGCGGGGACCTGGTCGGCGTGCAAGATGAACTGGGGAACACGACCGTGATCACCTACGACGACCTGGGGCGCAAGGTGGGGATGGACGACCCCGACATGGGTGTGTGGTCCTACGACTATGACCTGCTGGGCAACCTGATCGCACAGACAGATGCCCTGGAGCAGGAGATCGACTTTAGCTATGACGACCTGAACCGGCTAATCGGCAAATCGGCCAATGGGCAAATGCTGGCCACGTACAGCTACGACGAGGGGCAGTATGGGATCGGGCTGCGCACGGGAATGACCTACCCCGGCGGCGAGGCGACTTATCGCTACGACGAGCGCGGGCGGCTGGAGGAAGAGACGCGGGTCTTTTTGATCGCGGGCGATGAGCCATTGACCTACACCGTGGGTTACGCCTACGACGCCCTGGACCGGGTGACGGACCTCACCTACCCCGACGGCGAAGTCGTGCATCAAAGCTACGACGCCGGCGGGATGCCGCTGGCGTTGAGCGGACTCGATGCCTACGTGAACAGCGCCACCTACAACCAGGCCGGACAGTTGAGCACGCTGGCGCTGGGCAACGGCCTGACGACCGCCTACAGCTACGACCCGCTCAACTGGCGGCTGACGCGTTTGCACACCGGGGCCGTGCAGGACTTGAGCTACACCTATGACGCCGGGGGCAACGTGCTGTCCATCACCGACGGGCAGAACGGCGGCCAGGTGCAGAACTTCCGCTACGACCCGCTGGACCGGCTGACCGACGCCTGGACGACCGGCGGCGGCGAGGGGCCGTTCGACCGCCAGTATCATTACGACGAAATCGGCAACATCATCTGGCGCGTGAACGAAGTCGTGACGCTGGATTACGAATACACCGGGAGCGCCCCGCACGCCGTGACCGATCTGAGCGACGGCTCCCATTTTGAATACGACGCCAACGGCAACATGACGTTACGGGTCGAGGTCAGCGGCACGCAAGCCATCACCTACGCGCAAGAATTCGACGTCGAAAACCGGCTGGTGCGGGTGACCAATCTACCAATTTCCCAATCTACCCACTTTTACTACGACGGCGACGGGGCGCGGGTGGCCCAGATGGCCCCCGCCGGCGCGACGCTATACGTGGGCGAGTTGTACGAGGAAAGGCTTTCGCCGGGGACGGAACTGGACCTGACGCCGCCGCAACCCCAGGCCGCGCTGCCCAATATGGCCGTGGCGGCGCGGACAGAGACCTTTGAGGTTTCAGAAACCCTTCGGGCTGAGCCTCAGGACGAAGCCTCAAAGGTCTGGGAAGCCTGGCTGCCCCTGCCGCTCAAGGATATGGCAGCGCGCGCTGAAACCCAGGGTATGGGTGCGCCACTGGCGCAATCCTTCCCCAGCCCGCTGTTTCTGCCTCTGCCGCTCAAGACGACATGGCAGGGTGAACCGCGTGAGCAAGTACAAACGACGGACCAGCCCTTGCTGGTCATGGCGCCGGTGTGGTCGGACGTGGCGCGAGGAGGATACTACCGGCCACTGGCAGCTGTCTATGGTTACAGCGACAATTTCAACGCGCTGGATACCCACTATTGGATCAAGTATGAAGAAAACGGCATTACCCTACAAGCGGTGGGAGGCGCTATTCAGTCTCGACGTGGTTCCTACTACGACCCGACGTGGCGCTGGTCCAGTTACCTCAACTTGCGCCCCAAAGTGCACCTGGACGGTGGTGGCGTCAGTGTGGAGTGGCGCTTCCGCATCAACTCTGAAGCCCGCTGGAACCTGGTGTACGGGATTGTTCAGGATTCTGACGCCCAGCGCTACGTGGGTTTTGATTGCAGCGTCGACGGGACAAGTGATGTGGAAGCTATTGGCTGTACGACCCGCTTTCGCAACTCGCAAACCAATGCGGAATACGCCTCTTACTCCTTCGATCCCGGTCAGCGGGGCCAATACCACACCTTCAAAATCGTAAACTCGGCCCAGCGCCACATAGACTATTATCTCGATGGCGCGCTCATTCATAGTGAAGACCTGACGGTAGATGAGTGGAACAGTTTCGACTGGGGAACGGTGCGCTGGATATCCTTTGGTTGGCCGGGAGACGAATGGCCTTACCACGGGGAGAACAACGTCATCAGCGCCGACCTGGACTACTTTGCTTTGAGCAACGCCCAGGACGACGCCGCCCCCACCCTCACCTTTTCCGGTCAGACGCCGCAGACCTGGTACACCAACCCCAGCAACTCTATTACCGTCAGCGCCAACGACGGAGGATCAGGGGTGCATTGTCTCAGGACGATGTGGAACTCGGGTGGAACAGTGTTGCCTTGCGCCAGTTACGCGCCGGGGCCCATTACGACCAGTGCAGCAGGCCTGGGTGATGGTAAACACACGCTGCGGGCTGAGACGCTGGACTGGGCCGGCAACGTGCAGATAGGGACCCGGGAATACTGGGTAGACACTACGCCACCCCCAATTCCGACCATGAACGCCGAACCGCCCTACACCGCCGGCACGCAGAATACCGTCTCGTGGGGCGCCGTCACCGACGCGGGGGTGGGCGGTGTGCAGTATCAAGCGCAGCGGGCCACCAACAGCGCCTTTACGGCCGGCGTGGTGGAATCAGGTTGGCAGTCGGGCACCTCTTACACCTTCAGCGGGTTGAGCAATGGCCAGATCTACTATTACCGCGTGCGGGGTCGGGACGCCTTTGACCAGCGCTCCGCTTGGTCGAGTGCGGTCTCTTCGACGCAGGATGCTTCGCCGCCACCCATCCCCACAATGAACACCGAGCCCGCTTACACCCCCGGCGCCCAGAACACGGTCTCCTGGAACACCGTCACCGACGGTGGCGCAGGCGGTGTGCAGTATCAGGCCCAACGAGCTACGGATAGCAGCTTCCAGAATGGCCTGGCCACGTCGCCCTGGCAGGCGGGCACGTCTTATACTTTTAGCGGGTTAGGCAACTGCACCCTCTACTTCTACCGCGCCCGTAGCCAGGACGCGGTGAATAACCAATCGGCCTGGTCGAGCACCGTATCTTCACGCCAGGATGCATCGGCGCCGAGCGACGGCAGCTTTGCCATCAACGGGGGGCAGGCCGCTACCGGCAACGCAGAGGTCACGCTGACCGATATTTCGATCAGCGACAACTGCGTGGGCGCCGCTCAACTGGAAATGCGCTTCCGCAACGCCGGCGGCGCGTGGTCCGGTTGGGAAGACTATGCGGACACCCATGCGTGGACCTTGAGCAGTGGCGACGGCGAAAAGACGGTGGAGGCGCAATTCCGCGACCCGGCGGGCAACGTCTCGGCTGTTTTCGCAGACACCATCACCCTGGACACGACCGCGCCCACGCTCACCGTCACCCAGCCGGGCGACGGCCTGACCTTCAGCCAGGCGCCGCTGACGGTGAGGGGCCAGACGGAAGCGGGCGCGTCCGTGGAAATCAGCGTCTGGCAAACAGGACACGGCTACCAGGACGTCAGCCCAGACGCTCAAGGTGTGTTCACACGCACGCTGGGCGACGCGCATTTGACCCTGGGCGAGAACCGGCTGATCATCACCGCGACCGATCAGGTGGGGAACGCCGCCGCGGTGACGCGCACCGTCTACTACGACCGGGCCGGGCCGGTGATCGGCGATCCCACGCCGGTTGGCGCGGTGGGCGAGACGCAACCGCTCATCTCGGCGCGCTATAGCGTGACCGGCACGGCCGAGATAGACCTCGCCAGCGCCTTGATCAGGGTCAAGAGCGCGAACGTGACGGCCCAGGCGACCATCACGCCGGGAGGCTTTCACTACCAGCCGGCTGCGCCCCTGAGCGGCACGGTCCCGGTCTACGTGGCCATCCAGGACACGGCGGGCAACCGCGCCACCTCCGAGTGGTCCTTCCGTGTGGATCAAGACACCTGGGTGAGCGTGTACAGGCCCAAGGCCGGCAGCACGCTCAACGCGCTGACGACGCAAGTCCAGGGACAGGCGGAGGCGGGCGCGACGGTGGAACTGGCGGTGAATGGCGCAGCGGCCGGCGCGACGTTAACCGCAGGGAAAGCGTACACCTTTACCGGTGTGACGCTGATCAGCGGCACGAATGTGCTGGCCGTGACCGCAACCGACCCCTTTAATCACCAGGCGACGGCGGCCTTTACCGTGAGCGTGCGGCCCGACTATCCGTGGGCCGACGTGACGGCCCAGCCGCCGGTCTTTGCGCCGGACGGCTGCGTGCCGCAGACGGCCTTTGCGATGGAGGCGATCGGGCCACAAGGGTGGGGCATCGACGCCTGGCGGCTGCAAGTGCTGGGGGCAACCGGGGTCGTCACCGAGACGGGCGGCGCTGGGGGCCCGCCGGACAGCCTGGTCTGGGACGGGCGCGACGCGGGTGGCCTGCCCCTGCCCCAAGGCGCCTACACTTACACCCTGGTGGTGACGGCCGCTAACGGGCTGGCCACCACCACCCCGCCGCAACAGGTACACATTGACCGCACGCCGCCGGCTGCGCCCAGCATCCTGGCCCCCAGCAGCGGCATCACGCTGACTACCTGGCGGGCCTGGTTCGAGGGCATGGCCGAGCCGGGCAGCACGGTGACGGTGCTGGACGGAGGCTTTTTCACCACCACGTTGACCGACACGGTGGGGCTGGACGGCCGCTGGGCCGGCTATTATCCCTTGCACGGCGGCGTGAACCGCGTGTACGCTGTGGCGGTGGACAGCACCTGCGAGCCGAGCCCGCCGTCGAACGAGGTGCAGATCACGCTGGTGGCAGAGCCGCCGCTGTATACCGTGGGGGTGACGCCGACCACCGTGGCGGCCGGAACGCTCGTCACGCTGTGGGCCACGGCCCGGCACTTGCACTGGCAAGAGGGCGCGCCGACGACGGCGGTGAAAGCCACCCTGCCCGACGGCAGCACAGTGGCGTTGACGCGCACGCACATCCTGAGCGACGGCCAGGCCGGGCTGTGGGAAGCGGCCTGGTCCACGGCCGGGTTGTCCTCGGACGACTATGGCGTGTTCTATTATGGCGTCGATCAAGACAACCTCGGCGGCCACGGCGAGACGGGACTGGCCGTGCGCAACCCGCCCGCTGCGCCCGAGATCACCTGGCCGGACGGGCCGCGCTTCAGCGCCAACCCGAACTGGAGCGTGTGGGGCCGGGTGGACCAGGGCTACCTGACGCTGCACCTGTACGACGGGGCTACAGAGGCGGCTGCGCAGGCGTTAGGCCCCACGCTGGATTGGAGCCTGAACGTGACGCTGGACGGCGACGGGCCGCACCCGCTGAATGCGCGGGCCGAGGATCGCTTCGGGCAGTGGTCGGCCGAGGGGGAGGTCGTCACGGTGACGCTGGACACGACCCCGCCGACAGTGGAAATGGACCCGCTGCCTGCTTTTAGCCACGCGGACTATGTGATCGTCAGTTGGAGCGGAGATGACGGGGCAGGCGTCGGCGTAGCCGATTACGACGTGCAGGTGCAACAGGACGGGGGCGGCTGGAGCGACTGGATGAGCCACGTGACCTCGCAGTCCGAGGCCTTTTGGCCGCCAGCCGATGGCGTTTACGGTTTCCGCGCCCGCGCCCGCGATGGGCTGGGCAACCCGGGCGCATACCCCGCCTCGGCCCAGGTCCAGGTGACGATAGACCGCACCCCGCCGGGCGTGCAGGTCACCAACATCACCGAGAGCAGCGCCTTTGCCTACGCCAGCGACACCACCGTGTACTATGGCGTGGGCAGCGGCAACTATACCGTGCAGGTACACGCCACCGACCCTTCGCCCGGCTCAGGGCAGGCGGCCGGCCTCGACACGCTCACCTTCCCGGCCACCACCAGCGGCGGCGCGAGCTTTGACTATGACGGCGAAACCAGCGTGTACCGCAGCCGTGTCTACTCCTTCGACGTCAGCGACACCTTCAGCAGCGACGCTACCGTCACTG
>DAOTXN010000061.1:0-16553 GCA_034435435.1 Anaerolineae bacterium | reverse complement strand
GATCCGGGGGCCGACCATTATGAGCAGCAGTATCGTCAACGGGCGGTCAAGAACCTGAAGCGCAAGGCCGTAAAACTCGGCTTTAAGCTCGTGCCGGTTGCTGATGCACAACCCGGCGTTGTTTCTTAGCAGGTGATTTCCCCGAAATTCAAGAAATCGACGTGAATCCCTTGCGCGTCTTTCACGCGCCGGATGGCTGCCAGGCGTTGGACGCGCGCATCATTCTTGAGCACGAATGATAAAGAACACAAAGAGCACGAAATAACGCATAGAACATCACAGGAGAGAAATATGGCTCAAACACAAAACCCTTCTCGTTCCCCTTTAGCTCCGGCCTACGTCACGACCATCGAGACTCACATTTTAGAGCAGCAGCGCGCCCACCCCGAGGCCACCGGCGTGCTGACCAGCCTGCTATACGACATTGCCCTCTCGGCCAAGATCATCGCCCACGCCATGACCCGCGCCGGCCTGATCGACGTGTTGGGCACGGTCGACGCGATAAACGTGCAGCAAGAACAGGTCGCCAAGTTAGACGTGTTGGCCAACGAGACTCTCATCCGTTTCAACAAAATCACCGGCCGGCTGGCGGGCATGGCCTCGGAAGAGAACGCCGACATCATCCCCATCCCCGACGATTATCAGACCGGCCCCTACGTGTTGCTGTTTGATCCGCTGGACGGCTCGTCGAACATTGACTTTACCATTAGCGTGGGGACGATTTTTAGCATCTATCACCGCAAAACTGAGACAGGGCCGGGGATGCTCGAAGACTTTTTGCAGCCGGGGCGCGACCTGGTCGCCGCCGGGTACATCATTTACGGCAACAGCACCGTGTTTGTCTATAGCACGGGCAACGGCGTACATGGCTTTACTCTGGACCCCGGCGTGGGCGAGTTTTTGCTCTCGCACCCCGACATTTGTATCCCCGCCAAGCCCAAGTACTACAGCGTGAACCAGGGCTACGAGCGCTACTGGAGCTCAGGCGTGCGCCAGTTTACCGATTATGTGCAGGGCAAGACGGGCGATTTCGACGGAGGGCTTTCGATGCGCTACGTCGGCTCGCTGGTGGCCGACTTTCACCGCAACCTGCTGGCGGGGGGCATTTTCTACTATCCGGCCGATAGCAAGGACCCCGGCAAACGCCACGGCAAGCTGCGCCTGTTGTACGAGTGCGCGCCGCTGGCCTTTATCGCCGAGCACGCCGGGGGCTACGCCTCCGACGGCCACCAGCGCATCCTGGACATCGTGCCGACGGACCTGCACCAGCGCACGCCCATTTTCATCGGCAACCGCGAGCTGGTGGAGGCAGCGGAAAAATATATCAAGCGCTACGGTTAGTGCTTAAAGCTTCGCTGGCCGGTGAACACCATCGTCGCGCCGTGCTCGTTGCAAGCCCGGATCACTTCATGGTCGTTGAGTGACCCGCCCGGCTGGATCACGGCGGTGACGCCTTCCCGCAGGCCGACCTCCACCCCGTCGCGGAAGGGGAAGAAAGCATCCGAGACCATCGCCGCGCCGATCAGCCCGCCGCGCTGCGCGGCCACCTCGGCGGCTATCGCTTGACGTTCGTCCGCATCGGTCAAGGCGCTATAGATGACCCCGTGGCGCTGATAGGCCAGGCGGTCGGCCAGCTTGCGATAGGCCTTGTCGCGGGCGATCTCGGCCACACCCACGCGGTCCTGCTCGCCGACGCCGATGCCCACCGTGACCAGGTCTTTGACGTACAGCACCGAGTTGGAGCTTACCCCGGCCTCCACCAGCCAGCCAAACAGCATATCCTCGATTTCCTGTTCCGTCGGCTCGCGCGCGATGCGGACCGTCTGGCCCTGATACACGGTCTCGGCCAGCTTCAAGTCAGCTTGTGTGCGCGTCTGGGGCGCGTAGGACAGTTGGGCGATGATCGCGCCGTCAATCAGGCTCTTGAAATCTACAAAACGCTCGCTGGCAAACTCGGACAGGCGTTGCATGTGGCCCACCCGCATGATGCGCAGGTTTTTGCGCCGGGCCAGGATTTCGACTGCGCCCTCTTCATAGTCGGGCGCCACCACCACCTCGGCGTAACGCGCTGCGATGGCCTCGGCCGTCGGCATGTCCACCGGTCGATTGAGGGCGATGCAGCCGCCAAAGGCCGCCACGTGGTCGGCCAGGTCGGCTTTGAGATAGGCCCCCAGCAGGTTGTCGGCCAGCGCCACGCCCGAGGGGTTATTGTGTTTCATGATCGCCGCCGCCGGGCGCTTGGTCAGATAGCGCAGGATGTTGAGGGCGTTGTCGGCGTCGGTCAGATTGGTCTTGCCGGGATGCTTGCCAAACTGCAACAGCTCGGCGTCGGAGACCAGGTAGCGCCCCGGCGCAATCGTCGTCACGTCTCCCAAGACCAGGTTGCCGTTGACCAGCTTGTACAACGCCGCCTCCTGGCCAGGGTTTTCGCCGTAGCGCAACCCCTTGCGCACCCCGTCGATGACCCAGGAGACTTTTTCATAGACCAGCGTCGAGCGCATGTCTTCCCACACGAAAGAGATTTCCATGCGCTCGGGAAAGTGATCGTCCATAATGGTGTGATAGGCTTGTTTCAGGTTTTGCGCCACTCTGCTTCCTCCTCAGAAAAAACCTTGTAGGACAAGTTGGCAACTTGTCCTACAAGGGCGTGGGATACGCGCTCTGCACGTCGGACGACGCCTGTCGGTTCAAAAACCCGCTGATGGCCGCGTCGTAACGGGCGGTGTGGGCAAAGGCTTTACAGGCCAGCTCGAAACGCTTGACCAGGTTCAACCGGCCGGCGTGGACCTGTAGAAACGCGATCAGCGGCGCATAATCCGCCGGATCAACCATCGCCGCCACCCGTAAATAGTTCTTGGCCGCCGCGCGAATCATACACGGCCCGCCGATGTCGATGTTGGCCCGCGCCTGTTCCAGCGTCACGCCGGCGCGGGCGACGGTGGTCTCAAAGGGATAGAGGTTGCACACCACCATGTCCAGCGCCAGCGCGCCGGTGCGGGCCAGGTCGGCCTGGTGGGCGGCGTTGTAGGTCTCGGTGAGCAGGCCCAAGTAAATCTTGAAATCCAGCGTCTTGACCAGCCCGCCCTGCGTCTCCGGCTGGCCGGTATATTCTGAAACCTGAGTCAGATGGACCGCCGCCTTTTCCGGCCCCAGAATACCGGCGACGTGCTTGAACGTCCCGCCGGTGGAATAAAAGTGGATCTCGGGGTTGATTTCGACCAGGCTAGGGATGAGCAAATCTAGCCCGGTTTTGTCCGACACGCTCACCAGCACGCGCCGGACTTTCACCCAGTCGTCCACTTCGCGCACAATGTTTCCAGCCATTGCTATTCTCCTTTTTTGACAGGACCTTCGGCAGGATTTACAGGATATTGTATCTTGTCAACCCTGTTCATCCTGTCGTTTTTTGTAGGTTCTGAACTTGCGTTTGACTTGTACCGAGTCGCCGAAATTGAGCAGCAACCCGATGTCTACCCCGGTGGCTGCGAGATAGTTCACCAACTGGACCTCGTGGCGTATGTGCAAATTTTGCACGGCTTTGATTTCCACGATAACCCGATCTGCCACCCACAGATCGGCGCAAAAATCGCCTACGATGTGACCTTCGTAGCAGACCTGGATGGGCGCTTGCTGCACGACCCGCAGGCCGTGCTTACCCAACTCGATGGTCAGGGCATTCTCATAAACCTTTTCCAAAAAACCCGCGCCCAGTGTATTATGGACCTTGAAGGCGCAGCCGATAATCTTTTGCGTTAGCTCTTGGTCTTGCATGGTGTTATCTTTCCGACAGGATTTTTGTTCCCCATCCTGTTAATCCTGTCCGACAGGATTTACATATTTGACAGGATTTTTGTTCCCCATCCTGTAAATCTTGTTAATCTTGTCCGACAGGATTTACATAATTGACAGGATTTTTGTTCCCCATCCTGTTAATCCTGTCCGACAGGATTTTGGCCCTTCGTACTGTAAATCCTGTCCGACAGAACCTTTGGCAGGATTGACAGGATTTTGGTTTCTTATCCTGTAAATCTTGTCAATCCTGTCCCATCCTCGTTTTTGCAGAGCAAGTCGAATAACGCCTGCATCAGCAGCTCGTGCTCCACCGCGTGGATGCGCGCCTCCAGGTCGTCCAGGCTGTCTTGCGGGTGAATGGGCACTGCTTCCTGGAGCACGACCGGGCCGGCGTCCACCCCTGCGTCAGGCACCAGGTGCACCATCACGCCAGTGTGCGCGATCTCGCCGCGCTGATAGGCTTCGTAGGCCCGCTGGATGGCGTGCGTGCCGGGGAAGGCGCCGGGCAGAGCCGGGTGCAAGTTGACCACCCGAAAGTGGCGCAAAAAGGCGTCGCTGAGCACGTGCATCCAGCCGGCCAGCACCACCCACGTCACGCCAAAGGCGCCCACGAGCGCAGCCAGGTCGGCGTCATAATCCTGGCGCGGGCGTCCGGCGCGGGTGTAGGGCGCGAGCGGAAAATAAACCACCGGCACGCCGCGCTGGATGGCCCGCTGCACGCCATAGGCCTCGCGCCGGTTCGAGACGACCAACGCCGCCTCGACGCCGGGAAGCTTGTCCGCCTCGACGGCGTCCAGGATGGCCTGCAAGTTCGAGCCAAAGCCGGAAACTAGAATCGCAATGCGCGTCATCATGTCGCCTCTATAGTTTTAATAGCTGAAGCAGCATTCTCGTTTGACGGATACGCCAGGTGTCAGTATAATGCATTCAGATTTGATTTTCCATAGACACTTCCCGAGGGAGCGATGAGATGGCCACGTTGCGTGAAAAGGATATGGCGATGACATTGGAGGAGATACTTCAAGACATCCATGGGTTGGACGGGCGCTTGCAGGAACTGGAACAACGATATGGGGTGCTCTCTGAGGACCTGTACACATTATATCGGTTGGGCGAGTTAGAACAAAGCCGTGATTTGATCCGTTGGGTCGGCTACTATGAGCTGCGGCAGGAACGCCAGCGCGCGTATACGGCTGCGTTGCGCGAGCGCCTGCTGACCCTACGCCAGGCCAGCGCCGGCGCGCCCATTCCCTTACGCCCACACCTGACCGTTCCGGCCGGTGCGTGACATGCTGCCTGCTTTTGACGAGTACTGCCTCCTGGTGGCCGGCCTGCCCGACCAATTTCCCTCTATTCGATCCTCTACTCTCATCGTGTATACCATCGGCCCGTTTGCAGCCGAAGTGGAAGGTCAATTGACCTTCGATGCCAGCTATGTGCTCGACGTGTGGGAACTGCTCGACTTGTCTAACCATACTATCCAGAGTTACAGCTACGAGTTGAACCGCGCCGGCGAGCGAGTCTGGTGGTACGACCCCACCGAACATCCCGGGGACCCAACTTTGGCTGCTACTCATCCACATCACAAGCATATCCTCCCCAACATCAAGCGCCACCGCGTCCCTGCGCCCGAACTCTCGTTCACACGCCCCAACTTGCCTGCGCTGATTCAGGAAATAGAATATCTGCTGAAAGAGTAGGCGCCAGTACTACTCTGGTGACAGTTTGGACAACGATTTTAGACAAACGGCTATTGCCCGGCAGCAGTCGGGACGACTGGCGAACCGTGACCGCCCAGTTTCAAGCTATGCGCGGCCCGCTTCCGTCCCAGGCCACCGCCTCTCCGATAATCACTACATCTCCCGCCAACGCTTCCAGCGCCCGGTTCGCGTCGTCCGGGGCCGCCAGCAGCGCCAGCCCGATCCCCATATTGAACACCCGGTACATTTCCAACTCGTCCACCCGGCCCCGTTCCTGAATCAGTCGAAAGATGGGCGGCGCCTCCCACGCCGTCCGGTCGAGCCGCACGCCGACGCCCGCCGGCAGCACGCGCGGCACGTTGCCGGGGAACCCGCCGCCGGTGATGTGAGCCATGGCCTTGATGGACACGCCCGCCGCCCACAATGCTTCCACCTCGCGCAGGTAGGCCCGGTGCGGCGTCAGCAACGCTTCGCCCACAGATTGGCCCAGCTCGGGCAGCGCCGTCTCCCAGCCCACGTCGGCCAAAACGCGCCGGGCCAGCGAGTAGCCGTTGGTGTGCAGGCCCGACGAGGGCAGCCCCAGGCACACGTCGCCGGGGCGGACGTTGCGCCCGTCCACGATGGCGTCGCGCTCGACCCAGCCCACCATGGTCCCTGCCAGGTCGAACGCCCCCGGCCGGTACACGCCGGGCATCTCGGCCGTCTCGCCGCCCAGCAGCGCGCAGCCCAGCGCCCGGCAGGCCCCGGCGCATCCGCCGACGATGGCCGCGACCTGCTCGGGATCCAACCTACTCGCCGCGACGTAATCCAGAAAAAAGAGCGGCCGCGCCCCCTGCACCAGCACGTCGTTGGCGCAGTGGTTCACGATGTCACAGCCCACCGTGTCATACACGCCCATGGCGGCGGCGATCAGCGTCTTGGTGCCCACGCCGTCGGTCGAGGCCACCAGCACGGGGTCGCGGGCCTGGCGCAGCTCGTCCAGCACAAACAACCCGCCAAACGCGCCGATACCCGCCAGCACAGCCGGGGTGTAGGTGCTGCGCACAGCCTCTTTCATCAACTCAACCGCCCGTTCCCCGGCCTCAATATCCACGCCCGCCACAGCATAGGCGCTCTTGGATCGTTCGTCCTCTGTCATTCGTCTTTCGTCCTTGCCCCAATGTCCCGCCGATAATGCGCCCCCTCGAAATGAATGCGCTCGACGGCGGCATAGGCCCGCTGACGGGCGGCGGCCAGGGTCGGCCCGCCGGCCGTCAGCGCCAGCACACGCCCACCCGCCGTGACCAGCCGGCCGTTTTCCCGTTTTGTGCCGGCCTGAAAAACAGCCACGTCGGGCAAGGCGCTGGCTTGATCGATCCCCGTGATCGCCTGACCTGTTTCGTAGGGTCCGGGATAACCCTCCGCAGCCATCACCAGGCAAACCGTGTTGCCCGCCTTCCAGCGCACCGCGACCTCGCCCAGCTGCCCCTCCAGGCAGGCCAGCATGATCTCCACCAGGTCACTCTCTAGCAACGGCAGCAGCGCTTGCGTCTCGGGATCGCCCAGGCGGGCATTAAATTCCAGCACGCGCGGCCCCAGCCCGGTGAGCATCAGTCCGGCGTACAGCACGCCTACGTAAGGCGCGCCCCGCCGCCGCATACCGTCAATGGCCGGTTGCAGCACGCGGGCGACCACCTGCTCGACCAGGTCCGGCGGGAGGTGGGGCGAGGGCGCGTACCCGCCCATGCCGCCGGTATTCAAGCCCTGGTCGCCGTCGCCGGCCCGCTTGTAGTCGCGGGCAGGCAACATCGGCGCGACGGTGCGCCCATCGCTAAAGGCCAGCAGCGAGGCCTCCTCTCCCACCAGACAATCCTCGACCAGCGCCAGGTCGCCTGCCGCGCCAAAAACGCGCTCGACCATGATCTGCTGCAGGGCGGCCTCGGCCTCGGCCAGCGTCGGGCAGACCAGCACGCCTTTTCCGGCGGCCAGCCCGCTGGCCTTGACCACGATAGGCGCTGACTGTTCGCGCAAGTAGGCCAGCGCCGCCCGGTAGTCCCGAAAAGTGGCCGCCACGGCCGTGGGGATGCCTTCTTCGACCATGAAGCGCTTGGCGAACGCTTTGCAGCCTTCCAGCCGGGCGGCGGCGGCGGTAGGGCCAAAGGCGCGCAGCCCGGCCTCGACCAGCGCGTCCACCAACCCGGCGACCAGCGGGGCTTCCGGCCCGACCACCGTCAGGCCGATCCGTTCGTGGCGGGCAAACGCAACCAGCGCCGGGACGTCGCTGGCCGGGATGGGCACGTTCTGGGCGATAGTCGCCGTGCCCCCGTTGCCCGGCGCGACGAAAATTTGATCCACGTGGGGCGAGCGGGTCAGCTTCCAGACCAGCGCGTGTTCTCGCCCCCCCGAACCGACCACCAGGATGCGCATATCCTCTCCCTTTCTACTCCATCTCGCAACTGCCAGGTCCGGCGATTTTTTGACAGGATTTACGAGATTTAACAGGATTTCAAGTCGTTTTATCCTGTCAATCCTGTGAATCTTGTCCAATTTGAAGGCAAGCTGAGCGCCTACCCTGGCTCGAACATCGTTTTGCCGATTTCATAAGGCGTTGGCAGCGGATAATCGCCGGTGAAGCAGGCGCGACAGTGGCCGCCATTCCCGACCCCCACCGCGTCAATCAATCCTTCCAGCGACAGATAGCCCAGGCTGTCCACTCCCAGGTGGCGGGCGATCTGGTCCACGTTCATCTGCGCGGCGATCAGTTCGGCGCGGCTGGCCATGTCCACGCCCATAAAGCAGGGGTGGCGAATGGGCGGCGAGGCCACCCGCACGTGCACCGCGGCCGCCCCCGCCTGGCGCAGCAGCGCCACCAGCGGGCCACTGGTCGTGCCGCGCACAATCGAGTCATCTACCACGATGACGCGCTTGCCCTCCAGCACACCGGGCAGCGGGTTGAATTTGAGCGCCACGCCCAACTGGCGCAGGCGCTCGTCCGGCTGGATAAAGGTGCGCCCGATGTAGCGATTCTTGATCAGGCCCTCGCCGAACGGGACGCCGGAGGCGCGGGCATAGCCGGTGGCATGGGCCGTGGCCGAATCGGGCACGCCGATGACCAGGTCGGCCTCCACCGGGTATTCCTGGGCCAGCCGCGCGCCCAGCCGGCAGCGCACCTGGTACACGGTTTGCCCTTCGAACAGCGAGTCGGGGCGCGCAAAATAGATGTACTCGAACACGCACAACGCCGGGCGCGTCGCCGAACGGGGGCCTTGCCAGGAGGTCGGGCCGTCCTCGTCCAGCCGCACGATCTCGCCCGGCTGCACCTCGCGCAAAAAGGTGGCCCCAATCGTCGCCAGCGCGCACGACTCGGACGCGACCACCCAGCCGCTTTCGTTGAGCCGCCCCAGGCACAGCGGCCGAAAGCCCCACGGGTCGCGCACGGCATACACGGCCTCGCGGGTGAGGACGGTCAGCGAATAGGCCCCCTGCGCCCATTCCATAAAGGAGGCGATGCGGTCTTCCCACGTCCAGCCCGACGCGCCCGCCAGCATCTGCGTAATCACCTCGCTGTCGGACGAAGAGGACAGCCCGACGCCCCGGTGGAGCAGGTCGCGCCGCAGCGAGGGGGCGTTGGTCAGATTGCCGTTGTGAGCCACGCCCAGCGGCCCCAGCACCGTCTCGATCAGGTAGGGCTGGGCGTTGCGCAGACGCGGCGCGCCGGTGGTCGAGTAGCGCGTGTGGCCGATGGACAGGTGGCCGCGCAGGGGGTGCAAGTTTTCTTCGGTGAACACCTGGGCTACCAATCCCACGCCCTTGTGAATGTGGGCCACGTGGCCGTCACACGTGACGATGCCGGCGCTTTCCTGCCCCCGGTGTTGCAAGGCGTATAAGGCAAAGAAGCTCAGCCGCGCCACTTCGGCGCCGGGGGCGTAGATGCCCACGATGCCGCACGCTTCGTGGGGTTTGTCGCTCAACAGACTCATGGCTCACTCCTGTAGCGCAGCGTCGGCGTCGAATAGCCGCTGGCGCTGTGTGTGTTGCGCCTCTTGCACCGCGCGGCGCAGGTCGGGCACAGTCAATCCCAAGATTTTGGCCGCCAACAAGGCGGCGTTTTCCGGCTCCAGCACGACGGCCGGGGCCACCCCCGAGGGCGCGCGCAGCGAGGACCACAGGTCGGCCCCGGCGTATTTTTCCGAATAGGGCGGGCAGGCGATGACCGGCGCACACACGTGGGCGTCTACCAGACCGCTCAGGGCGTTGCTGCGCCCGGCCACGGTGATGTAGAGCTTGGGCCGGGGGTCGGCCTCGTAAGCCGCCAACAGATCCAGCAAATGCTGAGGCGTCTTGTGGGCCGAGGCGACCCGCATTTCCCAGGGGATGCCAAAACGCGCCAACGCCCCGGCGATTTCACGGCCTAGCGGCTCGTCGGTGGGCGAGCCTAGAAGGATGACAGTCAACATAGATGATGGCTCCAAAAATCGGATTGGGGAAAAACGGCGCGTATGGAAACGCGCCCTACCCGGCGTAGGTCGGCTTTCCATAGCCGACGTTTTTCTTATTTCAGAAATTTTACGAGCGCCTGTGTGACACGTTCTGCCGCCGGCCCGGCGGCCGGCTCGAACTGCCGGCCGGTCAATCTCTCGTACAAGCCCACGTAACGCTGGCTCGCCTCGGCAATGACCTCGGCGGGGAGCGATGGCGGGTCCCCATCGCCTCGATAGCCCTGCCGGGCGTACCACAGGCGGACGAATTCCTTGTCCCAGTTTTCCGGCTCACCGCCGTCGCGCCGGGCCTGCGCGTAGCCTTCCGCGGTCCAGAAACGGCTCGAATCGGGCGTGTGCACCTCGTCAATGAGCATCAATGTACCATCGGGGGCGCGTCCAAATTCATACTTGGTGTCTACCAGGCAAAAGCCGGCCGCGCAGGCGATCTCTTGTCCCCGGCCAAAGATGTCCAGGGCCGCCGCTTGCACGGTGTGCCAGGCGTCGGCGTCCAGCAGGCCGCGCTTGACCACCTCGGCGCAGGTCAATCGCTCGTCGTGCTGGCCGGGGCCGGCCTTGGTCGTGGGCGTGATGAGCGGCTCGGGCAGCGGGTCGTCCTTGCGCAGCCCATCAGGGAACGTGTAGCCGTAGATGTGGCGCTCGCCCGCCGCGTACAGCGTCCACAGTGAGGTTTTGGTCACGCCAGTGATATAGCCGCGCACGATGACTTCGACCGGCAGCGGGACGCACTCGTGCACCAGGCTGACGTTGGGGTCGGGCGCAGCGATGAGGTGATTGGGCAGGATGTCGGCGCTGCGTGCGAACCAAAACGCGCTGAGCTGGTTGAGCACCTGGCCCTTGTGCGGGATGGCGGTCAGCACCCGGTCAAAAGCCGAGAGGCGGTCGGTGGTCACCAGCAGGCGGCGGCCATCGGGCAAGGAAAAGGATTCGCGCACCTTGCCCTGCGTGCGGGGGAAGGGCCAATCGAGGTCCACGGTGGTCAGGATCAGATCAGAGTTGGGCATGAATGCCTCCGTATTGCAGTCGCTATGTAACTGCCAGCCTGCGCAGATATGACAGCGAATCAGGGGATTGAGCGAATCTGTGTCTGGTAACTTTGCGGTCAATCCTAAAAATTCGTTGTCAAAGTTTATCCGCGTCCCGTTTCCAGCGTTTCTTTGATGCGCCGGGCCAGGGCTTGCGCCCGTTGCGGGGCGTCGCCCACGTAGCCGGCGGCGTCCAGCAGTGCGCACACACGTGCTTCAGGCAGGACTTGCAGGACGCGCGGGTCGCTGGCCAGGGCTGCGATCAGGGGGTTGGGCCGGCCGGCGCGCACCTCCTCCCAGGCCGCCATGCTGTGTTGGCGGATCAGCTCGTGCATCTCCTGGCGGTCCGCCCCGGCCTTGACCAACTCCATCAGCAGTCGCTCGGTGGCGGCGAACGCGCCGTAACGCTCCAGGTTGGCGGCGATGGCCTGCTCGTCGACGCGCAGCTCGCGTATCAGTCGCCCCGCCGAGCGCAGCAGCTCGTCGGCGGTCAAAAAGGCGGCCGGTAGCAGCTCGCGGCGGTTGCCCGAATCGTCGAGGGTGCGCTCCAGCAGGCAGTGGGCGGCGTTGTCCCAGGCCACGCGGGGCAGCGCGGCCAGGAAACGGGCCAGGCTGTCGATGTTTTCGGCCTGGACCGGGTTGCGCTTGAAAGGCATGGCCGAGGAGCCGACCTGCTCGCGGCCAAAAGGCTCGCTCCACTCGCCGATAGGCGGGGACTGCAAGAAACGCAAGTCAAAGGCAAAGCGATACACCGCCGCGCCGACGCTCGCCAGGGCAGTGAGCACCTGCCAGTCTTGCCGGCGGGGGTAGGTCTGCCCGGCGACGGGAAAGGCCTCCAGTCCCAGTCCGGCCATGACCCAGGCTTCCAGTTGGGCCGGTGTGACCCCGCGGCCCTCCAACAACTGGGCAAACGAGGCCGCCGACCCCACCGCGCCCTTGATGCCTTTGCCGCGCAGGCTGGCGAAAACGCGCCGCAAGTCCTCGTAATCGGCCAGCAGGTCCTGGCCATACAGCGCCAGGCGGTAGCCGACGGTGGTCGGCTCGGCCGGCTGGAGGTGGGTCCAGCCGATGCACACCTGCGCGGCGCGGCGCTCGATCTGGCCGGCCAGCGCGGCCAGCAGGTCGGCCAGCCTGCCCAAAATAATTTCGAGGGCCTGGCGCAGGCGCAGGGCGTCGGCGTTGTCCAGGATGTCTGTGCTGGTAGCGCCCAGGTGCAGGATGGGGCCGCCCACAGGGGCCTGCTCGGCAAAGGTGAGGATCTCGGCCATCACGTCGTGGTGGGTGCGCTGCTCGAACTCGGCGGCCCGCTCCAGGTCCACCGCGTCTTGCTGGGCTTGCAGGTCGGCTACCTGGGCGGAAGTGACCAGTCCGGCCTGGGCCTGGGCCTGGGCCAGCGCCACCCACACCCGGCGCATCAGCCGCCGGCGGTGCACTTCTGACCAGACCTGGCGCATCTCGGCGCTGCCGTAGCGCCAGGTAAAGGGGGAAAGAAACTGTTCGTGGGTAAACATGCTCGTCTCCTCGCGCTACAATTCGGCGGCGTAGCGCACGCCCTGGCTAAACAAGGCCAGCCCCAGGTGGCCGTGTTCACCGCGCGTCCGGCGGGGATGCTGCCAGGGCAAGATGTGGTCTTCGGGATGGGGCATCAGGCCGAGAATGTTGCCCTGCGGGTTGCACACGCCGGCCACGTCGCCGACCGAGCCGTTCGGGTTGTCTGGGTAGGGAGGCGGGCCGCCGTCCGCGCTCACGTAGGCCAGCGCGATCTGGCGCCGGGCGCGCAGGGCCTGCAACACGGCCTCGTCGCGGGGCACAAAGCGCCCCTCGCCGTGGGCCACCGGGCAGTGGATGCGCTCGGTCAGGCCGCGAGTAAAGACGCACGGGCCCAGCGGGTCGGGTTCCAGCCACACCCAGCGGCACTCGAAGCGATTGGAGGCGTTGCGGGTCAGGGTGGCCTGGGCACCGGCCTGGGGCGGGCCGGGCAGCCAGCCGCTCTTGACCAAAGCCTGAAAGCCGTTGCAGATGCCCAGCACCGGCTTGCCGGCCTCGACAAAGCGGGCCAATTCGTCTTGAAAGAGCCAGCGCAGGTCGGCGGCCCACAGCCGGCCGGCCCCCAGCGCGTCGCCGTAGGAAAAGCCGCCCGGCAGGACGAGCATGTGATAGTCGTGCAGGCGGGCCGGGCGCTCGCGCAATTGGTTGACGTGGAGGATGCGCGGCTGCCCGCCGGCCTGTGCGACGGCCTGGGCCGCTTCGTGGTCGCGGTTAACGCCGGTGGCGTGGAGGATGAGGACGTGGGGTGGGGTCATTTTGCGCGGCAAAGCCATCGTTAGTTCCGATTCAGGCCCATCTCCCGGCTTTGTAACTTTGACTTCCACCGTTCCTCCATCTTGATGATGTCGTCCATATGAGCTTCTCCTTCCAGAGGCAAAGGGGACGCAACCTTTCTTCATTAAATGCTACTGCGTTTCTTTGAAAGGGAAAAACCACGCGGGTTGGGGACGATTTTCAGGTTTTATTGGCTGGCTTAAACGCTCTGGACGTGTCAAATGCCACTCATAGTCTCCGGGATAGCCTGTGCAATCGACGACTTCCACTGTGCCGACCAATACACCTGTGGGCAAATCACCTGGTTGCATACCCATTTCTTCAAAATCCTCAATCGCGCCTGGTGTTTGACTTGCATAGATGTATACGCGCTCCCGAATTTTGGTAGGTTGACTTCGATACTCAATAGTTTTGCTTCCGCGCAAGATTCGTTCTGCATAAGGTTGACGGATACTCAACGCGCGCCGTAATCTTGGCTCAGTCATGATTTTTTCTCCCTGTCACTCGCTGTGTGTCACAAACCGCATAAGCGGGGATTTGGCAATCCCCTTGGAGCATTTTTGGATCTATTGAGGCCGCCGCTGTAATCGCTCTTGGACGACTAGAGTCGTTACTACGAACGAAAATACTAGCGTCCAATTTGTTACACCCCCTCCACCGACTGCCAGGCCCGCAGCATGTCCTCGACCGGCCACTCCATCCCGCCACGCTCCTCTAACCCACGCACGCGCAGCACGCCATCGGCGGCGACGCGCCCCAGGCAGGCCAGCGGGCGCCCGGCCAGCTCCGCTTCAAACGCGGCGGCGGCCTCGGGCGCGACCTCCACCAGAAAGCGCCCGCTGCTCTCGGCAAACAGCGCCTCGGCGTCCGTGGCTACCTCGGGGGTGCGCGGCAAGGCGGCCAGGTCCAGAGCCATACCCAGCCGCCCGGCGATGCACATCTCGGCGGCGGCCACGGCCAGCCCGCCCTCGCTCAGGTCGTGGCAGGCGCGCACCCGCCCGGCCCGCATGGCCCGGTGCAATGCGCGCATGGTCTGGATGGCGTCCGGGACGGGCGCGGGGACTGCGCAGCCCAGCTCGCCGTGCAGCCGATAGTACAACGAGCCGCCCAGCTCGGCCCGCGTCTCGCCGACGACGTACAGCAGGCTGTCCGGCGCTTTCAGGTCCATCGTCACGGCGCGGTCCACGTCGGGCAGGATGCCCAGCGCCGAGATGAGCAGGGTGGGCGGGATGGACCGTTTGTCCCCGTGCACGTCCACGAACTCGTTGTTCAGGCTGTCCTTGCCCGAAATAAAGGGCGCGCCGTAGGCCAGGGCCGCGTCGTGGCAACCCTGGGCCGCCCGCACCAGGCCCCCCAGGCGGTCGGGCAGCTTGGGATTGCCCCAGCAAAAGTTATCCAGCAGGGCCACCCGGTCGGGGTCGGCCCCCACGCACACGACGTTGCGCATGGCCTCGTCGATGGCGGCCCAGGCCATAGCGTAGGGATCAATGCGCCCGTAGTGCGGGCAGATGCCCACGCCCAGCGCGATGCCCTGCGGCCCGGCGGTCGCCAGGGGGCGCAACACGGGCGCGTCCGCAGGCCCGTCGTCCGCGACGCCCACCAGCGGCTTGACCGCCGTGCCCCCCTGCACCTCGTGGTCGTAGCGGCGGATGACTGCGGCTTTGCTGGCGACGTCGGGATGGGAGAGCATTTGCAGGAGGAGATTGGGAATTGGGAATTGGGGATTAGGAATTGGGAATTGGGAATTGGGGAGATTGGGCGTCCATTCGGCGTGGAGGGTGGGTTTGGGCCAGCCGTCGTGCACGAAATCCATGTCCATATCGGCTACGGTTTTGCCGGCGTAGCACACGCGCAATCGTTTGTCCCCCGTAAAGCGCCCGATGACGCTCAGCTCGACGTCGAAACCCGCGCAGATCTCGGCCAACCGGGGCAGGTTCGCTGGCGGCGCGGCCAACACCATGCGCTCCTGCGCCTCGGAAAGCCAGATTTCCCAGGGTCGCAGGCCGGGGTACTTGAGCGGCGCGTCTCGCAGCTCGACCTCCGTGCCGATCTCCCGGCCCATTTCTCCGACCGCCGAGGAGAACCCGCCGGCCCCGCAGTCGGTGATGGCGGTGTAAAGCCGCTCGTCGCGGGCCTGCATCACCGCTTCCAGAACGGCCTTTTCGGTGATCGGGTCGCCGATCTGCACCACGCTGCCGACCGTCTGGCCGGTGGCGTGGGTCAGCTCGGCCGAGGAAAAGGTGGCTCCGTGCAGGCCGTCCCGCCCGGTGCGCCCGCCCAACGCCACGCACAGGTCGCCCGGCCGGGGGTTGCGCGGGTGGCAGCCTCTGGGGGCCAGGCCGAGGCAGCCGCAATAGACCAGCGGATTGGCCGTATAGTCGCGGTCGTACAAGATGGCCCCGGAAACGGTGGGCAGGCCCATCTTGTTGCCATAGTCTTCGATCCCGGCGACGACGCCCCGGGCCACGCGGCGCGGGTGCAGCGCGCCTTCGGGCAGTTCCTCGGCGGGCAGGTCGGCCGGTCCAAAGCACAGCACGTCGGTGGCGGCGATGGGGCGGGCCGAGACGCCGATGACGTCGCGGATCACGCCGCCCACGCCGGTGTTGGCCCCGCCAAAAGGCTCCAGAGCCGAGGGGTGGTTGTGCGTCTCCACTTTGAAAGAGACCTCGAACTCGTCATCGAATGCGATAATGCCGGCATTGTCCACAAAGGCAGACAGCACCCAGGGGCGGTCGAGGCGCTCGGTGGCGGCCCGGATGGTCGTGTCGAGCAGACCCGGGATGAGCTCTTCCTGGTAGGGCAAGTTGGCAACTTGCCCTACGCGGGGCATGCCGCCGTGGCAGACATAGTCAATGGTCGCTTTGAAGGTCTTGTGCTGGCAGTGCTCCGACCAGGTCTGGGCCAGCGTTTCCAATTCCACGTCGGTGGGATCGCGGCCCAGGCGGCAAAACTCGGCCCGAATGGCCCGCATTTCCTCCAGGGACAGGAACAGCACGCGCTCCACGCTCATGCGGGCCAGTTGCGCGTCGCTGGCCTGGCGCACGGGGACCAGCTCGACCGTGGGGTCTGGCTCGGCGCGCGGGACAAAGGCCGGCCGCAGCGCGCCCAGGGTGTAGCTCTGGATGACCTGGTTGCACAGCACTTCACGGGCGATACGGTGCAGCTCGGCTTGAGACAGGTTCCCCAGAAAGGTGTAGCGGCTGCCCGTGGCAGCCCCCGCGCCAGCGCCCAATGCC
>DAOTXN010000060.1:0-2298 GCA_034435435.1 Anaerolineae bacterium | reverse complement strand
CTCTTTGCTCGAAGTCGTCATACGCTCAATGTTACCGCAGTTCTCCATTTCCACAAGCGCCGAAAGCCAGATGGCGGCGATGGCGGTACTCAACTTGACAATTTTGAAAAAACCTTAACTTGTGACCAATGGCCTTACGCGAGATGCGTCTGCTCATCTTTGAGCTGCGGCCTCCTATCCTGGGACAAAAGGGTTTGGCCGCCGCCCTGCAAACCCGGCTGGAGGCCGTCGAAGGGCGCGCCGGTCTGCAGGCGACTCTGCACGTGGAGGGCGAGGATCGCCGGCTCGCGCCTGAGGTCGAGGAAGGGCTATATCGCATCGCTCAGGAGGCGCTGAACAACGCCCTCAAGCACGCCCAAGCGCGCCACGTGGACATTTATCTGTGCTATGAACCCGCCAGAATCGTGCTGCAAGTCACCGACGACGGCATCGGTCTGGACTCAGCGACAGCCCGGCTGCGGGGCGGGCTAGGACTGTGGGGAATGGAAGAGCGCGCCGCTCAACTGGGCGCCCAATTGTCCATCCAAGGCCAACCAGGACGAGGCACGCAGGTAAAGGTGGAGGTAGCCCCATGAACAACCCCATTCGCGTGTTGATTGCCGACGATCATGCCATTGTACGCAAAGGAATTCGCGCCTTGTTAGATACCGAACCGGATATCACGGTCGTAGGAGAAGCGCGAAACGGCGGCGAAGCCATTACCCAGTATCAACAACTGCGTCCCGACGTCGTGTTGATGGACCTGGTCATGCCGGAAATAGACGGCATAGTGGCCATCCGGCACATCACGGCTCGCCAACCCCAGGCCAATATCCTGGTGCTGACCAGTTTCGCCGCCGACGACAAGCTACTGCCGGCCATCAAGGCCGGCGCATTGGGTTATCTGTTGAAAGATTCAGAGCCATCTGAACTCGTCCAAGCCATTCACCAAGTGCACCGGGGAGAATCTTCGCTCCACCCCTTGGTCGCCCGCAAACTACTCCAAGAATTGTCCAACCCTCTCGAACGCATTCCCGCCGCTGACCCACTGACCGACCGCGAAATAGAGGTATTGCGACTGGTGGCCCAGGGCCAGAGCAACCAGGAAATCGCCGGCGAACTTTCCATCAGTGAAGCGACGGTGCGCACGCACGTCAGCAACATCCTGGGCAAGCTACATCTGGCCAGCCGCACCCCAGCTGCCCTGTATGCCTTGCGGGAGGGTCTGGCCTCTCTCGACGACCTGAGAGCCTGATCCACACTGTCCTTTCCCTGCTGTATTCCTATGTTACTGCTCAGATGAGGATATGACAACGAATTTTCAGGATTGACCGTTCGGCTGAGCTCACGCCGAAGCCGAACGGCGTCGCGGCTGCCAACCCTCTCCTGGGGACGCCCTCGCCCTGCAGTCAAGTCAGGCATCGCATCACTTTGGACCACGGTCAGCGCGACTGTGGCGCCCAGGCCATCGAGCCGAAGGCACAGATTCGCTCAATCCTCTGATGCGTTGTCATATCTGCGCAGGCTGAACAGTTACTTCCCTACAACATTTGTCCAAGTCGCCCTAAGAGTGATGTGGAGAGGATAGCCGTCCTTTTTGGGGACCGGCAGTCCGCCATCTAGAGGATTACAGGACGATCGGCCTCTGTTATACTATTCTTGAACCGCCAGGATTGGCAGAGCCTCCATAACCTACCAACAGGATCGCGGACGAACGATGGCCCAACACATCCGGGTAATCATTGCCGACGACCGCCCCCGCTCACGAGAAGGGTTGCGGGCGTTGCTGGCCACCTGCCCCGAGATCGAGATCGTGGGTGAGGCAGCCAACGGCCGTGAAGCCGTGCGCCTGGTCGAAGAACACTGCCCAGACGTGGTGTTGATGGACGTGCGCATGCCCGTGATGGATGGCCTGGAAGCCACCCGCCGCATCAAAATCAAACACCCCCAGATACACATCATTATCTTGACCCTCTACACCACCTATCGCTTCACCGCGCTGGCGGCTGGCGCGACGGCCTTTCTGATCAAGGGAGACTCATCCGGCGAGCTGCTCGAAACCATCAAGTTTTTTCGCCCCACCGTGATCCATTGATCCCGCCTACAACATTTATCGGAGCTGCACTACGCAGATCGTTGACACAAGTCAAGCCGTGGGCGATCCTTTTTGCGTAGGACAAATCTATTCTGAAATTACGGTATAGTAGATTGCCTCAGGTATCTGGTGCACGTGCATTTGTTGCAGGACTCGCATCGCAACCATAGCGGCGCAAGACCTCCTCACGTGAGCCGAGGTGAGGCGGCAGCTTGCGCAAAGGC
>DAOTXN010000059.1:0-2386 GCA_034435435.1 Anaerolineae bacterium | reverse complement strand
CTCTATAATCTGAGCGGTGAGGTCCCAGCGAACCTTCCGCAAAAGAGCACAGACAAACGTATTATACGGAAGATTTCCGTAAATGCAACTCCCAGGGGGAGCTAGGAGAATTCCGTCTAAGATGCCGAAATGGCAGGTAAAGGCGGATTCCGTATACTCAATAGTTATGCGGCGACGGAGGAAAGGATCTGGACTCGTGGAACAAAATTCCAGTCAAAATACAGTCACACTTGATATTGTCCGTAAGGCTATCATGGGAGCAGCAATAAGAAACAGTGGTGAGTTGCTCGCGTCTTATGGCGGAATACCCCAGGAATGTATAGCTGCGGCTCAGGTTGTGGGTGACAACTACGCTCAGTTTGAAGATATGGTTTGGAAACGCCTTTCGGGTTTGGCAGAGATCAAACACTTCTTTGGACGGCTGATAAAAACCCGACTGCGACAGAAGGGAATCCTGGCTAGCCCCATCATCTCGGTCATATTCGACGATCAACCCAAACTGGAAGAAAGGCTAAGCCGTGTCCGCTCCATCTCAGGTGTTGATGAATTGCGCAAGGAGTACAGAGGCACCAGTCACCCTGACCTTGGACACATCACGGATGAGGACATCATCGATTTCTCTGCAGAGGTTCTTGCACTGGACTTGCTGGGAGAGCTGGGATTCTCTAACATCATCAAAGTGCAAGAACCGGATAACAGAGCGCATGTCGATATCACCGCCGAACGAGACGAGAAGCACTATGCTGTGGAAGTGACTCGCAAGAGAGAAGTTCGGGGATGGCAAACGCTACCCTATGGCAATCTCGAAGACTGCGAGGCTGCTATCAACCAAGACCGAATCCGCAAAGTGCTGTTGCACGCGTTGGCGAAGAAAGACGATCAGTTTTCACGCGCTATAGACGCAGGAACTATCGACAGCGCCGTAATCAAAGTTCTTGCGATTAAGACGTCGGACTATGGATTTGTGGAGTGTATCAACCAAGCAGAGAAGATAGCGCGTAAACTTCTGAACGAGGAGGGAAATTGGCTGCACGTTGACTGTATTTGGCTGATGCCTGACACATCCGTCCGCGACAGTTGTTGGCTATGCAAGAACGATACAAGTGTTGTGTTCACCAGTGGCAGGGCGGCCTAATCTGCGCTTGGAGCCCAGGGGACCTTCGACCTGCGTCGCATCTGTGGTTGTGTATGAGTTGATGCTATCAAGGTGGAGTAGGCTTTTCGTGGCTCGGTCCAGCGCTTGGTCGCAGGCACTGCTGGTGATGCTAAACTCGCCGCAATATCGACAAAGGGGTGTCAACAATGAGCGATCCCGAACTGGCAAGACACTACGCTGTGCTTGGAAAGGAAGCAACCCAAGAGGGCGATTACGCCAGAGCGGAACATTATCTTATGCTGGCAATTGAAGAAGATAGTCGCTGTGCTTGGGCATACGCGAATCTGGCCGCGCTGTACGGCATTCTGGGAAGGACGCAAGAATCACTACAAGCTAGTTGGCAGGCTTTGCAGTGCGATCCACATAATGCTGTGCTGTTGTTTAATCTGGGAACGGCTTTGATGCGAAGGGGGGATTATCAACAGGCTGCCGCTTACTTAAAGAAAGCGGCTTTACAGGACCCGCAATACAGCCTAGCTGTCTTCAATCTGGCCATGTGCTACGATATGATGGGGCAGCTTGACGACGCTCTGTTGTGGTATCAGCGGGCTGCTGAACTCGATCCGAGCGATCCAGACCCAATTTATAACATGGCCGAGATCTGTTTCAGGAATAAGGCCTTTGTTCGGGCAGAAAGATTGTGTCAGGAGGCGCTAGATCTATTCGATGCTCAATTCAGAAACACCCAATTTGCTCCATTTCTGCCGGTTGGTGAGCCCTTATCGAGAGAACAACTCCTGGCCGATATAGCACACAAAAAAGCTGTAACACACTCCCTGATGGCATTCATCCAGGCCAACCAGGGAAAACTACAGCCAGCGTTGGGATCAATCCGTCGGGCGATCGATATCTATCCCCACAAAGCAAATTGGTTTCTGCTAATGGCAGAAATTCATTATAAGTTGGGCAATCATACAGAAGCACAAGCAGCGTTGGCTCGTGCTAGAGCGTTAGATCCCGGCATCGCCGCATAACCAGTCGCTGCAGCCGACGTGGCTGTCGAGGCTCCAGTTGTTGCCTGTTTTCGTTTGCAGTCGTTTCAGAAGTTGGTGGGCACGTCGCATTAGCCGCCACGCGGCTGAGCTCCCATCCGTTATCTACCCATAGGTCCGTGGGACCAACGCTTTCAGCAAGAAACACCTCGCGCCGCCGGGCCAGACGCGGTATACTAGGGGGAGGAGGCAGACAGTCAAGACCGGTAGCGCATTGGTGCGTGAGAGCCCGTGAGTT
>DAOTXN010000058.1:0-80058 GCA_034435435.1 Anaerolineae bacterium | reverse complement strand
GTAACTGCTCAGCCCAAATGCGTAAAAGCGGCAAACCCAAAGCCATTCGACAGGATTCACAAGATTCACAGGATGGAATTCGTGGAAAAATCCTGTAAATCCTGTAAATCTTGTCCAAAGAGCTATCAGGGTGAGCCGTTACAAATCCGCTTCGTCGGAAGCCAGATACACGCACGCCCTGGCTACGTCCGTCGGCGAGATATCGTTTGCTCCATACGATGGGATCCAACTCTGAGAAGCGGGTAAAATTGCGGGGCACGCTGATCCAGCCGGGCGCAATGTCGGCCTGGAAAACGCAGGTTCTCCCATCGAACGCCTGGAGCTCGCTGGCGGCGCTCTCTGCGCCCGCCTGACTGTTGTGGTAATGCAAAGCCACTATACCAGAGACGAGCTGTTTGTCAAGTCTTTGGTGCTGAGCCAGGCGTCGCTCAACGCAGTGGAGTTGATGAGGGGTTTCAACATGGCCGTGCGAGTCATTTGCATTCCGCCTGATCTGCGGTATAATCTGGATGAGAGCTTTGTACGGGGGCGAAATGGCTTCGACGGGGAAGACCAGGTCTCGTATGGCAAGCCGAGGCGCTCGGACCTCGTGAACAACTGAGCGAACCATTAGGTGCCAAAAACACCAGCTATGCGGCTCTTCCTCTCGCTGCCTAGTGCAGCGTGAGAGAGCCTGACCGCCACAGAACGCGGCCACGCCTGCCCTGATCTCGCGTCGGTGGGTCGGGTAACAGGCGTCATAAATGCCGACGTGCGATGGCGCCGACGTCGCTAGGCGTCATCCAAGCAGCAGCGACTCGTCCGCTCTGCCACCCTGTCGGTCGGGGGGCCAGTGGATAAAAACCGGTAGGCCGACTAAGCTTGTAGAAGTACGGGGTCGGCTTTTTCGGACGCGAGTTCGACTCTCGCCGCCTCCACCAGAGACACAACACCCCCCAACGTTTGGGGGGTGTTGACTTGGGAGGCCGAGAAACGGCCTCATTTTCACAAAATGTCCCTTGAGGGTGGACGCATGGGTAAAACGAAATAAAAAGCGCTGCCCTGGCCTTCCACGCTCTGTGCGTCGATCCGACCGCCATGCGCCTCGATGATCTGTTTGACGATAGAAAGCCCCAGGCCGGTGCCGCCAAACCGCCGGGTGGTCGAGCCATCCACTTGATAAAAGCGGTCAAAGATGTACGGCAGTGACTCGGCTGGAATACCGATCCCCTGATCTTCCACTTTAACGTGAAATGCCTCATCTGCGTACCAGACACACACAGTGATCTTGCCACCGTCGGGGCTAAACTTGACGGCGTTGTCCAATAGATGCTTGAGCGCTCGTTCGATCATCCCCGCATCGGCCTGAATCGCGGGCAGATCGGACAAGACCTCACTCTGAAAACGCAATTGCCGGGCGTGAGCTTGAAAGGTTTCGAGTGTCGCCTGAATTAAAAGCCCCAAATCGAACGTGTGAGGATCGAGCGAGGCTGCATCAATCGACTGAATCGTCACAATATCGTCAATCAGTTGTCCTAGCTCTGACGTTCTTTCAGCAACGATTATTAACCCTTCCTTTTGTCGCTGGTTCAGAGATCCCATTTCTTCTTCTAACAGCAGCTCGAGATAGCCTTTGATAAGTGTAAAGGGTGTGCGCAGCTCGTGGGACACGTTTTGAATGAATTGTGTTTTGCTGGCATCCAGGTCTTTCAACTCTCGATAGGCCCCCTCCAGCCGGGCGGCGTGCGCCTGCAAATCCTGGTACAGGTGAGCGTTCTCGACGGCAATGGCAGCCTGCCGAGCAATGCCCGTCACCAGGGCGATTTCCCGTTCACCCGGTAGGGATGTTTTGTCCAAATAGCCGACCACGATCAGACCTACCACTCTTTCCTGGATAACCAGGGGGACAATCAAACTACTCTCTGTGCCCAGCAGAGCATGCGTCCATACCGGCAGCGTGGTCCGAATGTCGTCACTCGTCAACACCACTGCCTGGCGCGTCTCTGTGACCGTGTCGATGAATGTTAAGGCCCCGGGCTTCAACTGGGCTTGGCTCACCATTTGATCCCAATCGTCGCCGAGACCACTTTGAGCACGGGGAACAAACGCAGCGAGGCGTTCTTCCCAGGAAGCAATGAAACAGTGATCGCTTTCTACCAGTTGATGAGTAATACGGGCAATCGTTTGCAGTAGCACGTCCAGGTTGGTCAGACTACTGATAGCTTGACTCACTTCTAGCAAGGCCGCCTGGATTTGTGCATGTTCTTGCTGCCGACTCTGGAATAACGTGCGCTGGAGCACACTGCTGACCTGGTGCGCCATGATGGAAATGAGATGGCGGTCTTGATCGCTAAACGGCTCCCCCCCTTGTCTGTCTGCCACCACCAACAGGCCGACCTGGCGCTCGTCTATCGGAATACGACAACTCAACAGATGGTGGATACCCAATTCGTCCATGAGGGGACGCACGGCCCGCAAGTCTGGGTCTTCCATTACGGCATTGCTCATCAACGGGTCAGGCGTCTGGACAATATTATACAGCGCGTCGCCCTCGTGCAAATGGAAACGGAGGCGCGGCATGATCTCTGGAGTCAGGCCAAAGGCCGGGGCTTGGCATTCGAGAAACCCGTCGCGGAAGATGAAAAAGGCGCACCGCTGCGCATCGAGCAGACTGGCAACCTGCCTGGTCAGATGCGTATAAACGTCGCCGGGGTGCTTCATCCCTGTCACAGTGCGCGAGATCTCGTACAAGGCTACCAACTCGCGCAATCGCTGCTGAGTTTTGGCATACAGAGAGGCGTTCTCAATGGCCCCGGCCAGATTGGTGGCGAGCGCCAGAGCCAGGGCCTCGTCGTCTTGGTCAAACGGCTCACCGTTGGGTTTACCCACCAGCATGAGACGACCTAGGAGCTGGCCGCGCGCGTGGATGGCGACCCCCATAAAGTTCTCGACAAGCCCGAAGGGCAGGGCAGTCTGCGCGCCGACCAGGCCCGCCAACGTATCGCTCTTGATGATCTCGCGCTCGCTGTTCAAAGCCGCCAAAAGGCTGTCTTTTATCAGATCCAACCCTCGCGCTTCGATCTCTGGCAAACCTGCTGTGAGAAACAGGGAGGGGTGGCCGTTTTCTGCTAAAATATCGAGAATGCCATATCGGGCGCCGACGAGATCTACAATGCGGTTCACCAGTTGGTGGAGCGCGCCCCGATCAAGTTCCAGGCCACTCAACAAAGAGCGGCTGGTTTCATAAAGCGTCACCATGCGTCGGGCTTGTTTGGCTAATTGGATTGAAGCTTCGCGCGTCGCGGCATACAACCGGCTATTTTCGATGGCAACGGCGGCTTGATGCGCGAAACCGGTCAACAAGCGTGCATGGTCCTGGTGATAAAAGCCGACTTGATCGTGGTCTATGTTGAGTGTGCCGATGAGATGTCCTTTGATGAGGAGCGGCGCGCCAATCCAGGAGCGAATATAAGAAAATCCGGGGAAATGCTGCCAACGGGGGTCGGCGCGGGTGTCAGGTATCAACAGCGGCTGGCGTGTCTCCAGCATGGTGTGAACTTTGGCGTCCAGCCCCAGCCTTTCCGCCACCTGCACCGCAGCGCCCCGGTCTTTTTCACCTCGCCAGGCTCCCAATTCCAGGCCGCCTTCTTCTGTGACGAACAGGATGGTCGCGCTACGATATTCGATAAGCTGAGCCAATTGGTCTAGGATAACGTCTAGCAAGTCGTCGAGTTCGCGCGGCGTGGTGAGCGCCTCCCACACGCGCCGCAGTGCATCGGCCTCACGGCGACGGCGTTGTTCCTGCCGGAAGCGCCGTGCATTTTCGATGGCCGACGCAGCCACAACGCTAAAAGCTTCCAGAAAGTGCAGGTCTTCGGTGTCAAAGCCGTTGCGCCGTTTGTTGAGTACTTCGATAGCGCCGATGACTTCCTGGCCCGCAAACAGCGGCACACACAAAATAGAGCGGGTCTTGAAGCCACTGTAGCCGTCTACGTCCGACCAGAAGCGCGCGTCGGTGGCAACGTCATTGACAATCACCGGTTGCCTGTTGGCGATCACCCAACCCAAGATGCCGTGTCCCAGCGGCAAGCGCATTCCGCTGACACGCTCAGCTACCGGCCCGGCGGCATTCAGAATTATCTCGTCGCTCTCGTCCTCTACCAGCGCCACTGAGGCCGCTTCGGCATCCAAGACCGAATACAGTTCCGCGATCACTCGCATCAATACCTCGTCCAGCACGTGAGTCGCGTGAACCGACTGACTGGCCTGCCGAAAGCGCGCCAGTGGATGAACAGAGGACGATGCGTCGAGTGGAATGGGATTGTTCATGCTCAAAAATCGTAGGGCGCGCCGACCTCTTGTGCGATGGCTTTCAAATCGGCTACGACCTTGGAGTGAAGCGCCACACCGTTCACCCGGCGCTCTTCCTCCATCTCGAATTCCTTTTCACCGTGAATGTAAATGCGTTCCGCGCCTTCGGCTTTGGGTGTGTTTTTGAGCCGGCGGATAATGTCGTCCATCGTGGCTTTGAATTCATCCACCGGGCGAAAAGCGTCTACCCGCAGCGCGCCGAAAAAGTGCCCCACGTCCGCCGGCAGGGGCTTGCCGTCGGGCGTCTTGGGATAGATGGTGTTGGCATACCCCGCGCCGGGCAGCACGCCGCACAAAATATCTACCAACAGCGCCAAACCGTAACCCTTGTGCCCGCTCATCAGCTCGCCGGCCCCCCCCAGCGGCAACAACCCACCGCCTGCCCGTGTGGCAAAGTTGTTGAGCACTCGACCGGCGTCTTCGGTGGGCACGCCGCGCTCATCGGTGGCCCAACCCAGCGGCATGGGCTTACTCTGGCGATGGTAAACCTCCAGCTTGCCTCGGGGCACGGTGCTGGTGGCCATATCCAGGACAAAGGGGCGCTCCTGGTTGGCTGGGGCCGCCACGCTGATCGGATTGGTGCCCAGCATCGCGTCGCGGCCAAAGGTGGGCACCACCAACACGTCAGCGTTGGTCATTGAAATACCGATCATGTCGTGTTCCAGCGCCATCAACGCATAATAACCGGCGATGCCATAGTGGTTCGAGTTGCGCACGGCCACAAAGCCCGCGCCGCTCGCTTGCGCTTTTTGAATGGCGAGCTTCATCGCCCGCAGCGAAACTGGCTGGCCCAACCCGCCGCCGCCATCGATCAGCGCGGTCGTGGCCGTCTCGTGTACGACCTGGACGTTAGGATGCGCCAGCATCATCCCGTTCCTCAAACCGTTCACGTAGCGGCGCAACCGCGCCACGCCGTGGGACCCAATTCCGCGCAGATCGGCTTGCACCAGATTGTCGGCTGTGACGTGTGCGTCTTGCGGCGGCACGTCGAGTTTTTCGAAAACGCGCCGACAAAAAAGCTTCAAAGGCTCAACTTGAACCCGAATTTCGGTCTCTTGTGCCATGGTAGGCTCCTTTCGTTAGAGATAGAGATCGGAGACAGCGCTGGAGTCGTCTGGAGGGGCAAGAGTTTTTCATCACGATACTGATGATAGCACAAGCTGGTAAGGAAAACAAGCGTTTGTAAGAGAGTTTTAACAACCAAAAAGCCCGGTGTCGTCCGTCCCAAACCGGGCTTTTCTTAGCCAGTTGGGCTGATTATACCAGCCCCAACGCGTGCTTGGCGCCGCGCAGGGTGTTCTGCATCAACATGGCAATGGTCATGGGGCCGACGCCGCCGGGAACCGGCGTGAGATACCCCGCGACTTGTTTGACCTCGTCAAAGTCCACGTCGCCCACCAAAGTATATTTGCGAAACAGGTCAATCATCCCCGCGCATTGGCAGTCGGCGGGCACGTGATCCTTGAGATAGGCGGCGTCGCAATCGGGACAAAAGACGCCCACCTTGCGCCGGCCGCCCTTGTCCGATTCGTCGCCGCGATGGGCGACGAATCTTTCGCCGGTGGCGGCGCAGGTCCACTCTTTATCGGCAGGGTGCTCGACCCATTTCTGGTTGATGCCCACGTCGATCACGGCTGCGCCCGGCTTGACCCAATCGCCTTTGACCATTTCCGTGCGCCCCACGGCGGCGATGAGGATGTCGGCCCGGCGACAGATGCCCGGCAAGTCCTGACTACGGCTGTGGCAAATGGTGATGGTGGCGTTGCGATGCAGCAGGAGCATGGCCACCGGCAGACCGACGATGTTGCTGCGGCCCAACACGACCGCCTCGGCCCCTGCAATCTCGACCCCACTGCGCACCAGTAGCTCAATGCATCCGGCCGGCGTGCAGGGCACGAACCACGGCTCGCGGCCTTTCATCGAAAGCCGGCCGATGTTGAGCGGGTGAAAGCCGTCCACGTCCTTTTCCAGGCTGATGGCGCCCAGGATTTTTTCCTCGTCCAGCTGCCTGGGCAGCGGGAGCTGCACCAGGATGCCGTGCACGGCCGGGTCGGCATTCAGTTTTTTGACCAGTTCCTCGACTTGTTCCTGGGCGGCGTTCTCCAAAAGCTTGTGGCCGATGGAGTTCATGCCCAGCTCTTCACAGGCCTTTTGTTTGCTTCCGACGTAGGCTTTAGAGGCCGGGTTCTCACCCACCAACACCGTCGCCAGGCCCGGCGTCAAGCCATATTTCTCTTTCAACTGCGCCACCTCAGCGGCAACCTCATCCCGCACCGCTTGGGCAATCGCCGTTCCGTCTATCAGTTGTGCCGTCATGTTCCCTCCGCTACACGACGAAAGACCAAAGACGAATCTCGTCGTTGGTCTTTCGTCCTTCGTCTATCCGTTAAAACAGACCCACCACGCGCCCCGTCTCCAGGTCCAGGTCCACATCAGTGAAGGCCGGGCGGCTGGGCAGGCCGGGCATGGTGCGCATGGTGCCGCACAGCGGGTAGAGAAAGCCCGCGCCCACCGAAGCTCGCACGTCGGTGATGGGCAGCGTCCAGCCGCGCGGCGCGCCTTTGAGCGTCGCGTCGTGGGTGAAAGACAGGTGCGTCTTGGCCATACACAGCGGCAGATGCGAGAGGCCCATGTCGGTAAAGAGCTGGATCTTGGCATCGGCGTCGGGCGTGTAGGTGACGTTATCGGCGCGGTAAATTTCGCGGGCGATGGTCTCGATCTTTTGCTTGATCGAGAAATCGTCCGGATAGAGGAATTTAAAGCGGCTGGGCTGCTCGCAGGCCTGAACGACCGCCTCGGCCAGTTCGGCCCCGCCCCGACCGCCCCACATCCACACCTGCGACTCGACCACAGCGAAAGCGCCGGTCTGGGTCGCTGCATCGCGGATGAGCGCGATCTCGGCGTCGGTGTCATCTTTGAAGCGATTGATAGCCACCACCACCGGCACGCCAAACTTGCCCACGTTCTCGACGTGTTGCAGCAGGTTGGGCAGACCTTTCTCCAGCAGCGTCATGTTCTCCTGGGTGTAGGCGACGTCCAGCGGCTTACCGGCGACGACTTTGGGACCGCCGCCGTGCATCTTGAGCGCCCGCACGGTAGTCACCAGCACCACACAATTGGGCGCCAGCCCGCTGACGCGGCACTTGATGTCCATGAACTTTTCCATGCCGCAGTCCGCGCCAAAGCCGCTCTCGGTCACGACGTAATCGGCCAACTTGAGGGCGATCTTGTCGGCGATGATCGAGCTGTTCCCCTGGGCGATGTTGGCAAAGGGGCCGCAGTGGACAAAAGCAGGGCTGCCGGCCAGCGTCTGCATCAGGTTGGGCATAATCGCATCTTGCAGTAGCACGGTCATCGCGCCGGCCACGTTCAGGTCTTCGGCGGTCACAGGTGTGGGGACCATCTTGCCGCCGATGAGGCTCTTGCGCTTGCTGGTGCCGACAATGATGCGCCCCATGCGCTCGCGCAGGTCGGCCAGGTCGGAGCACAGCGCCAGCGCCGCCATAATCTCCGAGGCCACGGTGATGTCAAAGCCCGCCTGCCGCGGCCGGCCATCGTCATTCGTGCCCAGGCCAATGATGATATTGCGCAGCGCCGCGTCGCTCACGTCTACCACCCGCCGCCACTGCAGCGAATAGGGGTCGATGTCCAGGCGGAACATCAAACGCTTTTGTTCATCTGTCAGATCGGAAGCCTTTTGGGCCTGGATGCCCAGCTTTTCCAGACGTTTGCGCATGGAGGGCGTGAACTCGTCGTTAGGACACAGCGCCTTGGCCAGAAAAGCGTCGCTCCATTGAGACTCTTTGGCCAGGCGGTTGTCTACCGCCGCCGCCAATAGGTTGTGCGCCGCGCCCACGGCGTGAATGTCGCCGGTCAGGTGCAGGTTAAAGTCTTCCATCTTGACGACTTGGGCGTAACCGCCGCCGGCCGCCCCGCCCTTGATGCCAAAAGTCGGACCTTGAGAGGGTTGGCGGATACAGGTAAAGACCTTTTTGCCGATATAGTGTAGGCCCTGGCTGACGCCGATGGTGGTGACGGTTTTGCCTTCGCCCAGCGGGGTGGGGGTGATGGCGGTCACGTCAATGTATTTACCGTTGGGCCGATCGGCGAGCCGGTCGAGAACGTCCAGGTGGACTTTGGCTTTGTACTTGCCGAAAAAGTCTACATCGTCTTCCGTCAGGCCGATCATCTCCATGATTTCTCGGATCGGCCTGATGTCGTGCGCCTGGGCAATCTCGATATCGCTGGGCACGTGTCGGGTTTCCTGGATGGGCATTGGGCAGACCTCCTTTATAAAAATATATACGGAATATATTGATAGATACGCAATATAAAAAGCGTTCTACCGGCGACAGGTTGAGGTAACACGCCCCTCATCATATCACAGTTCGATGTTCTGGGCCAAGTGACGGATGTCACATCTCGACTATGAGGATTGCCCTATCAGAACACGTCCATTGACGCTCGTCGAACATCGTGCTATGATGCGCCTCAACCGACCGATGACCCGATTTTCGTTTTTTGCTCGACCGCGCCAGGACGGTCGTTTCCATATCCGCCCGACCCGAGAGTCTGACGAGTACGCCGTAGACCGGCTGCTGCGCCAGGCCCGCCTGTGCAGCGTGGCCCTGGAGTGGTGGAGCGCGCGAGAATGGCTGACCCATCCCGGTTTTCTGGTGCTGACCGACAGACGCGACCGCCCCGTGGCGTTGGCGCTGGCCGCCGCCGACGATAGCCCCGTGGCCTGGCTGCGGGCCGTCGCCGCCGACTCGGAGCGCTTGCTGCCGGCGCTGCTGGAAGCCAGCCTCCAGGCGACGATGGCGCAGGCGTGCAGCGCTCTCGCCGCGCTCGGCGCTCAAAACTGGCTATTGACCCCCATTCAACGGCTGGGTTTTCGCCAGGTCAACCGGGTCGTCACCCTGCGCCTGAATCGCCCCTGGCAATTCCAAACCGGTCCGGCGGCGCTGCGGGTGCGCCCGGCGACGGGGGCCGACCTGCCCGGCATCGCGGCCGTAGACCGGGCGGCTTTTGAACCGTTGTGGTGGTACAGCCTCCAGATGTTAGAGCGCGGTTTGGACCTGGCCCACTGCTTTCATGCCGTCTTGGTCGGTAGTGAGTGCGTGGGCTACCAGTTTAGCACGTTGCGGAATGGGCGCGGGCACATCGTGCGCCTGGCGGTCCATCCCCGCTGGCAAGGGCAGGGGATCGGCGCACGCTTGCTCGGCGAAGCGTTGACCGCGTTGCGCCGGGCCGGGGCCGAGGAAATCACCGTCAACACGCAAGAGAACAACTGGCCTTCACTGAAACTGTATCGCACGTTCGGCTTTGACCCCACCGGGGATTCCTGGACTGTTTGGCTGAGATCTTGGACAACGTGCGACGCACGTGCGGAGCAGTTATGACAACCATCAAACCAGAGCGCGTCCTGTTCATCATGGCCCATCCCGACGACCCCGAATTCGGCGGCGGCGGCGCTACCGCCCGCTGGACGCGGGAGGGCGCCCACGTGAGCTACGTCATCGTCACCGACGGCGGCAAAGGCGGGGGCGACTCGCCTCTCAGTCCCGAAGAGCTGGTGCAAATCCGCCAGGTCGAGCAGCGAGCCGCTGCCCGCACGCTGGGCGTCTCGCAGGTGGTGTTTTTGGGCTATGGCGACGGCGAGGTGTACAACACGCCCCAGTTGCGCGGCGATCTGGTGCGCCAGATTCGTCTGCACCGTCCCGACCTGGTCGTGACCCACGACCCCACGACCCGTTTTTTCGGCGATGATTGGATCAACCATCCCGACCACCGGGCCGTGGGCGACGCCGCCCTCGACGCGGTTTTCCCGCTGGCGCGGGACCGGTTCAACTTTCCCGAACACGCGCGCGAGGGCCTGGCTCCGCACCGGGTGCTCAACATCTTGCTCACAGCCACCAACGAACCGAACGAATGGATAGACGTGAGTGAAACGCTGGACCAAAAAATTGCGGCGCTGTGGGAACACCGCAGTCAAATCGGCGACCCTGACGAGCTGGCGGAGCGCATCCGCCAGCGGGCCAAAGAATATGCCGAGGGTCAACCGTTCGCTTACGCCGAGCGTTTCCGGCGCATCACCTTGAGGCGTTAATCTGCATGGACCTTTTTCACTGGATTGCCCCTCTTTACGACCACATCTTTCATTTTTCCGACCCGGCCCAGTTGTTAATTCTCCTGGAACCAGAACCGACGCACTGCCTGCTCGACGTGGGCGGCGGCACGGGCCGGGTGACGCACGTGCTGGCAGATCACGTCGGCTGGGCCTGTGTAGTGGACGTCTCGTGGGGTATGTTGCGCGAGGCGCGGGCCAAGGGCTTGTGCGCTTTTCGCGGCGCAGCCGAACGCCTGCCCTTCCCCGACCGAGCCTTCGACCGCATTCTAATTGTGGATGCCTTTCACCACTTTCGTGACTGGCCGCTGGCCGCGGCCGAGTTGCTGCGAGTACTGCGGCCCGGCGGGCGCATCGTCATCGAAGAACCGGACATCCGCAACGGCTGGGTCAAGCTCATCGCTCTCGGCGAGCAGCTACTGCGGATGCGCAGCAAGTTCTACGCCCCAGCGGACCTGGCCGGACTGTTCCACGCCGACGGTGGAAAGGTCAATCTGGTTGAAAGCCCGAACGGCGTCTATTGGGCGGTAATCGAACGGTGATGGACAAAACTACGCTCTTGGCGACCATTCCCCAACTGGCCGGACGGCATATTTTGGTGATCGGGGATGTGTTTCTCGACGAATACCTGATCGGTCGGGCCACCCGGCTCAGCCGCGAGGCGCCGGTCCCTGTGTTAGAGTTCGAGGAACGCCGCCAACTGCCCGGCGGCGGGGCCAACCCTGCGGTGAACGTGGTCGGCCTGGGTGGGCGCGTGACCCAGGTGGGCGTGGTGGGCGATGACAGCGCCGGGATGACCTTGACCGCGCTGCTCAGGGCGGCCGGGATAGCCATAGACGGAATTGTCACGGACCCCGAGCGCCCGACGACGACCAAAACGCGCATCGTGTCCAGGGGATCGCTGCGTTTTCCGCAGCAACTGGCTCGTATCGACAGGGTGGACCGTCGCCCGCTGGCCCCCGATATCGAGGTCCAAGTGGTGCAGCGCATCCGGGCGCTGGCCCCCCTGGCCGACGCCGTATTGGTGTCCGATTATGGCAGCGGGCTGGTTACGCCCGCCATCGTGGAGGCTGTGCGTCAGGCCCAGACGACTGGCCGGTTGGCGTGCGTGGATACCCAGGGGCGGTTGGGGCAATTCGCCGGTTTCGATCTGGCCAAGTGCAATCACCACGAAGCGCGGGCCTACCTCGACCAGGCCACAGCGCGAGAAGCGGCGCTGGCGACCGAAGCCGATTTCGAGCGAGCAATGACCTGGCTACGCCAGAAGCTGGATTTGGGCGCCCTGCTCATTACGCGCGGCGCAGAAGGGCTGGCGGTGCAGAGCGCGACGGGTTATGCGCATTTTGCCGCCGCCAATCGCAGCGAGGTCTACGATGTAACGGGAGCCGGCGACACCGTCGTGGCGATAGCGACGCTGGCTTTGGCTGCGGGCCAGTCGCTTGAGGTCGCGGCGGCGCTGGCCAATTATGCCGCCGGCTTGGTCGTGCGTAAACTGGGAGTGGCGGCTCCATCACCCCAAGAACTGGCCTGGGCGATTGAAAATTGGTAAATTAGAGAGCAGTCGGCCGGATCTCTGCGAACAAAACAGGGTGGCAGTCGGGCCACCCCATCTTGTTTCAAGCGCCCTCGTTTGTTGCATTCAACCAGGGCGCACACAGGCTATGCGGTTTTGAAAGGCGCGCTATACCGACCTAGTACTCGTCGTCCTCTTCGTCGTCCTCTTCGTCGTAATCGTCAAAGTCCTCGTCATAGTCGGCATAATCCAGCTCAGGCGGATTAAGGCTGATGAGCTGCAGCTCTGTATCACAGTCTGGACAGATAACGGTATCCCACAACTCCATGGACGCAGCTATGCGTACCCAGGTGTCGCATTCGGGGCATTGAGCATTCAAGCCTTTCATCATACTGGCTCCACTCAATTCATGTGATTGAAGAGATTCTTGTATCAATCGAGCGCGATGTCCTGCTTGGCGTTGCTGGCGGGCATCGCAGGTTCTGTGGTGTATCCGGGTCACGGCCGGCTACCCGCGTCAACTGTCGTTCGTGTACCGAGTCTTTTCAGAAAATAGGCGCCTCCTCTTCTCTCACTAAACCAACTGCAATGTCACACCCGGCAGATCGAGAGTAGATGGTCTGTCTGCCAACGATGTCAGTATGGAAAAATATTACACACAATTTTCCGTTCTGTCAATGGCTTGCGTCCATGTCCGAGCCGTTTCGGCCAGTCGCGCCAGACCGGCGGGGTCTCGCCAGATATAGCTATCTACCTGCACTGCTTTTGCTCCGACGCGCAACATCGCCAGCACGTCGTCGGCGCAGTGGATGCCTCCACAACCAATGAGAGGAATAGCGTCGCCAACGATCTGGACTACCTGACACAACTCCCATAGGGCTTGGGGAAAAGTCGCCCACCCATGCAGCCGTCCTGTGAAGGGTCGCCCGCCATGCCACACACTGCCGCGCGGCGAAGCGGCGACGGTCAAGGCGTCGGCGCAATCCAGGTCGGCAATGCGGGCTGCCAGGCGCCGGGCCTGCCACAAGGGAAGTTTGACGATGAGGGGAAGCAGACAGGCAGCGCGAGCAACGCGGACGACCTCAACGGCTTCATCGAGCGGTAACGAGTCGGGGAGTCCCAGCTCGATGGCCGCCACTGTTTCTGTTCCCGACAGTTGCTGAGCGCATGTCGCCGCCTCGTCTGGATTCACACCTGCCACGTGTGCAATCACCGGGATGGGGCTATGCTGCCAGTGCTGGCGGTGGCGGTGGATCACAGACGCCAGCCCTGGATTCTCCAGTCCGATGTGCATTAAAACGCCGCCAGTCAACTGAATAGTGCGCGGCGGCCTGGCCCCTCGGCGGGGCTTGGCGGTGATCGGATTGGTGACCAGCGCACCCAGCGCCTCCAAGGGAATCAAACGCCGGTATTCGTTGCTGTATCCCACGCTGCCGCTGGCGGTCAGGATGGGGTTTTTTATGCTCAAGCCGTGTTTGTGATGGGGGGCCAGCTCGATCATCTCGTCTAACGAAACAGGCCGGTGGAGGGGCGTTGCTGAGCCTGCCGGCGGAGGGTCCAGCGATCGGAAAACGCGCTAATCTGCCGCGAAAGCGTCATCCAGTCGTCCGTCACCAACACAAAACCGGTGACCTGACTCGCAAACATAAACCACGGCAGCCACGTGCGCAATCGGCGCTCACTCGTCGGAAACTGTCTGAGTTCCAACACGATCACCGTCCGCGTCAAGAATGGCTCTAACAAGCGCCGCTGAGTACGTTTCATTTTGGAAAGGGGCAATTGCATGTGAAACTCGACTGGTCGCACTTGCAAGATGCGCTTATACGAGATGGCGACCGCCATAAAGGGTGTGCGAATTTTGAGATAGTCGGGATAACACCGTACATAGGCCGTCTGCCGGGCCCACAGGCTATACAAAAAAGTCAACGCACCGATCACGCCGAGGATAATGAACACCCAATCCCGTTCGGCCAGCAAGGGGTCGTTAGGTGCAAACCACCACACCACGCCGCTGGCAACGGCGATCAGCAGGCCGGGCAGGCGTAACATCTTGGCCCAGCGCCGATAGATCAACAGCGGAAATTTATCGCCTGGCGTTTGCTCGGCCATAATAATCGCACACGTCATTCAAAACACACGCTGCGCATTGCGGATTGCGCGCGCGGCACATCTGTCGTCCGTGGCGGATGAGATTCAGGTGCAGCGCGTAATACTCGGCGGGAGGGATCATCTCCTCCAGCAATGTGTGGGCTTTTTCGGCGCTCACTTGCGGGCCGATCAACCCCAGGCGGCGGCTAACGCGGTGCACGTGCGTGTCCACCGGAAACGCCGCTCGGCCTAGGCTAAAGAGCAGCACAATAGCGGCGGTTTTGGGGCCGACCCCCTCCATTTTCATCAGCCATCCCCGCGCCTCTTCCAGCGGCATGTCGGCCAGGAAGTCAAGCGAGAGTTCCTGGCGTTCGGCGCTGATCTGCCGGAGCGCTTTTTGGATGCGCGGACCCTTTTGATTGGCCAAGCCGGCCGGGCGAATCGCCTCGATCACTTGCTCGACCGGCGCGTCGCGGACTTGCTCCCAGCTCGGGAACTGCCGACGCAATTGTTCAAAGGCTCGATCACGATGGGCGTCGCTGGTGTTTTGGCTCAAAATCGTGCTCACCAACTCATCCAGCGGCGGCATGTGAGCGCGCCAGCGAGGTTCACCGTAGGTCTGTATCAACCGCCGGTGTATACGGGTAACCTTGGACGAGTCCTGACCCGGCGACATAATGGAAAGAGGCGTCAGCCCAGGAGCACGCCGATGTGTTCGGCGACGCGCGCGATTTGAAACATTGCCAGTCCCAGCTTGGTGTCCGGGGCCACCATCACCGCCAGCGCGGCCTGCTCTCCGGCCGGGATCACGATCATGCTGCCTGACTCGCCTTCGATAAGAATGCGGCTGACCGCGCCCTGGGCCAGCTCCCCAAAGGCGCGCCGGCTCTGTGCGATGATCTCGGCCGCCAGCGCCGCGACCCAATGACTGCTGCCGATTTGATTGTGAGCATCCTGGTTGCTGACCCCGCCGGGATAGGCCGCGACAACCAGTCCATCGTTGGTGACGATGACGGCCTCTTGTACGCCGGCGACGCTGGCGTGGATCTGTTCGCGCAACACTCGCGTCAGTCGTTCTTCGCGATACTCTTGGGGCATGGACCTCTTTCCTCCACATTGTGACCGAAAACTGGTGACATTGTATAATGGGGCAAGCCCTGTGTCAACCTTGCATAACATACTCCCCCGAGTAGCTTCGGCGAAAGGGTACGAAGCCGCCCCCGGCGGCTTCCGTGTTACATGGGCCATGAGAGCAAACATCTATATAGATGGCTTTAACCTATAATCTTACCCGAATGCCAGGAGTGATGAAATGAACACTCAAATGCCAGAGACAACATTCGAAGTACAGGTTCCTGCCCCTCTAGTCCGCCTGGGTTTTGACCAACACGAGATCCAACGCCGCCTGTCAGAGTGGTTAGCCCTGTCGCTGTTTACTGAGGGACGTATCTCGTCAGGTAAAGCCGCACGCTTGCGGTAGAGGCGTTAGAGGTCCAGGTCGCCAAATGACCGCAATCGCTCACAGCACCACCACCTCCACCACTCCCCCCACTTCTACCAGCTTCTCCCCCCGATGGGCCCGGTTCGCCGCCGGGACCGCCTCTAACCGTTGCCGCTTGCCATCGCCGGCCAGCAGGTCCACCGAGCCGTCCATCGGCCCCAGCCCCACCGCCGCCGCCGGGCCGGTGGACTTGGTCGGGTTGAGCAACTGCACCCCCTGGCCGCCCCGCCCCTGCACCGGGAACTCGTCCAGCGGCACGCGCTTGACATAGCCGGTCTGGCTGAGCACGATCACCCCCAGCGGGGCCGATGCATGGCTGACTACCGCGCCGCCCAACAGCCGGTCTCCCTCGGGCAGCTTGACCCCCGCCACCCCTTTGGCCGAGGGCGTCGCTTGTGGATTGACCTCGCTCGCCGCGAAGCGATTGGCGCGGGCGCTCGTAAAGAACATCACCTGCGCCGCGTCGCCGCCCACGCCGGCAAAGAGCACACCGTCATCCCCGTTATTCAGCCCGATAATCGTGGACCACGTGGCTTCCGCGCCGGTTTTGGCGTCTTGAGCCTTGATCCGTTTGACCTGCCCCTTGCGTGTCCCCAAAATCAGGCAGCACTCGCCCGCCAGGATGCCCATACCGACCACCTGCTCGCCCTTGGCCAGCCCGATATCCTCGAACGTCGCCGCACGCGGTAAACGGCCCACGCCGCCCCACCAGGCCCGCCCGCGACTGGAGACCAGCACCACGGTGTCTTCCGGCGCGGCCCGCAGGTGCATGCGGTGCGCCTCGACCGCCCGGCTGGTCACGCCCGGCTTGACCTTGTAGGCAAAGCCTTTGGCGTCGTTGCGCTGCACGCCCTGCGTAGTCACGACGATCACCTGCGGGCCGTCAGGCACGGCCAGGTCGGCCTCGGTGACGATGGCCTGGCCCGCTTTTTCGTCGGTCAGGATGATCGTTTTGCGCGGCGTGGCGAATTTCTCCTTGATGGCGGTGGTCTCTTCGACGATCACCTCCAGCCGCCGCCCTTCAGAGCGCAGCAATTCTTTGAGGTACTTGATGCGCTCTTTGAGCTCTTTTTCCTCGTCGGCCAGCTTGCGCCGTTCCAGCGCGGCCAGCCGGCGCAATTGCATGGCCAGGATGGCCTCGGCCTGCAATTCGCTGAATCCGAATTTTTTCATCAAGTTGGCCTGGGCCGTCTCGACCGTGCGGCTGCTGCGGATGGCAGCGATCACCTCGTCGATCACGTCCAACGCCTTGAGCAGACCCTGCACGATGTGCAGGCGGGCCTCGCGCTTAGCCAACTCGTAGCGGCTGCGGCGCACGATCACGTTCAGGCGGTGCTCGATGAAATGGACCAGCATTTCGCGCAGCGAGAGCCGTTCCGGGCGCACGAGCGTGTCCCCGTTGATCTTTTCTGCCACCAGCGCCAGCGCGTTGACGCCGAACGTCTCACGCAACTGGCTGCGGGTCAACACGCTCTCCAGCACCTCGCGTGGGTCGGCCACGCGGCTGACCTCGATCACCGCCCGCATGCCCTCGTGATCCGACTCGTCGCGCAGGTCGGTGACGCCGCTGATCTTGCTGTCGCGTACCTCGCGGGCGATGCGCTCCAGCACGGTGGATTTTTGCACGGCGTAGGGCAGCTCGGTGACGACGATGTTCACTTTGCCCCCGCCAATGTCTTCTATATCCACCCGCGCCTGGGTCACGATGCGCCCGCGCCCGCTCTCGTAGGCGTCGCGGATGGTGTCGAGCTTTTCGCCGGTGAGCGGGTCGTCGCGGTAGCGATAGATCACCCCGCCGGTGGGAAAGTCGGGACCGGGGACGATCTTGATCAATTCGTCCACCGTGATCTGCTCGCGTTTGCGCCAGCGGTCAGCCACAAACACGATGGCGTCGCACACCTCGCCCAGGTTGTGCGGGGGAATGTTGGTGGCCATGCCCACCGCGATGCCCGTCGCGCCGTTGATCAACAGGTTGGGCAGCGCCGCCGGCAGGATGACCGGCTCTTTCAGGCTGCCGTCAAAGTTGTCGGTCCAGTCTACCGTTTCCTGCTCGATGTCTTGGAGCACATAGTCGGCGATCTCGGCCAGGCGGGTCTCGGTGTAGCGCATGGCGGCCGGCGCGTCGCCGTCAATGCTGCCCCAGTTGCCCTGCCCGTCTATCAGCGGATGGCGCATGGCAAAATCCTGGGCCATGCGCACCAGCGCCATATACACCGACTGGTCGCCGTGTGGGTGGAACTTGCCCAGCACTTCTCCGACCACGCGAGCCGACTTTTTGTGGGGCTGGTTGTGGCGCAGGTTCAGCTCGTGCATCGCGTACAAGATGCGCCGCTGCACCGGCTTTAATCCATCTTCGACCCGCGGCAGCGCCCGGTCGGTAATCGTCTCGACGGCGTATTCAAAATACGCCTGCTCCAGGTCGGTGGTCAGCGAAACCGTCTCAGTCAGCATCCTCTACTCCCTCTTCGTCTTCGTCACCGTTCTCGCCGTTCTCTTCCTCGCGCCAGCGCTCCAGCAGCCAACTGCGGCGCGGCTTGACCGACTTGCCCATCAGCGTGCCGACGACCTGGTTAGCGTGGTGCACGTCTTCCACCGTCACGCGGCGCAGACTGTCGTTAAACGGGCCATTGTCTTCCACCCGGAACACCGTCTCGCGCAACTGCTCTGGGTTCATCTCGCCCAAACCCTTGTAGCGCTGGATGTTGACGCCGTTCTTGCCCCACTCGTCCAAAATGGCGTCGCGCTCGCGGTCCGAGTAGGCATAGCGGGCCTGTTTGCCCTTGCGCAACAGGTACAACGGCGCCACCGCCACGTACAGCCGTCCGGCCTCGATCAGCGGGCGCATGTAACGCCAGAACAAGGTGTAGAGCAGTGTGCGGATGTGGTCGCCGTCCACGTCGGCGTCCACGAGGATAGCCACGCCGCCGTAGCGCAAATCATCCACGACAAAGTCGGCTCCCACGCCGCCGCCCACCGCCGCGATGATGGCCTTGATCTCGTTGTTGCTCAGCAAGCGGGTCAGCTTGACCCCTTCCACGTTGAGCGGCTTGCCGCGCAGGGGCAAGATGGCGTGGTAGCGCCGGTCGCGGGCCATCTTGCACGAGCCGCCTGCGCTGTCGCCCTCGACGATGTAGAGCACGGTCTGCTCGGTGGGCGTGCCTTTGGTCACGTCGGCCAGTTTGCCCGGCAGGCCCGAATCGGCCACGTCGAGCACGCTGCGGCGGATGACCAGCGAGCGGGCCTTGCTGGCCGCCACCCGCGCCTGGGCCGCCGCCTGGGCCTGCTGGACGATGGTCTTGCCCAGCGCGATGTTTTTGCGCAGTCGTTCTAGCAAACCCTCGTAGACCAGGCTATGCACGATGCCTTGCACGTGGTCGCTGGCTAACTGGGTCTTGGTCTGGCTGGTAAAGTGCGGGTCGTGCATCGAAAGCTTGATCACCGCTGTCAATCCGGCCAGGATATCATTGCCTCGAATGCTGTCCTCGCCTTTTTCCTTGCTGAGTTTTTTCTCGCCAGCGAACTGGTTAATGGCCTTGGTCACGGCGCTCTTGAGGCCGGCCACGTGCTTGCCGCCGTCGGGCGTGGGGATGGTGTTGACAAAGCTGACGATTTCGCTTTCGTCCACGTCGGTGTGCCACTGCAGCACCACCTCGACCGTCACGCCGTTCTGTTGCCCGCTGACTTCGACCGGCGTGCGGTGGATGGGTTTGCGCTCCTCGTTGAGCCACTTGACATACTCGACCAGACCGCCGTCGTAGCGGAAGGTTTTCTGGCGCGTCTTTTTTTTGCGATTATCCGTAAAATGAACGGTGACGCCCGGCAAGAGAAAAGCAATCACCTGCAAGCGCCGCGCCAGGGTATCGAAATCAAATTCGGTCACGTCCATGAAACGCGGGCTGGGCTTGAAAACAACCGTCGAGCCGGTGCCCAGTTTCTTGACGGCGTGCTTTTTGATCGCTTTTTCGGCGCCGTTCTGCCCCACCTGGCCGATGATCTCGGCGGTTGTGGGGTCCAGAATCTGCACCGGCGTGACGGGCAAGCCGTTTTCGTGGCGCTGGAAATAAACCACGCCGTCTCGCCGCACCCACACTTCCAGCCACTCCGACAAGGCGTTGGTGGCCTTGATACCCACGCCGTGCAATCCGCCGCTGGTGGAGTAGCTGCCTTCTTTGAATTTACCGCCGCTGTGTAGCTCGGTAAAGACCAGCTCCAAAGTGGAGCGACCCTTCTCAGGGTGCATCCCGGTGGGGATGCCGCGCCCGTCGTCGGTCACAGTCAACGCGCCTTCGGGACCGATCTCCACGCTGATGTTCTTGCAGGCCCCGGCCAGGACCTCGTCCACGGCGTTGTCGATCAGCTCGTTGGCCAGGTGGTGCAGCGCGTCCAGCCCAGTACCGCCGACGTACATGCCGGGACGACGCTGTATATTTTCAGGATAGTCAAGCACTTGAATGTCACTGGTGTCGTAAGCTGTCGGCATGATCGCCTCCCACGAACGATAATAACCCCAACCTAATTATAGCACAATTGTTCTATCATTGCAATAGGTAATCGATAGGTGGTCGCGCTGAGTAACCGGGTGTATAATACCATTATGAGCCACATTGCGCAAAGCGCACAAACCAGTTATAGCATCGGCGCATCCAACCTCCCCTCCATCCACCTCGTCGCCACTGGCGGCACCATCGCCATGCGTCTCGACCCCGACCGCGGCGGCGCAGCGCCCGCCGTCAGCGGGGCCGACCTGGTGGCCGCCGCGCCTGAACTGGCCGAGGTTGCCCGGCTCAGCGTACAAGAGTTCAGCAACCTGCCCAGCGAGCACATGACGCCCGAAGTGTGGCTGCGCCTGGCCCGGCGCTTGAAGCACATCGTGGAAAGCGGCCAGGCCGACGGCATCGTCGTCACCCATGGCACCGATACGATGGAAGAGACGGCCTATTTCCTCGACCTGACCGTGCCCGGCGACGCGCCCATCGTGCTCACCGGCGCTCAACGCCCCGTCTCAACCGCCGACGCCGACGGCCCGGCCAATCTGCGCGACGCGGTGCGCGTGGCGGCCTGCCCGCAGAGCCGGGGGCGGGGCGTGCTGATCGTGATGCACGGCGAAATTCACGCCGCCCGCGAGGCGCTCAAGATGCAGACCGAAGACCTGGACGCCTTTGGCTCTCACGGCGGCACCGACCTGGGGCGGGTGTGGGAGAGTCAAATCCGCTTCACTGGCCAGGCGCCGCCGCGCCGCCACTTTAGCCTGCCAGAGGCCCTGCCCCGCGTGGACATTGTTCCCATGTACGCCGGAGCCGACGACGCGGCTTTGCAGGCGGCCCTGCAACGCGGCGCGGCCGGGCTGGTGATCGCCGCCGTGGGCGCGGGCAACGTGAACCACGCCCTGTTTGAGGGGGTCGCCGCCGCGTTGCGGCAAGGGGTGGCCGTGGTCATTGCTACCCGCGTGCCGCACGGCCTAGTGCGCCCACTCTACGCCTATGCCGGGGGCGGTGTCGCGCTACAAAAGGCTGGCGCAATTCTGGCGGGCGACCTGACGCCCCAAAAGGCCCGCGTTCTGCTCATGTTGGCGCTGGCAACCGGCAAGCGTGCAGAGGCGCTCCAGGAATGTTTTGAGCGGCAAGAGTGTGGTATAATAGGCTAAAATCGGGACAGGTCGAGCAGGGCCATGGGCAAGCCATTAGAGAACCTGGAGCAGTTTCAACCGGCGCTGAACGAGATTTTTGAACGCTACGACGTGGCGCTGGCCTATCTCTATGGCTCTCAAGCCCGCGAGTTGGCAGGGCCTCTATCAGACGTAGACGTGGCAGTGCTCTTTGACCGCGACGTTCCACAGGAGGCGCGATTTCAACGGGCGCTGCGGCTGATGGAAGAGTTGGGCAGCCTCCTGCGCCGGAACGACGTACACGTGGTAGACCTGGCCGAGGCCTCGCCGCTGCTGCGCCATCGCATCTACTATGACGGCAAACTCGTCCATTGCGCCGACGATGCACAGCGCGTGCGTTTTGCGACGGCCACCCTGCGAGATTACGTAGACACTGAGCCGTTGCGCAGAATTAAACGCCGCTACGTTTTGCAGCGATTTGAGCAAACACCATGATAGATCAACAAATAGTCATTGAGCGTCTGGAGGCGTTGAGCGTTTATATCGCCGAGCTGGATCACTACGCCCAATACACCTCGAACGAGTTGACGGCCGATTTTGTCAAATATCGGGCGACTCAGCACAGCCTGTTGCTGGCGGCCCAGGCCGTAGTGGACATTGCCGCGCACATCGTCGCGGCCGACCTAGACGAGCGCGTCCAAGATTATCGCCAGGCCATCCAGAGTTTAGGCCAAGCGGGCATATTGCCGTCCGAGTTCGCAGAACACCTGGCCCCGCTGGCCGGTTTTCGCAACATCCTGGTTCATGACTATCTCGTGGTGGACCCGGCCAAAGTTTATGACCTGTTGATCCAGGGGCGGGCGGATCTGAAAGCATTTGGCCGCCACATTTCCGCTTATCTGCAACGCGCCGGCCTGCCCCGCAAAGCCAGGCGGCGCGGCGGTTGAGTCAGCTCGTATTATGTCGGACCTGACCCACAAACTCCGTCGCCTGGGCGTCACAAAAGGAGCGCGCGAGCTGAGCGCCCCGCCGCCGCCCACGCCCACGCCCCCGAATGCCGCCTTGCCCCCCGGACGCCAGGTCGAGACGCCCGCCGGCGTTTGTTTCTACGTCCAAGAACGTTACCCCCTCGACCACTTGCACGGCCAGGCCCCGCTGTCTGCTCTATTGGCTCACGATCAGGCCGCCGCCGCACGAATAGCCGTCGAACCCCGCCCGGAGCAACTCGATTTGAGCCGAGCGCTCTTTTTCGACACCGAGACCACTGGGCTGGGCGCAGGCGCGGGCGTGCTGGCCTTTCTCATCGGTTTGGGCTACTTTGAGACCGATGCCTTTGTGTTGCGTCAGTATTTTCTGCGCGACCCAGTCGAGGAACCTGCGGCGCTGCACCACATAGCCGAGTGGAGCGCGGGTTTTGAGGGGCTGGTCAGCTTTAACGGCTATGGTTTCGACGCGCCTATCCTGCAAAATCGCTTCGTCCTGGCCCGGCTGCACCCGCCCTTGCTCAAATTTCCTCACCTCGACCTGCTTCCACCGGCCCGCCGCGTGTGGCGCGGGCGTTTTGACTCCTGCGCCCTCAAAGCATTGGAGCGGCACGTGCTGGGCGTGCAACGCGCCCAAGACGACGTTTTGAGCTGGCTCATCCCCGACCTGTACCGCCAATATCTGCGCGGCGGCGACAATGGCGAGATGCGCCAGGTGCTCTACCACAACGCCATAGACATCCTGTCGCTGGTCACACTGGCCGAGCGACTGTGCCGCCTGTTCGCCGCCCCGCTGGCCGCCGATGTGGACGCGCGTGAAAAGGTCGCATTGGCGCGTTGGCTGGATGCGCTGGACCTGCCTGACCGCGCCGAACCCGTCTATCGCGCTGCCCTCGACGGCTGGCTGCCGCTGGACGAGCAAAACGTCGCCCTAGGACATCTGGCCGCTTTGCTCAAGCGCCAGGAGCGTCGCGCCGAGGCCGCGCCCTTGTGGACGCAGTGGGCCATGCAAGACGAGAGCAGCGTCCAAGCTCACGTCGAGCTGGCCAAGTTTTACGAGTGGCACACAGTAGACCTGGAAAAGGCGCTGGCATGGACCAAGCAGGCGCTGCACGTCGTGGCCGGCTGGCCCAAGGGTCTACTCAAGACCGACGCCCAGGCCGAATTGGAACACCGCCGGGCGCGGCTGGAACGCAAAATATCCCAACCCTCTCACAATTGACGAATCTCCCGAATCCCATTACAATAGCCCCGCCTAAGCTGAAAAAGGAGACCTACTGTCATCGTGAAGGCGACCGTCATCATCCCCACCTACAACGAAGCCGACAACATTGAACAACTGGTCACGGAAATCCTGGCCCTGGACCCACCGCTGAACATCATTGTTGTAGACGACAACTCGCCCGACGGCACCGGCGACCTGGTCGATGCGCTGGCTGGCGAACATCCGGGGCGCGTATTTCCCATCCACCGCCCGGCCAAGCTGGGGCTGGGTACCGCCCACATCGCCGGATTCAAACTGGCTCTGAACCAGGAAAACGAACGGGTTCTCACGATGGACGCCGATTTTTCGCACCATCCTCAGTACATCCCCGCAATGCTCGTCAAGTCAGAGGAGAAACATCTCGTCATTGGCTCGCGCTACGTGCGCGGCGGCGGCACGCGCTACTGCACGTGGAAGCGGCGCGTCCTCAGCCTGGGCGCGAATCTGTTTGCCAAGCTTATGCTGGGCCTGCCCGCCCGCGACTGCACGGCCGGCTTTCGCTGCTACCACCCCCAGGTGCTCGAGTCTATCGACCTGGATACTGTTTTTTCCAACGGCTATTCGTTCCTCATCGAAATGATCTATCGCACCAAGAGATTAGGGTGGCGCGTGGGCGAGGTGCCCATCGTTTATGAGGACCGGCGACGCGGCACGACTAAAATTTCACGCCGCGAGGTTTTTGCCGCGCTCTACACGGTCTTTCGTTTAGCAACGTGGCGCCTGCGCCGCATCAAGTCCGACCAACCAACAAACAAACCCACCCACGAACCGAGGTCCCCTTGATGGAGCACGTAGTTTGTGACCTGTGCGGTTCGGACGATTTTAGAGTTCGTTTCCCCAGCACGCTGCCAGACGGCGCAGCGGGCGACTTGAGTGCCTTCCAATGCACCAGCAGCGGTTACGGCAAGCACCATACCATCGTCGAGTGTCTCAAATGTGGGCTGGTCTATGCCAACCCACGCTACAACAGCGGCGAGACGCTGACCAAATACGAGACCGTCGAGGACCCTCTCTACGTGGAAGAGCGCGAGGGGCGCGTGCTGACCTTTGAACGTCACCTGCGTCCTCTGGAAGATATTATGCCCCCTGGCGATGGAAAGCGACTTCTCGACGTGGGGTGTCACGTAGGTGTGTTTGTGGAGATCGCGGCCCGCCACGGTTGGGACGCCTGGGGGGTGGAACCATCGCATTGGGCGGCGGCTTATGCGCGCCAGGCCGGTCTGCAAGTGGTCGAAGGTACGTTGGCGACGGACGGTTTTGACACTGCCTCTTTTGACGTCGTAACCATGTGGGACGTGATCGAACACGTGGAGCAGCCGTCTGCCGAAGTGCGAGCAGCCTCTCGGCTCCTCAAGCCGGGCGGGCTGTTGGTCATCCACACTATGGACCTGAACAGCCTGTTTGCCCGCTTGATGGGGCGGCGCTGGCCCTGGCTCATGGAGATGCACGTCTATTACTTTACACGGCGCACGCTGGCGATGTTGCTAGAGCAGGCCGGTTTTCAGATTTTGTCCGTGCAACCTCAGGGCCGTTATCTGCGCCTGGGTTATCTGGCGACGCGTATCGCGGCTTATAACCGGCCGTTGGGGAACGGTCTGGGTTGGCTGTTTGACCGCTTGCGCCTGAGTCATCGCGCTATCCCTATTAACCTGGGCGATCTGGTGACCATTTATGCGCGCAAACCTGTTTGATGCAACAACTCTTCTGGGACGCATCATGGCTGTTCTCTTTTTCGGCCTGTGCTTCGGCCTGGTGGCCTGGGTCAACTATTCCACCCTGGCCAGCCAGTACGATGGCATGGCCAGCCAGGACTTTATGAGCCTGTGGACGGGGGGTAAGACCATCGCGCTGGGCGTAAATCCCTACGACGTTACGGTTTGGCGTTCGCTGCGCGCCGCTCACGGCTCGCAAATGCTGACAGACACGGTCGCTCCTTTCCCCATGTGGACTTTTGTGTTCTTTGTCCCATTTTCTTACCTCAGCACTCAGGCCGCCGGGGCTGTATGGATGACCATCAGCGAGTTTGCCCTCATTGTGGGCATCGTGACCCTGGCCCGAGTATTGGGATGGCAAGACCGCACGCCGTGGATTTTGTTACTGGGGACGATTCTGTTCCGCCCGGTCTTTCCCGCCATTTCCAACGGGCAATTGGTTCCGGTACTCCTGGCTTTGCTGATCGCGGCATATCTTTTGTACCGGCGCGGCCACCCTTTCGCCTCCGGCTTTGTGCTGGCCTTTCAGGTGCTCAAGCCCAATCTGGCCCTGTTTCTCTTGCTCACCATAGGATGGTGTTTTTTGGTACGGCGAGACTGGCGCGCCCTGGCGGGCCTCATCGCCGGCGGCCTGTTTCTTTTGCTCATCTCCTTGATCCCCCAGCCGGGCTGGCTGTTTGACTATTTCAAGAATGCCGAAAAAACCCGCTCCACCCGTGGCATGCCCACCGTGTGGGGGTTAACCTACGTGTCGCTGGGGGCCGATGTGTGGCCCGCCAGCGCCATCGTAACCGGCTTATTGTTCTACCTGATCTTGCTCACCCTGATCTGGCGAGACCGTGGGCGCGACTGGCTGTTTAGCCTCGGCCTGTCTGTCATCGCGGCCACCTTTTTGACCCCTTATGCCTGGACCTACGAGCAGGTCATCCTGCTCTTTCCCAACATCGTTGCCCTGCGCTGGGGCCTCACTTCGGGCCGGAGTTCCCGTGGACTCTGGTGGGCGGGGTGGTGGCTCATCGGCGTGGTGGCAAGCTGGGTGTTCTTGTTGATCGCCCTACAACGCAAGCTAGAAATCATCAGTGGTCTTGCGCCGCTGCTTTCTTTAGGTTATCTTGTTCTGGCCTGGTTGGCCTCAGACAAGGCAAGTTTCACACCGTTTTCTACTCCCAACCAGAAGGCGGATGCTACCACAACCCCAGCGTGAAAGGAATTTCTCCCTATGACTCAAGCACGTGACGACCTATTGTTCCGGGGCGACATCGCCGAATTGGCTCCCGACGTCGCCCAGCTCATCGAGCGCGAGGCCGAGCGCCAGGCCCGCAAGCTGATCATGATCCCCTCCGAAAGCTACGCGCCGCTGGCCGTGCGCCAGGCGCTTGGCTCGGTCTTTCAAAATGTCTACGCCGAGGGCTACCCACCGCTGCGGGCCACCCGCGAGCCGGAAGCGCTGTTGCTGGACGACGCCCATCAACTGGTCTATTATCGGCGCTATGCCGACCGGCGCTTTTACAAGGGCGTGGAGTACGTGGACATCGTCGAGGCGCTGGCCGGCCGGCGGGCGGCCCAATGCTTTGCCACTTCCGCCGTCCCGGCCGAGGCCATTTATGCCAACATCCAGGCCCTCTCCGGCTCGGCGGCCAACCTGGCCGTGTACGACACGTTCATGCAAGCTGGCGACACGCTCATGGGCCTGGACCTGTTCCAGGGCGGTCACTTGACCCACGGCAGCGAGTTCAACATCTCGGGCAAGCGCTACCACGTCGTCTCGTATGGCGTAGACCCCAAGACCGAGCGGCTGGACTATGACCAGATCATGGCGCTGGCGCAGGAGCACCGCCCCAAGCTCATCGTCGCGGGTTACACTTCGTACACGTGGGCCCCCGATTGGCGCAAGTTCCGCGCCATCGCCGACGCCGTGGGCGCGCTGCTCATGGCCGACATCGCCCACACCGCCGGGCTGGTCATCGGCGGCGTCTACCCCAACCCGGTGGGCATCGCCGACGTGACCGTGTTCACCACTCACAAGACTTTGGGCGGGCCGCGCGGCGCGGTCATCCTGACCACCCACGAGGACTATGCCAATCGGATCGACATGGCCGTGTTCCCCGGCGCGCAGGGCGGGCCGCACGTCAACAAGTTCGCTGCGCTGGCCGTGGCCTTCAAGCTGGCCCAGACCGGGCAATTCAAGCAATTGCAACGGCGCACGGTCGAAAACGCCCTGGCCCTCTCCGACGCCTTCAAGGCGCGCGGCCTCAAGGTAGCCTATGGCGGCACAGATACCCATATCGTATTGCTAAACGTCAACACAGTAAAAAGCGACACCGGCTTTCCGCTGCGCGGCGAGATGGTCGCCCGTCTGCTCGACCTGGCGGGCATCGTGGTCAACAAAAATACCCTCCCCGGCGACACCCTGACCGCGCTGGCCAGCGGGGTGCGCTTTGGCACGCCGTGGGTCACGCAGCGCGGCCTCGGTCCGCAGGACATGCAAGCCATCGCGGACGTCGTGTGTCAAGTCGTCACGAACATCAAGCCCTTTGCCTACCACGGACTGGCCGGAGAGCTGCCGCGCGGCAAGATTGACCTGGAGGTGCTGGAAAGCGCCAAGCGCGACGTGGCCGCCATCGCCGACCGGGCCGGCATTGATTTCGAGGTGGAAAAGAGCGGCTACCCGCACTTTTTCATTGCGGGACAGAACAGCAATACCCGCTTTCTGGAGATCAGCGGCTGGCGGGCGCGGGCGTTCGTGCAGGAAATCAGCACGAGAAACCTGGCGACGTTGGAAGCAGGTCAGGCCGTCCGCACCTTTCTGCTCGACCGCCAGGGCGGGTTGATCGCCGACGTCGCCGTCGCCCGGCTACACCCGGACGAGCACGGGCGCGACCGCTACGTGATGGGCATGGATGAGAAAACGAGCGAGCGGGTCAAAGCCTGGCTGCGCGGGCTGGCCGACGGGTATATCTTGTTTGACGACGCGGACATCTTTCGTAAAGTGCAGGGACCGGTGGTCGTGGCAGCAGTTACCGACGGCGCGGCCCTGCAGGGTGTCGAGAGGCCGGTGGCCGAGCCGGGTGTGTCCGCTCAGACCTTGCTGGAAAAATATCCCGAGCGCTTTGATTTGACCAAGCCCTATTTCGTGGGTCAAAACCATCTGGTTGCCCCCCAGGTGGGCGCGAGGCCAGCTACAAAAACGGAATGGGTCTGGAGCGAGCCGCAAGACCCGCCGCTCAAGCGCACTGCGTTGTACGAGGCTCACAAAGCTCTGGGCGCCAAGCTGGTCCCCTTTGCCGGATGGGAGATGCCGGTGTGGTACACCAGCGTGGGCGAAGAGCACGCCGCTGTGCGCCAGGCCGCCGGCTTGTTCGACGTGAGCCACATGGGGTGTTTTGAAGTCTCCGGGCCGAACGCCATCGCGTTCCTGGACACGGTCGTTTCCAACTATGTGCATTGGCTGAACGACGGCGAGACCTGCTACAGCTACCTGCTGGACCCCGCCGGCAAGCCCATTGACGACCTGATCGTGTACCGCCGGCGCGCTGACCGCTTCCTGCTGGTGGTCAATGCCTCTAACGAGGACAAGGACTGGGACTGGCTCACCGCCGTCAACGCGCGCCGCGTCGTCATTGACCGGGAACGGCCCTGGGTGCAGGTAGAAGCTCCGGCTGTGCTACGCAATTTAAAAGACCCGGCCTCAGGCGAGCGCCAGTTGCGCGACATGGCCCTGCAGGGTCCGGCCTCGCTCGCTATTCTGCAAGCTTGCGCCGCCGACCCCGCCGTCCAGGCTACGCTGGCGCGGGTGCGCCGCACGGCCCTGGTCGAAATCGAGTTGTCAGGCATCCCCGTCATTGCTGCCCGCACCGGTTATACCGGCGAGGACATGGGATTCGAGCTGTTCGTGCACCCCGACCACCAGATCGCGTTTTGGAACCTGCTGCTAGAACAAGGCCAGCCGTTCGGGATCAAGCTGTGTGGATTGGCCGCCCGCGATAGCACCCGCACCGAGGCCGGTCTGCCGCTGTACGGCCACGAGCTGGCCGGACCGTTCGACATCAGTCCCGCAGAAGCGGGATTCCCCGGTTACGTCAAATATCACAAGCCCTTTTTTGTCGGGCGCGACGCGCTGCTGGCCCGCGACTTGAAACGCACCCGCGAATTGATTCGCTGGCGCATGGCCCAGAAAGGTGTGCGCCGGCCCAACACCGGCGACCCGGTGGTCAACAAGCGCGGCCAGGTCATCGGCCACGTCACCAGTTGTTCCATCGACGCAGAAGGCTATCTGCTGGGGTTGGCCATCGTGGACCGGCGCTACGCCGTGGAAGGCGCGCCGGTGGGCATCTTTGTACTACCCGAAAAACCCCAGGCCGAAAAGCAAAAACCAGAGCTGCATATCGGCGACAAGGTGCAGTTGCCCGCCGAGGCCACGGTGCTGCGGCGCTTCCCAGAGCGACAGATCAAGAGTCCGCTGCCGCAAGGAGATTAGGCTACCATCGGACAAGCCCTTCGACCGCCGGCTGGCGCAAGAACACGCATCAGTCGGCGGTTCCTTGTCCCAGAGCAGCTCCAACCAGTCTGTTTTCACGCCTGGCCCGTTGTGATATAATACCGGCAGAATGACGGAACGATAGGGAGTAGAAAGCACATGCATGTCGAGACAGTCACGCTGAATGAAATTCAGAAGGATCTGCGCATTGTGCAGATGGCGGTGCAGGCTCTGCAGCACAGAGTAGATGAGTTGCTATCACAGCGTCAAGAAGCCATTACCAACAATCGTCCAACCAAATTTACTGACTTGAAAGGCATTTTGGGAGGCATCAACCTCAGTTACGAGGAGATCAAAGCAGCCGAATACCAGGCGCCTGAGGATGTGTTATGAAAACTTGCGTCGTAGACACTCACGCTTTGATCTGGTACCTCGACAACGACCCCCGACTGGGCCGGCGTGCAGAAACGATTCTCGACGATCAGCACGTTCGCCTGATCATCCCTGCTATCGTCCTGGCCGAGATCAAATACCTGGCCTATCGGGGTCGCTTTAGCCAGACTCTGGATGATGTGCTGCGCGTCCTCAGCCTCGACCCGCGCTGTACGGTCTATCCAGTTGACTTGAGCGTGATCAACACTGCCCCGCTGGAACTGAACATCCACGATAGCCTCATCGTGGGCACGGCGCTGGTGCAGCGCGAAATCGTGGACGGCATCCTCACCCAAGACGAGGCCATCATAGCATCGAATCTGTCGCCGACGGTCTGGTAGGCCCATCTTGTCCCACAAATCCATCTCCAGGTCACTTTTGGCGCTGATCGCGCTCATCGTCGCTGCTTGCGGCCCCCGTCCAACACCGCCGCCCCTATCGACGCCCCCACCGACGGCTACAGCTTCAGAGCACACCATCTTTCTGCCTGCGGTGGGAGAGGATGCGCCGCCATCCCCCACGGCGACCACTGCCTCTCCGTTGCCTCCTCCAACGGCCGCTCCCTCTCCGCCCACCCCCACCCCCCTGCCGCCGGTGGTGTTCAAGCCCGGCTGGGGGGTGCAAGTGCACCTGTTCGGCGTGGACGTAGATCAGGCGTTGGGCTGGGCGCGTGGAACCGGTGTCGAGTGGGTCAAGCAGCAGGTCGAGTGGACCAACGTCGAGTACACGCCGGGCGAGTACGATTGGCGCGAGCTGGACCGCATCGTGGATAAAGTCAACGGTTATGGGTTCAAGCTGATGTTGGGTGTGAACCACGCGCCCGCTTGGACGCGGACCGAGACGGTGGAATACGGCCCGCCGCACGACCCGGCCGAGTTTGGGCGTTTTATGAGCCAGTTGGCCGGGCGTTACCGGGGACGCGTGGCAGCTTATGAATTATGGAACGAGCCGAACCTGCGCCGCGAGTGGCGCGGCGAACCGCTGGATCCGGCGCTGTTTGTGGCGTTGATCCGCGAAGGAGCGCAGGCCATCCGCGCCGCCGACCCCGCCGCAAAAATCATCAGCGGCGGCCCGGCCGTCACCGGCATCAACGACGGCGAGACGGCCGTGGACGACCGAGTGTACCTGCGCGGCATGGTCGCGGCGGGCGTGGGCCAGTGGGTGGATGGCGTCGGCGTCCACCCCTACGGCTTTGCCAATCCACCCGCCGAGCGTTGGGACGACCCGACCCACGTGGCCCCCAGCCACAACAACCACCCCAGTTTTTTCTTCCGCAACACGCTGGAAGACTATCGGGCCATCCTGGTCGAAGGCGGCCTGGAAGCGTTACCGCTATGGGCCACCGAGTTCGGCTGGCCGTCGGTAGACACTTTGGGCTCCGTGGACACGAGCGGGCGCGAGTTTGAGCGTTACACCACCGAGACCCAACAGGCCAAATACATCGTGGAGGGGTTCCGTATGGGCCGGGCGGTAGACTGGACCGGGCCGATGATCCTGTGGAACCTCAACATCGCCGTGATCTGGGGCGCGCAGCGCCCCGAGTCGGCCTACAGCCTGCTGCGCCCCGACGGCAGCTATCGCCCGGCCTACATTGCGGTGCGCGTGGCGGAGCCGTAGAGGGGGATTGGGGATTGATTTAACTTCCCCGCCAATCCAGGCCCTTTTCTACCAATACAAATGATCCCATTGTAATGGCTGCAATCACGAGTATGCTGGACCAGGTTGAGATGCTCACATTACTTGTCAGACTATCCCGCAGCGCTCGCGCGATAAAAGTCGTTGGCATCAGGTTCGCCGTGAATTGTAATGCCCCAGGCAAGCGATCCACCGGGACAAACACGGGGGACAAAAAGACAATGATGGGCTGGATAATCTGAGTCAACAGACTGGCTATCCGACCGCTGGGGCTGTAGAAACCAATAATCGCCCCCAACCCCGATAGAGAATATCCACCCAAGAACAAGACGACCAAAATCAGAGGATGAGGCTTTAGCGAAATATCAAAAAACCAGGCGCTGAGCAACAGAATAATCACAATTGACGGCAGAGCCAGCAACGCCGAGCGGGTCACGATAGCCAGAATCAGCGCCGATTTGGGGACGGGCAAAGTTGCGTAATACTCAAACGCATGGTCGTCTTTGAGCCAGCCCAGGTCTTGACCCAGCGACAGCATGGAACTCAAACTCAGGCTCAACACAATGTTGCCCGTAATCAGATAGAGGACGACGCTCTCCTCGGAGGGTCCCAGTAAGAAGCGAATGAACAGTAATAACGTCAGTGGCTGCAAGCTCATCATAATCAGGTACCAAAACCATCCAGTCCGGAGCATGAAGAGCTGAGTCCACAACAAGACCGTAAAAGTCTTACCCCATTTTGAACGCATAGCGACTTTGCCTTTCCAGAATGTGTGGTCAAGGCCTACCAGATTCGACGCTGGCTACCGTCGAGAGCGAGGTACACATCTTCCAGGGAAGGGGGCAGAACCCTGAGATCGTCCATATTCTCTAGCCCGATCTCGTGGATGAGACGCTCAATAGTGCTGCGGATCTGATGCTGCTGGGTCATCACACGCCAGCATCCATCAGGCAGCAATTCCGCGTCAAAGCCTGCCAGACGCAGCCTGGGATCACCACCTTTGAGGTGAAATTCCAACCGTACTTGAGACGCAACCAGCGCCTTAAGCTCATTGGGTGTTCCCAAAGCGATGACGCGGCCCTCGTCGATGATGGCCACGCGGGTTAGCACTTGTTCGGCTTCCAGCACATTGTGGGTGACGAATATTACAGTCACGCCCCAATGCTTTTTTATCTCGTCCAACACGTCCCAAACGAGTCGCCGGGCCACGGGGTCGAGGTTGTTGGTCGGCTCGTCCAGCACTATGACCGGGCGGTAAGCGATGAGGGCAGATGCAACCGCAACGAGTTGTTTTTGTCCGCCGCTCAGGTTTCTGACAAGCCGTTTGGACAGATGGGCAAAGTGAAGACGCTCCAAAAGATCGTCAGTTTGAGCGCCGGCCTCGTGCGCCGGTAAGCCGCGAAGAATCCCCGTGTAATAGATCGCCTCTCGAACACGGTAAGCATAGAGTGACATCAACGTTTGGGATAAATAGGCGACATAGTGGGGAATCACGTCTGGCTCTCGAACGACGTCTCTGTCGAAGAGATGGATGTCTCCCGCCGTCGGGCGTAGCAGCCCAACCATCTGTTTGATCAACGTGGTCTTGCCAGCACCGTTGGGGCCGAGAAGTCCAAAGACCTCACCGCGATGTATATCCAGATCAAGCCCGTCGTTGGCTACCACACCGTTCTTATAAACCTTAGTCAGGCCTCGGATACGAACTATCGCATTAGTCAAGGTGAACTCTAGGTATGCCGGGTTCGTTTTTCAAAAAGCGACACGGCGCTTTCTTGGTCGTTCATTGATACATTGGAACGTCCACGAAGTATCTGGCAGAATTATAGTCACAGGCTTTGGCCGAGTCAAGCATAGCATAGCGTGGAAACAACCCGGCTTGAAAGAAAGATTGGCAGATCGGTTCCGGCGCGTACAAGTCCCCCCCAGATTGATGGTAGGCGTTGACTCGACAGCGACCACGACAGATATTGGCTGCTACACAGTTGCCACAGATTCCTTTTAGGTTTTCGCCAGAGATGTTTCGCAGTGTCTGATAGAAATCCGATTCCCAAATTCCTTTAAGAGAATGACTGCGGACGTGTCCTCCGCAAAGATCGGGAGCGTTCTCCAGACGTTCACATAATCCGATGTAACCATCTGGACTCATGCCCATAAGCGCGAACCCCCATGGACAAATAGGTTTTGTCTCAAGATCCGGTGGCGTCAACGCCAGCGGTAGATCGACGTGGACTCTTTTATCTCGACGCATCCAGGGAAAGATGACCTGCTGCAAGAATCGGTATGTTTCATTGACCGGCAGGAGCAACTCTTGGTTTTCTTGAGCACGGCCCCAGGGTATCATAAGGAGAATGCGGCTTTCGGCGCAGAGGTCCTCTCGCACGAATTGTATCAAGGATGGTATTTCTTCTACATTCAGTTTGTTGAGGACCGAGATGATTTGTAATGGAAAGCCTTCTTTTTGCAAATTCCTAACGCCCCTGATTGCCAATTCATAGCAGCCCGGCACTCCCCTAAGCATTTCGTGCGTTTCCGGCCTGACGCCATCCAAGCTTACAGCGAAAAGCAGATCGCGACTGATTTCCGCAAGCTGCCGAACCCGCGTCTGTGTAAGAAGGGTCCCATTCGTCACAAGCGTAACCCTACATCCCCTCTCGACTGCGTATTCGACGATCTTGGTTGTATCGCTGCGCATGAAAACCTCGCCGCCGGTAAACATAATTGACTGTGCGCCCAGTTCGACTGCTTGTCTGATGACTGAGAGCACATCCTCAGTCTCTACCTCCCATTGCATAGAACTGCCAGCACTCACGTAACAATGACCGCAGCGGAGGTTGCAGGCCGCTGTTGCGCTGATCGCAAAGGTCTTTAGTGCATGGATCCGTTGTTCTTGTTGGGACATAATGCACACCCTTCCATCAAGCAACGCAAAACACCCCCCCATTCTCATAAATCACGAGATATACCTTTCCTCGTCTTGGAAGGCTTGGGTGCAAACGGGGATGGCCAATCGATTACTCAATGCGTTCTGGAACCGCTACCTGGGACCACTACTGCAACCGTTGCCGCAGCAGTAATCATCAATCTGCGCTTCCAACTCGCTGATTCGCTTCAGTAACTCGATCCGTAGCTGTTCTTCCTCATCCGATAGTCGTTGGGTCTTAACATCACACCCGTTCATATTGTTCCTCCTGAGTACCTTTTGCAGAAAAGGACTTGAAGTGCTCATCCCCATTCACACCCACTGCCAGTCATTCTATCACGCATCAACTACCCTTTGGTATCAGAACTGTATCCGTTTCGTATCCGTTCTATATCCGCTTTCCGTTGCAGATTTTATCCTTGACTACCGCTTTTTTGACACAGCCCAGCGGTATCCCTTCCCGCGCACCGAAGCAATGTAGCACGGAGCGTTCGCGTCGTCCCCCAATTTCTCCCGCAAGCGCCGCACCGCGTTGCGCACCTGGGCTGGTTCGCCTGCCCCCGGCGGATAGCCCCACACCCGATCCAACAACTCGTCAAAAGTCACCACCCGGCCAGGGCGCTGCATCAGATAAGCCAGCAGGTCAGACTCCAGTGGGGTCAACGAAACCATCTGACCTCCACAGCCCACCTCGCGCCGGTCCGGGCCCAGTGTCAGCGCGTCGGTTTTCCCGCTCCCCTGACCTCGATTCCGTTCATTTCGCACAGCCAGGGCTTTTTCCACCACCGCCAGAACCTGTCGAATCTTGAGCGGCTTGGGCAAATAGTCGAACGCGCCGCCCCGCATCGCCTCCACCGCGTCTTGAATCGAGCCGTAAGCGGTGATGATGATGACCCCCACGTCGGGATGCCGCTCGCGCAGCCGGGTAGCCAGGTCCATCCCGGCGGGACCGGGCATGCGCACGTCGATCAGGGCCAGATCCGGGGGATGGGCAATCCCCGCTGCCAGGGCCGCTTCCCCGTCGGCGGCGACGAGGGTCGCGTAGCCCCAGTGAGTGAGCCAGTCGGAGAGAATAGTGCGGGTATCCGGGTCGTCGTCGGCGATGAGAATGCGTGGCCTGTCGCCGTGGGTAAACTTGTTCTCTGCCATCGCACGCGCCTCATGGAATTTCCTGCGTTTTTGGGAAATATACCGTCGAGCGGGCCTGTTTGCATTATAGCATAAGCGGGAGGGGGTGCAAGTTCCAGATTCTTGTCATTTTAGCCCTGGCGATTGGGCATGGCGTCGCCTGACCTAGCCAGGCAGCGGTTCTGCGCGCAATGCGCCTCGATGTTGGTCCTGGATCAGATCAAAAAGTGCATGAGAGGCTTTTAGTAGCTTGTTGGGTATACCGGCGGGATAAGAAACGGCGCCGCAGTTTGGACAAACCATTGCAGGGATACCCGATATACAGACACGCATTCCATCACGCTCGAATTCCTGCGCTACTTGGCGCCATTCTGTCTGATGGTGACAATCGGCGCACAACCGGGCCTGATTCGCTATTTTTTTTTCGCTCATCGTTTCTTCTTGCTCCGCTGTGTAGGAGTGCTCCACCACGGTTTCTGTGGTATATAGGCCGTCACAATATCAATCCATTGGGAATCGAAGTAATCGCACACGACATGCAAGGGTATTTTTACCCCTGATTGTCGAGTTGGAAATCCCAGAATCAGACCCCGACACGCTTCGGAATAAACCTCCAGTACGCGGCCTGTCAATATTGCTTCAACCACGTCGTCTTCGTCAAACCCTTCTTTGAACATGTGGGCTACAGCATGAGAGCGAACTGAGTATCTGGCTTCACTGACTCGTTTCTGAATTGACTCCAAGTCAAAAAGTGGGCTATACTCCTGGTTCTCTGATGGAATTTCCGGCATTTTCTTCTCCGGTCTGATTCGTTGATGCCGTCACCCGCTATATTGTAGCACATCTCTCCTGGAGGGACAATACAAAAAAATCCTGCCGTAGGGCTGGGACCCGCGGCAGGATTCATCATACCGGTCTTTCAAAGCGCCTCGATCAACCGCCACACCTGGGCCACGGTAAACGTCACCGCAAAGCCCATCGCCACCGGCATCAGCGCCGCCACCGTCGTCCAGCGGGCGCTGCCGGTCTCTTTGTAAATTGTGTAAATCGTCGTGCTGCACGGGTTGTGGATCAGGCTGAACAGCATCAGGTTCACCGCCGTCAACAGCGTCCATCCCCCGGCCTCCAGCAGCGACAGGATGGCAGCGTCAGATTCCAGCTCGAACATCACGCCCGCGCCTGGCCCCACGCCGCTCATCCCTGCGGCCAGCACTGTTAGCATCAGCACGGTAGGAATGACGATCTCGTTGGCCGGGATGGCCACGATGTAGGCCACCAGGATCACCCCGTTCAATCCCACCAGCACGCCCAACGGGTCGAGAAAACTGATCAGATGTTCGGCAATGCTGACCCCGCCGATGGTGATGTTCGCACCGAGCCATATCACCGCGCCAGCCGGTAACGCAAAGACCACCGCTCGCCACAGCACAATGAGTGTGCGGTCGATAATCGAGGTGTAGATGGTCTGCCAGATGCGCGGCGGGCGGTAGGGCGGCAGCTCCAGGCTAAACGTGGACACCTCGCCCTTGAGCCAGGTGCGCGAGAGGAACCACGAAACGATAAAGGACAACAGCACACCCAGCACGGCAATCACCAGCACTGCCAGCGCCGACACCAGCCCGGCCAGATAAGCCGGCGCCAGCCCGCCGATGAACAGCGTGGCGATCAGAATTTGGGTCGGCCAGCGCCCGTTGCACAGGGCAAAGTTGTTGGTGATGATGGCGATCAGCCGCTCGCGGGGGCTGTCGATGATGCGCGTCGCCACCACGCCCGCCGCGTTACACCCAAAGCCCATCGACATGCTCAACGCCTGCTTGCCGTGGGCCCCGGCTTTCCGAAAGATATTGTCCAGGTTAAACGCCACGCGCGGCAGGTAGCCAAAGTCTTCCAGCAGGGTGAACAGCGGAAAGAAAATCGCCATCGGCGGCAACATCACGCTGATCACCCAGGCCGTGGCCAGGTACATGCCGTCGATCAGCAGACCGTCCAACCACCAGAACAGGCCAATGTTGGCCGCTACGTCTTTGAGGAAGGGGTGGACCTTGTCGATCAGCACCGACGCCAGCATGCTGGACGGCACATTGGCCCCGACGATGGTCAGCCAAAAGACCAAAGCCAGCAGCGCCAGCATGATGGGGAAACCCCACACCCGGCTGGTCACCAATCGGTCGATAGTGCGGTCCAGGTCAAAGCGCGGCGGCTTTTCCGGGCGGCTCACGGCCCGGTCGGCGATGTGGGCGGCGTCGGTGTAGATGGCCTCCATCATAAGGTCGTGAAAGTTGGGGCCGAACTCCCAACGCAGGTCTTGAGCGGTGCGGAGCAAATCGTTGGCAGTCATTTGCGCAGATGTGTTCATGAGGCGGCCTCCAGGCTCAAGCTCAGATCTCGCTGAGGCTGCTCAGGCGCAGCGCTCCTCAGATCGCCCAACTCACCTTTGCGCACGGCTTCGGCGATGCGTTCGTCGCCGTCCAGCAAGCGCAGCGCCACCCAGCGGGCATTCGGTAGGCCGGGAAAGAGCGCCGCAATCTGCGCCGTCAATCTTGAAATGGCTTGCTTGAGCGCCGGCGGTTCGTTTTGAATGCGATGTGGCCGGCACACGGTTTGTCCGGTGGCCACCTCGTCGATGGTTTGCAGCAGCAGAGGCAAACCCTCGCTCTGGCGCGCCGCCGTGGGCACCACCGGCACACCCAGGTCGCGAGCCAGGCGGCGCTCGTCCACCGTCAATTTGTGGCGGCGAGCCTCGTCTATCAGGTTCAAGCATACCACCGCCCGGTCGGTGATTTCTAATACCTGCAATACCAGGTTCAGGTTACGCTCCAGACGAGTGGCATCTGCCACGACCACGGTGACGTCGGGCTGGCCGAACAGGATAAAGTCGCGGGCGATCTCTTCGTCCAGGCTGGTGGAGAGCAGCGAATAGGTGCCGGGCAGGTCCACCAGCTTATAGCGATGATCGGCGTACACAAAACCACCCTCGGCGCGGGCGACGGTTTTGCCCGGCCAGTTGCCGGTGTGCTGACGCAGGCCGGTCAGGGCGTTAAACACCGTGCTCTTGCCGGTGTTGGGATTACCGGCCAGGGCCACCACGTAATCAAATTCCTCCATATTCACGCCCAGCTTGCGCAGGTTGGCCGCGTGATGGGCCGGACAGGTCGCGCAGGCAGAGGACGTGGTTTGCATTGCACTCATAACACAGTCTCCTTTTCGGGGGTGATGCGGATCAGCTCGGCTTGCTCGCGGCGCAAGGCGAGCAGCGCGCCCCGCACGCGATAGGCCGTGGGATCGCCGCTAGGGCTGGTCATTTCAGCCTGGATGAGCGTGCCGGGCACGATGCCCAGGTCCATCAAGCGCCGGCGTTCGTTGCCCTGACACACGGGCGAGATGCCGACCACGGTGGCCTGTGCGCCGGATTTGAGCGCAGCCAGGCGCTCGGTGGCAGGCACTTCTGGGACTTGCTGCGGACCTGGCAGCGGGACCACAGAAACGTTGGCCGCCACGACCGGCGCCAGCACGTGCTCGTCGCCGTCGGCCCAGAAACGCACCCGTTGCGCCGAGTTCTCGGTCACGCGCACCTGCATGCCGGGGTGTAGCCCCTCGGCCACCAGTTGCGCGTACAGGTTGGCCGGCTCGTCTTCCAGATGGACGATACGCGCCATCTGGTCCGGCTCTATCTCGGTCAAAAGGCGGTCGTCTGGAAGGACCAAGCGGCCATCGGCGCTCGGAATGGGGTCGCCGTGGGGGTCGTGGGTGGGGTTGCCCAACCGGCTGGCCAGTGCATTCAGCTCCTCTGGTGAGAGCAAATGCTCCTGACGGTGGGCGTGTCTGTGCCACTCGTCTACGGCATAGCCGGTCTCGTCGGCCAGGTAGCGTTCCCACAAGCGGTGCGCGCGCATGACCTGTAAAGCATAATTGCGCCCTTGGGCAGTCAAACACGCCCGCCCATCCTCTTGTGTGAGCAAGCCCGAGTTTTCCATTTGCGTGAACAACTGAGAAACGTCGCCGGCAGGGATATGAAGCGCCCTGGCGACGCTTTCGGCCGTGGGACAGCGGCCCTTCATCTCGCTTTCGTGGATGTGCTTGAGCGCGTCTTCGATGAGCACACGCCCGGTCATCTGGCGGGCCTGCTGCCAGCGCCAGTAGAGGCCGCGCTCCGGCCACAGGAATAGCAGTCCGATGGCGCTCACAAACGCAGCGATGGTGAGGGAGATCAAGGGGTCAGGCATAGATCGTGCTCCTTGTGTTTTTTCAACCTTTTTCTATCCAGTAATTTAGGTCTACATTATATCTAAATTTAGACTATCCTAATAATACAACGTTCCTTCGATTTTGTCAAGAGCGATGTTATTTTTGTTCGATGCCGAGGATTTCCCATCCGTGGCGTTGGGCGTGCGCGGCCAATTCCTGATCTGGATACACGGCCACCGGATGTCCGACCCGTTCCAGCAAGGGGATGTCGGTGTGGCTGTCGGCGTAGGCATAACCGTCCGGCCAGTGCGTGCTTTCGGGCGCGTCCAGATAGGCCAAAAGCCGGGTGACTTTGTGCGCGCCCTGGCACACGGGCAACTCGCACGCGCCCGTATAACGCCCGGCGCGGACCACCAGCGGCGTGCCCACCGTTTCCGCGATGCCAAATTGGCCGCCGATGACCGCCAACAGCGGCGAGAACGTGCCAGAGACCAGGATGACGCGCTGGCCCGCTGCCTGGTGCTGGCGTAACCGCGCCAGCACGTCGGCGCGTGCGCGCGGCGCGGCGTATTGCGCGGCAATCCAATCAAACGCGACCGCCGCCCGCTCCACAGTCATCCCGCGTATCGTCCAGGCCATGTGCCTGGCCCATTGCAAGTTCATAGCTTCTTTCGACATCAGTCCGGCCCGATGCAGCCACCACAGCGGCATGTGGACGGCAAAGTAAAAGTAGAGCGGCAGGCGATTGACGCGATGTAGCTTGTGGTGGCGCGTCAGGCCGCGCGCGACGTGGCCGGTGTATAATGTACCGTCGAGGTCAAAGATCGCTATGCTCATTGTGTCCCCCAGAGTTGTGTGTGGGTGAGTTTACGACTAGACTTTACCACAAAGACACCAGGAACACAAAGAATAAAGTACCAGAATTGGAGATAATGTGGTAAAATGAGCCGACCGATCAAGCGGTTGGGGGAGCATGAAACGCACACCTCTGGTCCTCTTGGGAATCATACTGGCGGCCTCCGTCACCTTGATAGGGGTCCTGTCGCTGATGCAGCGAACACCTGCCCCGGTTGTTCCGGACGACCGGGAAACGGCGCGTTCGACCGCTGTGTCACCTACACCCCTCGCGGCCGGAGACACCGCCGCCACGATTGACGGCGTTCCCATCTCCTATCCAGACTGGCAAGTCGCCGCCCGCCTCGACGCGACCATGAGCCGGCTCACCGGCCAACCCATCCCCTCGGCCGAAGAGACGCTAGACCGGCTGGTCAACGAGACGCTCTTGCTGCGCGGGGCCGACCTGGAAAGCGCCTCGGTCGCGCCCCTCGAAATTCAAGACCGCATCGCCGGCTTGCAGACCGCCTGGGGCTTGAGCGCGGATCAGATTTCGGCGGCGTTGCAGGCCGCCGACCTCACTGACCGCTCTCTCGAAGAGCGTGTGGCGCGATTGATCCTGGTCGAGCGGGCCATCCAAACCTTGTCAGATCAAGAACCCGATCTGGACGCCTGGCTAGTCCAGGCCCGCCAGTCGGCGCAGGTGAGCCTGCTGCAAGCCCTCGAACCCACGCCCGCCCCCCAACCAACCCGCTCACAGGGCGAGCCTACTAGCCAACCAACAAGCCAGCCAACTACCTCCCCTTCTCTTCCCACCGCCCCCCAACCCCAGGCCCTGGCCCCCGATTTCACCCTCACCAGCCTCGACGTTCGTGAGCCTCAGTCGAACGACGGCCAGACAGTCCAGTTGAGCGATCTGCGCGGGCGACCCGTGCTGCTCAATTTCTGGGCCACGTGGTGCCCCGCCTGCCGCACCGAGCTGCCCGCACTTCAGGCTGCTTACGAGCGCTACGGCGAGCAGGTCACCTTTCTGGCCGTGGACGTCAAAGAGTCGCCCGATACCGTGGCCAGCTTTGTCTCCCCATTCGGCCTGACTTTTCCCGTCCTGCTGGACGAACAGGGCCAGGTGAGCGACCGCCTGTACCAGGTGCGCGGCATCCCCACCAGCCTGTTTATCACCCCCGACGGCGTCGTCAGCGCCCGCCACATCGGCCCGCTCACCGAAACCGACATCGACCGCTATCTAAACCCAATCTACCAATCCCCAATTTCCCAATCCACCAACCTCGCCCCCAACTTTACCCTCCCCGGCGCAAGCGGTATCACCCTCACCCTGAGCGACTACACAGGCCGGTCCAACGTCGTCCTGGTCTTTTATCGCGGCTACACTTGAGGAACCTGTCGCAACCAGATCGTGGATCTGAACAGCCGCTACGCCGATTTTCAGGCCCGCAACACCGAAATCATCGCCCTGGCCGTGCAAAAAATATCCGACGCCGAAGCCATGGCCCAGGCCACCGGGGCCAATTTTCCCATTCTGGCTAACGAAAATCACAGCGTGGCCGATAATTATGGCGTCTATAATCTGTTGGGCGACGGCGTCGCCGCGCCGGCCGTCTTTGTGATCGACCGGTCGGGCCAAATCGTCTGGTCACACGTCGGACAAGACATCAACGACCGCCCCAGCGCCCAAACGATTCTGGACCACTTGCCGTAATCACCCAGGCGGGGATTCGATTCGCTCAATCCCTCGATTCGTTGTCATATTCGCATTTCACGCTCAACTACACAGGAGGGGGGACAATGCGCACGCTCCGAGCCAAAGCCGCTTCGATTCTGACTGTATTTATCCTGTCGTTCAACACGCTGCCGCTACACGCGCCGCCGGCCTACGCCCGACCGCCGGCGGCCACCCAGGCAGACCGTCCCTCAGCGGGCTTGTTACCTGCCTGGTTCGCCGGACCCACGAAAGAGCCTGCCGCCGCACGGTCATACCTACCCAACTGGTTCAGCCCTGACCGCTCGGCCCTGCGCGGTCCGGTGTACGCGCCCCCGGCCCGCCGGCTATACACCGGCATCCCCCTCTCGCTGTTGACCGTGAACGTGGACGGTCCCGCCGTCGCCAGCCTGGGCGCTCCCGTCGGCTCTGGCGAGGTGTATACCGCCGTGATTCGCAACAGCTCGACCATGACCGCCTACAGCGTCTACCTGACCGCCGCCATCCAGCCCTTCTTTGTCCACGACGGCGGCGACCAGCTCGTTTCCTCCGCCGGGCCGCTGCCCTTTAGCGTCGTCGCCGGTCCCACCGACATCACCTGGACGCCCAACGTGACCTTCGACCTGGCCTTCGGCGACGCCATCACCCTCAATTTCAAGCTGCGGGCCACCTGCGGCGCTCAATCCGGCCAGCAGATGCGCGTGGGCGTGCGCTACAACGCCGACCCGCCCCCCGCCCCCCCCGACGAGCTGAACGACGCCGGCCTCAACATCACCACCGGGCGCGGCAACCTGGTGATCAAAAAAGAACCCGCCATCCAAAACCTGGGCACACCCGATTTCGGCCAACCCATCACCTGGACCGTCACCGTGCAAAACACCGGCCTGGGCAAATTGTACGACGCCGTCATCACCGACACCGGCGGCATCAGCCTCAGCCAGCCCGGCGGCGACTTGACCCCCTCCGTCGTCATCCCCGTGCTGGATGTCAACGAGACGCGCACCTTTACCGTGGTCGGCGCGGTAGAGGCGTGCAACTTTACCAACGTGGCGCAGGCGGCCTGGCCGTGCGGCAACCTGGAGGGCGACGCCGCCTTCACCAACCCCATCTCCTCCACCGTGAGCGTGCTCTTTACGCCCGACGTGCCCAGGGTCAGCGTGCAGGCGGCCTCGCCCATTACCTTCCCCTACTGCGCCGCCGTCACCCGCACAGTGGCCCTCACCGTCAACAACACCGGCGGGCCGGCGGGGAGCTTCCGCATGGATTCGAGCTTTGAGAGCGACGGTTATTTGCAGGTCATCCTGGCTTCTGTGCCCGCCGACTGGCTGTACACGCCCGCCGACGGCGTCTTTGCCTATCACACCGGCAGCCCCACCGGCACGCTGCCGCCTTTCAGCACGCTCGTGCTCACCTTCCAGGTGCGCCCGGCGGCCGACTATCTCTGCGCCGTTGGCGGCGGCAGCATCGTCTTTGACCCATCGTACAACGACGTGTGTACCAACAACCCCTTCCTGGGCAACCCGGTCAGCCTGGACTATCAGGCCGCCGAAACCGCGCCCACGCTCAACGTCGCCAAAACCGGGCCGGCCATCGTCGCCAGCGGCGAGGTTTTCACTTACCAGGTGACGGTGTGGGGCGATAACCCTGCCAACATCAGCGGTGCAGTCCTGGTCACCGACGCGCTGCCCGCGACCTTTGAAATGTTGAACGTCGTCTCGGTCAGCGCGGGCAGCGTCGCCACCACCTCCGGCGGCCTGAGCTGGAATTTCGACCCGCCCGCCGCGCCGACGACCTATTCCGAAACCCTCGTCTACCGGGCCCAGGCCACCATCACCGAGACCCAGTGCGGGGCCGCCGACGTCGTGGCTAACGACGTACAGGCCGCCGCCGTCCCCACCTGCCCCGGCTGCGCGATGCTCGCCGCCTCTGACGGAGTGGATACGGCCATCGAGAACAACGAAGGCGTGTTCACCGGCGTCTCCACCTCCGGCTCGTTGCAGGCGTGCAGCAGCGGCTTTACCATCGCCAACAGTTACCTGGTCACCGGCTCCACTGTGGTCACGTGGACCGGAGCCGTGTTCACCGAGGCCCTGGGCACGAACCTGGGCAGCGGCTACCTGACTTCTTCCGTACCCCTCATCTACCAGCCCGGCTCGCTCATCGTCGCCATCGGCGGGACCGATTACACCCCGAACGTCACCGCGACCGTCACGCCCGGCGGCCAACTGGTCGTGGACTTGAACGGGCTGCAAGCCGCCGCCGCCCCGACCCAGAATTTCACGCTGTACATCACCTACACCGTCGCCATCTCCGAGGCCTCGCTCGAAGGCGCGGTCTCGCGCACCTTTTACGATTGGTCGCGGCTGTACCTGCCCAATTTCAGCGACGTGCAGGGCTGCGCCGCCAACAACGCCTTTAACCAGGTCATCATCCTCACTATCAGTCGGGGCGACCTGAGCCTGGCGTTGTCGCCGCCTATTTTGGACAAGTGCGGCGCCAACCCCGTCGTCATTGCCGTGAACGACAACCAACTGGGCGACCTCACCGACCACATCGTCATCACCTTTACCGCCTCCAGCGCCCAGATTGCCTCGGCCCGCAACTTTAGCTTCGTTGGCTCGCTGGCCGCTGTCTCGCCCATCACCATCACCGCCGACGCTGACATCGGCGGCGGCATGGGCGTCATCACCTTTACCCTCCCGCCCGCCGCCGACATAGACGGCGACGGCGAGATTCACTTTGACGTTGACCTGGACTGCAACGACGAATCGCCCTGGCAGGCCCGCGTCACGTTTCTCACCCAATGCGCTTTACCCCACGCCGACGAAACCAGCCTGAGCCACGCCTACCGCGAGGCCGGTCTGATTCTGTTTGCCACGCCCATCCAGTACAGCGTGCGCGAAAAGGACGTGCTGTGGAAATTCTTCCTCACCAACAACGGCAACCTCACCGCTACCAACGTCCTCGTGACCAACACCATCGCCGGACTGAGCGTGTACACCTACACCGCCAGCGACCCCACGGGCATCTCGCTGCTCACACCGCTGCCCATCACCGGCTCGCCTACCGCCGACGTTGCCTTCAACGTGGCCAGCCTGGCCCCCGGCGAGCAACGCGCCATCACGCTCACGGCCCGCGTGGCCGCTTGCAACCCGCTGTACGTGGACATCCTGGCTCAGCGCGCCTGTTTCGGCCAGATTTGCCAGCGCCCCACTGCCCACGTCAGCTTTAACACGCCCCCTCCCTATCTGCTCACCAACAACGGCGAGACCGCCGACCTGCCCATGTGCGACCCCGGCCAGGTCATCTTTACCACCAAAAACGCCTCGCCCGACGTGACGCTGTATCAGCTCGACATCACCGAGACGCTGCGCGGCCTGACCCCCATCCCCGGCGCGCCCATCACCGTGACCATCGAAAACCCCAGCGGCGGAATCGTTGCCTCGACGACCAATTTTAACCCCATCACCCAGACCCCCGCCCCCGCCGAGCTGCTGATGATATGGCAGGCCGCCCTGGCCCCCACCGAGGTCGCTACCTGGTTCCAGGCCCTGCCGCCGCTGTACATCGTGCGGGTGCAGATACCCGTGCAGACCCACTGCATCCCGCCCGCCACGCCCCAATCTTTCGCCGCGGCCTCCGCGCTGGGGCCGTGCGGGGCCAAGCTAGGCTACGCCGAAAACGCCGTCACCTTGCAAACCCTGCAACCCGACATGACCGTGCTCAAAGAGGGCAAGGTCGCCGGGGGCAATTATGGCGACATCGTCTTTGCCGCGCCCGGCCAGACCGTCACCTGGCGCATCCAGGTGGACAACCGCAACACCGACCGGGCCTACGTGGCCCACAACGTCATCCTGTCGGATACCTGGCCGCCCAACTTTGACTTTATCACCGCCACCACCGGCTTTTCACCCACCCTGCTGCTCGCCGCGCGCACCATCACCTGGAACATCGGCGACGTGGCCCCGGCCGCCGCGCCCCTGTTTTTCTACATCACCGGAACCGTCGTGCTGACCGACGACGCCTGCGGCGCGGCCACGGTGAACGCCGCCCGGCTGTCCTTTGGCTGCGACTTTGACGGCTGCACCAGCGATTTGGTGCCCCAGGACACGGCCAATCTGGGCACGCAGCCCGACCCCGCCGTGACGGTCAACCCCGGCCCGCTGCAAACCTGCGCGGGCGACATCCCCATTCTCATCAGCAACGACGGCGCGGCGGCCTACTCGGCCACACTGACCGTCACGCTGCCCGGCGGCTACGTCTACAGCCACACCATCAGCTCCGGCCTGACGCCCACGGCCATCCTCACCGACCCCACATCGCCGCGTTTCCTGTGGGACGTCATCCCGGGTCGCACCACGGCCAACCCTTACCAATTCACCCTGTTGCTGCGCGTGCGCAACAGCGCCGCCAGCGGGACATGCCCTGTGGACGACGGCCGCCCCGTCACCGCCACCCTGGCCTTCGACAACCACCCCGCCTGCGCCGCGCCGGTGGCCTCGCCGGTGCAGGATAGCGTCAACTTGCAGGTGCTCTCCCCGGACCTGAGCGTCGCCAAAACCCCGCCCACCCAGATTGCGGACGTGGGCCAGCGCATCACCTGGACGCTCACCGTGCTCAACACGGGCGATGGCCTGGCCGAAAACGTCATCGTCGCGGACGTGGTGGGCAGCAACTATGACGCCGCCAGCATCCTCGCCGGCAACGGCTCGGACGGCGCGGTTCCCACTGTCGCGGGCCACGCCGTCACCTGGACCCTATCCGCGCCCATCGCCGCTTCCGGCGGCGCGTGGACGGCGCAACTGTCGGCCGTGCTCCTCAGCACCGGCGACAACCGCAACACCGTCACCGCTGCCGCCTACTGCGCCACCGGCTGCGCTACCACCGTCGCCGCCGACACCGCCTACGCTACCCTGGCCCAAGACTTTGGCAAGTTCCCGCTGGTCCAGACCGACACCGTCGGCGCGCTGCTCGTGTTTACCTTTACCGCCAGCCTGCCCGACCAGAACGCGCTGTACGAACAGCTCACCCTCACCGACGCCCTGCCGCTCGGCCTGGGCTACGTCTCCTCGGCCATCACCGTCACCTACGACGGCGACAGCGGCGGGCCGACCATCCATCCCACTCCCACCTTTACCCCCGGCTACCAGGCCTCCGGCGCCGTGGTGTGGGCGCTGGGCGACCTCTCCGGCACGGTGCAAATTGACGGCCTCCTCAGCGCCATCCTCCAGGACGCGCCCTCCAATCAGGCCGGCGTGCGCCTGCTCAACGACCTGCGCATGACCTACACCGACGACGGCCAGCCCTACGTGTTCACCGACACCGCCGGCGTGGACATCGTCGAGCCGCAGCTGACGCTAGTCAAAGCCTCCGACCCGCCCACCAGCAGCACCGTCGGCGCGGGCGATTTTGTCACCTACACCCTCGTCATCACCAACCAATCCGGCCCGGCTATCATCCCGGCCTACCGGCTCTACGTCACCGATACCCTGCCCGCCCACGTCACCCTGTTGTCGCCCCTACCCATTTCTATCACCCTCGACGGCGCGCCGCTGGTCTCGCCCACCGACTTTATCTCGACCTACACCGGCAGCCAGTTGACTTTCGACTTTAGCGACGGCCTCAGCCTGCCCGTGGGCGGCCAGCTGGTCCTGGTCTATCGCGGCCAGGTAGACCCCGACGCGCCCGGCGGCGAAGACCAGGTCAACACCCTCCAGGTCGGCTGGTCGGCCTACACCAGCACCGTGCCCGGCGAGCGGGTCTATCTGCAAAGCGACGGGACCACCATCCACGCCGGTTATCCGGCGCTGCCGCTCGACAAATCCGCCGCGCCGCCCATCGTGGACATCGGCGAGCGCATCACCTACACCCTGCGCGTCACCAACACCGGCCTGGTCAGCGCCACCGGCGTGCTCGTCACCGACGCCATCCCGGCCTACACCACCTTTGTGGCCGCTACCGACCCGCACATCGGCCCGGCCGGAGGCGTCATCACCTGGCCGCTGGGCACGCTGGACATCGGCGAGTTCCACGTGTTGACCCTGGTTGTGCAGGTGCTCGGCCCCGCGCCCGCTGGAACTCTCATTGACAACGCCGCCTGGGTCACCTGCGCCGAAGGCATCAGCCGCACCGACGCCGCCGCCACGCCGTTGTTCGCCGAGCTGGGCAATTACGTGTGGATAGACACGGACGCCGACGGCGTGCAAAACGACGGCAACACCGGCCTCAACGGCGTCGCCGTCACGCTCTACACGGACGACGGCGACGGCCTGCCCGAGCCCGGCGGCGACGACGCGCCCCTCAGCGCCACGCTGACCGCCGACGACGCCTTTGGCGCGCCCGGCTATTACACCTTTACCCGTCTCATCCCCGGCGACTATTTCGTCGTGTTCACGCCGCCGCCCACCTACGTCGTCACCTTCCAGGACCAGGGCGGCGACGACGCGCTGGACAGCGACGCCAACCCCGCCACCGGCGTCGCCATCGTCACCACCCTCGAATCCGCCGAGCGCGACCCCACCTGGGACGCCGGGCTATACCTCCCCGCCGGCATCGGCGACCGGGTGTGGTACGACAACGACGCCGACGGCCTGCAAGACGCCGGCGAGCCGGGCGTGCCCGCCGTCAGCGTCACCCTGTACACAGCGGTAGACGCGCCTGTTTCCTCCACCGTCACCAGCATCACCGGCTTTTACCAATTTACCAATCTACTACCCTCCGACTATTACCTGATTTTCACTCCCACCGCCGAATACACCATCACCCCGCCGGACCAGGGCGGCGACGACGCGCTGGACAGCGACGTCAACCCCATCACCCGCCGCACCATCCTGACCGACCTGGAATCGGGCGAGTACGACCCGACCTGGGACGCCGGCCTCTATCGCATGGACCTGGGCGACGCCCCCGACGCCAACTATGCCACCCTCCTGACCTCCGACGGCGCCCGGCACATCCTCCTGCCCGCCGCCAACCCCACCCTGGGCGCGACGGTAGACGCCGAGACCGACGGCCAGCCTTCCGCCGGGGCCGACGGCGACGACACGGCCGGCGCGCCCGACGACGAAGACGGCGTGACCTGGCTCACCGCGCTCGCGCCGGGCGAGGCAGCCACCCTCACCGTCGCGGCCAGCGCCGCCGACGGCTGGCTCAACGCCTGGATTGACTTGAACGGCGACGGCGACTGGAGCGAGCTGAGCGACCAAATCGCCGCCGACGTGTTCATCGCCGCCGGAACCAGCGTCACCCTCGCCTTTACCGTGCCGTCCACGGCCACCCAGGGCCTCACCTACGCTCGCTTCCGCTTCAGCAGCCAGACCGGCCTCACGCCCACCGGACGCGCCCCCGACGGCGAGATCGAAGATTACCTGGTCAGCACATTGCCGCTGGACTATGGCGACCTGCCCGACGCCTACGGCACACTGTTCGGCAGCAGCGGGCCGCACCACGTTATCACCGGCACGAACCCGACCCTGGGCGCGACGGTGGACGCCGAACTGGACGGCCAGCCCTCGGCTGGGGCCGACGGCGACGACCTGGACGGCCTCCCCGACGACGAAGACGGCGTGCGGCTGGATTCACCGCTGCTCCCCGGCGCGCTGGCGACCATGACCATCACCGGGACCAACGTAGCGGGCGCAGTGCTCAACGCCTGGCTGGATTTCAACGGCGATATGGACTTTGCCGACGCCGGCGAGCAGCTCTTTACCGACCAATCCCTACTGGCCGGGCCCAACGTGCTCACGTTCAATGTGCCGCTGATTGTGCTGAGTGACACGCTCAACGCCCGCTTCCGCTACGGCGCGCAGCCCGGCCTCACCCCGCACGGCTTTGCCCCCGACGGCGAAATCGAAGACCATCAGTACGCGCCCGCGCCGATGGACCTGGGCGACTTGCCCCAGGGTCCCTATCCCACCACCGTGCTGGCCGACGGCGCCCGCCACGCCCTCCTGCCCATCAACAACCCCACCCTGGGCGCGACGGTAGACGCCGAGACCGACGGCCAACCCTCGGCCAACGCCGACGGCGACGACCTGAACGGCCTCCCCGACGACGAAGACGGCGTGCGGCTCGACTCGCAGCTCATCCCTGGCGCAGTAGCGACCATGACCATCACCGCCACCAACGCAGCGGGCGCGGCGCTCAATGCCTGGCTGGATTTCGACGGCGATGGGGTGCTCACCGGTCCCGGCGAACACATATTCACCGACCGGGCGCTGCTGGCCGGGCCGAACCTGCTCACCTTTAGCGTGCCGCTGGTCGTCCTGTCGGACACCCTCAACGGGCGCTTCCGCTACGGCACACAATCGGGTCTGACGCCCACCGGCCCTGCCTTTGACGGCGAAATCGAAGACCACCAGTTCACTCCCACGCCGATGGACCTGGGCGACCTGCCCGACAGCCCCTACCCGACCACTCTGGCTTCGGATGGCCCGCGCCACGCCATCCTGCCCGCCAACAACCCCACCCTGGGCGCGACGGTGGACGCCGAAAGCGACGGCCAGCCCTCGGCCAACGCCGACGGCGACGACCTGAACGGCCTCCCCGACGACGAAGACGGCGTGCGGCTGGACTCGCGCCTGGTCGCCGGAGAGGTCGCCACCCTCACCGTGACCGGCACGAACGTGGCGGGGGCGGTGCTGAACGCCTGGCTGGATTTCGACGGCGACGGCGTGCTCACCGGCCCCGGCGAGCAAATCGCCGCCGACCGCGCGCTGCTGACCGGGCCGAACCTGCTCACCTTTAGCGTGCCGCTGGTGGTCCTGTCGGACACCATCAACGCTCGCTTCCGCTACGGCACACAACCCGGCCTCACACCCACCGGTCCCGCCCCCGACGGCGAAATCGAAGACCATCCATTCGCGCCCACGCCGGTCGAGTTCGGCGACCTGCCCGATGGCCCGTACCCCACCACTCTGGCCTCCGACGGCGCGCGGCACGTCGTAGATGGCGTGACCTTCCTGGGCGCCAGCGTGGACGCCGAAGCGGACGGCCAGCCCTCCCTCAACGCCGACGGCGACGACCTGAACGACGGCTCGGACGACGAAGATGGCGTGACCTTCCTCACGCCCCTGATGCGGGCGCAGGCGGCGCAAATCCGGGTCGTGGCCGCTTCTGACGGCTATCTGAACGGCTGGATTGATTTTGACGATGACGGGACGCTGGATGGGGTCGACGTCACCGCCCTGGATGGCGCGCCTCTCGTCACCACAATGAACGACGTGTTCCTGGCCGCCGGCGTGCACACCTTTACCATCGCCGTGCCTGACCTGCCCATCGGCAGCAGCGTGTACAGCCGCTTCCGTTGGACCAGCTTTGACACTGGCGGGACGTTGAGCGAAACCGGCCTGGCCGCCGACGGCGAAGTCGAAGATTACGTGCTGTTGAGCCTGGGCAACCGGGTGTGGCTGGACATGGGCGCGGGCGGCGGCGGGGTGGACGACGGCGCCCAGAACGGGACCGAGGCGGGCATCGCGGGCGTCACCCTCGAATTGTACCGCTCCGGCCAGCTCCTCGCCACCACCACGACGGACCTCAACGGCGACTATGGCTTCACCGGGCTGACGCCGGGCCTCTACGTCGTACACGTCCCGGCAGGCGCGTTCGGCGTGGGCCGGCCGTTGGAGGGCTTGGTCTCGTCCACCGGCAACGGGCCCTCGGACGCCGACCTGGATCAGGACGTGGACGAAAACGGCATCGACGACGCGGCCCCACCCGTCAACGGCATCACCGCCGACGCGGTCACGCTGGCGCTGGGGACCGAGCCGACCGCCGAAGACGGCGACGCCAACTCGAACCTGACCGTGGACTTTGGCTTCATCGTCGCAGCAGGCATCGGCGATGACGTGTGGCTGGACACCGACGCCGACGGGACGCAGAACGAGGCCGGTACGGGCGTGGCGGGTGTGACCGTCACGCTGCACACAGCCGCCGGCGTGCCCGTCTCCACCACACACACCGACTCCGCCGGCCTCTACCAATTTACCAATCTACCTCCCACCTCCTACTACCTGGTCTTTAACCCGCCGCCAGATTACATCGTCACGCTGCCCGACCAGGGCGGCGACGACGCGCTCGACAGCGACGCCGACCGCGCCACCGGGCAGACCATCTCGACTACACTGACGCCGGGTGAATACGACCCGACCTGGGACGCCGGGCTGTACCTGCGCCCGGGGCTGCTGCTCAGCAAGACGGTCTCGGTGGGCCGGGCCGCGCCCAACATGCCCATCACGTTCAGCGTTTACGTGAGCAACACCGGCCTGATCACGTTCGACCCGCTACAGTTGACCGACACGCTTCCGTCGCCCGATTTTCACTACGTGGCCGGTTCGGGCGTTCCCGCGCCCGACAGCATCGCCGGGACGACGCTGGTGTGGAACAACGTCGGCCCGCTGGCTCCCGGCGCGGACCTCACCCTCACCTTTGCCGTCACCGTCACGCCAGGCGTCACCGGCGCGTTCGTCAACGTGGCGCTCGGCGCGGGCGTCACGCCGGTAGAGGTGGTCACGGACACGGATGACGCCGCCGTGGTGTTGGAAGACCCATCGGTCGCGGTCGCCAAAAATATCGCGCCGCCGGGCGTGGTGAACGGCGTCATCACGTTCAGCATCCGCATCACCAACACCGGCCCCAGCGTCATTGACGTGTTGCCGCTCATTGATACCTATGCGGGTGACATCACTTACGTCGGCGGCGCGCCCGTGGCCGACAGCGTGGACGACAGCGCCGGGCTGTTGGTGTGGAACGACCTGACCACGTTCTTGGGCAACATGGCCCCCGGCCAGACTTTTCTGGTCGAGACGGTCTTTGCCCTCACCACCGACCAGCCGACGTTCACGGCCACCAACCGCGCCGTCGTCACCGACGCCATTGACCTGTTCGACAACCCGGCCAACGAGGACGAGGACGAGGTGATCATCATCAATCAGCCGACGGCGGTCGAGCTGCTCTATTTGCGGGCGACGGGCCAGCAGAACAGTGTGCGGGTCGAGTGGGCCACGCTGCTCGAGCTGGAGAGTTATGGCTTCAAGCTGTATCGCGCCCTGCTGGACCAGTTCGGGGCGGCGGCTCAAATCGCCTTCCTGCCCAGCCAGGGCGGCATGAACGGCGCGCAGTACGCCTACGTAGACAAAGCGGTTGAGGCAGGGCAAGCTTACTGGTACTGGCTGGTGGAGGTGGACAATAACGGACAGGAGACGCGCTACGGCCCGGTGACGGCCACGCCCGGCCTGCTGGACGGCCTGTGGCAACGGGTATTCCTGCCGTTGGTGCTGAAGCGGTAGACCGAGAGCCATCTTGCAGACGCTCGGCGCGGACAGTGGTCCGCCGGGAGCAGAGTAAGCAAACAGGCGCTCTGCGAGCAAATATGTGAGGGCGGGAAAGATTTATGTCTCAAGTCAGAACAGGTTTGTTTATCCTTGCCGTCCTTACCGGCGTGTTCGGCGCAGGCGCTACACAGGTCAAAAGCCAGGAAGGGATCTCCTTCGAATGGCGCGGCCCATCTTATCACATGACCACCCTGACCGCTCCCGATAGCCAGCTCTACACCCACGTCGAGGCTGATGGATTGATCACCACCGGTCTGCCCGGCCAACCGGCGCTGCCTCGCCGTGGGTATTTGATCGCCCTGCCGCCAAGCGGCGATTTTGGGCTGGAGGTGCTGGACGTCGCCTACGACACAGTGCAGTTGGAGCATCCCATCGAACAGGTCCCCAATCCGTCGCTCTCCACAGACGTCGCCTCTCCCGCAAGTGACTGGCTCACACTGGGCGACGCCGCCTGGATGCGCGAGCACCGCCTGGCCCCGCTGACTTTTGTCCCCTTTCGCTACCATCCAGACCGCCAGACCCTCGACGTATTGCGAGTTATCCGTTTTCGGGTGTGGTGGGAGGGGGATGGCGAAAGACGAAAGACGAAAGACGGAGGGCAAACGGCAGCGACCGACTTGCTGCGGCCGCTGGCGCTCAACCCGGCCGACCTGGAGGCCTTTCGCGCCTCCCCCCCACTCCCCCGCCTAGAGGGCGTACCCATTTCCCAATCTACCAATTCCCTCACCCACAAAATCCTGGTCGAGACCGAAGGAATCTACGCCCTCGATGATGCGACGCTCTCTGCTTCCGGTTTGCCGGTGGCAAGCATCAATCCCTCTACCCTACAACTGTTTCACGCCGGAGAACAAGTGGCCGCCCAGTGGGACGGCGACGGCGATGGCCAGTTTGAAAGCGGCGAGCGCTTGCTGTTCTACGCCCGGCCCGCGCTCACCCGCTACGCCGGATACGACGTGTACGGGCTGGCGTGGGGCCAGGCGAGCGGGCTGCGCATGGCGGCGCGCTCCGGCGACCCGAGCGGCCTGTCCGCCGGCGTGGCCTGGGCCACGGCGCTGGCCGAAGAAAACGCCGCATATCTCTCGCTGTATGCAGACCACAGCGGCGAGCGTTGGTTCTGGCGGCAGCTTAAATTGCCCGATGCGACGCAAGCCAGCTTCAGCGTGACCCTGGAGACGCCCCAGGCCGGGACGGCGGGTCAGTTAAGCGTGTGGCTGCAAGGCGCAACTTTGGCCCTCCAAAACCCCGACCACCACGTGCAGTTCCAAGTGAACGGCAGCGACGTGGGCGCGGCGTCCTGGGACGGGGCGACGGCCTACACCGCCACGCTGGACATACCGGCGGGAGTATTGCAGGCCGGGAACAACACGGTCACGTTGAGCCTGCCGGGCGACACCGGCGCGTTTGGCGAGGCGGCCTGGGTAGACGCCATCAACATCGCCTACGGATTGGACGCGGTGAGCGGCGACGTGGCTCGTTTTCGGGGTGAAACGGCGGCTCGGGCTTATTCTGTGAGCGGGTTTGGCGCAAATGTGCGGGTCTATGACGTGAGCGTCCCGCACGCGCCCCAAATTGTGACCGGGTTTGGGTTCGGCGGGGGAACCGTCACCCTGGGCGACAGAAGCAGCGCGCCGGCCGAATATCTGGTGTTGACGGATGAGCAGATTCGCGCGCCCCAGGCCGTGGTCCCGATCAAAACCCTGGCCGACCCGCTCGCCGGAGCCGATTACATCGTGCTGACCCATCCCGACTTTGAATCCGCGCTGGCTCCGCTGGTCGCCCATCGAGAGGCGCAGGGTTTGCGCGTGGCCGTGGTGGACGTGGAGGCGGTGTACGACCAGTTCGGCGATGGACGGATGGACCCGGCGGCCATCCACGCCTTTTTGATCCACGCCTACACCACCTGGACCGCGCCGCCGCCGACCTACGCGCTGCTGGTGGGCGACGGCACGTATGACCCGCGCGGCTACAAGACCGATTCGAACCCCACCTACCTGCCGCCCTACCTGGCCGACGTGGACCCATGGCTGGGGGAGGTCGGATCGGACAATCGCTACGCGGATTTGAGCAGCGATGCGCTGCCCGAACTGCGCGTGGGGCGGCTGCCGGTAAACTCGCCGGCCGAGGCGACGGCGGTAGTGAACAAGATCGTTCAGTACGAGACAAACCCGTTGCCCGGCGACTGGAACCGGCGGCTGCTCTTTAGCGCCGACAACCCCGATTCGGCGGGAAACCATCACGAACACGCCGACGGCGAATACCTCACCTACGCCACACCCGATTACGGTTTTGCAGGCGCGCGTGTGTACCTGAGCGAAACCGGAGGAGATTCTCATCTCTATTCCGACGCCGAGGCCGCTCAAGACGCGCTAGTCAAAGAACTCAACCGAGGCGCGCTGCTCTATTCCTACTTTGGGCACGCTTCGTGGCACCAGCAGGCCGTGCTCGAAACCGACAATTGGGCCCCCTTGTTCCACGTGGACCACATCGCACGTTTGACCAACACCCGGCGCTGGCCGGTCGTGCTCGAAATGACTTGTTACACCGGCTATTATTTCAAGCCGACCGGCGCGACACTGGATGAAAGCCTGCTGCGGGCCGAGGACGTGGGAGCGGCGGCGGTATGGGGACCCAGCGGCAACGGCGTCGCCACCGGGCACCGCACCCTGCATCAGGGTTTTTACCGGGCCGTGTTCGACGATGGTCAGACCGAGCTGGGCGCCGCCACCCATGCGGCGCTGGCTGGGCTGTACGCCATGGGGCTGCACAATGACCTGATCGAGACCTATCACCTGTTCGGCGACCCGGCGCTAAAGTTACACCTAGACGTAGTAAATTGGCCTTTTTCGCTCTTTTTGCCTATAATAGCACATGCATCGTCTTAAAATCTCAAGTCGGAACCCAATCCGGCCAAGATAGAAAACCTGGCAGATGTCAACCGCGTCGTGAGCGCGGCAAACGGCCACGTGTGTGGGGGACAAATCCTGGAGGGAGATATATATGATGAAATCACATTTGGGTCTATTTTCGATGCTCGTCGTTTTGCTGGTCGTCGGTTGGGTGGGGCTGGCCGGACGCGCCAGCTCTGCGGCTCCATCGGCCCCGTTGAGCTTTACCGATACGCCTACGCCGACCGACACCCCCACACCCACCGACACCCCCACGCCGACGCCAACCCAGATCGCCACAGCGTCCCCTCCCACCGACACACCCTCACACCCATCTCCACCCCAGGCCACCTTCACGCCGACCGAGCTGGCGCCTTTAGGCACGGTGATCCTGCCCATCTCGGGCCAGACCAGCCCCATGCCGGTGTGGTTATTATTGGCCGTAGGAGGGGTGTTGCTGATGCTGGCGGCCTGGGCCTTGGGCAGCCGAAATTATGAACCATGAGCGGCGCCTGGAGTCTGCGTTTCTGGCGACTCACGCTCGGCGTCCTTTTGGCGGTGCTCGTCAGCGCCGTGGTGGTGTGGGCCTTTGCCGAAGAGCCGCTGACTTTTCGTGATCCTCACACCGGCCAAACGGGTTCCGAATGGGAAGAGATCAGCACGGTTCATTTTGACCTGAGTTACGCGCTGGCCCTGGCGGCCGGGTTCTCCATAACCGACAGTATCATGCTGCAAGTGTGGGACCAGTTGGTTGACTCGGAGCAAATCGGGCCGGGCGACGCTATCTCGTACACCAATTGTGTGGGAGGCGCTTTTTACTCCTCACCCGATCCGGCGGACGTTTGTGAGGGGCCTCCTCTGTTTTATTCGAACGTCATCTGGCCGCTGTGGGACTCGATGCAAGATCCGAGCAGTTGCGTGACCTCGCGCTTTGGACCCTACTCGCCGTTTTTCCACTTTCCCCACAACGACGCCGATGAGCTGGGAGCACTCTACGACTGGGCCTGGGGCATCACGGATACGTTAGTGGCTTATGAAGCCTACGCGTGGGGTGGTCCAACTGATTTCACCGTGATGGACGCCAGATGCTTGTACACCCGGACGGTTGCCATCACCACCGGCATTCAGGCCGGGTCGTTAGAGGCCTTTGCCACCTACTTGCACTCCCTGGCCGATTACTACTCGCACCGCGAGTGCATCGCCGCGATGGACGATTTGGGCCAACCTTGGGCCACACACACCCTCGTTGGCGTGCCCGAATGTAATTACAACCCGCTCAACCCTCGGCCCGACGACGTGCACGGGCGCGAGTTTTACACCTACACCGACGCGCTGCGCACCGACGAGGCCATCCGGCATATTTATGGCGAGTTGGTCGCCAGGAGCTTGCAGGGTGAGGGGTTATACTTTCCCGTAGGCCTGAACACGCCGATTTCGGGCGGCGAGACCCTGAGCGACATGCTCTACAGCTTTGTGCATACGTGGGACTTTGCGCATCCGGGAGAACGCCGCACCCAAGCCGACCGGATCGCCGACGCCATACTGGCGATGCGCGCTCCATTACACCGTCTGTATCTTCCCATGCTCCAGGCCGATTAGCCCATTGGGCTGCGCTTATTCCAGACGCCGCGCCGAAAACAGCTCCGGTTCGGCCCCGCCCAGAATGAGCCCGATCAATAAATCCGCCGCGGCAAAGGCCAGGCTCAAGCCCTGTCCACCAAAGCCGACGGCGAAAAAGACTTGCGGCAGGTGAGGCAAGGCTCCCAACAAGGGCAGCCCATCGCGCGGAACGCCGATCACGCCTGAACCGCGGTGAGCCAAATGCTGGGCCGCGCGTGGAAAGTAGCGTCCAATGAACCGCATCAGGTCCACTTCGATGCTCTCATCCCGGGGAGTAGCAGCCGGCGTCTGATATTCTGGTTGCCAGGCCGTGAACATCAGGCGTCCGTCGGCGTCCTGACGGAAAGAGAAGGGGCCAGCGCTGCCTGCCCGCACCATCAGCCGCTCGGGCAGTGGACGGGTCATCAGAGTATAACCCCGCGCTGGCGCGACTTTATCGGCAAAATAGTCGTCGAGCAGCGCCGCATAAGCGTTCACGGCCAGGATCACCGTTCCCGCCCTGACCACGCGCCCATGCGCCCATACGACGATTTCGTCGCCATCTTGTTCCAATTTATAGACCTGGGTGTTGGTATGTACGGGAATCTCGAATGCGTCTAGCAGTTGCCGGGTCAGCGCCACGGCGTCTACCACCAGGTCATTGGGAAAGTGCAGCGCCGCCGTGAAGCCCCTTTTCAGAGGATCGTTGCTCTCAAAACGGGCCTCAAAACCATCGGCGGCGAGCAGCTCGGCCGAGCTGCGCAGGAGAACGGCCTGTTGAGCGTCCGTCGCCAAGAGCAGACTGCCCGTGCGTTCCAGCGCAACGTTCAGCCGGGTCGCCACTTCGGCCAGGCGAGCGCGATTGTCCATCGTCAAGCGCCACAGCGCCTGAGCCGTCCCGCGCCCATAACGCGTAATAATCTGAGCGTAAGGCATAGGCAAGCCGGTAAACACCAATCCTGCCGTGCGGCCGGTGGAGCCGCTGGCGATACCCTGCGCTTCCAGCACAGCCACGTCCAGTCCCTCGTCGGCCAGGCTGGTCGCAATCGTCGCGCCCACCAGCCCGGCCCCTACGACCACGACCTCACACGTGTCCACGCGCCCGGTCTGGATGTGCATGTCGGCCACGTCTGCCTCCTGTCGCTTCTTTCCATAACGAACAGGTGTGATTTTACAGGATATTGGCAGAAAGAGCAACAAGCGCCAAACCGGTGATGATTCTTTGAGGCCTGCTTGCTTTCCCTGGCCGCACGCAGTAAAATCTCTCCACATCCAATGGCTTGGACATAACGTGAAGTGAGGGTTTATTAGTGGATGCAATCCTGAACTTTTTACACATTTCCGATGCGCTCGGTACGGCCGGTCAACCCACCGCCGAGCAGTTTTCCGACGTGCGGGCTGCCGGTTATCAAGTCGTCATCAATCTGGCGCTGCCTACTTCTACCAACGCCCTGCCCAACGAGCAGGAATGGGTGACCGGGCAAGGCATGGAGTACGTTCACATTCCCGTGGTGTGGGAGACGCCCACGGCTCAAGACCTGGCGCGTTTTTTTGAGGCAATGGAACAGCACGCCGGCAAAAAGGTCCTGGTGCACTGCGCTTTGAACTATCGGGCCTCGGCGTTTGTGTTGCTCTATCGCGTGCTGCGGCTGGGCGCGCCGCCAGAGGCAGCGTGGACCTCCTTGCGACAGATCTGGGAGCCAGACGAGACCTGGCAGAGCTTTATCAACCAGGCTTTGGCGCAAGGCGCATAAATCCACTCGTCACACCCACCCTACCAGCTTGCTATACACCATCGCCCCCATCTCATAACACAAGATAGTCAGGCGCGAGTGGGTTTGAAGCCGCTTGTAGCCGTAAGCCGGCTCGCCTTTGGAATAGACCGAGAGCCAATAGAAATCTGACCAGCCCAATTTGCGCGCCGTCGCTACGGCGCGCCGGGTGTACAGGTCCACTGTGACCAGCGTCGGTTGCTGCCAGCCGGCGTCCTGGATGATGCGCATCGAATAGCGCAGATTTTCCCACGTGTTTCTGGAACGGTCCTCCTCGACCAGGTTCTCGCGTGGAACCCCCAAGCTCAGAGCATAATCCACCATCACCGTCGCGTTTGAAATCCCCAGGCGCTGGTTGTCGCCCGTGGACATCATCAAGCGGGCGCGAGGGAACCTTTGCCACCACTCAAAAGCCAGCTCGATCTGGGCGCAGGTGGGGCGGGTGGGGCGGGTGCGATCTTTGAGGGCGTAGGAGGGGATCACAAAACAATCCGGGTTGGGTGGTGGGTTATCCGCGAGCATCCAAAACATAAAGATATTCCCCCTGTAAGGACCGCCGGCTGCCCGCGTTCTGCAGTGAGGCGCGGCGTCGCATCCCTTGGGACCACGGTCAGCGTGGCTGTGGGGCCCAGGCCATCGGGCCGAGAAGCACAGATTCGCTCAATCCTTTGATTCGTTGTCATATCTGCACAGGCTGAGCAGTTACCACAACCAAAGTATAGAATGTTCTGCCTGCCAGTCAAACCCCTTGACTTGGCGCGCAAATTAAAGTATAATAGTAGTTATAATACTAACCTCTACGTTATTGTACTAACGTCTAAAGGTGTGCAATGGGAATCGATCTGATTCAGCAACTCGTCAAAATCGGCTTTTCCGAATACGAAGCCAAAGCCTACACCGCGCTGCTGCGCAAGAATCCCGTTACCGGCTACGAGCTGTCCAGGCTCTCCGGCGTGCCGCGCTCGATGATCTACGAAGTGCTGAGCAAGCTCACCGCGCGTGGCGCGGCCATGACGCTGCGCACAGACGGCGGCGTCAAGTACGCGCCGATGGCCCCGGTCGAATTTCTGGACCAACTCGAGCGCGAACACACGGATCTCATCGGCTCGCTCAAAAACGATCTCGCGGCTTTTTCGACCGCCCCCAATCTGGAACACGTCTGGAACCTCGAAGGCCACGAGAACATTATCGCCAAGGCGACGGAAATGATCAACCAGGCCGCAAGTCAGGTCTACCTGGCCCTGCTGCCGGTCACGTTCCCCACGTTGCGCCCGGCGCTAGAGGCGGCCATCCGGCGCGGGGTGCGCGTCGTGATCTATACCACCGGCGACGTGGCTCTGCCGGGTGGTCGGGTGGTCGTCGCGTCGTTGTCAGAAGAGGCGCTGACCCGCTCCGAAGGGCTGGGACTGATCCTGGTCGTGGACGGTCAGGAGGTGTTGGTCGGCGAGTGGTTGACCCAAACTCAGGCCCGGGCCTCGTGGACCAGCAGTCCGTTGCTCGTGTTTATCGCCGAGCACCACCTGCGCACCGATCTGTATCTGCCGCAGATGCTGGCCCTGTTGGGCGAGCGAGCGCTGGAGATCATCCAGGAAGAGGACCGCGAGCTGTTTGCGCGGGCGATGGAAAGTCATATTGGAGGTGCAAGATGATTCAATTGACCAACGTATCCAAGTGGTACCAGATGGGCGAGATCAAGGTCACGGCGCTGGAGGATGTGAACCTGGCGATAGGCCAGGGCGAGTTTGTGGTCGTGCTCGGCCCGTCGGGTAGCGGCAAAACCACGCTGCTGAATATGATCGGCGCGCTGGACACGCCCTCCGGCGGCAGAGTGCAGATCAATGGGACCCAGGTGTCCAATAGCAGGCGCTCGGAACAGTTCAAGTTTCGCCGCGAGACCATCGGGTTCATCTTTCAGACCTTTAACCTGTTCCCCAGCCTGACGGCGCTAGAAAACGTGCAGTTTGTGCTGGACGTGGTGGGGAAAAAGAACGGCGCGGGGCGCGCAGACGCGGCGACGCTGGCGCTGGAAAACGTGGGGCTGGGCGACCGGTTGCACCACTTTCCGCACCAGTTGTCGGGCGGCGAGCAGCAGCGGGTGGCTATCGCTCGCGCCCTAGCCAAGGAAGCGCCGGTCTTGCTGGCCGACGAGCCGACGGGCGAGCTGGATTTTCGCACGGGTGTGCAGATCTTGGCCCTTTTGAAAAAGCAAGCCGAGGCGGGCAAGGCCGTGGTCATCGTCACGCACAACCGCGAGATCGCCCGTGTGGCCGACCGGGTGGTGGAATTGCACGATGGGCATATCGCCAGCGATGGCCCGCCGACGGGGGGAGCGGTGGCGGTGGCGGAGCTGATGTGGTAGTGGAGCGACGAAGGACGGACGACGAAGGAGGCTCACGATGAAACGATTACCGTTGTTGTGGAAGTGGACGTTACGCGATATGCGCGAGCGCTGGATGCAGGTGGTGGGCATTGCGCTCATCATCGCTTTTGGCGTGGCGGCTTCCAGCGGCCTGGGCAGCTCCATTCCCTGGCGGAGCAAATCTTTTGCCAGGAGCTACGAGATGCTCGATATGTTTGACGTCAAGCTGGAGCTGACGCAAGGCAGTTTCCTGGACGCGGCGCAACTGGAGCAAGCCGTGCGCGCCGTCCCGCATGCCGATTGGATCGAGGACGTATCCGTACGCTTGACCTTTCCCACATCGGTGGACGCCTCGACTGCGGAAAGCTATTTGCTCGTCAACGGGGAGATCATCGGCACGGACGTTTCGGCGGGCGATCCGGCGGTCAACAAGCTGCACGTGACCGCCGGACGTAGCTTGAATGCCGGCGACGCGGGCCAGTTTGTGTGTGTGGTGGAGCAAAACTTTGCCAACTGGCACAAACTGGAACTCGGCGACCGGACCATGCGCATCGGCGGCGGGCGCGTGCTGCAACCAGTGGGCTATGCCATCTCGGCTGAACATTTCATGGTGGTCGAGGAAGAGAGCGGCATATTGGGCGCGATGGCCCAGGAACACTTTGTGGCGCTCTTTGTGCCCTTACAGACGGCTCAAGAGATTATCGGACTGCCCGGTGCGGTGAACGAGGCGCTCATCGTCGTCAACGACGGCGTGGATGAAACCGACCTGGATCAGCTCAAAGCCGAACTCAACGATAGTATGGCAAAAGCGTTTCCCGAAATCGGCGTCAGCCTGGAAAAGCGCTCCGAGAACCGGTCCTTTCAGGTGCTGGATGACGACATCAAAAGCGACCGGGAAATGATGAGGGGCCTATCTAACTTGATGTTGCTAGGCGCGGGCTTTGGGGCGTTCATCCTCATCGGGCGCATCGTGGACGCGCAACGCCGCGAGATCGGCATTCACATGGCCCTAGGCGTGCCGCCGCGTCGCATCGCCCGGCGCTATGTGTTGATCGGTGTGCAGATTGCCGGCCTGGGAATGGTCCTGGGGGCGCTACTGAGCTTGATCATCAATCAACCGCTGGCGCGTGAGCTCCAAAAGCTGATGCCCCTACCCTATCTGGACTCGTCCTTCCAGACCGACCTGTACCTGCAATCGGCTGTGGTCGGGATGTTGATTCCGTTCCTGGCCGTGCTCTATCCCGTGTGGCGCGCCGTCCGCGTGGCCCCGGTGGACGCCATCCAGACCGGCTATCTGGTCTCGAAAGGGGGTGGCCTGGCTCCACTGCTGGCCCGCGTGCCGTTGCCGGGTTCCAGTTTTACGCTGTTCCCGGTGCGTAACCTGTCGCGGGGGCTGCGGCGCACGATCATGACCGTGCTGGGGCTTTCCATCGCCATCGTCATCCTGATCGGGATCAGCGGGATGCTCGACGCGTTTTATGAAACGCTCAAGGTGGGGCGAGAAGAGATCGAGCAAAAGGCCCCAGAGCGAACCCTGGTCGCGTTCGACGACTTTTACCCGCTGTCCGGCCCGCTCGTCTCTAGCATCGCCGCCGACGAGCGGGTGGCCCAGACCGCGCCGGCCGTGGTTTTGCCCGGTCAGTTGGCGGGGGACCAGACTTTTGAGGTCATTGTGCAAATGATGGACCTGGAAAACGACCTGTGGACTCCGACCCTCGTGCGCGGCGGGATGGAATCTGCCGGCCCCGGCGTGCTGATCAACGAAAAAGCGGCGCGCGACCTGGGCGTGGACGTCGGCGGCATGGCGACGCTGTATCACCCCTACCGCGTATCGGAACACGCCTGGCGCATGGCCCAGACGCCCGTGCAAGTCATCGGCATCCATCGTGACGTACTGCGCATAGCGGTTTATATGGACATCCAAAATGCGTCCATTATGAACCTCGACGGGCTGGTCAATAGTGTGCACATCAATCCGGCCGCCGGAGTGAATGTACAAGAGCTGCACCGCTCGCTCTCGCAAATCGAGGGTGTGACGACCCTGCGCAAGATGTCGGCCACGATGATCACTATCGGGGACTTGCTTGACCAGTACATAGGCGTCTTTGTCGTGCTCCAGTTGATCGTGTTGGTCATCGCGTTCTTGATCGCTTTCAACACCACACGCACCAACATCGAAGAGCGCCGGCGCGAGCTGGCGACCATGTTTGCCTTTGGCACGCGCGTGCGCACGGTGGTCCGTATGGCCGTGGTCGAGAATCTGATCACCGGAGTGCTGGGGACAATGCTGGGGGTCGGATTGGGGTGGTGGTTATTGAATTCCTCGCTCAAAGAGCTGTTCGAGCGCGACGCGCCCGAGATGAGCGCCATCTTTGTCCTGTCGGCTACCACGTTTGGGTGGGTCGTGCTCATCGGCATCGTCGTCGTCGCCATTACACCGGTATTCATGACCCGTCAACTGATCAAGATGGACATTCCCTCCACGCTGCGGGTGATGGAATAACGTAGGAGCGGGGCGATACCCAACGCCCCGCTCCTACGTGATGCGGGCTTGCCGCTCTTGTCGCTGCCGCGATTGGAGGAGCGGAGGTCGCGCGGGAGGTGAAGCGTTCCAGGTTAACGACAGAGTTCACCCGCCGCCGCCAAACGTGGCCGGCTTTTCAATCTCTCGGCCAGAGCCATCCTGCTCACACGTGCTGATCGACGAGGATCGGATTTCCATCCGGGTCCACAACGACGAAGCTGGCTGGCCCCGTTGTGCTCTCGTCCGCCTCTTGTTGAAACTGCACTCCTTGAGCCTTTAGCTGGCGCTGTAACTCGCGGACGTCGGTGAACATGGTCAATTTCTGGGCGTTGTTGTCCCAGCCGGGGTTGAAGGTGAGGATGTTCTTCTCAAACATTCCTTGAAAAAGTCCAATCACGTGATCGCTGTTCTTCATGATCAGCCAGTTCTGGGACGCATCCCCGGCGAAGACCATGAAACCGAACTTTTCGTAAAGTCCTCGAAGCCTCGAGATCCTTGACCGCTAAGCTGATCGAAAACGCGCCGAGTTCCATGCTTTGTTCCCTTCAGTACAAAAGCGATTACTGTCGTTATGCCGAAACCACCCGCGAGTATACAACCAGCCGGCGTAAAGTGCAATGACCGCTGTGACTCAGGCCGGGCCGGGCAACCCCATCCAGGTTTTCCAAGGGTCAAAGGTCCTGCGGCGTATCCACGTCCACCAGCACCCCCGCCTCGTCCACGGCCACGCGCTCGGCCAGGCCCTGCCCTGCGTAGGCCAGCAACACCGGCCTGGCCCCCACGTCGCCGCTCAGCGTTTGAAACTGGGGAAAAGTGACCCGGTCGAACAGCGCCGGATTGCCGCGCCGCCCCGCATACTCCGGCCACACGACCGGGGCCAGCGTGGCCGCGTGGCGCGCGATGAGCGCGTCGATCACCGCCGGGGTCACGCCGGGTTGGTCGGCCAGATGGAACACAACCGCGCCGGTGTGGGGGGCCAGCGCCGCCAGCCCCGCCCGCACCGATGTGCTTTGCCCTTGCGCCCAATCGGGGTTGATCACGACGGTAACAGGGCGATCTGCGAGAGCAGCGCGACACTCGTCCGCCCGGCAGCCCAGCACGACGATCACCTGCCCGGCCCGTGAGTCCAGCGCTGTATCTACGGCGTGGGTGAGCAGCGTACCCTCTCCAAACGGCTCCAGTTGCTTGAGCCGCCCGAAACGCCGCGCCTCCCCCGCCGCCAGCACGACCACCGCCGCCCGGCTGCGCAGCTCGTGGATGGGCTCGGGCCGTCGCAGCGCGCCGATGGCGACGGCCTCGATGCGTGGGCAGGCCAGCAGCAAATCGGCCAGGCGGCGGGCCGTCTCCAGTTGGGCGGCAGATTCGACCTTGTTGATCAACACGACCACGCGCGCGCCGGGCGGAACGCTCTTTAACCCGCCCTGCGGGTGCGTCAACACGGCGGCGACAGTTTCCGGCGTCACGGTTTGACCCATTTCGGTTCCGGTCAACGCGGCCACCCGCTCCGGGCGGTGCACGTGGGCCGCGTCCAGGGCCTGACCGATGGCCTCGACCCCCACCACCGGCGCGACCAGCGTGCTGCCCGGCGAGATGACCGGCTCGTGCCCGGCGGGGGCCTTGAAGGGCAGCATGCGCGCGCCGTCGGCCTCGTTGATCACGGCGTCGACGCCCAGGTCGGGGATGAGGCAGTCAATGAGCGCGGGCGGCAGCCCGGCGGCTTTGTTGATGCGAGAGTCGATGGGGCCGGTGACGAGAGTTGGGGAAGAGGTGATGAGTAGATTGGTCATAGGTAGATGGGGTGGGAGGATAACGTGAGGGACCCTGTGGACCTGGTCGGCGACCAGGTGGGTGCTAGTGGTGAGGACGACGCGCCAGCCCGCTGCCGCCAAATCGTCGCCCAGGCGGAACATGGCGCTGGTCTTGCCGCCGCCCCCCACCAGCGCGACGATCTCTTTCCGTTCGATCCGCCAGGCCCGCGCAAGATTCAAGGTTTCTGGTCCTGGTCTCCGTTTTCGAGTGGGGGACGCCGGGGCGGCAAGGTGCGCCCTCCCCGGTTATACTTGTGCTCCAGGTCGCGCAGGCGTTCCTCGATCCCGGCGATGATTTGCAGGATCTGGCCGATGGCCTGTTCGTTCGTCAATCTCTCCAGCTCCCAGGCGCTGATCACGCCCTCCAGACCGTAGGTCCCCATTTCAAGCCTCCGTACCGTTGACACGTAACCGTGTGGCAACACGCCAAAAAATCGATCTATCGGATCACCGCTATCATTATACACGGTAACGTGTGGGCTGTCAAGGGCATCAAAGGCGAGATTCAGTACTTCAAGCCCCGCTCGGCCAGTCGGGCTTTCAAGGCCTCCAGCGAGCGGCGGCCAAAGTCAGGCGCGCCGAGCAAGGCCTGGCTGCCCTGGGCCAGCCGGTCGAGCACCTGTCCCACCTCGGTCAGACCGGCCCGCTGCAAAGCTGCGACCGTCCGTTCGGGCAGCCCCAGGTCTGCCACCGGGCGGCGGCGGAACTCTTCCAGGGTCTCCCCGTCGATGGCCGTCTGGGGGCCGCTATCGGGATACGTAAACCCGCCGCGCTCGGCGAGCAGCGAGAGCAGCGTGGTGGTGATGCGGCTGGGGCGATGCACACCCGTCTCCCATTCGCTGACGCGCTGCTGCTCGGTGCCCAGCTCTTCGGCGAGCTGGCGCTGGGTCAGGCCCAGGTGTTGGCGCAAGGCCTGCACCCGTGCGGCGGTCCAGTCGTATCGCTCGGCGCTCATAGGTCGGTAGAATAACACATCCGCCAGCGCTTGTCAAAAAAGCGGTCGGCGTCTAGGGGTGGCGCAGCGCCAGCGGCAAAAAGACGTCCTGGCGCGGCAGTAGGCCCAGTGTGGCCGTGAGCGGCGCATATAGCGGGTCGACCACGCCGTCCAGCGCGAGCGGGTAATAGCGTATCCAGCCGTTGCCGCTGGCGTCGGTGGCCTCGGCGACAAAGCTATACGTACCCGGCAAAAGCGTCTCGGTAAAACGCCACGAACTGCCGACGGTTGCGGTGATGATATTTCTATCCGCGTCTACAAAGCGCATCGCCACGTCGGCCAGCGCCACCTCGAAGGTAAGCGTGCCGGAGAACGGCTGCCACACCCCGTCCCGATTGATGTCGGTAAAGAGCGTGTCCACCGTCCAGTGCAGCTCGGTGTCGGCGTCCACGGTAGTGCTCACCTCGTGACCCGCCGGCCACGCTTCCCAATTGCCCACCTTGTCGCGGGCGCGGGCGCGGAAATAAAAAGTCACGCCGTGCTGGCCGGTGTAAACCGTCTGGGTGAGACCCTCGGTCTGCCCCCAACCGACGAGCGTGCTCCAGGGGCCGGCGGGCGACGGACCAGACTGGATTTCGGTGTACCACACACCCGATTCGGCGTCGGCGGCGGTCCAGGTGAGGGTGATGGGCAGCCCTTTGTTGACGGCGGGCAACGCCTCCAGCGCCGAGGTGGGTGAGAGGGTGTCGGTCTCGATGAGCAACAGCGGGTCGCCGCCGACGATATAGTCGCCGGGGTTGCTGAGCAGGTTGGCCGTGGCGACGGACAAGGGCAGGGTGTAGACGCCGTTCGTCGCGCTGAGCGTCTGCGTCATCCCCCAGCGGTCCACCAGCGTGGCCGTGGGCATGGCCGCCGGTAGTGTGTAAGTGAGGGGGGCCGGTGTGCGATTCCACACCACGCTGACCTTGCCGCGCGGTGTGCCCCACAGGCTGACGCGCGTCGCGCCGTTCTCGATCACGCGGGTGGCCTGATTCTCGCCGCGCAAGTATTGGGCCGCCACTTGATAGGCCACGTAGGCCGGACGCAGGCTGAGGTCGTTGCGGATCAGGCCAAAATATTCACTCATGCTCTCGTCGTGGGCGCGGAAAAAGTAATAGCGCTCCACCTCCGCCGCCAGCGCGTTGGCGTAGGATTGGATCACGTATGCGGCTTGCTCGTCTTGGGTGACGGCATTATCGTATTCGGTGGGATCGGGGTCTACTGCGGCGTCGTCCCAGATCGGCGCGCCGGTCTCGGTGAGCCAGATGGGGTGGTCGGCCATACCGCGCGCGTCCAGCTCGCCGCGAATCAGGTTGACTATGTCATAGGTGTTGTCGCTGCGGCTATAAAAGTGCACCGACATCACGTCAAAGAAATAATTGTGTCCCGCGCCGCCCGGATCGGCGGCGGCCAGACAATCGAGCACCTGGGTGTACATAGTCGGGTCGTCCCAGTAGTGTAACCCGGCAAAGAGCACGCTGGCGTTGGGGTTGCCGCCCGGCGTCACGCCGTCGCCCTTGATGGCCGTGTAGGCCACCTGGAGCAATTGGCAATAGTCGTTCGCCGTGCCCGCCCAGAACCAGTCCCATTCGACCTCGTTCCAGATCTCCCATTCGTCTACTTGCAGCGCCGGGTCGGTCTGGACGTCGAAATGTTGGGCGACGTTATAAACAAAATAACCCCAATAATTGTTCGGGTTGATCTGGCCGTTCAAGAACACCGGTTGGTCCAGGTTTTTGGGGGGATAATTGTTGTAGGGGGCGGGGCCGGTGGGCGAAAGGGGATTGAACGTGTGGGCGTAGTAGCGGGCGTCGGCGGTGGCCCGCTCGATGACGCGCGGCAGCCAGCTCAACAACCCGCTGTAGGTCGAGGCCCACTGCGGCGTCCACTGTAAAATACCCAGCACGCTCACCCCCTGGGCGTTTTCGTCGCGCACGATGGCCTCGTGGCCGCCCCAGTTCCACTGGCTCTGGTTGTCCGGCTGGATGGCCCACCAACTAAAGTCCCAGCGGTCGTGGCGCGCGCCGGCGTCGATCATCAGGTCCAGGTACGGGCGCTGGCCGCTGCCTTCCGGGTTCTCGTAAAAGCCATAACATACACCCAACCGCCCGTCGGCGTCCGTCACCGGGGGCAACGGGGTCACGTCTAGCGGGCCGGCGGTAGCTGGCGGTTCGGCGAAACGCAGCGCCAACCCCACACAAAGCAGGACAAAGCAGGGAAGTAAAAGTTTCTTGATCATAGCTCACAGTTTAGCCGGGTATGAGTTACGTGTCAATAGTGGCGGCTATGAACCTTCCCGGAAACTCCCAGCTTCCGGGAAGGCGGCGGCCGATGAGTTTGACAAGATCTCAAAAACCGTTATAATCTAAACCACAACTGAATACGTTAGCCCGGTAGTGGCACCCGTAGGCCCGGATGCCAGGGTTTAATGGCGAAGCCGGTTCAAGTCCGGCGCTGTCCCGCAACTGTAAGGGTAGTGGATAGTGGTTAGTCTCAGTTACTCATCACTCATCACTAACCAAGTCAGGTCGCCCGCCACTCACCGTCCGCAATGACACCTTCGAGTGAAAGGAGGGCGGAGTATGGTGTGTGCCTGAACCTATACCCGACGCTCCGTCGGGTTTTTTGTTGTCCATTCAACTTAGAGGAGAAATACGATGCGACACAGAGCGCTATTTGTCATCCTGATTTCGATTTTGATATTCGCGCTGACCGGCCCTGGGCTGGCCGCTGCCAACGACGATGCCATAGCCGCTGCCTTGAACTGGCTCGCGAGCCAGCAGAGCGCCGACGGCGGTTTTTCCGACGGTTTCAGCCCCGAAAGCAACCTGAGCGCCACGGCCGAGGCCATCATCGCCTTTGCGGCCGGCGGCCAGGACGCCGGAGAGCTCAAATCGGCCGACGGAAATTCACCCCTGGACTTTTTGCAAGCCCAGGCCGGCCCCATAGAAGGGATCGGCACCTTGTCTAAAGTCGTGCTGGCGTTGCTCGCCGCCGGGGAAGACCCGACCGATTTCGGCGGGCAAGACCTGCTCGGCCAACTGGAAGCGGCCTACGACGCCGACAGCGGCTCCTACGGCGGCTCGCTGTTCGACCAGGCCTTGGTGATCCTGGCGCTGGCTAACGCCGGTCGGACCATCCCCGCCGCCGCCGCCGACTATTTGATGAGCTACCAGACCGAGGACGGGGCGTGGAGCTTTATGGGCGACACGGCAGCCCAAAGCGGCGACACCAACACCACCGCGCTGGTGATCCAGGCATTAGTGGCCGCCGGGCGAGCGGACGACGCCAACACCGGGCTGGCCTACCTGCAAGCGGTGCAGAACGCCGATGGCGGCTGGCCGTACCAGAACCCTTCGCCCTACGGCACCGACACCGACGCCAACTCGACCGCCTACGTGCTCCAAGCCCTGTATGCCCTGGGCCAGACGCCGCAAGACTGGGCGGCAGACGACGGGGACCCCCTGGAGGCGTTGCTGGCGCTGCAAAACGAGAGCGGCAGCTTTAGCTACCAGCTTGCCTTTCCGGGCGACAATCTGCTGGCCACCGTGCAGGCCATCCCGGCCGTGGCCGGGGTGACGCTGGCTCAGGTATCCAGTGTGTCCACGGCGGCCACACCCGGCGCGACGCCAGCGGCCACCCCTGCCACGCTGCCTGCTTCGGGCGGCGGCGGCGTAGCGCCATACACTGCCAGCCTGATGGCTTTGGGGCTGGGGCTGGTCGCTGCCGGTCGGCGGCTGGCCGCTCACCGTCGCCAATCATGACAAGATTGACAGGATGTACAGGATGGTAGGACCCCACTTAATCGTGGTGCAACCGTAGGGCGGGTTTCTTACCCGCCATCTGGGGAGCGCCCCAGTGTAACGCACGTCCGCCAGTTCCAGGCGGCAACCGTAGGGCGGGTTTCTTACCCGCCATCTGGGGGGGCAGGTATAGAAACCTGCCCTACATTTGGAGCTTGCCCTCGGCGACCACGATTAAATGTGGAGCTAGCTACAGGATTGTGGCTTGATAAAAATCGTGTAAATCCTGAAGATAGTGCTGGGTGAAGAACAACGAGGGGTATGAAAGATGAAGACGCAGTCAATTCGCCGGCAATTCCTTCGAGTTAGCGGCCTGTTGGCTGCGTCTATCTTGATCTGGCTGACGCCGACGCGGGCTGCTTTGGCCCAAGACGACCCCCACCAAGCCGGTTTGGTGGTGCAGTTTGGGGATGGCACGCTCTATACGGCGTGTGTCGACCTGGGTCCCGACGGCCAGGCCACCGGTGAACAAGTGCTGCGCGCCTCCGGGTTGGAGACGATCATCGACTACAACTCGGGCTTTGGCGGCGGCGCGGTCTGCCAGATCGGCGACCAGGGGTGTAACTTTCCGGCCGAAAAATGTTTTTGCCAGTGCACCCTCAAGCCGGGCGATCCGTGCGTCTATTGGACCTACTTTTTCCAGCGTGACGGCGAGTGGCGTTACAGCGTAGAGGGGGCCAGCCGTCGCGTGGTGCACCCGGGCGACGTCGAGGGTTGGGCTTGGGGGCTGGGGGCGGTGGACAGCGGGGCGCAGCCGCCGCTGATCCCCTTTGAACAACTGTGCGGCCCGCCGCCCACTCCGCCCTCCCCCTCGCCTACGCCAACTCCCACTGCCCTGCTCGCCATGCCCCCTACCCCCTCACCCGGCGCGACGGCCCTTCCCACACACACCCCTGCGGCGCTACCGACGTTTACTCCAAACGTCTCCCGCGCCGTCGCAGCCACAGACGCGACCCCGCCGCCGGTGAATACGGGAACGTTATACCTTTTCGGTGGGTTGGTCGTGATTCTGCTGGGCGGTTTGTTCCTTGTGCAGTCGAGGCAACGGCGATGAAGCAGCGTCTCTTGAGCGCCGCCATATACGGGCTGACCAGCGCCATTGGGTTGCTTTCTTTTCTTTATCCTTTCATTATTCCGTCGCTGCGCGACGCCGCCCAGGGCCAGGCCCACGCCGCCGACGCGCCGCTGTTGCTCACCGCGTTGGTGGGGCTATGCTTTGTCGTGCTGTTGCTAGAAGTGCAGGGCGCAGCGGCGAACGCTAAATTCGTGGCGCTGCTGGGTATCCTGGTGGCGATGAACAGCGCGCTGCGTTTCCTGGAAGTGGCCCTGCCAGGTCCCGGCGGCGTCAGCCCCATCTTTTTCCTCATCGTGATGACCGGTTACGTTTACGGCGGGCGCTTTGGTTTCCTGATGGGCGCATTGACTTTGCTGGTCTCGGCGCTGATCACTGGTATGGTCGGGCCCTGGCTGCCGTATCAGATGTTTACCTCTGCCTGGATGGGCATGTCAGCGACGGCGTGTCGCCCGCTGGTGCGCCTGGTGCGCGGCCAGGGACGCCGGTCCGAAATACTCGTGCTGGTCGTCTTTGGCGGGGTGTGGGGGCTGGCTTTTGGCGCGATCATGAACGTCTGGTTTTGGCCGTATGCCATCGGGCCGGCCGATCAATACTGGCAGGCGGGCCTCGGCGTGGGAGAGACCCTCAAGCGTTACGCGGCCTTTTACCTGGCAACCTCGCTGGTGTGGGACGTGATGCGCGCCGCCGGCAACGTCGTGTTGACGCTGGCCTTTGGCGCAGCCGCGCTGCGCGCGTTGCGCCGCTTTCAGCGCCGCTTTGCCTTTGAATATCAAGACCTGCCGGGTTTTGGAGACCCGGCAGGTCTACAGGAGGCGCGATGATCCATCCCTGGGCCTGGGTCGGGTGGCTGGCGGCGGCGCTGGTTGCGCTGTCCGCGACGCGCAATCCGCTGCATTTGATTCTGACGTTGCTCGCCATCGCCGTGGTGCACGTCGCCGCCGCCGCCAGGTCTTCTTTCGTGGCCGTCTCACCGTTGCGTTTCGCCTTGATCGTGATCCCGCTGGCGGCGCTGTTCAACGCCGCCACTGCCCACTTTGGCGACACCGTTCTGTGGCGCTGGCCGGCCAACTGGCCGGTCATCGGCGGCCCGTGGACGCTAGAGGCGCTCACGTTTGGGGCGCTCAACGGATGGGTGTTGCTGGGCATGCTGATGGCGTTCACGGCCATGGTCCAGGCCCTGCCGGTGCGCGACCTGATCCGGCTCATCCCGCGCGCCTTTTACCCGCTGGCCGTGGTCGTCTCTATCGGTGTCACCTTTGTGCCGGTCACGCTGCGCCAATGGCAGCAGATTCGTGAGGCCCAGGCCGTGCGCGGCCATCGCGTGCGCGGGCTGCGCGATTGGCTGCCCCTGTTTATGCCGCTGCTCATCAGCGGGTTGGAGCGCGCCCTGCAACTGGCCGAGGCCATGACCGCGCGGGGCTTTGCCGGCAGTGAGCAAGCCGGTCAGGATGTACGCTCTCGACTGCTCATTGCGTCTGGCCTGGCGGCCTTGCTGGGGGGAGGGTTGCTGCGCCTGGTCTGGGGGCGCGAGATGCTGGGTCTATTGCTCATGTCAGGCGGCGCCGGGCTGGTGTCGGGCGTGCTGTGGGTGGTGGGGCGGCGCGCGCCGCACACCACCTATCGCCTCACGCCCTGGACCGGGCGAGATTGGATCGTCGTCTTGGGCGCGGGGCTGGTCGTCGCCGCCTTCATCCTGCCGGGACTCGACCGAACAGCTCTGTTTTACTATCCCTATCCCAAGCTGACCTTACCGGCTTTTGCCCCGCTCGTCGGCTTGGCGTCGTTGGGCCTGCTGGGGCCGGCCTTTTTGACGCCGCAAAGTAGAGAGGAAACCCATGATCACCTTTGAACACGTCAGCTACACCTACCCCGACGCGCCGCGTCCGGCGTTGCGCGACGTGAGTCTGCACCTGCCCGAAGGCGCGTTCGCGCTGGTCGTGGGCGCTTCGGGCGCGGGCAAATCCACCCTGCTGCGCTGCATCAACGGCCTAGCGCCTCACTTTAGCGGCGGAGCGCTGACCGGCCGCCTCAAGGTGCACGGGCTGGACCCGGTGCAAGCCGGGCCCCAGGTCATGAGCTGGCACGTGGGCTTTGTGTTCCAGGACCCTGAAGCCCAGTTTGTGATGGATCGCGTCGAAGACGAGATCGCCTTTGCTCTGGAAAACGCTGCCCTGCCGCGCCAGGACATGCGCGTGCGGGTCGAAGAAGTGCTGGACTTGATGGACCTGGCCCCCCTGCGCGAGCGCCGCCTGGAGAATCTGTCCGGCGGCGAACAGCAGCGGGTGGCCATTGCGGCGGCGCTGGCCCTGCGACCGCGCATCCTGGTGCTCGACGAGCCGACCTCGCAGCTCGACCCTCAGTCGGCCGAAGACGTGCTGCACGCCCTGACGCGCCTGAACGCCGACCTGGGGCTGACCGTCGTGCTGGCCGAGCATCGCCTGGAGCGCGTGTTGCCCTTTGTGGATCACCTGGTCTATTTATCGGCGAACGGCTCTCTCGTGGCTGCCGGTCCGCCGCGCCAAGTCTTGGGCCAGTTGGAGCTGGTCCCGCCGCTGGTGGCGTTGGGCAAAGCCTTGAGCTGGGACCCGCTGCCCCTTACCATCAAACAAGGCCGCCAATTCAGCGGGCAGGAAAGCAGAGGCGCAGAGGAGCAGGGGAGCGGCGCGGGATCGCCGAGGGCAGAGGTGCGCCCAACCTCCAATTTACCAATCCCCAACCCCTACCTCCACGCCCGGCAGGTCGAATTTGGCTATAACGGCCAGCCCGTGTTGCGCGGCGTGGACCTGGACGTGTGGCCGGGCGAAATCGTCGCGTTGATGGGACGCAACGGTTCGGGCAAGACGACGCTGCTCAAGAGCATCGTGGGCTTGCTGCGCCCGCGCCGGGGCGAATTGAAAGTGGCGGGGCAAACGGTGGCCGACCACGAAGTGGCCGAGATCTGCCGGTACGTGGGCTATTTGCCCCAAGACCCTAACGCGTTGCTCTTTGCCGACACGGTGCTGGACGAGCTGCTCATCACCCTGCGCAACCATCGGCTGGAGGCGCAACCACCCATCGCGCCGGGGGCTTTGCTGGACCGGCTGGGGTTGGCCGACAAAGCGCGCTCCTACCCCCGCGACCTGAGCGCCGGCGAGCGGCAGCGGGTCGCGCTAGGGGCCATCACCGTCACTCGGCCCGGCGCACTGCTGCTGGACGAGCCGACCCGAGGGCTGGATTACGCCGCCAAGCGGGCGCTGATTGACCTGCTGCGCGGCTGGCGCGACGAGGGTGCGGCCATTCTGCTAGTCACGCACGACGTCGAGCTGGCCGCCGAAGCCGCCGACCGGGTGCTGCTCATGAGTCAGGGCGAGATCATCGCCCAGGGCAGCCCGGCCCAGGTGTTGGGAGCGTCGCCCCTCTTTGCGCCGCAGGTGGCGCGGCTGTTCCCCGGCACGGGCTGGCTGACGCTCGATCAGGCGCTGCGGGGATTGAGGAAAGACGAAGGACGAAGGACGAATGATAGGGCTTGAATCTCTGATTGAACGCATTGGACCATTGGATGAGGGCGCGATGGCCGCCGCCCAGGCCCGGCAGGACACGCTGACCAAACCGCCGGGCAGCCTGGGGCAGCTGGAGCGCCTGTCGGTGCAGCTCGCGGGGATCGCCGGAAATCCGTTGCCCGCCATCCGCCACAAGGTCATCGTGACGATGGCCGGGGACCACGGCGTGGTGGCCGAAGGGGTCAGCGCCTACCCGCAAGCGGTCACGCCGCAGATGGTGAGCAACTTTCTGCGCGGCGGCGCGGCCATCAACGTGCTGGCGCGGCACGTGGGGGCGCGGGTGGTGATCGTGGACATGGGCGTGGCGGCCGAACTGCCGCCGCACCCCGGCCTGGTGAGCAAAAAGGTCGCTCCGGGCGCGGCCAACATCGCCCGCGGCCCGGCCATGAGCCGCGCGCAGGCCGTGCAAGCCCTGCTGGCCGGGGCAGAGGTAGTCGAGACCGAGATCACGCGCGGGCTGGATATTCTAGGCACAGGCGACATGGGCATCGGCAACACCACGCCGTCGGCGGCCATCGCCGTCGCGCTGACCGGTCGCCCCGCCGCCGAGATCGTGGGGCGCGGCGCCGGTGTGGACGACGCCGGGCTGGCCCGCAAAATCGCAGCCGTCGAGCGGGCCAGCGCCGTCAACCGGCCCGACCCCGCCGACGCGCTGGATGTGCTGGGCCAGGTCGGCGGGTTTGAGATCGGCGGGCTGGCCGGAGCGATATTGGCCGCCGCCGCCCACCGCCGTCCGGTGATGGTAGACGGTTTTATCTCCACCGCCGCCGCCATGATCGCCGTGGGCCTCGCGCCGCAGGTGCGCCCCTATCTCATCTCAGCGCACCGCTCTCAGGAGCGCGGCCATCGGGTGATGCTAGAGTGGCTGGGTCTGGAACCGCTGCTCGATCTGGATTTGCGCCTGGGCGAGGGCACGGGCGCGGCGCTGGGCTTTGCGCTGGCCGAGGCGGCCTGCAAGATTCTGTCTGAAATGGCGACCTTTGCCGAGGCGGGGGTGTCGGGGCGTGAAACGTGAGGCGTGAAACGTGAAGCGTGAAACGTCCTTCGTCGTTCGTCGTTCGTCCTCCGTCCTTCCATTTTTCGCCGCGCTCCAATTCCTCACGCTCGTCCCGCCGGTCGTGCGCCGAGCCTTTACACCGCAGGAGCTGGGGCGAGCGGTGGGGTTTTACCCGCTGGTGGGCGCGCTGCTTGGGTTAGTTCTGGCCGGGCTGAACGAGGGATTGGCGCGTGTCTTGATGCCCGGCGTGGTCCCGGCGCTGGTCTTGACCAGTTGGGTCGTGCTGACCGGGGCGCTGCACCTGGATGGCTTTCTGGATAGCTGCGACGGACTGTTGGGCGGCTGGACGCCCGAAAAGCGTCTGCACATCATGCGCGACGAGCGGGTGGGGGCCTTTGGGCTGGCGGGCGGCGTGTTGCTGCTGCTGCTCAAGCTCACGGCGTTGAGCGCAATGTCCCGCCCGACAGCGGCGTTGATTCTGGCGCCCACCTTGGGTCGCTGGGCCATGGCGGCGGCGGTGGTCGCGTTTCCCTACGCCCGCCCAGAGGGGCTGGGCAAGGCCGTCAAAGACCACACCGCCTGGCGGCAGGTTGCGCTGGCGACGGTTTTCGCGCTGGCGACCGCTGCGCTGGCGGGCGGCTGGCAGGGGTTGGTCGCGCTGGCCGTGGCGGGGCTGACCATGCTGGGCGTGGCCCGGTTTGCCCTGGCCCGCCTGCCCGGTCTGACCGGCGACCTGTATGGCGCAATCTGCGAGATTGTGGAGCTGGCGATGTTGCTGTTTTGGACAACGCAATGGTCAAGCTGATTCTGGTGCGCCACGGCCGGACCGAGTGGAACACCGAGGGGCGCTTTCAGGGGCAAAGCGACGCGCCTCTGAACGCGGTGGGGCGGCGACAGGCCGCGGCGTTGAGCCGCCGTCTGTCACGGGAGCCAATCACCGCTGTGTATGCCAGCGATCTTCAGCGAGCGCACGAGACGGCTGGGGCCATCGCGGAGCTGCATGGCCTGGTCGTGCGATTGGAGCCGCGTTTGCGCGAGATGAGCTTTGGGGCCTGGGAAGGATTGACTTTGGACGAGATCGAGCGGCGCGACCCACAAGGCCTGGCGGCGTGGCAGGCCGACCCGCTGAACGTCGCGCCGCCGGGCGGCGAGACGCTGGCGCAGTTGGCGGCGCGCGTGGGCGCGGCCTTGAATGAGATCGTCCAAGCCCACCGCGATGCGGCGGCGCTGCTGGCGGCGCACGGCGGGTCATTGCAGGCGCTCTTGTGCACCGCCTTTGGTTTGGACCTGCGGCGATACTGGCAGTTCCGGCTCGACCTGGCCGCCGTTTCCGAGCTGTACGTGTATCCAGAAGGGGCGATCCTCACGCTTTTGAACGACACGGCGCATTTGAGGGGCTTGAAATGGGACGGTTGATACTCGTGTTGGGCGGGGCGCGCAGCGGCAAGAGCGCCTTTGCGCAGCGAATGGCCCAGGAGCGTGGCAGAGAACACGTGCTTTACGTCGCCACCGCCGAAGCGGGCGACGCGGAGATGCAACAGCGCATCGAGATGCACCGCCGAAGCCGGCCGGCGGCCTGGCGCACTGTGGAAGCCCCGCGAGACGCGGCGACGGCCATCTTGAAACACGCCCAAGAGGCCAGAGCCGTTCTGCTAGACTGCCTGACGATGTTAGTCTCGAACCGGCTGGTCGAGGCGGATGACGTTTTTGCGCCAGAGCTGGAGGCGGAAATCATGGCCGGAGTAGAGGCGCTGGCGGCTTGCGCACAGCAGCTTACGGCGGACCTGATCATCGTGTCGAACGAAGTAGGTCTGGGGCTGGCGCCGGCCTATCCGCTGGGGCGGGCTTTCCGGGACATTGTAGGTCGGGCGAATCAGGCGCTGGCCCAGCGGGCGGATGAGATCTATTTTTTGGCGGCAGGCATCCCGATGATCCTCAAAGGCAGTGAGTAGAGCGGCCTGCCACACCGCGCCCTACTGTGAAAACTCGCCGGATTGTGATAGAATAGTTTCGACCGTTGGTAAACGAAATCAGGGGTGTCTGTTCCGATGGCAGGTCTAATCGGCAAAACCATCGGCGACAAGTACGAATTGGTCGAACAACTGGGGCGCGGCGGCATGGCGGCAGTGTATAAAGCCTATCAGCCCGCGTTGAAACGCTTCGTCGCCATCAAGATACTGCATCCTGAAGTCGCCGCCGACGCGACGTTCATGGTTCGCTTTGAGCGCGAAGCGCACGCCGTGGCCGCGCTGCGCCATCCCCACATCATCCAGGTGCACGACTTTGGCTCTCAGGATGGACTACCCTACCTGGTGATGGAGTGCATCGAAGGCCCGTCGCTCAAACAACGTTTGACCGCCCTGCAAAAAGCCGATCAGTTGATGCCGCACCAAGAAGTGCTCCACGTGGTGCAGGGGGTAGCTGGCGCGCTCGATTTTGCCCACAGCCAGGGCATCATTCATCGCGACATCAAACCGGCCAACATTATGCTGACCGCCGAACAAGACGGAGATGCCATCTTGACCGATTTTGGCCTCACGCGCATCGTGAACGCCTCTGGCCTGACCACCAGCGGCGTCCTGGGCACGCCCGATTATATTTCGCCGGAACAGGGCCAGGGCGTTGAGACCGACGCCCGGAGCGATATCTATTCGCTGGGGGTGGTGCTGTACGAGATGCTGGCTGGGCAACCCCCGTTTGCGGGCCAAGCGCCAGTCATGATGATTCTCAAACACGTGCAGGGCGAATTGCCGCCCTTGCGCGAGTTCAACGCCAGGCTGTCGGCCGAAGTCGAGAACGTGGTGATGAAAGCCCTGGCTTACGCCCCCGATGATCGTTACCAACGGGCCGATGAGCTGGCGGCCGCACTGAGCCTGGTCCTCAAACCGACGCGCACAGCGTCGGCCGGCGCACCCCCCCCCCG
>DAOTXN010000057.1:0-8935 GCA_034435435.1 Anaerolineae bacterium | reverse complement strand
CGAAGAGGCGCTCGGGCGGGCGCCCTTCCAGCAGGTGGGTGGCAAAGCAGTGGCGGAAGGTGTGGCAGTTGACGCGCCTGGAGAAGCCGGCCTGCCGGGCGGCTGCAGGCATTCCTTCAGGCGCAGGCCGCAGCCGTAGAGCAGTTTGGCCATGAGCGGATAGGTGCCACTGAGAAAGCCGAGGACGCGGAGGGTTTCTTCGCGGGTGAAAGAGGAGGAAGCGTCTGATCCAATGGACATAGGCTTCCTCGGTGCGAGGGGAGTAGTGCTTGAGCCGGATGGTCTCCCGAACGGCGTAGAGCAGGTTGCGCGGACGATCGGACATGGTCTTTTTCTCCCTCTTGAAGTCCCCACTTGTTTGTGCTATACTACCCCTGCCGGAGCAATACGCCCACATCATACCGTATTTGTCGAATCGCGGCAAGTGCGAACCGGTCTTCCAGAAATAGGCCGCCGAGATAGCGGCCTAACACGCCGGGAAGACTGTTTATGATGAAATCTCTCCGTGTAACGCGCCGAGCTCCCTGACAAGGCAAAACTTCCACCTAATCCCACCAATCTGGGGGATTAGGTGTAAGGATGGCAGTATACTTACAAGTTGGGCCGCAGGGGAAGAGAAGAAAACGGCGCGATGTGATATAATAGGAGCATGATGGAGAACCTGTTTGAGGGCGCAGTGCTGTTCGAGGTCGGAACGCCTCTGGGTTTCCGGGTTCGTGTGACCTGCGCTTACTGGGAGTTGATTACCACCGTCAAGCATCCCGTTATGGCTGGGCGAGAGGCCGCGGTGCAGGAAGTGCTAGAACAACCGGATGAAATCCGGCAGAGCCGCAGCGATCCCGCTGTGTACCTCTTCTACCGGGCTACGGGGCAGCGGTGGTTCTGTGCCGTAGCCAAGCGATGAGGTTATCCCCATTCTTTGGACCACAAAAGGGTCAAAGTAGGTGAAAGTTATGGCGTCAAGAAATCGGGTTCATCCTTCCGAATTCGGGGCAGTTCGGCCAGAGGCAGGCCCCGAAACTGAAAGACGAGATGGATTGGCTTAGAAGACCAATCCCTCTCGCCTTCCTCTTGGGGTCAGCGTCCATTATACCAGGAGCCGTGGGATTGGTCAAAGTCTTCGAATGTCAAGGCAAGGCGCTCTCACCTCCTCCGTGCACTTTAACAGGAACTTGATAGCCCAAGCTTTGATGCGGGCGTTCGTAGTTGTAGAACGTGAAGTAGCGGTGTAGGCCGGCTTCTAGGTCCGGGACGGTGGCATAGTCGCGCAGGTAGATGTCTTCGTACTTGAGCGAGCGCCACAAACGCTCGATGAAGACATTGTCCAGCGCCCGGCCACGTCCATCCATGCTCACGCGAATCCCCGCTGCTTCCAAGCGCCCGGTGAAGGTCTGGGCGGTGAACTGCGCGCCCTGGTCGGTGTTAAAGATCTCCGGCGTAGCGTGGGTGAGGGCCTGTTCCAAGGCGACCAAGCAAAAGCGGCTGTCCAGCGTGTTGGAGAGTTGCCAGGCCAGCACATAGCGGCTGTACCAATCCAGGATGGCCACCAGGTACATAAAGCCCCGCTGCATCGGGATGTAGGTGATATCGGCGCTCCAGACTTGATTGGGACGCTCAATGACCCGATGGCGCAACAAATAGGGATACAACTTGTGTCCCGCAGCCGCGACAGTGGTCTGCCGTTTAGGGTAAACCGCCTCCAGGCCCATCTGCCGCATCAGCCGGCGCACCCGCTTGGGGTTGACGGCGTAGCCCTGATGCTGCAGATAAGCCGTCATGCGGGGATACCCGTAGAACGGCGTTCTCAGGTACTGCGCATCGATCAAGCGCATCAACTGCAAGTTGAGCGCGCTCGCTTGAGCCGGAACGTAGTAATACGTCGCGCGGTTCAAGCCCAGCAGTGCACATTGCTGGCGAATGCTGAGGGGGGCCTGGTTGAACTCGACCATCATGCGCTTGGCCTCAATCGAGTCGGGCAACTTTTTTTTTCAGCCACTCCAGTTCCACCTTGAGTCGCCCGATCTGTTCATACAGTTGCGTTTCCAGTACGGCCTGCTCGCGCTGTGGCCGGCTACGGCCTGGACTGAAGATGTGCACCCCCTCGGCCAGCAACTCTTGCTTCCATTCACTGATCTGGCTGGGGTGTAGCTGATACTCTTGGGCTAATTCGCTCAGTGTCTTGGTGCCTTTCGCAGCCTCCAGGGCCACTTTGAACTTGAACTCGGCACTATGGCGTTTGCGTTTGGTCATTTCATCCTCCACATGCTGCTCTCTATTGTATCAGAGTTTCACCTCGCATGTGGTCCAGTTTTTGGGGATAATTACACGATTGAATGGCGATGGTTTCTTGATTACGGCCTACCCGACAGATGCCATCAAGGAAGGTACACGTATATGGCCGAGGTAAAGGTATTCTACGATCGTGTTGGCAATACGCTCACAGTCTGGTTTGGTGATCCGCACGATGAGCATGTCTGCGAGGAAACTGGGGACGAGGTCATCTTGATCAAAGACCAATCTGGGCGGGTCATTGGCTTTGAACGGTTGAATTTCTCTATCGCCGCCTTGGAACCGCTGCGGGTCGCTTTCGAGACGGTAGCTGTCTGAGCACCCTGCGGCCCAACCCGCGCGTCCAGCGGACGCGGCTGTCATCGTGCGGGGAGCAACCGCCGGGGGATGCCGAATGCCGTGCCAAACGGTACGATAGATCATCCAACCCGCCGCGCCGCTGACGCGCAGACCGTTAGCGGGCCTCGCCAAGCGAGCAAAACGATCATAATAGCTTCGGAGTCTAAAGTGGATACAGAGATTCAATTGCGACAATCACAGTGGTTCTATGATGACGCTGGATATTACAGCTATGTCCTGTTAAACGCCTCAGAAGATGAAGTCAAGAAAATCCAGCAGATTCTGAGAAGCAACGGGCTACGAGTTCTACTTACTGGCAAGAGTTATCGTCCAGCAAGCAATGGCGTTCAGTACCAATGGTATATACGGGTATCAGATGAAACCGGAAAACGTCCTGCGCAGGAAAGGGTGAAGGGTATTTTTACCCCTTATGAGCACATAGAAATCTCAGAAACAGAGCTGAAGAAGCTTGCAGACAAAGTCACAGCACAAGAAGAAGAGATAGGAAAGCTCAAAGCCGCGTTAAGTGAGAGGGAACGTCTGCATCAAGTCGTAGCACAACGCTCGGAGTCTGTACGTAAGCAGAATCAAGAACTACAGGCAATTTATGAAAAAGCCCAATCAGAACTTCAAGAATACCGGCAAAGAGTTCATCATCTCGAGCTGCGGCTGAGGCAAATTCAAAAGACCGCTCTAAAACCGGAAGACATAGCTCAACTTCGCCAAGATTACGAAGATACCATCCAATCGCTCAGGCAAGAGTTAGAGAGTAAGGAAAAAGAACTTACTTCGTGGATCAATAATTTCGAGCCGGAGGTTCAAGAGCGAGAACAGAAAATAGCTACCCTCGAAAACCAATTGCTCGATCTCCGAAACACAATTGCAATCAAAGAAGAAGAAAAGAGACAGCTTATTGATCAATTCCAAGAGATACGAGCAACGCGGGAAGTTGAGCCAGAGAGGGGGAAGAACCCAGAGTATTTGTTCCGTGCAACACTCTCTCTCCTGCTTCCCGACATCGAGTTTCTCGGCGGCTCATTTGACACGCTATGGCGCGAAATGCAGGATCCTATTGGCGTATTACAAAATCTGACCAATCTTGCTGAATTGAAAGCAAAACGAGTTCGGAGAGCCGAAGAGTGGCTGGAAAAGCACATCGAAGGCGACTGGCGTCTTTATTATAGAAAATGTGAGAACTCGAAATATCAAGTGCTCATATCGCACAAGAATACCCAGGAGGCAGACATAGATTGGCTAAGACGCCAGTAGCAAGAATGCCCGCTAACACGCGCTTGCACCTGACGCCGCTCCGCTGCGCTTCGCGGCGCAGGTGAAGCGCATGCCGTTAGCCTGCTTCATTTGACGCACGAGAAGTCATTTTTAGGAGCATCAATGGCGAAAATAGTAATCTCACTACTGGGCGGACGACCAGTGCCAAACATACTGGCGGCACTACATATAAAGCCTGATTGCCTATACTTTGTCGTTTCAGAAGACTCACTCGGGGAAGGTAGCAATTACGAAAAGGCTGTTGGTGCCTTGCCAACTCATTTGCAACCATCTGCTCCTTGCCCTGTAAAGCCATACGTGCTGGAAGAAACTATTCAAAAATGTGAAGAAATTGCTAAACAGCACGAAAAAGACCAAATTATCATCACTTCTGCATCAGAACCAAAAACTATGGGGTTTGGTGCGTATGATTTTGCCAGAAGTTTCAGAGAAAAAGGGAGAGATGTTGATATGTGCTATCTCTCCAGAGAAGGACTTATTTGGGTTTTTAGAAGCGTGAATAATGTAGAGCCTGTAAGTATAACTTTGAAGGATTATTTTGCCAGTTACGGTTGGAACATTGTCCTAAGAACCGACGAAGCAAGTGAAAGATTTCAAAAATTGGTTTCATTGCTAACTGAAAAATTGCCAATCTCTCATCGCTTACTTTGCGTTCTCAGAAGTAATGATAGGGGGAAAGGAAAGCGCACTATAAGACACAACAAGTCTTTGGATGACACTGAATTCTTCGTTTTGGAAGAAATTGAGAAGTTAGGCATTGTAAGCAATGTGAACCGAACAAATACAGAAACCTCGTGGACCATCAATAGCGATGAAGACGCTAGGTTTTTACTCACTGGTGACTGGTTAGAGTTTTGTATTTTTCGATACGCCATTGGTTTAGCCGCTTATCAATCTCATCCCTTGTTTAACGAGTGCGGTTGGGGAGTAAAAGACACGACTGGCAAAGGAGAAATAGATTTTGCAGGCATCTTCGGTGGGCAAGTGATTGTCGTTTCTTGTAAGACGGAAGATAGCATTAAACGAACTTGGTTTGAAGAGTTGCACTCAAAAGCCGAACAATTAGGAAAAGGAATGTGTTCTGCTCTTTTGGTCAGTAGCGTTTCAAAAAGCAGTAGAACAGAAAAAGATTTGCAGGATTATGAAAAATGGGCTAATGAGCGGCAAATAGTTCTTGTTATGGCTGAAGATATACCGAAAATGTCAGATATACTCAGAAAAATTGTGACGGGCGACAAAAACGCAGATCCAAAACATATACCCTACTATGCCCGAATTTAACCCTTTCAAAAAACGCAGGCTAACACCCGCTTGCACCCGACTCGCTTCGCTCCGTTCCGCTTCGCTACACTGCGCTACGCGAGCGGGTGAAGCGGAACGTTGGGCGGACTGGTGCGATACGTGAACATCGGGCAGGCCAGAAACCGCCTTGCAGGTAGCGTCATTATCTGGCACTCACACCAGAGCGATGCTCGGTTGGCCGGCCGCTGGAGGTGGACAGCCGAGGCGGGTGGCGCAGTGATGGACTACAATAGCCATGACAGGGTCATTCACCAGAGAGGAGGACAGTTCCGATGAAACCGCGCGTATTTCACTGGTTGTTGATCGTAAACATCGTGCTGGCCGGTTTGGTGGCCGCGCTCCCGCAGACCCGGTCCTTGTCGGCCAGCCCCATGGCCGAAGAGGCGATTGACCCCGGCGAGTGGGACCAGGGGAACCTCAGCCTGGCCGCCGATGGCAGCGGCAACCTGTACGCCGCGTGGCAAGACTATCGCAATGGCAGCGTGGCGCAGATCCGCTTTGCCTATCGCCCTGGCGGCGGCTCGTGGACGAGCAGCGTGGTGGTGGACCCGACCGGTGACCAGGACCAGTTATCCCCGTCGCTGGCCGTGGACGGCGCCGGCAACGCCTACCTGGCCTGGGAGGACAATCGCACCGGGAGCGCCGCGGAGCACATCCGCTTTGCCTATCGTCCGGCCGGGGGGGCGTGGAGCGCGAGCGAGGTGATCAGCGCCACTGCCATCGCCCAGGAGCATCCGGCTCTGGCCGTCAACAGCTCGGGCGCGGCGGTGGTCGCCTGGCGGCAGGGCAACAACATGCCGGCCGAGATCTATGCTGCGCTGCGGCCTGCCGGCGGGCCGTGGGGCGCGGCCGAACAGGTCACGCCGGCGACCGGCGACTGGCGGTATGAACCCAGCGTGGCTCTGGACGATGCGGGTCGGGCCTATGCCGTCTGGGCGCAGTACGAGACCGGCGGGTGGAGTGTGTACTATGCCAGCCGCCTGGCGGGCGGGGTGTGGAGCGCGGCTGAGAAGGTCAACGACGCCCCGGAGAGCGGTTGGGCCGTGCCGTACCTGGCAGTGCCGGCGGCTGGGAGCGGCCCGGTCCACGCCATCTGGATGGACGAGCGCGCCGGGAACCTGGACATCTATCACGCCACCCGGCCCCTGGACGGTGCGTGGAGCGCCAACGTGCGGGTCAACGACGACGCGGGCAGCGCCGACCAGTATCGGCCCAGCCTGGCGCTGGATGGGGCCGGCGCGGCCACGGCGGTGTGGGTGGACCGGCGCAACGGCGGCTGGGACCTGTACCAGGCGGTGCGGCCGGCGGGGGGCAGTTGGGGGGCAAACACGCTGCTGGTGGCCTCGCCGCTGCCGGGGGGGATCAGGAGCCCCGCTTTCGGCTCCGGGGCGATCGACATGCCCACGGCGGCCGCGGGCGGGCGGGTGACCGGCTATTCCAAGGCCACCACGTCGAACCCGGAAACGCCCCACAATGTCTACATGCACGCCAACACCGGCCAGTTGGCGCGCATCGAGGTGACCCCCTCCGAGGTGAGCTTGCAGATCGGGAACACGCAGCAGTTCACGGCCAACGGCTATGACGCTCTGGGCAACCCGGTGGCAATCAACCCGACCTGGAGCGCCACCGGCGGGACGATTACCCAGGGCGGGCTGTACACGGCCGGGACGCAGGCGGGGGACTTTGTCGTGACCGCGCGCGTACAGGGCAGCTCGATCATCGGCACCGCCACGGTGCATGTGACCCCCGGCCTGTTGGCGCGCATCGACGTGACTCCCTCCGAGGTGAGCTTGCAGATCGGGAACACGCAGCAGTTCACGGCCAACGGCTATGACGCCTTTGGCAACCCGTTGCCGATCAGCCCGACCTGGAGCGCCACCGGCGGGACGATCACCCAGGGCGGGCTGTACACGGCCGGGAGCTTGCCCGGCCGCTACGCGGTCTTTGCCGCCGCGGGGCAGGTGCGGGGCCGGGCCTGGGCGCGGATCGTCGGCCCGGCCTACTGCCCCGACCTGGGGCCGGGCCAGGCCTGGGAGCACACCTTTCCCATCGCCGGCGTCTATCCCTATTATGACCGCTTCCAGATGGCCCACGCGGCGACAATCGTGGTCAGCCCTACACTACAGATGGCGCAGGGCGACCTGGGGGCGACCGTCGTTGTCTCGATCACCGCCGCCGGGTTCACGCCGCTGACGGTGACCATCGGCCTCAACGATACGGTGCGCTGGACCAACGCCGACAGCAGCACCCACGCCGTCAACGGCGGGGAGCCGTACCGGGTTTATCTGCCGTTGGTGGTGAGGCACTGAGGCGGCACATTCGCCGCGCTCAGGAGCCGCCCAACCTGCGGCTGCACCTGACGCGGCTATCGTGAGCGGTTGTGAAGGTGGCTGGGCCTGCTGCCGAGGTCTGTCACGAAGGCTCCTCGCCAGAGCCGCCGCGCAGGTGAGCCGCTTTCGTTGGGCGGCAACCCCACACCAACAAGCAATGGTGAAGTACCTGTGAACAATCGCGAATCAACAGACTCGCTAGACGGTATTCTGAGAAATCCACTCTTGCTTCGGCTCGCAGTTGGATATGTACGGGCAAATCGAGAACAACTTGATAAGCAAACGCTCAGAAAGAGATTGTTGGATGCTGGTCTGGATACCAGCACAATTGATTTATTGCTCGATGACGAGAAACTTGTTGGCTTGCGTTGGCATAAACAGCCAGACCCTGAGCCACCTGATTTATCTCAGCAAGCGCCCTCACTGTTGTTGTATCTTACGCTTGTAATTATTGCAAGCACTCTTATTGTTATAGCGTTCAATATCCAAGAACCAAATTGGTCCAGCCTGATTGTGAACGTCGCGACAGAGGTTATCGGTGCAGTCATAATCCTCATACTTGTTGATCGACGTTTGAGAAGTAGCGAGTTGAGAGCAATCCGTGAATATGCAGAAACATCATCAGTGCGCTTTGCTTCACTATTCTCGCCAGAGATAAGGGACACTGTTTCGTACGCAAAGGCTCTCAATGTAGAACTCGAGAGAATACGACCAAAGCCTTATTTTGAACGAGATGAACTTGAAGGATTGGTAGAAAAGCATCCATCAGGATTTCTGCTTTACGGTGTCCCTGGTTGTGGAAAAACCACATTGCTTCAAAGTATCGCACTCAGACAGACGAAAAAGGCTATACAACAGCCCCGAAACGGGCGTATCCCTATTTTCTTTCCATCAAGATACTTGAAAAATGGCGATATTGGTGAGCAATTGTGGAGACAGGCGAGCAGATTTTCAAAACTCAAGCGTAAACGCTTCCATCAATGGCTCTCACAGGGCAAACTGCTGATAATCTTTGACGGTCTTGATGAAGTAGAGCTACGTAAAGCAAGCGAAATGCTCACTGGAATTCGTGGGCTAAAAGAAGCATATCCGAAGACTTCAGTAATAGCATCTTGCAGGACATACTTTCTATCACGAGTCACACAATACCTCGATTTTCAGACAATCGAGATGCCCGACCTTAGCCAAGATGAAGCTGCAGTGTTTATTCGCTTGTTACAAACAGAGTAACGAATGTTGCCGCCCAACAAGCGGTCCTGAGAAACTGTCTGCCCCGGGCTGTCTCAGGCAGCGACCTCCGCCGGGGCAAGCTCCTTGGGGGTGAGGGCGAAGCCGAGTTTGGCGGCCTTGCGCTGGAGGGCGACCAGTTCACGCTCGCGCTGTTG
>DAOTXN010000056.1:0-6749 GCA_034435435.1 Anaerolineae bacterium | reverse complement strand
CACACCGTGCCGATACTTGGAGACCCAAGTGTCTATGCCTGCGATTACAATCCTTCCAACCCCCAGAACGACGATGCCCACGGCCGGGAATTTGGCAGCGTCACCACCGACACCCAGCGGACAATCGCGGCCGTGCGGGCGATTTACGCCGAGTTGTCGGCACGTAGCCTCTCGCGTGAAGGAGTGTATGTGCCGTTGCCGTTGACGACGACCCTGACCGTGAGCAGCACGGAAACGACCCTCGACAGCGCCATCGTCCATTTTGTCGCCAATTGGGACTATGATGAACCGACTCACCGGCGTGGATATGTGGACAGTCTTGTACAGGCATTACTCTCTCAACCGCGCACGTTGATCAAACGAGTTTACCTGCCCTTGGTGTTGAAGTGAAACCGACCGCCCAACCCGCGCTTCCACCTGACGCCGCTCCGCTGCGCTTCGCGGCGCAGGTGAAGCGCAGGCCGTTAGGCGCCAACATACAAAGAAAGGAGACAATCATGCCAGTAGATATCAGACTTATCCACGCACAAGACTTCGTCAGAGCAACCTCAGAAGGAGAACTAGATTTCGAAACGTCTAAGAAAGCCCTGATAGAGATCGCTTCGGCCACAGCCCATCTGGTCGACTACGAAATACTCCTAGATACTCGACAGGCATATGTACAAATGTCAGTAGCAGAACTATGGTATCTAGCGGCTGAACTCAGCAACCTTCGCAATGCCTTTTCTCGAAAGACGGCTGTTCTTTGTCCCGTCGAACGATTTGACGATGCCGCGTTCTTTGCACTCTGTTCCGAAAACCGAGGCTTCAGGATCAAGGCCTTCACTTCTTTTGAAGATGCAATAAATTGGCTGATTGGAATGGCACCTGACGCCTAACAATGGGTTGCAGCCGACGTTGCTCCGCTGCGCTCCGCGTGCGGCTGAACCGCGTGCCGTTGGGCGTCGCGCAGAAGTCGGTCGCATGACCACGCTCTGAAACTGATGGAATCCCCTCCACTACCAACCTCATCTGGCGGCGCAAGCGCCACGAGCGCATGGTGGCGTGGGTGGAAGAGATGCTGCGCCTTGCAGCGCGAGCTGGCCGCAGCCGAGACGCACAAAGAGGAGTGCCGTCACGACCTGGCCCGGCAGGTCGCCCGGCTGGACGCGCAGATTGACGCGCTGGTGTACGAATTGTACGGGTTGACAGAAGAAGAGATTCGAGTGGTAGAGGGATCATAGACCCGGCAGGTTTTGAGAAACCTGCCGGGTCTGTTGTGCGGAAAGGGTCTTTTACGCCGGCGCCGGCCGCGGCGGGCTGTCCAACGCTGGCGCGGGGCGTTCGCGTTTTACACCGACGGGGCGCTCGCGGGTCGAGGGCGGCGTGCCGGGCACTACAGTCGCGCCTTTGTCTTTGCCCATGTCCTCTTCAAAAAAGGCCGCGAACTGCTGGGCATCCAGCGTCTCTACCTCGATCAGGTGTCGCGCGATGGTGTCCAACTTGTCCCGGTTCTCGGTGAGGATGCGTTTGGCCGTCTCGTAGGCTTCCTTAACCAGTTGGCGCACCTCGGCGTCGATCTCTTCGGCCACGGCGTCCGAATAGTCGCGCTGTTCGCCGATCTCTTTGCCCAAAAAGACCAGCTCTTCTTTTTTTCCATAGACCATCGGCCCCAGTCTTTCGCTCATGCCATAGCGGGTTACCATGGCCCGGGCCACTTGCGTCACGCGCTCCAGGTCGTTGCTGGCGCCGGTGGTGATGTCGCCAAAAACGATCTCTTCGGCCGCCCGACCGCCCAGCGCAAAGGCCAGATCATCATTGAACTTGGCCTTGCTGTAGAGAGTGCGGTCCGACTCAGGCAATGCCAGCGTGTAACCTCCGGCCATCCCCCGTGCGATGATGCTGACTTTGTGCACCGGATCGCAGTTGGGCAACAAGTGGGCCACCATGGCGTGCCCGGTCTCGTGATAGGCGATGATTTCTTTTTCCTTGTCACTGATGAGGCGACTCTTGCGCTCCGGTCCGGCGATGACCCGCTCGATGGCTTCTTCGAATTCCAGGTGACCGATGCTCTTTTTGTTCCGGCGGGCGGCCAAAATCGCCGCTTCGTTGACCATGTTCTCAATGTCGGCCCCCACAAAGCCGGGCGTGGATTTGGCCAGCGTGGGCAGCTCCACGTCCGAGGCCAGCGGCTTGCCGCGCACGTGCACTTTGAGGATCTTTTCTCGCCCTAGCATATCGGGGCGATCCAGCACGACGCGCCGGTCGAAGCGACCGGGGCGCAACAAAGCGGGGTCCAAAATATCGGGGCGGTTAGTGGCGGCGACGATGATGACGTTGGTATCGGTGTCAAAACCGTCCATCTCGACCAGGATTTGGTTCAGCGTTTGCTCGCGTTCGTCGTGACTGCCGCCCAGCCCGGCGCCTCGGTGTCGCCCGACGGCATCAATCTCGTCTACAAATACGATGCAGGGCGAATGACGCTTGGCTTGGTCGAATAGGTCGCGCACACGACTGGCGCCCACACCCACAAACATCTCGACAAACTCGGAACCGGAAATGCTAAAAAAGGGCACCCCGGCCTCGCCGGAAACGGCTTTGGCCATCAGCGTCTTGCCGGTGCCGGGTGGGCCGACCAGCAACACGCCTTTGGGAATGCGAGCGCCCAACGAGATGAACTTTTCTGGCTCTTTGAGAAACTCGACGACTTCGTATAATTCTTCTTTGGCCTCTTCCACTCCGGCCACATCGTCAAACGTGACCGTGGGCTGATCGCCAGTGAACATGCGCGCCCGGCTCTTGCCGAAAGAGAGAGCCTGATTGTTGCTCCCTTGAGCCTGGCGCAACATGAACCAGATGATACCCACGACAAACAGCGCCGGCAACGTGTAACCCAGCAACGCGATCCAGTTGCTCCAGTCGCTAGGGGTCTCATTTTCCCACTCGATTGTGGCCAATTCCTCCGAGGTCACTCCCAGCGCCATCAATTCTTCTTTGGCGCTGCTGTCTGATTCCTTTTGAGCCACGGCGGTGTTGCCGCTGCGATACGTAACTGTCAACCGGTCGCCCGACACTTTGATTTTTGAAATAGCGCCCTGCTCTCCCCGGATCTCACCCTTGAGAGCGTCGGCCACATCCGTGATGGTGACGCTGTCGGGCCGCGAGGATTGGGAGCGATAGCTATACAGAATCGCACCGATGGCCAGTAAAATCAGTAAATAGACAAACCCATTTCTTAATCTTGACGATTCCACGAACCGACCTCCCACCCTCCCGTTAGAGCTTGGTCTGCATCGGGAAGGCGTGCTCAAATCTTATTTAGATTATACCACAAGTATTCAACTCTGCCATAAAGTTATCAGAAAAACACAGCGCTTTTTCATGCTCATCTTGCCCAGGGGTGATCAAGGACCGACGTGGATTTCCGTTACGAAAATCCGATTATCCTGCTGGCGAGTACGCCCTGCGTCCAGCACGATCAGGCGTTGGCCGTTGGTCGGCAGGTACATTCCTGTCCAAAGTTGGTAGGTCCCGGCGGCAGCAGAGGCAGGAATAGTGATCGCGTGATTGTCGGCCACGATGACGCCGGGCGTCCAACCGTTAGTGGGCAGACCCACGTCGCCCACACGCGGCTCGCGATCGTCTTGGGCCACGGTCGCGCCGCTGGGGCCGGCGAGATGAACAAACACGATGTACGATTCGGATACAGGTTGCAGCGCTCGCCAGCGCAACACGAACGAAACCGTTTCACCCGGAGCGTAGCGGTCGCGCTCCAGTCGGGCGGATTCCAGGAAGATCAGGTTATTGAGATTCACTTCTAGCGCCAGGGGTTGACCGACGCCGGCGCTAAGCGTGAGCTTGAGCGTTTCGCCCTCGGCCAACGGCGTGCCTACCGCCGGTTCGACAGCTAAAATCTGCCCAATTGGCTCACCGCTCCACGTTTCTGCCGTCTCCAGCTTCCAGCCGCGCGATTCCAGCCCAGCGCGCACTTGCTGATCCAAAATCAGCCCCAACACGTCTGGCACGTCCGAGACAGTCAGGCGCTTACTCACCACGAGTCTGACTTGTGACGCCACAGGCACCATTTGTCCGGCGGAGGGATTTTGCTCTAACACCGTGGGAATGGGATGGGTGGGGTCTGCGCGTTCTTCTATCACCAGCCCCAGGTTGGACCGTGCAGCTTCTTCTTGGGCGGCTTCGAGCGCAAGACCGAGCAGTTGAGGCACGATGGCAGTATTGGGCACAGGTGTCATGACAGACGTGATGACCGGGGTGGGCGTAGGTTGCCCCAGGTCTGCGTAGGTGCGATAAACCACCGTCCACAGGGGCACTAGCCCAAGCACGGTCAACGCGGCCACCACCCCGACAAACAATAGTTGCCAGTCGGGACCGGCCGATCGGATCGGTTGACGGGGCTGCGGGCGACGGACAGGTTGCGGGCCGGTAGTTGTGGGAGGCTGTGCGGTCGCGCGAGGCGCCGCAGCGGGTTGAAAACCCGTCATCTGATCGGCGCCCGTGCGATAGCCGGTGAGGATATGTCCAAAATGATCGGCCGAACGGTAACGCGCGGCGGGTTCTTTGGAGAGCACTTTGCGCACGATCTGCTCTAATTGTAACGGCACCTGCGGATTGATGCGGTGCAGAGGCGGCGGCTCGTCGCGCATGTGCATCATGGCCAGGGTCGCGTGATCAGGCCCGTCAAAGGGCAACCGCCCAGAGAGCATCTCGTAGAGCATAATGCCGATGCTGTACACGTCACTGGCCGGAGTAGGCGGTTCGCCAGCGGCCTGCTCTGGCGCAAAGTAGTGCGGCGTTCCCCACACCGTCTCTACTTCACGAGGTACGATTTGAGAAAAAGCGCGGGCGATGCCAAAGTCGGTTACTTTGGCCCGCCCATCGGGAGTGATGAGCACGTTCTGAGGCTTGACATCGCAATGTACAATACCGGCGCGGTGGGCAAAACCCACACCTTCGCAAACGTCAACTGCGATGTCGAGCGCCTGTCCGATAGAAAACGGCGCTTCTTCGCGGATGATCGACTTGAGGTCGCGCCCCTCGACATGCTCCATCACGATGTAATGGTGGTCGCCATCTTGACCCACGTCGTAAATTGTGACAATGTTGGGATGGGTCAAGTTGGCGGCGGCTTGGGCTTCCTGACGAAAGCTGGACAAAAAGGCCGGGTCACGGGCATATTCGGGTCGCAAAACCTTGACCGCCACTATGCGGTTGAGCAAGCGGTCTTGGGCTTTATAGACGATTGCCATGCCGCCGCCCGCAATAGCAGCCAGCAGATGATAGCGATGGTTTAAAACATTTGGTATCATAGCCCCCCTTGCATAAGGACAAATGAGGCACAAAAAAGTCAACCAGACGCTTTATTTTACTCCATTTCAACTGTGCGGGCAAGGAAAGCTAAAAATGACAGGTGCTCACCCTGGCGCTTTAATACTCGCCTGGCTCATAGACATCAAAGACAAAACCAGGTATAATGCCAATGAAGGATCGTGTCAAGAGGGGGAATTATGGAGAACGCACTCAAGGAAATTGCTGCTATTCTACGCTCGACGGAAGACATGGCGATCCAATTCATCAAACGGGTCGAGTCTCGCGTTGGTCAACCGCTATCTCACGCCGAAATCTTGGCTGCGATAAAAAAAGTACCTACTAGGAATCTGTCAATGGAAAAGGTCGTCGCCAAGGTTCAACAACAGCACAAGCAAAAGGGACGGCAGACTGTGTCACGTCGGGCAGCGCGCGCAACATCCAAGGCCGTCGCCGCATCCCCTAACCATTCCTTTGCCAATGTTGCGTTGGCTACCAGCACAAACCGACATAGCGAACCGGATGACTTGGCGGATGCTGCGTCCAAACCACCCAAAACAATGATGGAAAAATTGGGGGCCGTTTTGCAAGAAAATTGGGACCGGGCTGAGGAGGAGGGGTTGAATCCGCAGCGGCTATCTGCGGAAGCGTTTATGAGCGCTGTCTATCAATTTACTGACCGACGCACAGCCAGCCGGCAACGAATTCTACGGGCCGCGCAGGAATTGAATCAGGACGATGTGGTGTTGACGCCGGCCTTGGTGGCCGACGCTGCGCAAAGACTGTTTGAAGGATAGCCACGAGCTTCAGGCGCCCCTGGCGCGACTCGAACGCGCGGCGCCCAACTTGGTACAGCGACGCGCAAATTCGCGCCTATCTTAAGCGGCTGAGTTGAGGTATACTTGGGCCAGGAGGTGCAAGATGCGCGGACCCAAGCCCAAGTATCCCATCGAGTTAACAACAGAAGAAGAGCAAGCCCTACGGAAGCTGGCGAATGCTCACAAGGCGTCTCACGTGAAGGTGAGCGGAAAAGCTGCGGCCGTGGCGCTACCCCAGTTGGCAGCACACACTGGACCCGCAAGCCTTTCTCGAACGCGCGGCGCCGGCGCTGCGGCTCTACGCACGAGCGAAAGAACTGCTGCAAGGCGGGACTTGTCGTGTGTGTGGACGCAAAGACCTCCATCCAGGCCCGCCAGCGGCCGCAGCCGCTTGTCGTGACCGGACGTCTCGCTTTAGCGAGGATTCTCGGCTGAAGCCGGACGTCCGGTCACGTCGCTTTAGACCGGACGTCTCGCTTTAGCGAGGATTCTCCGGCTAATGAACCTTAAGAATTAAATTCGGTAACGGTCTTGGCAGTCGGGTGTTATAGCCGATGGAGGTGAGCACAATGGCCGAACCATTGACTATCGAACTAACGCCGGAACAATGGCAGGAATTGGAGGACG
>DAOTXN010000055.1:0-43239 GCA_034435435.1 Anaerolineae bacterium | reverse complement strand
CTCCCCTGTGCAAGTTGTCGTCTCATCTTGACTACGTTGGAGTATTCTGCATCACGACAATCGCGATTTGGCTTGAACAACGATTATGGCGTTTTCTGGAGTGGAAGCAACTCACTATACCGTAATTTCAGAGTTAACTTCAATGGAAGAAAAGATTTGATGCAAGAAAGTTGTGCAAGGAAGAAGAGTATGAAGGTTGCTGAATGAGCATTTATTAATGCATCTACATTATAATCCACATTGCCGTGTTTGTCAATATAGTCAAGCAAAAACCAGGGCTTTTCAAAAGTTGGATAGACCTTTCTTTTCTCGCAGCAGAGCGCCTAGAGAACGTCGAGAAAAAGAGGAAAATTAGCCCAGATTCTGCGCTCTCCGTGGTCTCGATGATGAATTTTTCTACTCCAGAAAGCCCTGACACCCGAAAATTTCCATTGACTTCCCATAAAATCAATCCTATAATAGTTCTAGGTTGATAGGAGTGGTTCTATTACATTCTGTGATCCCTCAAAAAACGTACAGGTGTTTTGCGGTAGTTATGCATCGTAAACAATCCCGAGAACCACTCCTTTGAGCCAGTAGCCTGACAATGATCAGAGCTGAAGGACAGTAGTGGTCAATGGGCGTTTACATAGTGGTTCGTCTCCCCGATTGGAAAAAGAAAACTGCGTTCGTCCTTGGCCTGTTTCTTCTGCTTGGAATAGCTTTATTGTTCCATCGCTGGGCTTACAGATCACTGCAAACCGAGCAGATGTGGACTGTTCCACAACTGGCCGAGGCCATTAAGCAAGGTGACGTCCAACGCTTGATTTTTGGCGGTGACGTTCTGAACGCGGAGACCGGAACAGGCGCTCGCGTCCTGATCCGTGATCCGAGGGAAGACTCACTCATCAAATCATTACGAGAGGAGGGGGTTTCTGAAGAGACGTTGAGTCAAATCGAAATCGTCTCTTCTCCCGTCGAGCTCTTTGGGTGGGCGCGAGAGTTAAACACCGTTTGTCGTGGGGCTGTCGTCCTTCTTTTGCTGAGTGTAGGCGTTCTCGGTCTGAGCAAGACGCTACAACGCGCCTCGTAGGTGCGTCGCACGTTATCAACGGGTTTGGCGACGCCATTCCTCTTTCAGGGTCAATGCACGCAGGTCTTCGGCCACCAAAAAGTCGCGCAGGAGACGATTAAAGCGGATGCGCTCATCTAGCATCGGAAAGTGGCGCGAGTCGGACAGGTAGATGCCGCGCACGTTGTCCCACGCGCCGAAAACGTCGCCGTTGGGCGGCGCTACAATGTCGTCTCGGTCGCCATTGACCAGCAGGACCGGCAGGTCGATCTGACCCAACTCGCGTTGCATGTCCAACGTCATGGCAGAGCGCGCGCTGACTATCACGGCGTTCTCGTCGGCTTTGCGGCTCTCGAGCTGCAACTGGGTAAAGTCGGGCGGCTGGACATTAAACGCTTTGTCGAACAGATCCAATGCGCCAGGAACCGTCAGGCGGCGATTGATGGCCGCGCCGACCAGCGGCAGGCTGACTGCCATCACGCGGTCGATGCGATCGGGGTTGCGAGCCGCCCAGAGCAACGCTATCACTGCCCCCAGTGCGTGTCCCACCACCGGCAGACGGGTGTGCAGGATACCCAGATTTTCAATAAAAGCATCTAGCAATTGAACATAGGCTTCGACGTTATACTGATTGTTGCGTCGATCCGAGTCGCCAAAGCCCCACAAGTCAAAGGCGTAAACGCGATATTCTACCGATAGCTCTTCCATCACCGGCACCCAATAGCGCCACGAACCGAGCCAGCCGTGCAGTAGTAGCAGCGGCTTGCCCCGCCCCAGCGCTTCGTAATGTACCAGCCCGCTGTCGATGATAATCGCGCTCATAGTATTCCAAAAACCGACCGCCGAATGGATGTTACCCTCTGTTCAAACGCCGTAGGATGTCTTGCACTTTGTGTAATAATGCGTCGGGTGCAAAGGGTTTAAGGATATATTCTTCGGCTCCCACGTTCATACCTTGTTGGATCTCTTGCTCTTGTCCCTTGGCAGACAAAAAGACCACCGGTATATCCCTTGTCGCGGGATTTTCTTTCAACTTGGCGCATGCCTCATAGCCGGTCATGTGCGGCATGCGCACATCCATCAGGATCAGATCGGGGATCTCTCGCTGGGCCACCTCGACCGCCTCGCCGCCATGTTTGGCCCTGACGACCTCATACCCCCCAAGGTTGATCAGACTAAAAGCAACCAATTCGCGAATGTCAGTCTCGTCTTCAGCTATTAAAATTTTTGGCATAGTTACCCTCGATTCCGCTTCTGTTCGAGTTGGATGCAAAAGACAAAACGATCAACGTAGCGTCGTCGTTCGGTCTGGCATAGCTCAAGGCAATAGTCTCGGCCAGGCATTGCGGCGACGCATGCGCCTCTCGTTCGAGCACGCCGTCCGTCGCATAGCGCCGCGAGATGCCATCGGTGTGCAACACGATCAAATCGCCCGGACAGAGTAAGAAATTAAACTCGTGCAATGACGGCAGCCGGCTCCCTACGATTCCCGGATAACTGATGGGGTGCATCGGCGCGGCGCTGCGGGCATAAAATTCAATGTTGCCCACTCCTATGAAGGCCAGCCCGTTATGCGACGTGTCTATGCGCACGAGAGCCATTGCTGCGCCTCGAGTATGGCGTATAGCCTCGTGACATCCGCATATCAGTTGATCTAATGGAGCCTCAACGTGAGTGGACACCCAGTCCACCGCCGTCTGCGCGGCTTTGGCCGCCACTGGCCCCGATCCCAGACCATCTGCCAGACACACCAACAGGCATGCGCCGTTCTCGCGGATCAGGTAGGCATCTCCGCTGACCGTATACCCCACCTTTGGCCGTTGATAGATATGATACACTATTTCAGCCATTTACGCACTGTTACCGTGGTACCGACGCAAGGTTGGGATTGAATTTCAAACTCATCCATCAGGCGGCGTGTGCCTGGCAGGCCCATCCCCAACCCGCGCTGGCTGCTATATCCATCCTGCATCACCAGATCAATGTCGGTAATGCCCGGCCCCTGGTCGCTACACACGATTTGAATGCCGCGCTGCCCATCGACCTCCACCACCGACAGCTCGATCTGGCCGGAATCGGCATACAGCACGACGTTACGGGCCAGCTCGGAAATGGCTGTGGCGATACGCGCCTGGTCGATGACGCCAAAACCCAGACTCTTGGCCAGGTTGCGCCCCTCGACGCGGGCCGATACAATGTCCAGGTCGTTTTTTAAAGGAATCCGTTTGGCCTGGGTCATCTTGATATCTCGGCTATGCGCTGGCGCAGCGCCGTCAATCCCTTTTCCAGGTTAAGCGCCGTCACCACCCCACGCAATTCGACTCCCAACTCTACCAACGTGATGGCGACCGCCGGCTGCAGACCGGTGACGACGACCGTCGCGCCCATGAGCCGCGCCATGTCTGCCACATCGCCGATGATACGGGCGATAAAACTGTCCACCACGTCGATAGCTGTCAGGTCTATGAGCACACCCTGCGCCCGGGTCTCGTAGATACGCTGTAACAAATCATCCTTGAATTGAATAGCTGCCAGATCGTGCAATTCGGTCTGGACGGAAGCGATTAAATTGCTCTCGATCTGCAAAATCGGGATACGAGGCGCCTCTTGAATCACGTCTATTCCGCCTCCACGTCAGTATGGTGCGCGCTTTTGGATATAACCTGCAAGTCCAGCGCGTTAAAAGCAAACTCGATACCGGCCTGTAGATTGCTGCGCGTCTCGACGTCCTCCAGGTTCACTCCTAATTGGATCATGGTCAGCGCCATCTCGGCTTTGATGCCCACCAGTACGCTGCGTGCGCCTAACAAGCCGGCCGCTTTGACCGTCTGCATCAAGTGGTGTACGATTTGAGTGTCCACCAGCGGCAGACCCGTCACGTCGATGATGACAATGCTGGCCTGATGGGCGATAATACCCTGTAGCAAATCCTCCATCACGTTGGCTGCCCGTTGAGCGTCGATCTCACCGACCAACGGTACGACCAGCACTTGTTCCCACACTTGAATGATCGGTGTCGGCAGTTCTTGCATGGCTATGCTTCCCCTCATTGAGGTGAGCGCCGGGTCATGCGCCAGTCGAGCCGCGCAAAGGCGTATTCGACGCCGCTCTGCAAATTGGCGCGGGTGGTCAGGCCGAGATGAGACACTCCCAACTGGACCATGGTCTGGGCGACTTCGGGGCGCACACCGACTAATACGGCTTCGGCGCCCAACAGTCGGGCAGCCTGAGCGGCCTTGAGCAGGTGATTTGCCACGCTGGTATCCACGATGGGCACGCCGGTCACGTCGAGCAGCACGACTTGAGCCCGATAGCGTTCGATGCCGGTCAATAGCCCTTCCAAAATATCTGAGGCGCGCTGCGTATCAATGTTGCCGATGAGCGGCATGACCAGGATACCCTCAAAGATCGGGATCACCGGACTGCTCAACTCACGCAGTGTTTCTAGCAAGCTGCGCTGGGTCTCGACCATCGCCCCCAGCTCGGTGTTGAGCTGGAGTGTTGCATGATGCTCCTGGCGCAGCGCCGTCAGCAAACGGCTATTCTCGATTGCCACTGCCGCTTGGTTGGCGTAAATTTTCAACAAACGCACGTCCGATTCGTAGTTAAAGGGCGCGCCGTCGCGCTTGTTGGAGGGCTGGACCACGCCGACCAGTTGTCCCTGGCTGCGCATCCCCACGATCAGCGAGTGCCGCACGTTGAGTCGAGTCGCAAAATCGGACAGTCCCATCATCTGCACCACAGGATTGTTGGGTGTGTCGTTGAGCAAAATATCCTGGCCCGTCTCCCAAAACTGCCGCGCCGGACTTTTCGCACCCAAAGGGATGAAATAGGCGCTGATTTCGGCGTCGGGCACGCCCACGGCCGGCGTCTGTCCGACCAGCCCTTGTCTTTGCTCGTCGTAGAGCAAGATGGCGCTCATCTCGCAGTCCAACAATTCTGTGACCTGTTGGTTGAGCTGGCCGATGACGTCTTCACCCCGGCCCATCGCCCCAAAGACCTGCGCTGCTTGTTCCAAGACAGTCAATTGTCGTTCCAACAGTCGCAGACGTGCTTGAGCGTCAGATAGTTCCGATCCTGTCATCCTATTCCTCGCTAGTTTTCCGCCGGGCGCCAGGCGCGGGCCACAACCCGCGTGCCGCCGCCTGGGCGGGAATCGATCTCAAACTCGTCCGAAAGGCGGCGCGCCGCCCCCAACCCAGACCCCAGCCCGCCGGCGGTGCTAAAACCGTCGGTCAGGGCCTGTTCCAGATCGCATATACCCGGCCCATGGTCCACCAGTTGCACTTCCAACCCTACGCGTCCCTCATGGCTCAAGGAGCACAGACACACTTCGCCGCCGCCGCCGTGCCGCAACGTGTTACGAGCCAGTTCCAGCGTCACCGTCCACAAGCGCGACTGGCCGATCTCGTCAAAGCACAATTGGCGCGCCAGTCCTTTGGCTTGTTGGGCGGCTGCGTACACGTCGGCTTCGTCTCGAATGGGTGCTCGTTTGATCCACATACGCACTACGACTTTCTGGTTACGAGCCTGACACTCGCATCTCTTGAGATTTGGAAGGCGTGCTTATACCTTCCCAACTGCGTTCCAATTCGGTCTGGGCAAGGGGAAGCGTAAAGCTAAACGTGCTTCCTTGGCCCACCTGGCTCTCCACCCACAGTCGCCCGCCGTGCATCTCGACCAACGAGCAGGTAATGGGCAGTCCCAAGCCGGTCCCCGGCGTCTCTTGCACCAGCGGATGGTCGGAGCGGAAGAATCGTTCAAAAATCTTCTCTTGCTCTTCGGGCGCAATACCAATTCCATCGTCGGTGATGTTCACCTGTACCATATTCGGCCCGGCGGGCCATTCTCCATTGTCAGAAAGCAGCAAGGGCCTGGACCCATCGCGCCTTTCGAGACACAGGTGCGCGGTGAGCGTCACGTGTCCACCGGTGGGCGTGTATTGCTGGGCATTGCTGACCAGGTTGGTTAAAATCTGTACGAGCCGGTCGCGGTCGGCCCACACCGGCGGCAGGTCGGCCGGGATGTGCGTGTCGAGCGTCTGGCGTTTATTCACGGCCCGACCGTGAAGCGATTCTACTACAATCTGAACCGCCGACCCCAATTCGACTTCTTTGAGATTCAGCTCCAGGCGCTGGGTGTCAATGCGCCCGATGTCCAACAAGTCATTGACCAACATCGTCAAGCGGTCGGCGTTGGTCTTGATGATAGAGAGGAAGCGGGCCTGGTTTTCGTTCAATGGCCCCGCGGCGCCCATGATTAACAAGTCGGCGTATCCTTTGATAGAGGTCATCGGCGTGCGCAATTCATGCGACACGGTCGAAATGAACTCGCTCTTGGCCCGCTCCAACTCGACTTCTTGAGTGACGTCGCGAAAGAGCGACACAGCGCCGAGAAATTCAAAACGGGTGGTCAGAGGCGACAGCAGGACGCTCACGATGCGATCTTCGATTTCCATCCGTTCGGCAAACAGCGCCTCTTCTCCCGGCTGGGGAGGTGAATGCCTCCAGCGGTCGATGGCCTTGGCCCAGGCGGCCCCGGCGGGGCCGTATAGCCCCAGTAATTCGTCAGTGGTGCGACCCAAAACCTCACCGCGAGGCGTGTTCAAGATGCGCTCGGCGGCCGCGTTGAAGCGGATGACCACACCTTTGGCGTCGGAAACCATCACGCCGTCGGCCACGCCCTCCAAAATGGCCTCCGTCTTGGCCGTCTCTTCTTGCTGCGAGCGGATCATCCAGCCCAGACGGTCCGCCGACTCGCGCACGTAACCGTACAACTGCGAGTTGTTGATGGCCGCGGCCACCTGGCTGGCCACGGCTTCTACGAGCCGCAAGTGTGCTGGAGTAAAATTGCCTACGCGAGAGTGGAATAGAAACAATGCTCCCATCGCTTCGTCGCTCACAATCAGCGGGACGGCTATCACAGAGCGGTGCTCGCGCTCGTGATCTTCTTCTTCCACCCAACGCGGATCCTGACGAATATCGTCGACGATGACCGGCTTTTTGTGACTCATGACCCAACCGACCAAGCCCTCGCCGCGCCGGAAACGGATGGGGGCGCCTCCGTAGGGGAGTTGCTTTTGATTTGCCGGGTCAATTGCCGCCGCCCACAGAGTCGCGCGGTGGACGATGCGGTCGATTTGCGGATCGAGCATAAAGATCGAGCTGCGCTCGGCCTTGACCACCTCCAAAACCAGCGCGAGGGCGCGGTTGAGCACGCGGTCCAGGTCGAGGCTGGCGCTCAAGTCGCTGGTGATGCGATAGAGCGTCTCGACGCGATCGCGCTCGTCTTCCAACGCGGCGGTGCGTTCTTCGACGCGCTGTTCCAGCTCGTCTCGATAAGAACGCACTTGTTCAAACAGGCGCGCGTTTTCAATCGACACGGCGGCCTGGTTGGCCAGCGTTTGAGCGAGATTCAATTCGGCCTCACTGAAGGGATGATGGCTTTCATAGAGCAATTCCAGCAGACCCACCACCCGGTCGCCGACCACCAGCGGCAGCATCAGCACAGAGGTTACGCCGGCCATCTTCATCCACGACATTTCGGCCCGGTCGGCTTGCGGGTCGGCGGCGTGCACCTGGACGATGGCTCGCTCCACGAGCACGTGGCGCGTGGCTGGGTATTCATCCAGCGGGTAGACGGTGGGCATAGCGGGATCAGAACCCCATTGGTGGGGATATTCTGAAATGGCCTGCACTGCGTTCTGTTCGTGGTCCCAATCAGAGATGACGCAGCCGCTGGCGTTGAGCAGATTCGCCATCTGTTGGCTGGCGGTCTGCAACACTCGCGCCATCTCAAGCTCGAACGAGATAGAGCGGGCTGCTTCGTTGAGCTGGCTCAATTGGCGGGCGCGATTTAATGTCTCTTTGTACAAACGTGCATTCTGGATGGCAATGGCGGCTTGCACAGCTACCGTGGACAGGGCGCGCTCGTGACCCGGGTCAAAAACGTGGTCGCGCTCAAAGTCTTGTACGGCGATGACCCCCACCACCTTTTCGCCCAGCAACATGGGCACGCCCAGGTATGAACGGGCCGGGTTGCCCAACCAGGGCAAGCCCAGTTTTTCCAGCGCCGCTTGAGCGTTGGCTGCCAACAGTAGGGGCTGGCGGGTGCGAATAATGTGGCCAGTCAGCCCTTGATTGGCCGAGATGGGCGCAATCGACGCCGGTTCGTCGTGGCGGATAAAGAGTGGGAAAGAGATCTGGTCGGTCGTCTCGTCGTACAATGCCACGTAAAAGCTCTCGGTGGGCACCAGGCGCGCCACTTGCTCGCGCAGCACGCCCAGCAGCTCATCCATATCCACCGTCGCAGACAGAGCGTGGCCGATCTGGTTGAGCACCGACATTTCTTGCAGTTGACGCTGGGTCTGCTCGAACAGACTGGCGTTTTCGGCGGCAATGGCAGCCTGGTCAGCCAGCGCGGCCAGGCTGGTGATGTCGGCGTTGGAAAAGGCGAACGGTTGCCAGTGGTCGGCGCCAAGCACGCCGACGATCCGTCCGCCGTAGATCAGTGGGACCAAGATGACCGAGCTGACGAGTGTGTGTTCGGCGTCCAGAGATGGCGTCCCGGCTGCGTCAGGCAGCACGGGCGAATAGCGTTCGTCTTGCTGGGCGTCAGTGATGACGATGGCCGTGGCGGTTTCGACCACGCGACCCACCAGCCCCTCCCCTGAGCGGTAGCGCAAAGCGGAGATGTGCTCATAGCCGCGTACGCAACGCGGCACAAAGACCAGTTGTTCGTCGTTGGGATCTTGTAAAAAGAGGAAACTGCGGGGCGCGTTCAACAGCTCGGCGGCGGCCTCAACCACTGTATCGAACAGTCCCTGCAAGTCCAAGCGGGTGCTGATCGAGTGCGCCACTTCATTGAACAGGGTCAACTCGTCCACGCGGCGCGTCAAATCATCCACCAGGTGTGTGTTTTCGATAGCCAGGGCCGCCTGGGCCGCAAAGATTTCCAGGGCTTCGATAGTGGTCCGGTCGGGCACGCGGTTGTCGCGGGGCTGGTCCACCGAGAGCAGACCCAAGATCACGTCGCCGCTGCCCTTGAGCGGCACCAAGAGCATGTCGTCGGGGTGCCACTGCCCTGTCTGACGTCCAACTGCGCTCGTTTCAGGCCGGAATACGTCCAGGTGTTGTGTGACTTCGGTGCGCTCGTAGGGAATATAATAGCTGTTGCTGATGCGAAACTCTTCCCGGAACAGGCTTTCCAGACCTGCCCAGGGTTGGTGTACGCGCTGCATGCGCTCAAACTCGGCAATGGGGATGCCCGCTGCCGCTACCCGCCGCTGCAAATGGCCTTCGCGCACGCTGATGAGCGCGATGTTATAGCCCACCGTCTCCTGTACGGCAAAGGCCACCTCGGTCAACACATCTTCCAGAGGGCGGTCGGTGCGCATCGTCTGCGCGATTTCGAACAGGCGGCTTAGTTGTTCGGTGCGCTGGCGCATGAGTTCGCTGCGCTCTTCGATGGCTTCGTAGGTGCGAGCGTTGTTGATGGCCACGGCGGCCTGGGCGGCCAATGTTTCCAAAAAGCCAATGTGCGCCTCGGTGAAACCGCCCGTGCGTGGGCTTTCCAGGTTAATGACGCCCAACACGACGCCCCGATGGAGGATAGGAACGGCCACCTCTGAACGAGTGTCCGGTGTGATGGCAACGTAATCGGGGTCGAGCATGACGTCATCTACCACCACAGGTCGGGCGGTTTGTGCGGCCCGCCCGATTACGCCTCGACCGTAGATCAAGCTGATCTCGCGTTGCGGCGCGTCATCAGGTGCAAAGCCATAGATAGAGCGGGCTTCTAGCACGCCGGTGTCCCAGTTCATCAAATTGACGTTGCCATGGCTGGCGTGAGTGGCTCGCACGGCTTCGTTGAGCACCAGCTCGAGGATGTGTTCCAGATCGAGGCTGGCATTCAGCTCCTGACCGATGCGATTCAAAATGGTCAATTCATCCAGCCGCTGGCCCAGGCTGGCGTCGGTTTGAGTGTAGAGACGGGCATTTTCGATGGCAATGGCCGATTGGTGAGCAAAGAGTGCGATCATTTCCATTTGATCGGGGGTGAGGGGGGGGGTGTTCTCCTGACCAAAGCACTGTAACATCCCGAACGGCTCATTGCCGCTGAGCAATGGAACGACGGCTGCCCAGGCCAGGTCTTCCGATTGGATCAGGCGGGCGGCAACGATGCTCTCTAGCTCAACCCCACGGAATAACCAGGGATGTGTTCCATAGCGTTCCCAGTGGTCCAGGAGTTGCTCCAGGGCCAGACGATGCGTGGCGGTAAAATCCTCAGATAAACCTACCGCTGCCGCGACCGTGATCGACTTGAGCTCCGGCTTGAGCGTCAACACGGCCGCTGCCGCCAAGTGGAAGGTGTCGGCTGCTCGCTCCGCGACTCGTTGCACGGCCTCGTCCAGGTTTAGCGCCGCCGAGATGTCCGTCACGCTGGTCTGTAACGCTTCCATGAGGCGGCGACGTTCCTGGTCGCGTTCGTAGAGTTGGGCGTTTTCTACCACCACGGCGGCCTGGTGGGCAAAGATGGCGAGCAGCCGGGCGTCGCTCTCATCAAAAGAGGAGCCATCGCGCTTGTTAGAGACCTGAATGATGCCAAAGCGCCGGTCGCCGGCGGCCAGTGCGACAAACAGGGTGGACCGCACGCCCGATGTAACGGCTACCTCCCTCAATCCCACCAGCTCGGTCAGCGGGTCGTTCAATACGTCATTGCTATACCAATACTCGGACTGTTGCCAGATGTGCCCCATCGGGCTGCCCGGAGGGACGGGAATGCGATAGTTTTGGATGAGCTCGGAGGCTACGCCATAAAAAGGCGGCCGGCTGATCAGGGCCTGAGTTTCCGGATCGTGTAGCAGCACGCCGCATAGCTCAACGTTCATCAATTGGGCGATGCGCTCGGTGAGCACCCGGTACACCTGGCCCACATCCCGCATGGCGCTGATGGTTTGAGAGATCTGCTGCAAGCCGACCATTTCAGCCAGGCGCTGCTGGCGCTCTTGATACAGGCGGGCATTTTGTATAGCGACCGCGGCCTGGTTGCACAATGCTTCGAGCATGGCCTCATTGGCCGTGGAAAAGGCGTCAGGCTCAAAGCTGACCATTTCGAGCGTGCCGATCAGTTGCTGGCCTACCTGGAGCGGCAACCCCACATACGAGCGAAATGGGAAATCATGTCGGTCGACCTTGGGTCGAGGGTCCTGGCAGGTCGCTGCGTCAGGAATCCACAGAGGTCGGCGGTGGCGGGCGATCCAGCCGCTGTAGCCCTCATCTAGCCGATAAAAACCGCCGGCGGCGTCGGCGTACTCTTGGGCGCCGCTCCAGGCATAAGAGCGCATCACTTGGTTGACGGGTTCCCATAGACAAATCTCGGCCATCGCATAAGGACAAAGCTCGCGTAGGGCCTGCAGGATGGTATTGAGGGTCTGGCCCAATTCCAGGCTGCTGACGAGCGCCTGGGTCACGCGGTTGAGCACCGACAATTCTTCCACGCGCCGGGCCAGGTCGGCATCGGTCTGGTGAAAGAGGCGGGCGTTTTCCAGGGCGATGGTTGCTTTCTCGGCAATGGCGGTGAGAAAACGTGCGTCGAACGGGCCGAAATCGCGCGTAGCTCTAAAGAGGCATATCAGACCAAAAGCATCTCCTCCACGCCGTAGCGGCGCTGCCAAGGTCGAGTGGATGCGCTCGACCGGCCACGTGCGGTCTGGCGTCAGAGTAAAATGTGGATCGTTTGCCAGGTCATTACGCAGGAAAGGCTCGTTGCGGCGTAGCACTAGCTCGGCCAATGAAGCGCCCGCGTAGGCGCGAGGCAAGCTGGGTTCGGCCTGGGGCGAGTTTTGTGGGGTGTAATGAACTTGACGAGAAAAGTTGGCGCCGGCGACCACGGTAAGTTGGGCTGTGGCTTCGTCTCGCACGGTGATTTCGCCGCCGGTCGCGCCAAATATCTTGATTGCCCGTTCGAGGACGATAGGATAGATTTCATCGGCCTGAAGCTTTTGACCGAGATGTTCGCCGAGCTCGTCCAGTGCATGATAGCGCACGCGGAGTCTGCGCTGCAGGCTTGTCCGTTCGCCGACAAAAACTGAAAAGAGAAAAAGTAGCGCCGAGGCGCCCATCTCGAGCGCAAAGAGCCACGGTTGATCGGTTAAGCGAGGGGTATCGCCGTTGGCGGGGGGCGCCAGGCCGAGCAACAAAACGGCCAGGAACAAAAGCGCCGCGACCAACGCCAGACCCGCCCGCCTGCGCCAATAATAGGCCACGACAAAGGTCGGTCCGGCGTTCAGGAAGAAAAGGGCCAGCGCCAGGTCGGGCGCGCGGCGCCGGGCGAGCCAGATTAACACCGTCAGCAGTCCGACGGCCAGCGCAGTCTGAATAGCCCGCGCAAGTCGGTGATGCCAATCATTATCTCTCTGTTCGTCCTTGCCAATCATCTACGCACCCCAACCGCGTCTAGCGGCGGCACAACGGGCCCTAAAGAGTCCAACGATGTTTTCAAACCCGGTCCGCGCCTCCAGAGTTCGCGTTGGCCTGCAACCATCCCCCCCTTGCGGTTGTTAATTATGAGCTGATCTGGTCAAGTTGCTTCAACTCACGCCTTTACGTTTTTCATCGGCCCGCCGCATCTCTGCGGCCACCTCGGTGATCTCGCGAATATCGGCAAAGGGGCCATCTTGGGGCGAGACCATACCGATAGCCAAAGACATCAAGGGATACCTTTGACTGTCAACCGTGATGGATTGATTTTCGCGGTCCATAAAGTTATAGTGAGTGCCCACGTTGGCGCTGAAACGGGCCACGACGCGATCACGGATAGTCGGGCCGTGTTCCATCGTCGTGATGACGATAAAATCGTCACCGCCCCGATGTCCGATGAAATCGTTGGGTGTGCCAAACTCGTCCACGGTGTCGCCCAGCATGTGCGCCAGGTCCCGCAGTACTTCATCGGCAGCCAAAAAGCCCTCTTTGTCGCGGAAGGGTTCGATGTGGTTGATGCCCACATACAACAACGCCCAGTCATCCTGGCGCATCAGGTTGCGCAATTGCTCTTCGATCTGCTTGCCGCTAGGCAGACCGGTGGTCGGATTGCTCAAGTTGGTTGCCTGCGCACGGCGGATGCTGCCCTGTACGCGCAGGCGCAATTCTTCGATGTCAAAGGGCTTGGTCACGTAATCGTCGGCTCCCAATTCCAATCCGGCGATGCGGTCGCTGCGTTCATCCTTCTGAGTCAGGAAAATGATGGGCACGTGGCTGGTGCGCAGGTTGCTGCGCAAGCGTCGGCAGACTTCATAGCCGTCTATATCGGGCAACATAATGTCCAACACGATGACATGCGGCATCTGTTGCCGGCATTTGTCCAGCCCTTCCTCACCGCGCGGCGCAACGGTCACGTCATAACCCTGCGATTGAAAATAGATGCGCAGCATGTTGGAAATGTCGAAATCATCTTCAACAACCAGAATGCGGCCTTTGCTCATTTTTCACCTCCGCCTGGCGCTTGGGCATAAGGGCAGATGATGTACCTCATCTTGACGCCGCTGTCAATCGAGCGGCAACCGGTGACGTGAGAAACATACACAACTCACCTATAACCGAGTAATATTGGGATCATATTGCCTGGGATGTAACGTTGCCCCCCCCTCGACTTTGAGGTGATCGCTTTCTTCAAAGGTGACGTTTTTGGCGATCACGCGGCGTTCCGGGGTAGAGAATATGATCGTGTCCGATTCGATGGTGCGGCCCGGGTAGATGACCAGCCCAGATCCAAGTCTACAGTTGTGTCCTACACACCCCCCCATCACGTCGGTGCCCACCGGGTGCAACTCGCCTTCGAAAAAGACCCGAATGGGCTTGGGCACCAGGTTAAAATCGGTGAACGTGGTGCCGGCGCCGATAAAGGTATTGCGTCCTATCACACATTTTTGTAGGCACGTGTTTTGGGCAATGATCGAATTTTCCATCACTGCCGTCATCAGCAAGGCCGCACGAAAGGGCAAATAGCAGCCGTCGCCCACGGTGCTGAGCATCAACTGACAGCCTTCCATGATGTTTACGTTGTTGCCGATGATACAATGAGTGATGTGCGCTCCTGCGCCAATAGTGACGTTGTCGCCGATGATGGTTGGGCCCTGGATAACCGCGGTCGGGTTGATCGTGCAGTTGCGTCCTATTTTGATCACGGCGGAGGATGAGAGGAACTGGCGGCGCTCGATCAGGGCGTGCATCAAGACCTTGAGCTTGAAGATAATGCTGCGACTGGCCGCTCGTTCCGAACGGGCGGCCATGGCAAAAATGCCAAATGGCACACTGGCCACAAAAACCTGGGTCCAGTGCTCAATGGACAAAAAGGCTTTCATCGGTAGATGATAGATGATCTCGCCTTGCTCACGAGCCATGTAGGTCGGCACGCGGTAATAACCGGCTTCGTAAGGTTCGGTGTCGATCACCAATGGGCGAGCGTGGTCTTCCAGGCCGTGTGGATAGTACCACAGATCGGCTATGTAATAGTCGCCCTGGCGACGGATGCCTTTTTGCAGACGCAGGGCATGGTTGACAATGGACTTGTCGTCTAGCCCAAAGGCTACCTGGCATGCTTTGCCTGTTTCACGCGCCCGGCGCACAAATTCATCGACGAGAAATTGGTCGAAAAAAAGATTATCTCGGTGGACGAGCGTCTCGACGCGCTCTTCACGGATGCTGGCCGGCAATTGATCTAGCGAGCGAACGGGAAATTCGCGGCCTGTGCAGTGGGGTAACAACACGTCGCGTTGGTGCAGGAACAGAGGTTTGTTCATGACGCGCAGTTCCCGCGCAGGTTCATTAAAGGGGTCGATATTTCGTCTATCTTCGATGATGATCTTGCGCATGGCTGCTGATCCAATTCAGACACGCCCGATCCGCGCTAGTCCAACGGTTGTTTGTCGATGGTAATGATGCAGGTCGGATCGCCCTGAGCTACACATGTAGTCTCTTCGACGTGAAAGTTCTTGCCGCCGCTGACCCAATAAAGTGACTCTTGCAAGATACCCACGGCCAGGTGGCAACAAGGATAATTCGTGTGGCGCCCCCAACACACCGGGCAGCGTTCAATGGTCCACAAAAAACGGGTTTCGTCCTCGCCCAGACGCACCACCTGATCGGTGAACTTGTTAAAGGTCTCGGCGAAAACCTCAAAACCAACTTTGAGTTTCATGCCTAACGGCAGCAAGCGAAACGCCAGGTCTGCGATGCCCAGTACCGGACCAAACTCTTTGATGCCAAATTTGAAGCACATACGTCCGGCCCGCAGCGCCAATCCCCGGCCCCCGCGCGGACCGTACATCTCGTCTAATGCCTGTTGAATGGCTCCCACTTCTTCGAAGGGAAATTGGCGATCAAAGTTATTAGGTGGATAGTTGTTGACCAGATGTTTCAAGTGCGCCAGGTTCAAGACAGCATTCACACCGTTGCGGCCCATCACTTCTTCCATCGCCAGCAGGACGATGCGGGCCATCTTGTTGCTATAGTAATAATGGATCTCTTGTTGCTCGGTTGTCGATGTGATGATCATGTCTAGACTCTGATGACCGTTTGTTAATCCTGAGCCAGAAACTCTTGGACAATCTGGATAAAGCGTTCTGGCTCGTCTAACATGGGGAAATGACGACTCTGTGGCATCATTTCCACACGCGCCTGGGGAATACCCGTTGCCAAAAGCCGGCCCTGGTTGGGGTTCACGATGTTGTCGCGGGTTCCGAATATACCCAGTGTCGGAATGTTCAACTGTGTGATTTGAGAGCGCAGGTCGGTGCGGTGCAGGTCGCCGATGCTGCGAAAGAAAGACTCTATATTGGTCTTGTCCGCGTCTCTAAAGATCATTTTGCGCACTCGGGGCGAGTCGCCGGCCAATACCATCCACATCACCATTTGTTTGATGATGGTCACACGCCAGGCCACGCGGGCAATCCAGCTTATGCCCGATAATTTGAGAAAGATATTGAGCGAATTGCCGTTGATAGGCGACCCCACAATAGCGGCCTTTCTGACCATGCCCGGCGCTCTTAGCGCCAGAGCCAGCGCCACCGTGCCACCCATCGAGTGTCCAAAGACTGGCGCCTGGTTAATGCCCATGATCTCCATGAACTGTAACACCATGTCGACATAAGACTGGATCTGAAACGGCGGTGTTTTTTGCTTGGCCGATTCGCCAAACCCCCAAAAGTCGAGCGCATACACTTTGTAGCGTCCCAACTCAGGGATAGCCAACATGGTGTCGCGCCAGACGTCCCACGAGTTGATCCAGCCATGCAGCAAGATGACCGGAGCGCCGCGGCCGTATGCCTCGTAATGAACGATTCCCTGGTCAGTAACGATGGAACTCACCGACTTGCCTCGATTCAAAGTGACGCCCGCCGTTCAGTTTAGCCTTCGACCCGCACTACGAAGCCGTTCGGCTGAGCTCACGTCGAAGCCATTTTTGGGCAGGCGTATGAACCCATACAGGTCCAGGTTCTTGCGCGACAAAAACCGGAAGGATTGACTAGACCTCCTGAGCATCCATCTCCTCAAGGATGGAGTAAAGCAATTCTAGCAGCACGTTGCGCACACTCTCTCGGTCCATTGCCACGCATGGCAGCAGCTTGATCTCTGGATCTATGCGCAGCGCAATGCGCAGGTCGTCCACGTCCCATGCGTCCGGCATATCTTGCTTATTGGCCGCGACCACGTAAGGTGTGGGGGCGTAGGTCCGAAAAGTATCCAGGATCATCCGCGCTTCGCGAAAAGTTTCGGGTCGCACGCTGTCAATGAGCACCACAAACCCCAGCATGCCTTCTGATAAAATCTCCCACATAAAGTCGAAACGTTTTTGACCGGGGGTGCCAAAGAGATACAGCACCAGGTCGTCATCGATGGTAATGCGGCCAAAGTCCATCGCCACTGTCGTGCGCTCTTTGATGCGCTCTGATTCACTGGTGATCTTTTTTTCTGTCGAGACCACGTCAATCTCGCTGACCGTCTGAATAAACTCGGTTTTACCGGCTGAAAAAGGCCCTGTGACGACGATTTTGACTGTTTGCACTGTTCCCATCGCGCTTCGTCCACCCCCTCCTAGTGATAGCCCGCAAAGTGTAGGCGAATTGGCTCCCGCTACAAGCCCTTGATCCGGTTAATGAGCTTTTCGACAACGCTGCGCTTGACCGGCGGTGGCCTGCGCGGATGCGACGCAGCCGGCGCCGTCACTCCGGGCCGAGGTGCGGATGCTTTTTCCATCCCCTCGGGCCGAACGAGCTCTACCAGTCCTGCTTGGAGCATCCCGTAGATAATGCGCCGGATTTGAAAGTCGCTCATGTTGTTGGCTTTGGCGATCTGTCGGATGCTGTTGCGGGGATTGATGAAAGACACGACCCGCCACTCTTCTACGCTGAGGTTGATGTCGCGCAATCGCGCGTCTGGCCGGTCGGTGAAGCGCAGCGCCATATCCAGGTTCGGCAACTCATCCTGGAGATGTTCCCACTCTTTGACGCGGCGTGTGCCTTCGATAATCATGTTATCCAGGTTGATAGGCACCGTGATACGTTCCTCGGGAGGCAACACGTTGGGTTCAAAATAAAAAGCGCCCTCGGACCACGTAAAGATGCGAAAGACGACATCTTCGGTGTGTTTGCGCACACTGCTCAAGATGTCATCTTGAGTCACGTGCCCGGCCTCAATGAGCATCATTCCCAGGCGCTTGTCATTGGTCGTGCCGATTCTTGAGAGGATGGTGCGAGTCTGTTCTTGCGTTAACTTGCCCGCCTTGAACAGCACTTGGGCCAGGTGACCATCCTGGTTTCCCATGGAGGCAAAAACCAATTTGCCTTCTTTGAAGCATATCTGCGCCTGCTTGTCGGCTGCCTCAATGGAAAGCGTGCCCGTCTTGCGCGCCAGATTGATCAGATTCAGTAATTGTGTGATACCAAAATCTCGCAGGTTTCCTTTTAAGGCCATAGATCCCCGCCATGCCTCCCGCGTACTGCGTTGTTACCCCCGTGAGGCCGGCAGCCTCACGCTCTTTGTGCATCTGCGCCGAACCGCCCCGCGCTCACTTAATAGCACCGCACATACAGGTAACTGAAACGGCGCAAATGCACAGACTGAATTGCAAACTCGCATGAGTGCCGATTGCAATTTCCCAAAGGAATAACCGATTATACTCGGTCTTCAGAGCCAAGTCAACTAACCTGATACTTGGCAGCACCCACCCAGCGGGGCGTTTTTCCCTTGGGTGACTTGTGCTATAATAGCTTCTGGTCAAGGAGGTGTAACCAATGCGAAACCTTGCGGGTGATTCTTTCAAGACAACTCTACTGACCCTGGCTGTGGTGTTTATTGTGGGGGCAAGCGTTCATCTGGGGTTGACTGCGTGTGGCAGAAATGCCGCTCTAACAACGCCGACCCCCACTCGCACGCCGAAAATTGGGGCGACATCCATCCCATTGCCTCCCCCCACTCCGACCTGGGTTTCATCGACAGTGACCCCGCTGCCGCCGCCCACCCCAACCCCGGATACATCCCTCATGACCGAGTTTCCACCCGACGTCAATCCATTGACGGGCTTGCGCGTTTCTGACCCCACCGTGCTAGAGCGCCGCCCGCTGGCCATAAAAATCTCCAACGCGCCTCCGGTGGTACGCCCCCAGGCGGGGTTGTCTTTCGCCAACCTGGTTTTTGAACACTATGCCGAAGGCGGCGTGACCCGCTTTACCGCAGTTTATTTGGACCAAGACGCGCCCCAGGTCGGCTCCATCCGCAGCGGACGGTTGATTGATCTGGAAATCCCGGCCATGTTCAAGAGCATGTTTGCCTATTCAGGCTCTAGCGGCGGCGTCAAGGAAAAGATTATGGCATCCGACTTTTTTCCGCGAGTTGTTTCGCCCGATTTTGGGGTGGGCGAGCCGGTCTTTTTTCGGGCGCCGGAGCCTAACAAGGCCTTTGAGCATACCCTCTTTACCAGCACTGCCGCCATCTGGAAACTGACCACAGAACGCGGCCTGAACACTCGTCAAGACTTGCACGGGTTGGCCTTCCGCGAAGCGCCCCCACCTAACGGTCAAGTTGCGAATTATATCGAAATCGCCTACCTGCCCGGCGTGGCTTCGGCCGAATGGACCTATGCGCCTGAGTTGGGGCGCTATCAGCGCTCTGTCTTGGGCGAAGCGCACACCGACGCTCTTACCGGCGAACAACTCAGCGCGGCCAACGTGATCATTGTGTATGCCCATCACGTCGAGACGGACATCCTCGAAGACTTGGTAGGCGGCGGGCACTATTCCATCCAAATCCAGATCTGGGGGGATGGTCCCGTGCAGATCGTGCGCGACGGCCAGATTTTTGACGGGCGCTGGATCCGTCAAATGCGTGAGGACATGCTTTCGTTCGTAGACAACGCCGGGAACCCTTTGCCCCTCAAGCCGGGCAACTCCTGGTATCAGATTGTGCCGCTCGGATTCGAACCGCTTATCAAATAATATTGGTAAAGAACATAGGACTTAGGCTAGTTTAGCACAGATACACCGCCGGAAAGTTACGGCAAGATTACGGAATGGTTAACACCTCCACCACCCCTGGCCAAAGCGCATACAAGCTCTCTTCTGATAGGAGAGCTTTTACTCACCGATGATCTGTACCACCAAGCGGCGCGAGCGCGCACGGTTGTCGAAATCTAAAAAAACGATCTGCTGCCAGGTTCCCAATACCAGCCGACTGTCTACAAAAGGGATGGTGAGCGATGGACCGATCAGTGCTGCCCGCACGTGGCTGTGACCGTTGCCGTCGCCCCAACGTAGGTTGTGCCGATAGTCCCGTCGGGCTGCGGCTACTTCGTCCAATAACCGCTCCAGGTCGGCCAGCGCCCCCGACTCGAACTCGATGGTGGTCAGGCCAGAGGTCGAGCTGGGCGTAAACACCGTCACGATGCCGCCTGCGAGGCCGCTTTCGCGCACGATAGCGGCGACCTGGCGGGTGACGTCGTGCATGTCGCAATTTCCTTTTGAATCGAGCTGAATTTCCCCTGTAACGACCATGTATGGCATCCTCCCCGTGGGATGTGAGACGTGAAGCGTGAATGGCGTTTTACGTCTCGTTCTTCACGCTTCACGTTTGACCCACCAACGCCAGGGGCGTGTTTGGGCCAGCGTATCGCCCCTCACCCCTACCCTCGGCCCGCACGCGACGGCGGCGTCGGGCGACAGCGCGCCAGGCTCGATAAAGATTTCCACGTGAGTGCACAGGTCGGCGCCGCTGAAAGCGCCGTCTATGCCCAAAGCCTGCGTCAGACGGGCGGGACCATTGGTCAGCAAGTGGTCGGGCTGGCCAGGCCGATGTTGCCGCATCAGTTCGAGACCCTCTTGCGGGATCAAGGCCCGCACCAGCACCGCTCCGGCGGGCGCGCCGACGGCGTCCGGTCGCGCCACGACGTTGAACATCCAGTGCATGCCGTAGATAAAGTACACGTAGGCGTGGCCGGGGGGGCCGAACATGGGCGCGTTGCGAGGCGTCAGTCCGCGATAAGCGTGCGAGGCGGCGTCGTCGGCTCCGGCATAGGCCTCTACCTCGATGATGCGCCCGACCAGGCGCTGCCCGTGAGCCACCCGCACCAGGCGCTGTCCTAACAGGTCGCGCGCTACGGCCAGGGTGGACCGGGCATAAAAGCTGCGCGGCAAACGGTGCATCCCCGCTATTCTCCCCCGTGTGTGTTACTCACTACGAACCGCGTTTCATTGTACCGGTCAATAACCGATTGTCAAGGATGAGCCGAGTTGGATTGTGGGCAGGCGACAGTAGACGGTAAACCGGGAGAGTGGTATAATCGCCCTGTTTTGAACAGCGTCAAGGAGCACCCGTGAGCCGGCGACCTCACTTGTTTCTCATCATCGTATTAGCGGTAGGTTTGATGATCACTGTGTTGGTGTGGCGTACGGCCCACGATGGCGAGTTCCGGCCCGATTCCTCGCTGCTACCCTTGCCCGTCATTCCCCACTCGCCAGGTCCATCTCCGCTGTTGCCGCCGACCTCGACCCTGGCGCCGACGCACGAACCGCTGCCGCCGACCGGCACGCCCCCTGTGACCGAGGCCACGCTGGAGGCTCTCCTCGTGGGCAGATCGACGGCCACGCCCCCTGCGCCGGGCGGGACGCGCCTGCCCTACATTTCGCCGGCCACGTGGCGCAATTGGGCGCTGCGCGTCCTGGCGCTGGCCATCGCGCTGGCCTACGTGGGCCTGCATCTGCGCCGGCGGCGGGGATAGCTGCGCTCAATATACGTAAATGGGATTGCTAAAAATCCAACCGCGTTGGCGCCAGCGATAACGCCGATATACCTCCACGCGGTAAACGCCCGGCACGCCCGTCGTAAATTCCAGGTGTTGACCACTGGCGCGGGCCACCACTTGCCCGTCGCGCAGCAGCCGCACGTCGGCAGGCGCGGGCGCCTCAACTTGAAAGATGAGCGCGCCTTCGCGCTTTAGCTCGTCGCCCATCGTCACCAGCCGGGAACCGCTGCGCGCAAAGAAACGAAAACCGCGCGTGGAGCCGATGGCGTCGTAACCCACGAAACCATGACCGGCTCGCAAGGCGCTGTAAATCGTGGTCTTGTCTGTAGCTAGGTCGCGGCTGAGGGGAGTGGAGAGCAGGAGATGCGTGCTGACGCAGTTGAACAGATACTTGTACGGAAAGACCACGCGCTGAATGGGACCGAGGGAGTAGGTGTTGCCGTGGGCGTCGGCGCCGCCTATGGCGACCACACGCCGCCCTTCGGCGATGAGTTTATCCCACAGCCGCAAGGTGTGGCGAAACGGCCCCTTGATCCCCAGGTCAGGGTAAAACGCGTACAAGATTGCGTCTAGTTTGGAGTGGAGCAGCGACTTGAACTCGGACATATAGTTCCATAGCTCGATGCCGCAGTAGCCATTCACCTCCCAATCGGTCCAGGGGATGGCGGCCAGCTCGGGGCCGAGGGGCGAGCTGCGCTCGACCGGATGGGCCAGGAAACACAACCCGCCCTGTGCTTGCGCGGCGTCGATGAGCTGCTGCGCGTCGCCCGGGTGGGGAGCCATTTCCCGCTCTGCGCCGTAGACGAGCAAGTGGTCGCACTGGGGCAGCTTTTGCGTGTCATGCACCTCTTCGCCCACCAGCAACAACACGTTTTCGTAATAGCCCTCGACGCCGTCCACCCACACGTTGTGATCGGTGGCGATGACGACCTCGATGCTCGCTTCGGCGGCGGCCTGGGCCACCTGGGCGTGGGTCCAGGCTCCGTCAGAGTAGGGCGTGTGCAGGTGCGGATTAGCGACAATTTCGTGTAGGACCATTATGCTCCTCTGCAAGTTGGCAAATGGCAAGTGTCGAAATGGTGCGGGAGCTATTTTAACTCAGGGATGGGGGATGGGCAAGTCAGGAGCACAGAAACGCTGAAAAAGCGCTGATTCCACTGAAACAGCCTCAGTGTCACCCGTGTTTATCAGCGATTCAGTGATCCAGAGGCGGCGTATAGATATTGGTACATCGCATAGTGCTTGTAAATCTGGCGGATGTAGAGGCGCGTCTCGCGCAGGTGAATGATCTCGACGAACAGATCATAATCAAAGGGGCATGCGTCGGGAGCGGCGTCTGGGCACGCGCCGAGCGTGCGGTTGAGCCAGCGCCGGGCGTTGCCGGGACCGGCGTTATAGGCCGCCAGAGCCGGGTAAATCATGTCGTCAAAGGCGTCCAACTGGCGGGCGAGATACCAGCTACCAAACTTGACGCTGATAAAAGGGCGGTACAAGTCAGTAGTGGCGTAATCGGGCCAGCCCAGACTTTCGGCGATGCTTGCGCCAGTGCTGGGGATGATTTGCATCAGGCCGTGGGCAGAAGCGAAAGAAGTGGCAAAGCCCTCGAACAGGCTTTCCTGGCGGATGAGGGAAAACAGCAGCAACGGGTCCAGCTCGTTGGCCTCAGCTTCGGGCAACACCAGGTCGGCGTAGTAGATGGGATAGGCCAGCCGGGCCAAAAAGGGCGGCGCGTCAAACGGCGAACGGGCCGGCGACAGTTGAATGGCGGCGTTGGCGGCCAAAATGGACGAGCGATACAACCCCAGGTCGCGGAAAAAGACGGCCAACTGATATTGAGCCGGCAGATTGCTAGCGGTGTCGCGCCGCAGCCGCTCCAACTCCTCTTTGGCCTCGGCCTTGCGACCCAGCCGCCACAACTCCTGTCCGCGCAGCAGACGGGGGTCGGCGGCGAGGGTGGGTGAAAGCTGGCTGAGGGTGAGGGCCTCGGTGGCGCTCAAGCCCAGCCAGTCTCCCAGCCACAGGTCGGCGGCGCGTTCTGTCGAGCCGTCGTCGGCGGCGCGTTCGGCAACCTCGTCTTCAGCCCCCCGATTTTCGAGGAAAAATCGGCTTTCCAGAGACCGCTGCACAAAAGGCGAGCGTGGATCGTCCACGTCGGCCAGGTAGTCAAGGGCGCGCTGGCTGTAATAGTCCAGCGGGCCGGCGGCGACGGCCTGGCTGAATGCCTGCGTGGCGCTGAGCGTCTCTCCGGCGGCCAGGTAGGCCCGCCCGCGCCAAAAATGCGCCCCGGCAGCCAGCTCGCCGGTGGGATAACCGGCGCTGTATTCGCGCCAGGCGGCTTCAGCTTGGGCGTAGTCGCCCAGGCGATAACGACAAAACGCGGCCCGATACAGCGCGTCGGCGGCGTTTTCGTTGGCGGGGTAGTTTTGGGCGAGCTGGGTAAATAGCGGCTCGGCGCGGACGTAGTCGTCGCCCCAAAAGAGGATGTTGGCGGCCCACCACAGGGCTTCGGGAGCTAAAGCGTTGCGCGGATTGGCGGCGACGAATTGGGTGTAGACGGCCACAGCAGTCTCGTCGTCGCCTGCCAGGTAGTGCGTCCAGGCCCGGGCCAGCCAGGCGTCGTCGGCGTAGGGGTCGGTAGGGTGCGTGTCGATGAGCGACGTAAACTCGGCGATGGCGGCGGCATAATTGCCGGCGGCGCGGTAGGTTAACCCGGCGAAATAGTGCGGCGCGCCGCCGTGCCCTTCGGGGTCGGCTTCGATGGCGCGGTAAAAAGCGGCCACCGCCGCGTCGTAGGCGTCGTTGTAATAATCCACCAGTCCGCGTTGGTAATCGTTCACCGCCTGGTCGCTATTGATCAGGTCTACCAGCGCTGCGTAGGCCGGGGCGGTTTGGTAATAATGGTTCACCAGGTCGTAAAAACGGGTGTAGGCGGCCTGGCGTTCCCCGGCGACCAGCAGCGTCTCGCCGGCCTGATATTGAATTCGCGCCCGCAGATTGGGATCGGCGGCGGCGGCCAGGATAGCGTCGTATTGGGCCAGGGCGGCGGCGTGTTCGCCGGCATAGTTGTAGGCCAGGGCCAGTTTTTCGCGGATCTGGTAAAGCAGGTCAAAGGTAGGGGCCAGGGTAAGGGCCTGGCTGTAGGCCCCGACGGCGGCATCGTATTCGCCCGCCAGAGTGTAGGCGTCGCCGATCCAGGTCTGCACGTAAGGGGCAATGACGTCGCGCTGGTCCAGATAGGCGCGATACGCTTCGGCGGCAGCCAGATATTCGCCTTGTCCCATCAAAGCCTCGGCCAGGAAAAATTGAGCGTCGGGGGATAACGCGTGTCCAGGGTGTTGGACCAAAAAGTCCCGGGCCGTCTCGATTGCCGCTCGATAGTCCTGACTCTCCACAGCGCTTTGAATCAGCCCCAGGCGGGCCAGCGGGGCCTCTATCTCGTCCAGGCGTTCCACCGGCAACGCTTCCAGGACCGACTGCGCCGCGGCCGGGTCGCCGTTATGTAGCGCGGTCTCGGCGGCCTCGATCAGGACAATGGGCGGGGGGGTGGGCGTCGCGGTGGCGGTCGGAGTAGAAGTGGGGGTGGGCGACGGGGTAGGCGTGGGCGCGGCGGAAGCCGGAACTGAGGGCGTGACGAGAGCGACGGACGTCGCCGCCGACCGGGTGAGGGTTGGGACCAGCGTCGGTTGGACCTGAGCGGTGCGGTTACAGGTTATCGCCGCCAGCGTCAGCAAGGCCAACGCCAGCAGCGGGAGCGTCCGGTTCGGGCGTCTCATTGGGTTTTATTATCCGGTCAAGTGGGGGTTTTGTCAACGACGGATGCCCTACGATTGGTCGCCGCCTATTCCTCCAAAAATAATCCTACGGGCTTGAACTGCTCCACGTCCACCAATCCCTGATCGGTGAGCTTGAGGGCCGGGATGACCTCCAGCGCCATAAAGCCCAGGGTCATGAACGGGTCATGCAGGTTCGAGCCGAGAGCGGCGCTGGCGATGAGCAGCGCATCCATCGCGTCGCGGACGGTTTCCATTGGCTGGTTCGACATCAAGCCCCCGATGGGTAGGGGGAGCGTCGCCAGCACTTGCTCGCCGTTGGCGGCGGCAAACCCGCCTCCCATCGCGCCAACGGCTCGCGCAGCAGTGAGCATGCTGCGCTCGTCGGCCCCGGCGAGGATGAGATTGTGGTGATCGTGGGCCACCGACGCAGCCAGCGCGCCGGTTTGCAGCCCGAGGCCCTGAATAAAGCCCAGGCCCACGTTGCCCGTCTTTTTGTAGCGTTCGATGACGGCCAGTTTGAGAATGTCGCGCGAGACGTCGGCGATGGCGTTGCCGTTCTCACAGGTGATCTCGTGAACCAGATGCCGGGTGACGATCTGGCCTTCGATCACGCCGATGACCCGCGCTTTGGGGCCGGCGGCGGGGATGTGAAAGGTGGTTTCGTCGATGCTGTCCCAATCTACGCGCACGGTGTCGCGCACGGCGCTGTCGGCCATCTCAGGCAACGTCCAATCCCCCGCAAGGTCGCCATCTTGCGCCACCAGCCGCCCGCCGCTAAAGACCAGCTCGGCCTCAAACTTGTGCAGATCCGCCAAGATGACTATGTCGGCGCGTTTGCCCGGCGCGATGGCCCCCCGGTCGTACAGCCGGAACCACTCGGCGGTGTTGAGCGTGGCCATGCGGATGGCCGTCAGCGGGTCGAGACCCTGTTCGACCGCCAACCGCAGCAAATAGTCGATGTGACCGTCATCCAGCAGGTCGGCGGGGTGGCGGTCGTCGGTGCACAGGCAGCAGCGGCGACTGTTTTCCGGCGCGACGGCCGGCAACAAGTCGAGCAGGTTGCGGGCGCCGGTGGACTCGCGCAGAAAAACGACCATGCCCAGGCGCAGCTTTTCCAGGGCTTCATCGGGCGTGACGCATTCGTGATCCGACCCGACCCCGGCCGCGACGTAGGCGTTGAGCCACGGGCCGCTTACGCCGGGCGCGTGGCCGTCAACGATGCGGCCCCGGAACGCCTCCATTTTTGCCAACACGTCGGGCTTGCCCAGAATCAGGCCGGGATAGTTCATCATCTCGGCCAGGCCCAGCACGCGAGGATGGCTCAGCAGGGTAGCCAGTTGCGTGGCGTCCAGGTCGGCCCCTGCGCTGCCCATTGACGTGGCCGGCACGCACGACGAGGCGTTGACGTATACCGTCAGCGGCAGGTTCTCGGAAGCATCCAGCATATAATGGATGCCGGCCAGCCCGCACACGTTGGCGATCTCGTGCGGGTCGCTGACGACGGTCGTGGCGCCGCGCGGTGTGACGGCGCGCGCAAACTGGGGGGGGGTGACCATGCTGCTCTCGATGTGCACGTGGGCGTCGATAAAGCCAGGGGCCACGTAGCGCCCGCCCAGGTCCAGCTCGGCTTTGGCTTCATAGCCAGAACCCAGGGCCACGATTTTGTCCCCGGCGATGATCACGTCGGTCGGGTATATTTCACCGCTATACACGTTGATCAGTTTGCCGTTGCGCAAAGCCAGGTCGGCCGGGGCATCCCCACGGGCGATTCGCACGATCTGCGTCAAGTCCATGGCTGTCTCTCCTGAAACGTGAAACGTGATGCGTGAATCACATTTCGCGTTTTACGCAGCAGGCAATATCACAGTAAAGAAGCAGGCTTGCTCCCTACGTTGCAGTTCCAATTGCCCTCCCAGAGCGACGATCGAGCGCCGCGCTAGGCCCAGACGCAAGTGCGTGTCATAGGGTAAGGTCAAGTCGGCCTGAGCGGTCAAAAGCAGCGCGAGGTCTCCCAAAAATGGCGCGGGCATCTGGCAGCCGTGGCTTTCGATCTGGAAAAGGAGCTTTTCCTCGGCCACCTGGGTTTTGAGGATCAACATCCCCTGGTGAGTATACTTGGCCGCCACTGCCAACAATGCCAACAGAGTTTGCTTGAGGCGTTGCGCGTCGCTGTGGAGCGTCGTCTGTGCGACGGCGTCGTTCAGTTGAGCTTCGAAGCTCAAGTCGCGGCCGTCGGTCAAGGTATGTCCTGCGCCGACCAGTTCTTCCAGCAAAGGGCCTATTTGCACGGCTTCGATCTTGGGCTCAATGTCTCCCTCGTGGAAAAGCAGCGCTTCCAGCAGCAGGTTAAATAGCGCCAGCAAGCGCCGGCTGACGCCGTAAATCGTCTCCAGCGCCTCGCCCTGGGCGGCGGTGATAGGCCCCTGGACGCCCAGGAGCATCAGCCGGGAAAAGCCGATGGTAGCGTTGAGCGGGCCGCGCAGCGCGTGAGCCGCTTCGCTGTAATCGGCCCAGTTGATGGGCGCGCCCGCAAAGCGCCAGGCCAGCTTGTCGGCCGAGCGCTGCACAGATTCCAGGTCTTCCCTTTGGACGTCGGTGAGCGGGCCTAAACGACCGTTCAAAAGCGCCTGGCAGGCCTCTTGGAGTTGGGGCAAGCCATCGGCGCTCAAATCGGCGCGCATCTGGTCCCACAGGGCTTGAACGAGTTGATACATAGTTTCACATCCCGATGGGTTGGCCGGCGATGAACCGACCATGTCCTGCTCGGCCCTTGAATTCGCCGTCTTGGAACACGATTCGCCCGCGCGACAAGGTTAGCTTGACCTGTCCCTGAATAGGAAAGCTCTCGTAGGGCGTGTATCCGGCCAGGCCGTGCAGGTTGGCGGGCGACAAGGTATGGTTGTGCTCCGGATCGTAAACCGTCACGTCGGCGTCGGTGCCGGGCAACAGGGTGCCTTTGGTCGGATACAGGCCAAAGATGCGGGCCGGATTGGTGGACAGCATACGCGCCAGGTCGGGCCAGCCCATGCGCCCCTCGGCCACTCCGTATGTCGCCATCAGCGGCAAGAGCGTCTCGCTGCCGGGCAACCCGCCGGGCGTTTGGGTGAACTCGGGATGAGCCAGCTTTTGCTCTAGCGTATAGTCGCAACTGTCGGTGGCGATCACGTCCACCACACCTTGCTCGACCAGGCCCCACAGGCGTTCGTTGTCCTCGGCAGCGCGCAGGGGCGGCTGCAAGATGAATTTGTGCGGCTCGTCGCCGGTATAGGCCGACTCGTCCAGCAGCAAATACTGGGGGCAGGTCTCGGCAAAGGCCAGTTGGCCCCGGCCCCACGCCTCGCGCACCAGCTCGACCGAGCGCGCCACCGAGCAATGCACGATATAAACCGGCGCTTCGGCGGCCTGGGCCAGGAGCAGCACCCGTTGAACGGCTTCCACCTCGGCTAGCGCGGGACGGGCGCGACCGTGATTTGCCAGTCCGGTGCGACCCGCCGCAACCAGAGCTTGGGTGGCCGCCGTGACCAGGTCGTCGTTCTCACAGTGCACGGTGGTCAAGATGCCACGCTCGCCCGCCGCCCGCAACAGGCGCAGCACGGCGTCGTCGGCGGCGTAATAGTTGGGCCGATAAGTCGTGTATAGCTTGATGCTGGGCAGACCTAGATCAACCAACACCTCCAGTTCGTCTTCGCGGCCCGGCGGCAGGTCCGTGACCATGCAGTGCAGGGCATAGTCAATGACGGCCGGATTAGCCTCTTTCCAGCGCTCCTCTACGGCCTGGGGAAGCGTTTGTCCAGGATATTGGGTGACATAATCGATCACGGTGGTCACGCCGCCGCAGGCCGCTGCCCGCGTCCCGGTGAGCCAATCGTCGGGCGTCTGATAGATGCCGGTGTCGAGCTGGATGTGGGTGTGGGCGTCGATGATGCCGGGCAACACGACGCAGCCGCTGGCGTCGATGACCTGATCGCCGGGCTGCTGCGGCAGGTCCACGCCGAGAGCCGCGATGTGCTCGTCGACGACGAGTAGATCGCCGGGAAAGGCGTTCTCGGCGGTGACGAGGACGCCATTTTTGATCAAGGTACGGTTAGGGATCACGCAAATGCTCCTACAGGTCGTGTGGGTAGCATTGTACCATCAGTCTGTCAATTATTCAATGTCTGATTGAACCCCGGCGGCTCGTCTTGCACTTTTAGAACCGTCTCGGCGTGGCGAGCGGCGCTGTTTGACCCTCTGCGATCTTGATCTCGTCCTCGGTCAGACCATACAGCTCGTACACCAGCGCGTCTATGACCCGGTCGGTGACTTCGAGGGTTCGGCCAGCTCACCCCAGGTCTGGCGCTGGTAGAGCGTCTTGTCGGCGGGGACGGCGGCAGCGGGTTGCCAGTACAGCGCCATTCCTACGCACGCTCTAGGAGGATTTCCAAAAATTGGCGTGGGGTCACAATTTGCACGCCGTGATAGTACTTGATTTCCAGCAAATGGGGATCGCCGCTCACCAGATAGTCGGCGCGCCCTTCCAGCGCACAAGCCAACAAGACGTTGTCATCCGGGTCGCGGCTGCGGGCGACCTGATAGAGGTCTTGGAGGATCAGCGCATCGTTCAGCAGCGTTTCTGTAACCAACGAGAGATCTGCTTCGGAGAGATGGTATGTCTCTCGAATGCGTGGGTACCGCAACACCCGGTTGACCTCGGCTACAATCAGCGTCGAGGTCAGCAGCGTGAACTGTTGCGCCTGCCACGCTTGAATAATCCGCCGCGGCGCCCCGTGTTCAGATATGAGGCCGCTGACGATGACATTGGTGTCGAGAACGACGCGCATTATGATTGTCCGCGCACGGCGCTGACCGCTGCCGACACATCGGCCTCGACCTGTTCTGGCGATACGTCGCGGTTGCGTTCGGCTATGGTCAGCAAGCGTCGAAACCGGTCCTGGCGTTCCTGTTCATAGACCGCCTTTAAGCGCCGATAATCCTCGAGCTGGGCTTGCTGTTCCAGATATTCCTCCAACGGAAGCACCACGACCGGACCTTGAATTTGTAGAGTCGTTGCGGTTGCCTGCATATTATCCACTCCTTTACCGTCTCACAGTTTGACTCTTATTTTACCACAGAACAGCGCCATCTCGTACACCAGCGCATCAATCTGCCGGTCGGTGGCCCCAAGGGTTCGGTAGGCTCACCCCAGGTCTGGCGCTGGTAGAGCGTCTTGTCGGCGGGGACGGCGGCAGCGGCCAGCTTGACGTGCAGGGCCAGCATGTGCTCGACCAGCGCGACTATTTTGGCGTGGCGGACGGCTTTTGTTCTTTGGCAAGGATAGAACAATAATGAACTTGATGACTTTTCAGAATCGCTATATAATTGCCGTGTACGGAAAAAAATTTAATTCTTTGAAAGACAGTCCAATTCTCCAAAAGCACTCGTTCAATGTACTGGATTCCTTTTCTGCATGCACTGCCCACAGACAAAAAGGGGGACGAAGTGATAGAGACAAGCGAAAGCCGGCGTGATGAGACCTTGGCGCTCGGGCTGTACACAGGTGTTGGGTGGGGAACTGTTCCTAGACCCAAGCTCTTCATTGCTAGTTTCAGCTACACTACCCAGCGCAAGGCATTCCTGGAGGAGGTAGCGGCAGCTTTCGGCGACAGATTAACCCAGCCGCTGTCCCAAAAGCATAGGGAGTTGCTCAAGAGAGGGGAAGAACAGTCCCTTGGTGACAAAACGCTGGTTGAGCGCATGGGTGACGTACAGCGGGAAGCGCTAACCGATTGAGCTACCTCCTCTAATAAGAAACGGGACTCCCAACACAATCAGCAATGGCTCGTAAAGACGAGCCATTGTTTTTTTGTCCAAATGCGTCAGATAGTATTGATCGGGCAACCGATTTGTAGGCACGCAGTATATCTGATCCACTTTTGCAATCGAATCCTTATCCAATCGCGAACATTCGGAGCGTTTGATAAGAACGTGAAAGTCATACCCATCTTTCCGATGCTCTGCCCCGGATAGAGGAACTATTAGCACAGTTCCCCGCAATGTCACCCGGGTGTTACTCACAATGATAGCGAGGTGAGGTTCTGCCATCGTATGTTGCTGAGCGCGCGGCGCTCCAAAGTCATACCAATAGATATCTCCCCACTTTGGATACCTCTCAAATGTAAAGTCAACAAGACGGATGTGGGTTGGAAACGGCATAGCACTCTATCCCTCATCTAACCATTGGACATCCAGGTCTGCACTAGCCACTGCGACACCTTCGGTCCTACCGACTGTGAACGGCCAGACTGGTCTTGAGCTAGCCCAAACTTTTCTTCCAGGATACGGCGCTCGTGGAGGCTATCAATCCACACGATTGGACGAGCCGCGAGATTGTCGGGCAGCTCGCGCAGCAAGGCAAAGTAAGCTCTGTATGTTTTATACAAAGCCCACATTACGTTCCACAGATCGTCGCTTGCGTATGTCACTGCGAGTCCGGTCGCTTTAGCCTCTTTCCACCCGATACGATACTGATGCGAGAAGAACTCGTCCGAAAAAGCATCCACGATCTGATCAATCCTCTCCTTGTCAGCCTGCGGATTCATGTGGGTAGCAAGGGCCTTTCTGGAAATCAGGCGCGATAGTTCGTAGGATTGCTGGATGGCCCCCACCGCCAGGGGATGGATGTGTTCAAATAAGGCCGCAAGAATCTGCGCCAGGGATTCAGGTGAAGCGCCGTTGCCGAGTTCCTTTTTGATAAATTCCACACAATGACGCAAGTCCTGCACTGACACAGTTATAGGTGGATCACCCTCTTTTAGCCGGGGAAGCAGGGGGTGTGAACGAGCCGGATCTACTGGCCCAAGCTCAGATAGAGGCCCCATAACGATTTCGTCAGCGCCCATCGCGATGTGCGTGGCAGCGCTGTGGGCAATCGAAGGAATCAGAACTCCAAAACGATCACAAAAGTCTCGAATCAGCGTAATCAATCTCCAGGGAATCTCAGTTTGCCCTCCTGCGCTGTGGAGAAATAAATCAATTTGGGATACTCGGCCGATGTTTGTCAGTTGCTCATATATTTGTTCAATCACGTCTCCACGGACCGCAACGTCTGGGCTAGTCACAAATGCCAGCACACACGATTGACGCAATTCTTGTAATTGTCGAATCAAGGATAAGGTTTCTTCAGGAGACGGCAACTCGGAAACTGTTTTTTCTATCTCTACCTGCGGCGCAGGGGTTGATTCCTGTCTGATAGGTCGTGCGAACTCCTTGCCGGAGGAGGGTGAACGTGTCTTTGCTCTATTTCGCTTGGCATTCATGGTCCTTCACCTTCAATAAACAAAATTCCCCCTTGCTTTTTAGTCAGTGGCCCGTAGACCCCATATCTAGGACCCACCGTCAAGTTAACTGCTACATCTGGGGGACATATCTAGTTTACCACACAGCGAATCAAACGTCAAATGAAGCTCATTCAAGTGTTTCCCGCTACAATTGCAATCTCCTCCTCCGTCAACCCATACAACTCGTACACCAGCGCGTCGATCTGCCGGTCGGTGACTTCGATTTGACGTTGATAGAGCGTCTTGTCGGCGGGGACGGTCGCGGCGGCCAGCTTCTCGTGCAGGGCCAGCATGTGCTCGACCAGCGCGACCATTTTGGCGTGGCGGGCGGCGTCGGCCGGGTCGGAGAAGTTGATGGGACGGATGGGGAACGGGTTGAGGTAGGCAGTCTTCATGCGGAAGTAGCCCCCGCGCAATGCCGTCCCTGTCTCTTTTAGAAAATATGTCAGCAAAGGAGAATTGAGGATCCCAAGCAAGTATCTCGGATCGGACTTTTCATTTACAGGCACTATACCATAGGCCGTGTCGATCAGCCAATGGGGTTGATCTTCGAGCCAGTACTTGCCGCGATTGCACACGTCGGGCATTACAATCTTCAGCAAGTCAAACTTTGTCATACTGCGTGGGTAGCCATAAGCGTACCAACCCGGTTTGCCTTTAAACCGGCCTTTCTCGCGTTCGTCCAGGCGGGGCTTGCATTCGCGCAGGTAGGCCAGCGTGCGCGGCGCCGACTCGGCCAGTTCCTTCTGCGGCACAAGGACGCTTTTACCGCCGACGACCTGATACGGCACGATGAGCAGCAGTTGTGGCCCTGTCACCTCGTACCGACCGATACTGCGCCCCCGCAAAGCCGGCTTCAAATAGAGGGGTTCCAGCAGGTACTCAGCTTCTTTTTCGTAGGAGTAGACGCGCACCCACTCCCCTTCCCGACCGCGCTCCTCAACCAAGTACACCTTATCGGCTCTGGTACCGGTACCCTGGAATACCTGAGCTACGCTTCCCAGACCGGGCCATTGCCTGAGTTTTTCCAGCAGCGCCCCGCCGGACGCGGTAAACTCCCAGGGAGCGGACGTCAGTTTCGCGGCGGAAATCTCCGAGCTAGTCCATAGTTCGGGCGACTGTTCGGGCAGCGGACACGGAACGCCGACCTGATTCACCGGCCCGGTGTAGCGAGCGGCGTAGGCGCGCTCTTTTCCCGCGCCATCCAAAAAGAGCAGGCACGTATACGTCGTCGCCCCCGGAAATATCTGGAACGCCCCAAAGTGAATCAGCCGGTCGAGATGTTGTCCTTTTGAAATAATCGCTCGCAAGTTTTCCCCGACCTGCGAATTCAGGAACTTGTTGGGCAAGATATAGCCCAACTTGCCGTGTGCGTTGAGCAACTCTAGGCCTTTCTCGACGAAAATCAAATAGATGTCCCATTCTCGTGCAGAAGCGGCCTGGTAGCGCGAGCGGTAGAGATCCCACAGCAACGGATCGCTTTCCTTCAAGTTGATGCTACGCACATACGGCGGATTCCCAATCACACAATCGAACCCCCCATCCGCCATGGCCTGCGGGAACTCGCGCCCCCAATCGAACGGGTTGACCCGGCGCAGCTCGTCCTCGTCGGGCAGCAGTTGCCCGGCGAAATAGTCCGGCCCAATCAGGCTGTTGCCGCACTTGACGTTGCCGTCCAGGTCGGGCAGCGCCCGCTCGCGCCACAGGCTGAGCTGTTGACCCAGCGTCTCGGCGCTTTCGCCCTCCAGCACCTTCAACAGTAGGCTCAGTTTGGTCACCTCGACCGCCTGGCGGTCCACGTCCACGCCGTAAATGTGCTCCAGCAGGATGCGCTTGCGTTCAGCGGTGGTCAACCGCCACTCCTCTTCCCCGCCAGCGGGGGAGGGGGTGGAGGCCCGGTAGATAACGGGGCGCTTGCCGCGGGCGTGCTTTTCGGGGTCGTGTTCGGTGTACCAGCGCAGGTAAAAATCCAGCAGGAATTGGTACGCGCCCAGCAGGAACGAGCCGGATCCGCAGGCCGGGTCGAGGATGCGTAGCCGGTGGGGCAAGTTGGCAACTTGCCCTACGAGCCGGCCCACCGTCTGCCGGACAATGTAATCCACGATGTAGGTGGGGGTGTAATACACGCCGCCGGCCTTTTTCACCTCCGGCTTTTCTTCGACCACGGCCCGGTGGGCGGGGGTCAGGCGGATGACCTTGCCCAGGAATTGCTCGTACACCTGGCCCAAAATGTCGGCCGGCAGCACCGAAAACTCATAGGGCGACTGCGGATAATACAGCCCGGCCAGGATGGGCTTGAGGGCCTTGTCGTCGATCAGCAGCGAACGGCTCAATCCGTCGGCCTGAAAGTCGAACAGGTCGGAATTGTACTTGTCCTCGGCCTGGCGATACAGCTCGTGCATACGGGTGTAGATGCCGGGGGCGTGGGTCAGCGCCAGTAGACGGCCATATTCTTCAATGCCCCGGTCCTCGCAGATGCGCAAAAAGACGATGCGGTCGATGGTACGCTGCACGCCAAAGTTGAGCGCGTGCACCGACAGGCCAGGGTTGCGCATGGCAATATTGCGCGCCAGCGCCTCGCGCCAGCCCTCGATCTCTTTGAGAAACTCGGCGTCCACCTCACTCGTGCCGCGCTTGGGCGTGCTTTGTTGGGCATAGCGGTCGAACGCGCCTTGCAGCACGGCCTCTTTGCCAAACACGCCGTATAGCTCGTCAAAGCGGGCGGGGTACTGCTCGAAGGTGAGATACATCACCCGCCCCAGTCCGGCCTTGTCGGTCGGGTGGGGGCGCTGGCGGCAGTCGTACACCGCAAACTCTTCAAAATCGGTCAGGATCGAAAGCGGCAGCTTGGCGGACCAGGCATAACGGCGCAACTGGTAGGCCGGACCGACGTCCTCTTTGAGCGCGACGGACGGCTTTTTGGCCTCCAGGAAAAACTTGCGCACGCCGCCCACGCGGAAGGAATAGTCGGGGGCGCGGGTGGCCCCGCCCACCTTGACGGCGTCCTCGTGCACCACGTCCTTGTACTGCTCGGCGTAACCGCGCACGTTGCGCACGTCCCAGCCCAGCGCCTCGAACAAGGGATCGATGAACTCGACCCGCACCTGGGTTTCCTTGTATTCGGGGCGCTTGTAAAGCTCCAGGTTGCGGGCAAAGTGCTCGACCAGCCGCTCTACCGCGTGTTTGGCCTCGGCATAGGATGGGACCATTACATTTCCTCCCTTCTTACCTGATCACCCTCAAGTCTACACGCCGCGGCGATGGCTTGTTCCAATTGTCTCCGTTCAGCCATGGTTTTTCCCCTTTCGCCTTCTTTCTCCAACAGCAGCAGCCATTGCCGGGAAAGCGTGAGGATGTTATAATGTCCACGTGTTACCTGTCCAAACCAACTCGCGTGATAGGAGATCAAGATGGTCAGCCAGGTCGTCAGTGTCGTTGAACCTTTTGTACGCCGAGGTCTGTTTGCCACTCCTGAGCAAGCTGTGACCACCATGGCTCACGACTATATTTTGCGCCAGATTGAACACTATCAAGCCATTACCTCGAGTCTGCACGCCAAGTATGGGATGAATTACGAGCAGTTTGATGCCTATCTCAGGTCGCGCTCGGCGATGCTGGCCGCAAACCCCAATCCTGCACTCAATCGAGCCGTGATGGCTGAGGAAGAAGACGCATTGGATTGGAAAATTGCCCACGAGATGCTGCAAAGCTGGCTTGGACTGCAAACAGAGACCGGCTCGTGAGCACGCTGCCTGATCTATTGAGCTTTGTTGTCACCACGCTACAGACCTGGTCTCTGTGTCGCGCTGTGCGTGTGCTGGAGACCCGCCAATTTTCCAAACATCAGTTCACGCTCAAGGTCCGCGCTGAACTCGCTGTGGGCGGCATACTGCAGGTGCGTCTATATCGCAACAGTGAACACACCGATTATGCTTACCACTTGATTCACGACGACAAAGCTGTGCGTTGGGATAACAAAGAACATTTTCCTGCCCTATCCTCGCATCCACATCACTTTCACAATTCTTCAGGTCAGGTCGAGGCTTCGCCGCTCACCGGCGATTTATTTCATGATTTGCCCCTGGTCTTGGACTATCTGACAACTGGCAGCGATTGATCAAAATGCCTCTCCGCGCACCAGCGCCCGCGCAATCCGATTGTGCCGCTCGATCACCGGCTCCAACTCTAGCGTGCTCAATTGCCCCTCTTCCACGACGATCTGGCCGTTGATCACGCTCAGGTCCACCCGCTGCGGCGTGCAAAAGACCAGCGCGGCCACAGGGTCGTGCAGCGCGCCGGCAAAATCGAGCCGGTTCAAATCGTAGGCGATGAAATCGGCGGCCATGCCGGGGGCCAGCGCGCCCACGTCGTCGCGGCCCAGCACCGCCGCGCCGCCCAGCGTCGCCATTTCCAGCACGTCGGCGGCGCTCAGGCCGGCGGGGTCGCCGGCCGCGTGGGGCGCGCCGGGCGAGAGCCGCCCCAACAGTAGCGCCTGGCGGGCTTCGGCCAGCATGTGGCTGCTGTCGTTGCTGGCGCTGCCGTCTACCCCCAAGCCCACTTTGACCCCGGCGTCGCGATACGCCCGCACCGGAGCGATGCCGCTGGCCAGGCGCATGTTCGACGACGGGCAGTGGCACACGCCCGCGCCGGTGCGGGCCATGAGCGCGATTTCGGCGGCGTTCACGTGCACGCCGTGGGCGTACCACACGTCGTCGCCCACCCAACCCAATTCCTCGGCGTAACCGACCGGACGGCGGCCGAATTGGGCCAGGCAGAAGGCTTCTTCGTCCAACGTCTCGGCCAGGTGGGTGTGCAAGCGCACGCCATAGCCCCGGGCCAGCGCCACGGCCTCGCGCATCAGGTCGGGCGTCACCGAGAAAGGGGAACAGGGCGCGACGACGACCCGAATCATGCCATATCGCTCGGCCTGGTGATAGGCTTCGATGGCGCGGCGAGTGTCGCGCAGAATGTCGGCCTCGTTTTCGACGACGTGGTCGGGGGGGAGGCCGCCCTGACTCTCGCCCAGGCTCATACTGCCCCGGCTGGCGTGGAAGCGCAGGCCGATTTCACGCGCGGCGCGGATTTCGTCGTCGATGCGGGCGTCGTTGGGATAGATGTACAGGTGGTCGCTGGCAGTGGTGCAGCCGGACAGGATCAGCTCGGCCATGCCCACCAGCGCGCTGACGTACACGGCCTCGCCGGTCAGCCCGGCCCAGATTGGGTAGAGCGTTTTGAGCCAGTGGAACAGGTCGGCGTTCTGGGCGGCCGGCACGGCCCGGGTAAGGGTCTGGTAGAGGTGGTGGTGGGTGTTGATCAGGCCGGGCAAAACGAGCTTGCCGCGCGCATCAATGACCGTGTCGGCGCGGTCGGGCAGGCCAGCGGTGGGACCGACGGCCTGGATGACGTTATCGCGGACGAACAGCCCGCCGTCGGGGATGCGGCGGCGTTCGTCGTCCATGGTCACAAGCAAATCAGCGTGGCGTACCAGTAACGTGTGCATCGCGCATTCTCCTGGGGTGATCTCGTGGCTCAGTGTAGCATAGACTCAGCCGCCTGACAATGCGCCTGTCTGCTCTTGCTCTTTCGTCCCAACCTGAGTAAAATGGACCTCGGGGGGGCGTGTGCATGACAGTGAACGACGGTTGAGTTTCAATGGAAAGACGCAAGACGAGAACTTTTACCAGCAATGTTTTGGTGGTTTATGGGCGCGAGGCCCTGTTATCTGAGCGCAAAGCGGCCGAGTTGTTGGCTCGCTGCTTGGCCGAACGCTGCGGCGCGCGCACCTGCGCTGTCGATGACCAGAAATATGATCCGGAGAACTGGGATGCGCTGGTGCTGGTCGGCCATCCCGACCGGCACCTGGTGGCGGCGGCGTTGATGGCCAGTTATGGGGTGCGCCGTCCCACCGATGATCGGCCCGGTCCCGAAGGGTACGTCGTGCGACGGGTGGGACCGACCCGTCCACCGACAGTGATTATCGCCGCGCAGGGCCGGGGTTGTGTCTATGGCGTGGGGGCTTTTTTGCGCGCGGTGGATCTGACTCGTCCGGGGCAGGTGGGTATTCCGTATCTCCATCTGGAGAACGCTCCGGCCTTTCCGGTGCGTGGGAGCGACCTGAAGTTTTGGCAGGAGCAACGCGCAACCGAACTGGGGATGGGCGATTGGTCATTGGCGCAATGGGAGGCCCAAGTCGCTGACCTGGCTGCGTGGGGGTTTAACCTTGTCCGGCGGCGGCTGTTCGACTCGGCCTTTGATACGTGGTTGAATGAACAAGAGTGGATGGTCCAAGACGGTCCCGGCAAGATGGGCTGGGAGCTAGAAAAGCAACTCAATCAGACTATCCACGATTACGGATTGGAGGTTGGCGTCAGCTATCCGCCTAACACGATTGCACAGGCTGTCACTCGTGATGACTGGCATCCCGGCTCGTTTTGGCCTCGGTTGGCCTGTCCAACGTTGCCGGCGGCCCGTGATCGTATCCTCTACGAGCGTTTGCTGATTTTCAAAGAGCTCAAGTACGTCGATCATCTGTTTGTCCCACCCTACAAGGTGGGAGGATGCGCGTGTGAGAACTGCCGACCGTGGGCCAGGACCTATCTGGAGCTGGTAGGCGACCTGGCCAAGTATTTGCACCGCTATCATCCCCAGGCCCAGGTGTGGATTTCGAATCAGGGTTTTAGCGCCTCGGAAAACGAGTGGCTGTGGGAGACGTTAAAGCGCGATCAACCCGAATGGATGCGGGTGTTAGAGTGGGGGGCCAACACATACGGCTCGCTTGATAGCGAGCCAGGCTCTGCCAGGCGCAAGACGGGGCAGCGCTTTTACCCGGTGGTGGGCGCGGTGGCCCGCACACTCCAGGAGACCGTGCGCCGTCTCCCCATCGACTGGAAGCTGGTGTTGCGCCCTGATGTGACCCATACGTTCCAACCGCAATACGGGCTGGAGCACATCGATCCGGCGCTGTTTCGTCTCCATACGTTAGAGAGTCCATTTGCCCGACCTTTGGGATACCACGAGGTTTTTCGTTCTTCTGCCGGCGCCAGTGCGGGTGTCACGCTTTATTCGGAAGGGATATACGATGATCTGAATAAAGCCCTGTGGGCTGGATGGATGTGGTCGCCTAATCTCACGCCGTGGGACGCGACCTTGACTTATACGCGGTACTGGTTTGGCGAAAACGCCGCGCAACTGATCGCCGAGGCGGTGCTGTTGAGCGAGGCCAATTGGGAAACCCCCCTGAAAGGCAATGAGCAGATAGAACAGGTGACTTTGCTTCTGGATCAGGCCAAGATGCGCGTACCGCCACATCTCCAAGAGGATAATTGGCGCTGGACCATGTGGCGTTTGAGGGGATTGTTAGATCTGTTGGCCCAACGCAAATGGGTATTGGCCGAAGAAGCGCGCCAGGCCGTGCATGTGCTGTTGGCCGATGCTTTACAGGACCCCCATGCGTTGGCAGAAAGGGTGCGCACGGCCCTCGACATGTTGGACCTACGGCAGCAAGAAGCCCATCTGGAGTGGTTAAAGGGAGAAATTCGTGATCTGGACAACCTTTTACACTATCAGATTGGGGTGCGTCTACCGGCGGTAAGCAATCTCGACGCCGAACTGTCCAACCTGGCGTGGGAGCGCCATTTGCTGCGCGCCGCGTTAAAGGCATTCAAACTCAAGTCCAATTTCCCTGCTCTACGCCAGGCAGTGGCTTTCATTTTGGATTACGAAAATCCCGGACCGGGTGGTTTTTACGATGACTGCGGTCACATTGGCCGCGACCCTCATTTTGTATCGGGACATCGCTTGCCGTGGACTTTTGGTCTCGATCCGGAAAATCGGCCTTCGGCGAACACGCTCGCCGTCGGGTTTGGCGATGGGGACGATATTGTGTTCGTCTACCGGGGACTCGATCCCGAAGTGGATTATACGGTGCAATTGACTCTCGTGTGCCCCGATCCGGGAGAGAATCCAGAAATCTTGTCCCCTGGCTTTGACACGATGGGCCTGGGAACAGCGCCGTGTGCGGGGCAGCGGCTCTACGCCAGTGGCTTTTTGGTCCACGATGATTTGACGTTGCCTCATCGCACCGCTAAACGATTTTCGTTTGACTTGCCGCGCCAGGCTTTTGGCGACGGGCGTATGGAGCTGCGTTTTGTGCGCGCCCGCGATAGCCACATAGCGGCCGTGTCGGAGATTTGGATCAAACAAACCAACTCGTAGCTGGAACGTAATCGTTCAGTTGGGCGTGTATTTTCACCGCAGAGGGCGCAGAGGATGCTGGGTTAGGTAAGAAGAAGGTGGCAGCGACACTGCCACCTTTTAAGGTTTGACGGGCAGAGATTAATCCCCGTAGTCAAAGTTCTCGATGTTCCAAAACTCGCTGTTCTCGGTTGGGTCCATGATAAAGCCTTTCATGTCTGGCCGGGCGGCCGCCAGCTTGACCTTCAAGTACAGCGGGATCACCGGCAGATTCTCAGCAAACAGGCGTTGGGCTTCTTTGTGATACTGCTCGTACTCGGGCGTGCCGGGCAATGACTGGATGGCGCTGTTGCAGGCCAGGTCGTACTCGGCGTTGCTAAAGCCGGGATTGTTGGCGCAACCCCACCCGCAAAAGCCTTCGTCTGCCGGTCCGGTGAGCTGCTGGGTGGTATAGTAGTAGCAGGGCGGCTCGATACCACTCAGATAGGTGAACTGGCCGATGTCGAACAGGCGACCAAAGATCGGACCTTCGGGGCCGTCGGCAAAATAGTCGGTGGCGTTCCAGTATTCCAGGTTCACCTGGATGCCGCACTCGGCCAGATTGGCTTGAAAGATCTGCGTGGCTTGCTGGCGCTGGGTGGCGCTGGTGGTGATATAGTTCACTTCAAAGGGTGTGCCGTCGGGCACGCCCTCGACGCCCTGGGCCACCCGGGGGGTAGCCGGATCGCCGTCGTCGTCCATCCAGCCGACTTGCTCTAGCAGCGCGATGGCCTGTTCGGGATCGTACTCATAGTGCATCGCTTCGGGGTTAAAGAGCGGATGTTCGGGTGGGACGTAGGTGTCGATCACGATGGATTGGCCGTACACCACCGTGTCTACCACCGCCTGGCGGTCCAGGCAGTGGGCGATGGCGCGGCGGGTGCGCACGTCCTCGAAATAGTCGGGGCGTTCGTAGGTGATCCACGGGTCGATGCCAAAGTCGGTGTGCTCCCAGGCCGTGCCGGTGACAAAGGTCGCCTGAATCTGCCCGGCGGCCTGCAGCTCTAGCAGCAGCTCGCTCTGGTCGTCCAGGTGGCTGCTCTGGTCCACGATGTCACACTCGCCGGATAGAATGGCGGCGATGTTGGCGTTAGAGTTCTCGCCCACGATGCGGAACACGACCTTTTCGAATTTGGGCAGGCCCTCGTCGGCGCGAAAGTAAAGCGGGTTCTTGCTCAGGGCAATGTGGTCGCCGGCAACCCACTCGTCAATCACATAAGGCCCCCAGCCGATGGGCAGGCGAGAGCTTTCTTCGGCTTGGATCAACTCCAAGGCAGTCATCTCACCCCAGACGTGTTCGGGCAAGGGTTGCCAAAAGTTGGTCATATAGGCCGAGTCACGGTAACCTGGCAATCCGGTCCAAACCAGGGTGGTGTCGTCCAGGGCTTCGTAGCTGGCCGTGCGGTCCTCGGTGTATTTGCTGGCGGGGGTGTCGGGGTCGCTCTCTAGTCCAAAGGCGTAAACCGAGTCATAAGCGGTCAAAGGCTCGCCGTCGGACCACAGGATGCCCTCCAGCAGCTTGAAAGTGACGACCATTTGCTCCATTTCGACGGGGTTGCCGTCAAAGGGTGCGGCGCAGTCGGTGCTGTGGCAGCCGGCGACACGGATGACCACACCCTCTTCCAGCGTGACCGGGTTGCCTTCGTTATCCACCACCAGATCGCCTGCCTCTGCCGTAACGGTGTTGACGACGGCGTCGCCGTCGGCCAGGCTAGGCATCTTTTCCAAGATCACGCCCTGGTAAGAAAAGGTACGGGCATCGTAGCCCAAGGGGCCGTCCCAGATGGCTTGTTGGACGTGGAAGTTGGTGAGCATACTGCCGCCATAGGGATAGAGGGTGTCAGGTTCTTGCCCCAGGCAGATGACCAGCGTGCGCGGGCCGGCGTCGGTCGGCTCTGCGGTGGCCTGAACGACGACTGTTTCGACGACGGTCTCTTTTTGGACTACGGTCTCGACCACCGTTTCGACGACGGTCTCTTTTTGGACCACGGTCTCGACGACGGTCTCCTTTTCTGTCACCACTTGAGTGACGACGACTTCTTTGGTCTCGCCCTCGCAGGCGCTCAATATTATGGCGCTCAGAAGCATCAGCAAGGCCAGGACCGACCATTTTTTGCTATACATTTTCTCCTCCTCGCAAGTTAGCATGGTCAAACACTTTTAGTTGGGGGTGGGAATAGGCAGGGCTGTCTATGCGGGCGATCACCTCCTTTCGCGCTTTGGGGCTGATGCAGGTGGATGGCGCATTTGGGCCTGTGTCATAAAAGCAGATAGTGTGCCTTACCTCGGCCTGTGGCTTGCGTGGGGCCCGTTGCTGCAGGTAAGGTACACTATCTTGCTGTAAGAGATTCCCTGTCTCACGACCACCTGAGCACCAGATCGGAGATTTACGCTTTCATTATAGTAGGTCAGCCTGGACTTGTAATCGGATGAAAAATAGATTCTGAAATTACGGTATAGTTTATTACAGCAACAGTTCAACATTGCACATTAACATACAGTTGACAGAATAGCAGATCTGCGGTCAAATAGCCCCCTATCACAGTGATCGAGGGAGGTGCGATGGGAACCCGAG
>DAOTXN010000054.1:0-28511 GCA_034435435.1 Anaerolineae bacterium | reverse complement strand
CAATTCTGACCGGCTTTCGCAAATCATACTACTTGCGAGATATAAGCTAGTCGGCAAAGATGCAGAAACCGGCAAATTACAGTGCGGCAGTCTGGCTTTATCGAAATACACTATGCCGTAATTTCAGAGATATGCTTTGGTATGGGCTACTTGTTTCAGAATGGCAGAACATGCAAAGTTTATGAAAAACGTGATGAATGGTCATGTACTGGTTTCTATCAACCAACAGCCGCCCAACAAGCGCGTCCAGCCGACCGCTCCGCTCGGTCGCTTCGCTCCCTCGCTTCGCGGCGGCTGACGCGCGGTCCGTTATGCGCATTCTTTCGACGGGTGACGCACAGGCCATCGCCTCGGAGCTGACCTGGCTGGCGGCGTTGCGGCGCGAGGCGGGCCTTCCCGTGCCGGAGCCGGTCCCCACGCCCGGTCTGCCGCACGGACGGCACGTCTCGTTGATGCGTTGGGTGGGTGGACGCCATCTCAACCAGGGCCTGCGCCCCCATCACGCCAGGGCATGGGGGCGGCTGATAGCCCGACTGCACGAGTTTTCCGCGGGCTGGCAACCGCCGCAGGGCTTTAACCGGCCGCATTGGGACTGGGCCGGACAGTTGGGCGGGCGAGATTTCCGCCAACCGGTCGAAGAATTGGTGGCGTCGATGCCCAAACCGTACCAGGAGCCTTTCCAAACGGTGTCGCGTCAAGCTCGACAAGTGATGGAGTCGTTCGGCAAAGGGCCAGACGCCTACGGCCTGATCCATTCGGACATGTTCCTGGAGAACGTGCTGTTCAAGGCCGGGGGGCCGCGCATCATCGATTTCAAAGACTGCGGCTATGGTTATTGGATGGGGGACAATGGTCTCGCGTGGGACAAGCCGGGCAGATCGCCATCCCACCAGAGGCATCTAAAGAGTACCATCTGGACGAATCTGCCAGACTGATTCTGGTACCGGGGAGCCGAACTTCGGGAGGGTTCAGTCTGGGGTCGCCAGCCTCTTTGGCCGGGTCGCCCCTCGGCGCGGCGCTGGCTGCCCATCCGGCGCTCGGCGAATTCCAGACCTCCGCAGGCGTGGTCGTGGAACACAACGGAAAACCTTATGGTTGGGTCGAGTTGCGCGGGGGTGAGATCGTTGTCCCGCTGGAAACACTGGAACAATACGGAATCAAAGCCGGGGACGATTTGCTCGTGATCCGGGGGAGTGGTCTGGCCGTCGGCTTTGCTGTGAGAGGACCCATCGTACGAGAGGACAAAAAGCAGAACATCTCAATCCACCGGGGGAGAGACAAAATGAAGAATACTGGGAGCGTCATCCCTGAAACGGAGCGCTATGCCTACTTGTTGTCCGTGTCCAACCCCTTGCGGGCGCCGGTCGTGCGCGCCGCCATCCAGGCCTTGCGGCTTCCTATGGGCAGTTGCGGGTTAGACGCCGGGTGCGGCATTGGCCTCCAGGCCCAATTGTTGGCCGAGGCCGTGGGACCTTCCGGGCGCGTCACCGGCCTGGATGTGTCCTCCGCGTTCCTGGCCTATGCGGAAGAAATGGCAAAGAAAGCGGGCCTGGCGGGACGGATTTCCTTTCAAAGCGGCGATGTGAGAGAACTCCCTTTCGATGATGACAGTTTTGATTGGGCCTGGAGCGCCGATTGTGTAGGATATGCCCCTCTGGAACCGCTGCCATTGCTGAAAGAACTGGCGCGAGTGGTCAAGCCTGGCGGCGCGGTGGCCATCCTGGCCTGGTCGTCCGAAAAGCTCCTTCCGGGCTATCCGCTGTTAGAGGCGCATCTTGGCGCGACGTCTGTGGGGATGGCCCCCTTTGCCAAAGAAAAGAGACCCGAGCTGCACTTTATGCGCGCGCTGGGTTGGTTTCGCGGCGCGAACCTGAGGGAACCCACGGCCCGCACTTTTGCCGGGGACGCTTGTGCTCCATTGACGGCCGACCTTCGCAGCGCCCTGGTCGCGCTCTTGCAGATGCGGTGGGCGGGGGTGGAGCCAGAGTTGGCTCCAGAGGACCAGGCGGCGTATCGGCGGCTGTGCCTGCCAGATTCGCCGGACTTTATTCTGGACCATCCCGACTATTGCGCTTTTTTTACCTATTCGATGTTCTACGGCCGGGTTGCCCGGTAAATCCTGGTTGGAAAAGGAGGTTTGGACACAATGGCCCCGCTTGTCCAGGTGACTTCTATTCAGTCGCCGAACGCGGATTTCATCTGTCAGGGGATTACCCGTTATCTCTCGACCCGCCTGGGGCGGCCCACCGAATTTGTCGGCGACATCCCCTGGCAGGAACGGGAACGGCGGCTGGACGCCGGCCAGATCCAAGTGGGCTGGATGTGCGGGTTGCCATACGTGTGGAAAGCCGATCAACCCCGGCCCACGGTCGAATTGCTGGCTGCCCCGGTCATGCGCCATCCCCGCTATCAAGATCGCCCGATCTACTTTTCGGACGTGATCGTGCATCGAGCCAGCGCGTACCGCACCTTTGCCGATTTGCGCGGCGCGACGTGGGCGTATAATGAACCGCATTCCCAATCGGGATACAACGTGACCCGCTACCACCTGGCGACGCTAGGCGAGACCAAGGGATACTTTGGGCGGGTGGTGCAGGCCGGCGCGCATCTGCAAGCCATCGAGTGGGTGTTGGAGCGGCAGATTGACGCCTCGGCCATAGATAGCACCGTCCTGGAGCTGGAGCTACAGCGCCGCCCGGAGCTGAACGACCGGCTACGGATCATCGAGCGCCTGGGCCCCAGCCCCATGCCTCCGTGGGTGGTTGCCACGAGCGTCGCGTCGGACCTGCGCGAGGCGCTGCGGCAGGCGTTGTGGGCGATGCACACTGACCCGCAGGGTCAGGCTATCCTGGCCGGGGGGCAAATAGCGCGGCTGGCGCGGGTGGAGGACCGGGATTACGACGCCATTCGTGAGATGGCGCGACAGGCTGCCCAAGTCGTCTGGTGAGGCTCAAAAAACATGCCTCCTCAGTGGGTGTGACTTTTCCGTTGTCGGCGGGCCAGCAGCCGCCGCACCCGCGCGTGCCGCTCGCGGGTGAGCGGGTAGAACCAGGCGGCGAGCACCGCGCTGAGCAGCAGCGCGGCCCCCACCGGCCCGGTCAACATGCGGATGGCGGTCACGGTTCCCGCCGGCTGACTGAAATGCTGCGCCCCTTCGGGCGGCGTCTGGTAGCCGAACCAGCCCAGCACTTGCAGCGCCAAAAAAATCGCCAGGGCGCCGGTCAGCTTGCGCACGAAATTCTTCACCCCGTAATAAATCCCCTCCTGGCGGCGGCCCGTGCGCAGCTCGTCCCATTCGATCACGTCGGGAAAGATGGCGTCGGGCAGCACGTGCGCCGCCGACACCGAGGCCCCCGCCAGCACCGCCAGTCCCAGCACAAAGGCGGTCTGTCCGGGCCGGATGGCCAGGGTGACCAATTGTACCACGGCCCAAAAGGCCATCGCAATGACGTAGGCGACGTGTTTGCTCAGGCGGCGCGCCAACCACAACCAAAAGGGTAACATCAGCACCGACGTGACCAGCAGCAGGGCAAACATGGCCGATTCCAGCGGCAGGCCCAGCGCCTTGGCCAGCAAATTGCCTTCGGCCACCCAGTAGGCCAGGAAAAACGGCAGCGTCAGCGCCACCAGGTCAAAAGTGATCCAGTTGAGCATGTAAATCGCCGTGGCGAAACGAAAGGGGACATTGGCCCACGCTGTGCGCAGGACGTCGGCCAGGGGCGTGTGCTGCTCGCGCACGACTTTGGCCTCGCTGCGAGGGCGCTCGCGCACGCGGGCAAAGATCAGCAGGAGCGGCAGGGTGGCCAGGCCGCCGAACAGCGCCGAGACGATCAGATAGCCCTGCTGTTGCGTGGCCCCGCCGGCCAGCACGGCGTCCACGATGGCCGGGGCCGCCACCGCCGTGACCAGCGAGGCCAGCAGATTAAAGAACATGCGATAGGTGGTCAGCGAGGTGCGCTCGTCATAGTCGGGGGTGATTTCGGGGGTCAGCGCATACAGCGGGACGGCGATCAAGGTCTGAAAAGTGTCGCTGAGCATGTAAGCCAGCGAGACCGTGACCGCCAGCGCGATCGGGTTTTCCCACGGCGGGGCCCACCACAGCAGCACGAAACCCAATCCGTAGGGCACGGCAAAGAACAGCAAGAACGGCCGGCGGCGGCCCCAGCGCGTGCGCACGCGGTCGCTCAGGATGCCCACCAGCGGGTCGTTTACTGCGTCCCACAGAATGCCGGCCAGCGCGGCGACCGACGCCAGGCGCGGCTCCAGCCCCACCACGTCGGTCAAAAAGATGGCGTAAAAAATCTGCCGCAGGGTGCCAAAGCTGGAAACGCTCCAATCGCCGGAGCCGAAAACCAGCTTGGTCCAAACCGAAAGGCGACCCTCCCGCTCCCCGGCTTGCTCGCTCATCATTCCCTCCCACGATTTGGAAAAACGGTTCCTACCACCAAGACGCCAAGAAAAACGAATCCACCAGTCACCAGAACCTTTGTGTCTTTTAGCGTCCTTTGTGACCTGGCGTCTTGGTGGTAAAAAATCCTCGATGGGGCGCCTACTCTTTCTTTTGGTAGCGAAATAACCCATCGAGCAGGTCCAGCACCAGCTCTTTCAAATCGCCGCGATTGGGCAGCGTGCCGATCAGCCCGTACATGGGGGCCATGCGGCCCGGCAGTGCGCCCGAACCGCCCAGCAAGGCCGAGGCTTTGCCCATCAAGCGACTGACCCACGTCTCCGGCAGGACGCGCACCAGCGCGTTGGCGCCCTTGACCATTGATTTGTTAACCGCTTTGCGCAGACCCGGCCGGCGCACGGCGGCCACGGCCGCCGTCAGATCGGCCAGGAATTCGTCGGCAATCTCGGCGTGGACATAGTTGACGGTCACGTGCAGCGAGGCGGGAAAGTGCTGGCGGTCGAAATGCCAGCCGCGCAAAGCTAGCTCGTCGGCCACCTCGTACACATCCACCCCATCGCCGGCGATGGCAAACACGCTCATCTCCGGGTCGCCGAGCACCTGCAGGCCGGGGATGGCGCGAATGCCGGCCTGGATTTTGCGAGTGGTTTGCATCACCACGTCGGTGATGTGCAGATAGCCCTCCTCGCCCAGGGCGCTCATCAGCGCCCAGGCCGCCGCCACTGGCCCGCCGGGGCGCGAGCCGGTCATGGCTGTGGAGGGGTAAATGCCGCCCGGCCAGTCGGTGTACACAAAGAACTGGCAGCGGCGCAGCTCTGGCGTGCGGTACAACACCACCGAAGCAGGCTTGGCCGCATAGCCGTATTTGTGCAGGTCGGCCGACATGGAGGTGACGCCCGGCACGCCAAAGTCGAAATCGGGCACGGCATAGCCCAGCTTGCGCACGAACGGCAGCATAAAACCGCCCACGCAGGCGTCCACGTGGAACAGCAAATCGCGCTCCTGGGCGATTTCGGCCAGCTCGCGGATGGGGTCCACGACGCCGTGGGGGTAGGCCGGGGCCGAGGCGGCCAGCAGGATGGTGTCGGGCGTGATGGCGGCGCGCAGCGCCTCTACGTCGGCGCGATAGTCGGCGCGCAGGGGCGTGTGGAGGATGCGCACGCCGAAATAGTCGCCGGCTTTGTCAAAGGCCGGATGGGCCGAAAGCGGCAAGACCACTTCGGGCCGGTGGACGTTGGGTCGGTGACGGCGCGCCCAATCGCGGGCGGTTTTGACCGCCATCAACACCGACTCGGTGCCGCCGGAGGTCATGGTGCCGACCACGTTCTCGTCGCCGCCTAGCAGCGCGGCGGTGCGCGCCACGACCTCGGTCTCGAACTTGCGCAAGCTGGGAAACGCGGTAGGGTTGAGGCCGTTTTCGGCAAAGAACATCGTATAGGCCTCTTGCAGCAGCGCGTCGATCTCGGCGCTGATGTGGTAGACCAGGCCAAAGACGCGCCCCTTTTGCCACTGAACGTCGTGGTCGCGGGCGGCGCGCATCTCGGCCAGCACGTCTTCTTTGGGGCGGCCTGTGGGGGGAAAGGGTAACATGCCGTCTCCTTTTATACGCTATTCAAAACCGTAGCATAGGGCCTCGTGCCCGTTTATCGCCCACGAGGGGTTAGGCTACGCCTTAAACGGTATTGAGTTTAGCACGAAACGAAATCCGGGGCCAGTGGGGATCAGTCCCCCGGCAAATGGCAGGATCGGAACGTCGCCGGAACGGTCGCGTTGCTGACCGTGGTCCCAAGGGATGCGACGCCGCGCCTCACTGCAGAACGCGGGCAGCCCCGGGGCAGGGTTGGTCGACGCCATTCGGTCAATCCCGAAAATTCGTTGTCATATCCCCACCTGAGCAGTTACCGTTCTCTGCAAATTCGCGCCCAACAGCGCGATCTTGCTCAACCCGCCCGAATCGTGGTGATGTTCGCTCTTGGCGTGGATTCACGTTCTTATCCGCGCGGCTCGGGCAGCCCGCGCGACCCGGCATAGGCCAACCCGCACACGCCCAGCGCCAGCGCGAACAGCCCGGTAAAACCCAGCCCATCCACCACCAGCCCGCCCAGGCCAGACAGCAGCACCACTACCCCCATCAGCGTGTTGGATAGTCCCAGATAGAGCGGGCGCTCGGCCTCGGGGACCAGCTCTAGCAAAAAGTTGCTGCCCACGAGCGTCTGCGCCGGGCGGATGGCGCCATCCATAAAAAACAGCGGCAGCACCAGATAGGGTAGCCAACTGCCCTGCCACTGAAACAACCCGACCAGACTGACCAGCGCCAGGGCCGACAATAGAGTCAGCCCATTCCCCAGCGTCAGCAGTTGCAGCGCCAGCCGGTTGCCGCGCCGGTCGCTCAAGCGGCCCCACGGCAGATTGAACAACAACTGCGCCGCTACGCGCGCCGCCACGTACAGGCCCACGATGCTCGCCGGAGCGCCCAACACCTGGCGGGCATACACGCCGTAAAAAGGCAGCGCAATACCGGTCAGCCCGAGTAGCAGGCGCACTGCCATGTAGCGTCGAAATCCCGCATCCTCGCGCAACACCTGCCTCGCGCGTCGCAGTTGGCGGCGGGTCGAGGCAACCCCGGCCACTGCTGCGCCGGGCGGCTCGCGCACCAGCATGAACGCGCCCATGGCCGACACGATGACGGCGGTGTACAGCCCAAACAACACGGCGTGCCCGCGCGGAAAGGCCAGCCCAGCGTGGCCCAGCACCAGCGCCACTACCGAGCTGGCTCCCAATCCCAATACGTTCCCCAGCATTTGCCGCCAGGCGAAATAACTCCCGCGCCGGCGGGCCGGGATGGTTTTGGCGACGATGTCGAAAAAGGCCAGTCCGGCCAATCCGGCGCTCAACCGCGCCAGCGCATACAATCCAAAGAACACGCCCAGCAACCAACCCGGGTCGTTCACCAGCCACACGGCGGCGGCCAGAGATAACCAACACAGTATGCGCACCGCCGATGCGAAAGTGTAGCTGGGCATTTTGCGCGGCATGCCCTGGATGCGCGTAGAGACAAAAATCTGGGGTAAAAACCACCCCGCGTCGCCCAACGGGGCCACTAGCCCGATGAGCAAATTGGAGGACGTGAGCTGGCTCACAAACCAAGTGAGGATCAACGGCGGGTCGAGCAGCCGCTCGGCGAACTCGAACGCAGCGCCGTTGTATACGCCCAGCAGGAAATTGCGCCGCACCTCGCGCCGGGGGAGCGTGGAGGCTGTGCTCATCCGTTCTCGCCCGTGCTAGGCTATCTCCATACCCGCTTCGGCCGGACCGACGCTGTCCAGTTCCAGCTCAGGATAGGCCAGGTAGGCCGCCACCGTGTAGTGACCTTGCGTTTCCGGCTGGCGCAGATGTAGCGTGAATTCCTGGCGAGTTTGCAGGACCTGGGTCGCAACCATCGAAGCCACCTCAAATCCCTGGGCGTCGGCTATCTGGATGTGCAAATTGGGACGCTGTTGAAAGGGTGTGATTTCGACTTGCACGCGCACGCGCCGCCCGTCGGGCCAGGGCTCGGCGTGTAACGATTGAATGCGAGTTTCAGCCGGGGGCAGCGGCATCTGATCGGGGGGGCGGAACGAGATTTCCATTGAAACCTTCTCAGAACCAGTTTTTTCACCTCTTGAGGCGCGCGGCGCATTATACATCGGTCGGCCCGCTTTGTCAGGCCAGTGTGTCCGAGAATCCGTTTCCAAACCCATCCCGGCCTGTGTTTGCGAATCGCGGGCTAGAGTGCTATAGTGAGCGGAACTCAATCGCTGAAGGACTGAAAAGGGGACGCGCATGTACAACCGGGTGAACGCAGAGATCGTAGATGCGCTGCGCCGCATCGTCGGCGCAGACGCCGTGCTGACCGATGCCGAGGCGTTAGGCCCATACGCACACGACGAAACGGTGGGCTTGTGGGCCGCCCCGGAGGTCGTTGTGCGGGCCACGTCCGCGCAACAGATCTCGGAAATTATGCAACTGGCTCAACGCGAGCGCGTGCCGGTGACGCCGCGCGGGGCGGGCTATGGCCTCAGCGGTGGAGCTGTGCCGGTGCACGGCGGCATCGTCCTTTCGATAGAAAAGATGAATCGCGTCCTCGAAATTGACCACGCCAATCTTATGGTCACGGTCGAGCCGGGAGTCATCACTGGCGACCTGCACCGGGCGGTCGAGGCCGAAGGGCTGTTTTACCCACCCGACCCGGCCAGCCTCGACTCGTGTTCCATCGGCGGCAACATCGCCGAGAACGCCGGCGGCCCCCGGGCGGTCAAATACGGCGTGACGCGGGATTACGTGCGCGGTCTGGAGGTCGTACTGCCGTCGGGCGAGCTCATCCGCTACGGCGGCAAGCTAGTCAAAAACGTGGTCGGCTACGACCTGCTGCACTTGCTGGTCGGCTCGGAGGGCACGCTGGGCATCGTCACCCAGATCATCCTGCGCTTGCTGCCCAAGCCGCAGGTACAGATCGACTTGTTGGTCCCGTTCGACGACTTGCAAGCCGCCGCCGACACCGTCTCGGCCATCATCGCGCGGGGCATTGTGCCCACGACCATCGAGTTTATGGAACAGGATAGCATGCTGGCCGTGGAGCGTTTGCTGAATAGAGAGTTACCCTACCGCGACGCGGCAGCCCAACTGCTGATCCAGTTGGACGGCAATCGGCGCGAGGCGGTCGAGGCCGATATGCAAACCGTGGGCGATCTATGCCTGGAGCACGGCGCTCGCGACGTGTTGGTGGCCCAGGACCAGCGCACCCGTGACCGGCTGTGGGAGGCGCGCCGGCTGATCATCGAGGCCCTCAAACACGAAAGCCCGGTCAATCACATGGAAGACGTGGTGGTGCCGCGCGCCCAGATTCCGGCCCTGCTGCGGGGCGTCAAAGAGATCAGCGCACGCCACGTCGTGCGCATGGTCAGCTTTGGGCACGCCGGCGACGGCAACGTGCACGTCAACGTGCTGCAGGACCAGATACCCCCCGCACGCTGGGAGGCGTTGGCGCCGGCCGTCACCGAGGAGGTGTATCGGCTCACACTGGGGCTGGGCGGGCAGATCACCGGCGAGCACGGCATCGGCGCCACACGGCGCAAATATCTGCCCCTGGCGCTGGACGAGGTCCAGATCGAGTTGATGCGGCGCATCAAGGATGCTTTTGACCCGAACCATATTTTGAATCCTGGAAAAATCTTTCCGTGAAAATAAAACCCTTTCAACTGGAGCGCTACTTTGCCCGCTACGAGTTTGACGCGCCCTATCTGTTGAGCGCGTCCGACTGTGAGAGCCTGTCGCTGCAAGAGGTGCTGGGTCTGGCCGACGCCGAGACGCTGGCGCTGTGGAACGATTTGAAGCTCGGTTACACCGAGTCGCAAGGGCATCCGCTGCTGCGGCGGGAAATCGCCGGATTGTACGCACACGTTTCGCCTGCCGAGGTGCTGGTTGCCGCGCCCGAAGAGGCCATTTTCATCGCCATGCACGCGCTGCTGGCGGCGGGCGATCACGTTATCGTCACTTTTCCGGGCTATCAGTCATTGTACGAGGTCGCGCAATCGGCGGGCTGCCGTGTGACTCGCTGGCCGCTTCGGATCGGCGACGACGGCTGGCAGTTGGACCTGGGCTTTTTGGAACAAAACATCACGTCGCGCACAAAGCTGCTGGTGGTCAACTTTCCGCACAACCCCACCGGCTACCTGCCCACCCGCGCCGAGTGGGACGCCATCGTGAGCCTGGCCCGCCGCCACGACCTGTATCTTTTTTGCGACGAGATGTACCGGTTGTTGGAATACGAACCGGCGCGACGGCTGTCGCCCGTGTGCGACCTGTACGAAAAGGGCCTCTCGCTGTTTGGCCTTTCCAAGACTTTCTCGCTGCCGGGCCTGCGGATCGGCTGGCTGGCGACGCAGAACCGCGAGATAGTGGACAAGTGCGTGCTGCTCAAAGACTATACCACGATTTGCAGCAGCGCCCCCAGCGAGATTTTGGGCCTCATTGCGTTGCGGGCGCGAGAGACGATCGTTGAGCGCAACTTGGGCATCCTGCGCCGCAACCTGGGCGTGGCTGACCGATTCTTTGCCGCATACGCCGATACGTTCGACTGGCCCCGCCCGCAGGCCGGTTCAATCGCTTTTCCGCGTCTGAAGGGCAAAACGTCGGCAGAACAGTTCTGCCGGGAGGCGCTGGGGCAGGGTGTGATGATCGTGCCCGCCAGCATTTTCGACTTTTCGGGGAATCATTTCCGGCTGGGCCTGGGCCGCGAGAATTTTCCACAGGCCATCGAACAAATTCGCCCTCTGGTCAATGCGCTGCGAGGAGATTGATGGCATCGTCCACCCGACGGTGGTATAATAAGGAAAATTGGTGGTATTAAGGAAGGCGCACTATGGCGACCCAAAAGATTACCCTCTCGCTTCCCACTCCCCTGGTCGAGCGACTGAAGGCCCAGGTGCCCCCACGCCAGCGCAGCACCTTTGTTGCCGAAGCGCTTCAAGAGTGGTTGGAGAGGGAAGAAACACTGGCGATTTTGGAGGAAACAGCGGGCATTTGTTCAGCCGAGGACTATCCGCATTGGGAGACAGACGAAGATATAGACCGCTGGCTGCGGGAGTTGCGCGCCAGTTGGATTATTCGGGACTTTTCTGAGGTAAAAGATGGCAGCTAGTTATCTGCTGGACACCGGTGTGCTCATTCGGCAGATGCGGGGAAGCAAAAGTGGGGTGCGTCTGGTGCGGGGAATCACTCGCACGGAACGGGTCGCCATTTCCTCAGTAGTCCATCTGGAGCTGTACGCCGGGCTACGTCCGCACGAAGAGTATGCCGCGCGCAAACTGCTCTCCCGTTTCCAGGTTCTTCCACTGGATGCGCACATCGGCCAGCGCGCCGGGCAACTCATCCGCCAGCAACGCGCCCAGGGACGCGCGCTCGGCATCCCCGACGCCATCATCGCCGCCACTGCCCTCCAACACGGCCTGACGCTGGTCACTTTTAATCCCCGCGACTTTGACCTGCCCGGCTTGCAGCTTTATCCGTTCGACTTGTTGCCGTAACCTACGGCTCCTGAATCCCAAACTCCTCGATATTCCAAAACTCGCTCTGCGCCGTGGGATCCATGACAAACCCGCTCAGGTCGGGGCGGGTGGCGGCCAGCTTGAGGCGCAGGTACAGCGGGATCACCGGCAACTGCTCGGCAAAGATGCGCTGGGCCTCGTGATGGTATTGCTCATATTCCGGCGTGCCGGGTAGCGACTGGCGCGCCGCGTTGCAGGCCGCGTCGAAGGCGGGATGGCTAAAGCCTGGATAGTTCTGACCACTCCATTCGTTCTCCTCGGCGGGGATCTGCGAGCTGGTGTATAGCTCACACGGCGGCTCCACCCCGGTGAGCCAGGCAAACTGGGCCATGTCGAAATGGCGGCCGGCCAGTGGGCCGTCGGGGCCATCGGCGAAAAATTCGCCAGGGTCCCAGTATTCAAGATTTATCTTGACGCCACACTCGGCCAACGCATCCTGGATGATTCTACCCACGGCCTGACGCTGGCTGGCGTTGGTGGTCCAATAGTTGAACGCCAGCGGGGCGCCGTCGAGCACATTTTCCACGCCCTGGGCCACGCGCGGAGTATCGGGGTTCTCGTCGTGGTCTACCCAGCCGGCCTGTTCGAGGAGCCGCATCCCGGCGGCTGGGTCGAATGGATAGTGCTGAGCCTCGGGATTGTAAAGCGGATGTTCGGGCGGCAGGTAGGTATCCGGCGCGACCGACTGGCCGTATAATACCTGGTCTACGATCTCCTGGCGGTCCACGCAATAGGCGATGGCCTGGCGCACGCGCACGTCGCCGAAAAAGTCGGGCCGGTCGTAGCTCTCGACCGGCATGATGCCAAAATCGGCGTGCTCCCATACCGTGCCGGTGACAAAGCTGGCGTTCACCTTGCCCACGGCTTGCAGCTCCAGCAAGAGTCCACTCTGCTCGTCCAGGGATGCCGTTTGATCCAGCACGTCACATTCGCCCGCCAGCAACGCCGCGATGTTGGCGCTGGAATTCTGGCCCACGAAGCGAAAGATCAGTGTGTCGAATTTGGGCAGGCCCTCGTCAGCCCGCCAATAGTTCTCGTTCTTGCGCAAGCGGATGTGATCCCCGGCGACCCACTCTTCGATCACGTAAGCGCCCCATCCCATTGGCTCGCGGGCGCTTTCTTTAGCTTCGACCAGTTCCAGCGGCGTCAGCTCGCCCCAGGCGTGGGCCGGCAGGGGAGACCAGAAGTGGGTAAAATATTCCGCGTCGCGGTGGCCGGGCAGTCCGGTCCATACTATGGTATAGTCGTCCAGCGCCTCGTAGCGCGCAGTGCGATTCACCGCTTGTTTGTCGGCGGGCGTATCGGGGTCCCGGTTGAGCTCAAAGGAATACACGGAATCATAAGCGGTCAGCGGCTCGCCGTCGGACCAGCGCAGGCCCGGCTTGAGGGTGAACGTGACCACCATCTGCTCCATCTCTAGCGGCGCGCCGTCAAAGACGACGGCGCAATCGGCGCTGTAGCAACCACTTGGGCGCACCTGCACTCCCTCTTCCAGCGTCACCGGCTCGCCCGCGTCACTCACCACCCGCTCGCCGAGACCAACGGTCACGGTTTTGACTATGGCGTCACCGTCGGCCAGGCTGGGCAGCTTGTTCAGGATGACCGGCTGGTAGCTAAATGATCGGTTGTCAATCGGGCCGTCATAAACCGCATCCAATATCTGACTTTGGGCCAGCATCGAACCGCCGTAAAGATAGAGTGTGTCAGGCTCGTCACCTTTACAGATGGTGAGGGTGCGCTCCTGTTCCGGCGCGAGCTCTGGCGTGGGTATCGGCTCGACGACGACGAGCGGTGTAAGGGTTGGCAGCGGCGTGGGCGAGGGAATGACCCGCGTAACGACCGGCTCTTCGGCCGGCGTCGCCAGTTGGGGGGTCACGACGGCAAAAATCCAGCCCACGACTACCACCAGCGCCACGGCCAAGCCGACCCAGGCCGCGGCCTGGGCTGCGTCGAACACGCGCCGCGCCCATTTGCGTTTCTCGATGCGCGCCTGTACCTTCACCACCGTCTGGTGAACCTGCTGCTTGTCACGCGGGGGATCGGTCCAGCGCATCTGCAATGAACGAGACAGGCGATCCTCCAATTCCGCCAGTTGCGCGGCATATTGGCGACATTCCACGCAGCGCTCCAGGTGCTCCTGCAATTCTTCGGCTGCTTCGGCGCTCAGGCGGCCATCCACGGCCGCCTGTAAATAGTCTCGGGCTTGCTCATGGGACAGGCTCATCCTTCACCCTCCCGTCCTTTTTTCAAAATATCCGCCTGGGCCAGATAGCCCTGGAGTTTGCGGCGGGCATAGTGCAGGCGCGAATGGACGGTGCCTTCGTTGACATTCAGGGTTTGGGCGATTTCCGGGATCGACAGATTGTGCGCGTAGCGCAAGATAACTGCCATCCGGTGCTTCTCGTCCAGCGCATCCACGGCCTGCCACAGGCGGATATCGGTCTCGCTGCGCATGGCCGTCTCTTCGGGAGTAGGCGGCCCGGAGACGAGCGATTGCAAGGTGTGCCACGTCTGGCGCATGGCCCGGCGCGCTTTGCGCTTGCGCAAGTGGCCCCGGCAAGTGTTGAGCGCGATGGCATACAGCCAGGTCTTGAGGCTGGATTCACCCCGATAACAGTGCAGGTTGAGCGCGGCCGCAATAAAGGCCTCCTGCGTGGCGTCCTGGGCCTCGTCAGGGTCATCCAGCATGGAGAGCGCCAGGCGATAGATGGCCGCATGATACTGCTGCACCAGCGCCTCAATCACGACCGGATCGCCTGCGTGACTGCGCTGGAGCAGTTGCTCAAGGTTGAGAGACATGGGTGTGCTCAGGTGAAATCTCTGTACGACTGCCGACATGTTACTTCACTTAGCCCGGTTGAGCAACCGGTCTGACAAAGGATAATGGATTCCTTTGAGGGACGGTAACTGCTCAGCCTGTGCAGATATGACAACGAATCAAAGGATTGAGCGAATCTGTGCTTCTCGGCCCCACAGCCGCGCTGACCGTGGTCCCAAGGGATGCGCCGCCGCGCCTCACTGCAGAACGCGGGCAGCCCCGGGGCAGGGTTGGGCGACGCCATTCGGTCAATCCTTCGCCAAGCTCAGGACAGGTTCCCGAAAATTCGTTGTCATGTCCCCACCTGAGCAGTTACGAGGGACGAATCACACTCATTAGACGCGCCAGGAGCCAAGACCCTTCAAGAATGGCTTGCCAGAGTCAGGAGTTTGGAGTATACAGAGGGGGAAGATCGGTAAATGCGTAGATTGGGAATGCGGGCGATTGTGCATCTGGACCTGGACGCCTTTTACGCCGCCGTGGAGGTGTTGAAGAACCCCGACTTGGCGGACAAGCCGCTCATCATCGGTGGGCGACCGGAGCAGCGCGGAGTTGTCTCGACCGCCTCTTATCCGGCGCGGGCCTTTGGGGTGCGCTCGGCCATGCCCATGGCCCGGGCGCTGCAATTGTGTCCCAATGCCATCGTGCTGCCCCCGCGCCACGCTGTTTATCGTGACTATTCACGCCAGGTGATGGCGATTTTGAGAGAGTTTTCGCCGCTGATGGAACAGGTCAGCATCGACGAAGCCTACCTGGACCTGACCGGCCAGATCGACGCCTGGGATAAAGCCATCGAGCAGGCGCGTGAGATTCAGCGGCAGGTGCAGGAAAAAGTCGAGTTGTCGGCCTCGCTGGGTGTGGCGAGCAACAAGCTGGTGGCCAAGGTCGCCTCTGACCAGCACAAGCCCGGCGGGCTGACGGTAGTGCGTCCGGGCGAAGAAGCGGCTTTTCTGGCCCCGCTGCCGGTGCGCGTGCTGTGGGGCATCGGGCCGGTGACGGCGAGCAAGCTGGCCGAGATGGGTGTGACCACGGTGAGCGAGCTGGCGCGCCTCCCAGAAGAGGCGTTGCGCGAGCGTTTCGGCAAGCACGGGGCCGATATGGCCCGCCAGGCGCGGGGAGTGGACGAGCGCCCCGTGGTGACGGAGCGCGAGGCCAAGTCACTCAGCCAGGAGACCACGTTCAGCCGCGACCTGGCGGACCTGGACGCGCTGAAACGACAGTTGTGGCGTTTGAGCCAGGGAGTGGCCCGGCATCTTCAGCAGGCCGATCTGGCCGCGGGCGCCATCGCGCTCAAGCTGCGTTACGCCGATTTTAGCACGCTCACCCGCCAGATGACGCTGGGAGCGCCGACGGACGACGAGAAAGAGATTTACCGGGCGGCGTTGGCGCTGTTCGAGCGGGCCTGGCAACGTGGGCGAGCGGTGCGGTTGTTGGGTGTGGCAGGGCGGCATCTATGCCCGTCGGTGGAACAATTGACACTCTTTAAAGATTGAGCGTCAAGTCGAATCGCTATGGAGGGCGAATTATGTGCAAAGGTGTGGTGCTCATCGGGGTATTGATTCTGACACTCGTGTGGAATGCCTGCACTCAAGTCAGCGGTTCGGCCACACCCATTCCACCCGACGTAGAACCGGCGCACACCCCAACAGTTCGGGTTGCGCCCGCTCAAACCCAAGGTCTCACCTACTACGTCCGTCCCGACGGCGGCTCTTTCGAGCAATGTAACGGGCGCGCCGACGCGCCTTACACCGGCGCTTCCCAGGACTGCGCCTGGAATCACCCCTTTCAGGCCTTGCCGCCGGGCGGCCCGCCGCGCATATCCGGCGGCGACACATTGCTCATCGCCGGCGGCAGTTACATGATGGGTTACGCCGCGCCGGGCGCGGACAATTGCGAAGCCGATGGAGCCTTCGATTGCCACATGCCGCCCATCCCCAGCGGCCCCGATCCGGCCCACCCCACCCGTATCCTGGGAGCGGGTTGGGACACAGGTTGTTCCAACCCGCCTGAACTGTGGGGCGCGCAGCGCCCCTGGTTTATCGTCAACCTCACCGACGCCAGCCACGTCGAACTCGCCTGCCTGGAGATCACCGATCACTCTGAATGCGTCGAGAGCCACACCGGCGGCCTGGCCTGCCAGCGTGACAATTACCCCTTTGGCGAGTGGGCCGCTGGCGGCCTGTACGCTGAAGACTCGACCGATGTGCATCTCCAGAACCTGAATATCCACGGTCTGGCCGCGTTCGGCATTCACGCCGGGCGACTCACCGACTGGACGGTGGAAAACGTGCGCATCGCCGGCAACGGCTGGGTCGGCTGGGATGGTGACATTGAGAACGACGATTCCAACTCAGGCACACTCACCTTCCGCCGCTGGACCGTCGAGTGGAACGGCTGCGGCGAGACCTACCCAGGCGAACAACCGATTGGCTGCTGGGGGCAAGATGCCGGCGGTTATGGCGACGGCGTCGGCACCGGCGCCACCGGCGGCGATTGGATCATCGAAGACTCGGCCTTTTTGCACAACACCTCCGACGGCCTCGACCTGCTCTACCACAACCTGGGCGGCAGCATCACCATCCGTCGCACCATCGCCGAGGGGAACGCCGGCGACCAAATCAAAACCGCCGGGCCGACCACCATCGAAAACGTCATCGCTGTGAGCAACTGTGGCTTTTTCCAAGACCAACCCTTTACCTACGACGTAGACCACTGCCGGGCCGGCGGCAGCGCCATCGCCCTCAACCTGCACACCGGCGACCACGTCACCCTGATCAATAACACCGTCACCGGGCAAGGAGACTGCCTGGTCATCGCCGAGTGCCTGGAAGGCGACGTCTGCAACGAGAGCGAGAGCATCTTGATGCGTAACACCCTATTCCTGGGCCACACCGAATTCGGCGGCGGCGACACCACGTGCCTGGCCTGGACCAGCCTCCCTGGCGACCCTTTCAGCCTGGACCACGTCCTCGTCAACGGCGTCAAAAATCCCCCCACCCCCTGCCCGGCAGATAGCCTGTGCAACGTCTCGCCCGGCCTGTTCAACGAAACCATCGACGCCTTTGACGCCCACCTGCAGCCCACCAGCCCCGCCATAGACGCCGGCAGCACCGACAACGCTCCCACCGATGACCTGGACGGTCGCCTCCGCGACGCGCACCCCGACATGGGCGCGTACGAATGGTGGGAGCCGTCCGCGTGGTTATACCTGCCCGCGATACTGAGAAATGGTTAAAAACATTTTCTGGAGGCGCCATGCACAGACATAGAGCATCGCTTTGTCTCACGCTGTTTGCCGTGGCCGGGCTGCTCACGGCCTGCCGCGCCAGCCGCGCAGACCAGACAGACGATAGCCTGGTCTATCTGCCCGTGATCTCCGCAGCCTCCGCGTCGCCCACGGTGGCCGGGTGCGCCGTGTTCCCCCCCGACAACATCTGGAACGCGCCCATCGACACGCTGCCCGTGGACGCCAACTCGAGCCTGTACGTTGCCGCCATCGGCGCCAGCGCCCACGTGCACGCCGACTTTGGCTCCGGTTACTGGCCTCCCACATCCACCATACCCATCGGCATCCCCTACACCGACGTGCCCGGCGCGCAGCCGGGGGTAGACGTGAGCTTTGACTACGCCGACGAGAGCGACCCCGGTCCCTACCCTATCCCCCCGGATGCGCCCATCGAGGGCGGCCCGGATAGCGACGGCGACCGCCACGTGCTGGTGGTGGACCGCGATAATTGCGTGCTGTACGAATTGTATGATGCCTGGCCCCAGACCGACGGCAGTTGGGAGGCCGGCTCGGGCGCGATTTTTGACCTGAATTCGCACGCCTTGCGTCCTGCCGGCTGGACCAGCGCCGACGCCGCCGGGCTGCCCATCCTGCCCGGCCTGGCGCGCTACGATGAAGTGGCCGCCGGCGAAATCCGCCACGCTCTGCGCTTCACCGCGCCGCAGACCCGCCGAGCCTACGTCTGGCCCGCGCGTCACTATGCCTCCAACCTCACCAATATCCAATATCCCCCCATGGGCCAGCGCTTTCGCCTCAAGGCCGATTTTGACATTTCCGGCTTTTCGCCCGACGCCCAAGTCATCCTGCAGGCGCTCAAGACCTACGGTATGATGCTGGCCGACAACGGCTCGGCCTGGTACATCTCGGGCGCGCCCGACGAGCGTTGGGACAACGACGTGCTGCACGAGCTGCACGACGTGCCCGGCTCGGCTTTTGAAGCCGTAGACGTGTCGGAGTTGACGATAGACCCTGACTCCGGGCAAGCTCACAGCCCTTGAATGTTCGACGACGGCAATGCTCTCGGTTTTTCCTTGCGGACGAGTCAACATCGAAAGGAGAACTGGAATGAAAACGTCTCGCTGGTTTATCATAGCCCCGGTGTTGGGGCCGAGTTTATTGCTAGGGCTCGTGCTTTTACTCCTCACGCTTCCCCAAGCCGGTCTGGCCCAGACAGCGCAGGTCGATCAGGGTGTGGGCGCATCTCTGGGCGCAGCGCCCGCCCCCTATAGCGTCGCCAACATCGACAACTCTTCGGTGACGACGGAGGATTGTTACCAGGCCAGTCAAACCCAAAGCCTGTGTTTTACAGTGTTCAACGGTTCCACCGACGCCGAATGGCTGGATCAGGTGCGGCTGACCTTTCCCCCCGGCACGCCCCCGCCCCCATGGATGGCGACCTGCGGCGCGCAAGACGCCACGGATTCCAGCGGCAACCCGGTAAATATGACGTGCAGCGAGCCGTCCGGCAACCAAGTGCTGTACGTGGACAACGATGGGAGTTTTGGCGAAGTGATGGCCGGGGCCAGTTGGAGCTTCTGCGTTGACGTGTTCGTGCCGGGCAGCTACACCGGCCCGCGCATCATCAACTGGGAGCTTTCGGGCGACGGCGACGGTGTTCCACCCCACGACGTTGCAGGCGAAGCGATCATCCAAGAATGCACACCGTTGATGCTCAAGCCCGACAGTCTGACGGTGGAAGGCTGTAACGGCATCACTCAGACTCACATCTTTGAACTGTGGAACAACACCGGCGACGGCGGCACGTTCGGTCTTGTTTATGAGGTGCCCACGGGCAATGCGATCTTTTCGGGTCCCGAAAACGTTGGTCTTGCCGCCGGTGAGACCGTGACCTTTAGCGTCCAACTGACCCCGGATGTGTGCCTGGAACCGGGCGAGCAGGTGACTGCCACGCTAGGAGCCGCCGGCAACAACGAGTCTGACGTGTCCACCATTGTCAACACCGTGTGCGCTTGGGCCGGATGGCAGGCTCGCGCCGCCAGCCCTGTCTCGACGATGGACAACGTGGTCGTGTGGGCCTCGCACGCCGACGGCGGCCTGTGGTCCATCGGCGGCTATGGCTCCCACGGGGCCGCCCAACGCTATGACCCGGCCACAGACGCCTGGCAAACCTTTCAGCCAGAGACGGTCATCACCCCCACCATTGAGTATCCGGTAGACGGCTGCTACGGTCTCAACGCGGCCGGGGATGAGGTCGTCGTGCTCTTTCCCGACACCCTCGTGACCGGCTCGCTGCACATCTATGACATCACTCACAACAACTGGTACACTGAGCCTGTCCCCGCTTTCTATCCCGCCGAAGGGCGTTGGGCGCAAGACGTTGTCTCGCTGTTCAACAACCCCAGCGTCAAAGCCGGCGTGGAAAAGAACGCCTGTTACCTCTCCGGTGGGGCGGACCAGCCGGGCGGCGGCAGAATGAGAGACTTGTGGGTCTATTATCCTGACGGCACGCCTGGCAGATACCTGGGTCAATTCTTTTCATCGCCGAATCCCGAGGCCTGGTTTAACTTTCACGCCTCTTGGTACGCGCCCTGGGTGGGCGATCAGGGCGCCATCTGCGTAGCTGGCGGCGTGGACCACAACCACCAGATTAACAGCGCCACCCAATGCTACGATTTGGCCGCCGGGAGCTTCAACGCCGCCAACGCCGACCTGGGACCGCTGCCCGAGCCGTGGTGGGGCATGGCCGACGGCTGGCAAATCCAGCAGGGGCAATATCAGATCTGGATCGCCAACGGCGTGTCCCAGAATGGCGCGTTGATCCAAAAATCGGCCTACGCCGCCGAGACGACGGGCGGGTTTGTTTACGGGCCGGAGCCGCCCGTGGCTTTGTATCGGCTAGAGGGGGACGGCTGGGAGGGTCAGTTTTACGCCGAACAAGGCGCGGCCGGTAGTTTTATCCATTCCAATCACAACCAGCTCCTGGTCGCGTGTCCCGCCTGTGTAGATTTTTCAGTTTTTCTCCCGTTGCTGCTGCGGTAGGTAGGACCCCACCCAATCGTGGTGCAACCGTAGGGCGGGTTTCTTACCCGCCGTCTGGGGGGCAGGTATAGAAACCTGCCCTACATTTGGGGCTTGCCGGTCTATTCCAGTCTGCGGCTGCCCGCCTGTATTCGGCAGGTATAGAAACCTGCCCTACATTTGGGGCTTGCCCTCGGCGACCACGATTAAATGTGGAGCCACCTGCGGTGGGTAGGACAGGACAACGAATTGGGAAAAGAACGAACTGGTTCGATCTATAGAGTTTCCTCATTCGTTATTGGGTTGAAAGGAAAGGAGAAACAGAATGAACCGTATCAAACAGATGGCGCTCGCCAACCTGCTCGCCCTGGCGTTGCTGGGCGCTGTGTGCGTCACGCTAGATGCCCGCTCTACCGCGACCACGCAGGACGTGTTGTGCGTCAACCCCGGCGGGACGGACGGTTGCTACGCCTCCATCCAGGCCGCCGTCGGCGCCGCCGACGACGGCGACACGATTCAAGTGGCCGAGGGCGCTTACTACGAAACGGTCGTGCTGACCAAGAGCCTGACGCTAGAAGGCGGCTGGAACGCCGATTTCACCGCCCGCGACTGGGAGGCCCATCCTACCACCATTGACGCCCGACGGCTCGCGTCGGTGATCCGCGTGGACGGCGCCGTCTCGCCCACGATTGAAGGGTTTATCATTACCGGCGGCGACGGCGGCGCTTTTCTGGGCTGGGGCGGCGGCATCCTGGTTCACGGCGACTGGGGCGGGCCGGGCATGGCCGTCATCCGCCACAACGTCATCACCGACAACGTGGCCTGTAGCGGCGATACCTGCCAGGGCTACGGCGGCGGCCTCATGGTCTACAGCAGCCAGTCCGTGATCGAGTACAACACGGTCATCAGCAACGCGGCCTGCACGGGCGGGAACGGCAGCGGCCACGGAGGCGGCATCGCCATCTGGGGACACCCCGGCGACGCGACCATCGGGCACAACGTCATCCTCAGCAATACGGCGCTCTTGTCCACCACAGGGGCCTTTGCGACTGGAGAAGGCGGCGGCGTGTGGGGCGAGCACGACGTGGTCTGGCTCGATAACGAGGTCCGTGGCAACGTGGCTGCCGGGAAAGGTCCAGGCTACGGCGGCGGAGCGTACGCCGGCGGCGAACTGTACGGCAACCGCATCCTCAGCAACACCGCCAGCGTCAGCGGAACCGGTTACGGCGGCGGGGTGTATGCCGATTACGTGACCGATTTTGACGATAACATCGTACAGGGCAACCTCGCCAGCGCGGACGGCGACGGCAGCGGCGGCGGCGTGTATGGCATCTACCTGGCGGATGCGCGCCGCAACACCTTCGTGGGCAACGTCGCGGCGCGCGGCGGAGGAGTATACCTGTCCGCGTATCCGCACGACCTGACCCTGCGCGACAATCTGATCGCCCGTAACCGGGCCACGGGAGATGATTTCGCCGCCCTGGATGGCGGCGGGGGCCTCTCAAGCGCCGCCGACCAGGTAGAGATCATCAACAACCGCATCCTCAGCAACACCGCAGACGCGCTCAACGGCACGGGCGGCGGCGTACAGATTCTTGGCGGCGGCGGCTATGTCCTCCAGGACAATCTCATCGCCGAAAACAGCGCCGCTGGGGGGGGCGGGATCGCGGTGTACACGGCCACCGGCGCGATTGTCCACAACCAGGTTTTTAGCAACACGGCGTTGCTCGGCGGGGGCATGTACCTGTGGGGCGCGGCCAGTCCCGCGCTGGACCGCAACGTGGTGATGAGCAACACCGCCGCTGGAGGTGGGGGCGTGTGGGTAAGCGTTGACGGCGGCACGACCATCACCCTGACCAATCACATCATCGCCCGTAACGCGGTCGGGCCGATGGGTCTAGGCGCCGGCGTGCTGTGCGGGAGTGGCAATTGTAACCTGTTCTACAACACCATCGCCGACAACGACCGGGGTGACTATAAGGAGGGCGTATTCCTGGCCAGCACCGCCGGTTCGCACGTGCTATGGAATAACATCATCGTCGGCCACAGCGTCGGGGTCAGCCTGACGACCGGCGCGGCGGCGCTGGACTATAACGACTATTTCGACAACGACGCCGACCTGAGCGGCGTGGCCGGGGGCTTGCACGACCGGGCCGACGACCCCCAATTCGAGGACCGGGCGACCAACGATTACCACCTGGGCCTCAGTTCCCCCCTGATCGACCAGGGCGACGACAGCGTGAGCCTGGATCATGACTATGAAGGCGACCCCCGTCCGCGCGGCGGCGGCGTGGACATCGGCGCAGACGAAGCCTATCCCGACGAGGTGTACGTGAGCGCCAACATCGGCAGCGACCTCACCGGCACAGGCGCGCTCACCGAGCCGTTCGCCACGGTGAGCAAGGGGCTGGCCGAGGTGCGCAGCGGCGGCGCGGTGTACGTGGCGCGTGGGACCTATACCGAGCGCATCACCGTCACTCGCAGCGTGGACCTGCTGGGCGGCTACCACGAGGCCGACTGGAGCCGCGACATTTCCGCCAACGTCACCACGCTGGACGCCCAGGCCAGCGGGACCGTCGTCGTCGTGCAGGGCGCGGGCGTCGCGGCCATCGTCGAGGGCTTTTATATCACCGGCGGCGAGGCCAGCACGTTCGGCGTGGGCGGCGGCGTTCTGGTGTACGGCGGAGCCGTTATCACCCTGCGCTACAACACCATCACCGGCAATCACGCTCAGAACGGCGGCGGGGGCGCGGCGATTTTTGGCGAGGAGGGCGTGCGCAGCGAGCTAGACTCGAATCGCATTTTCGACAACGTAGCCGAGGGCGAATTTCCGTTTTCGCCGCTGGTCGCCGATAGACCGCTGGCCCTGCTGCAAGGGCCGGAACCCGGCGGCGGGTTGCTGGCTGCCGGTGGATCGGTGCGCATCGTGAATAATCTGATTTATAGCAACACCGGCGTTGCCGGCGGCGATGGCATGGCCCTGCTGGGCGGAGACGATACTTTCCAGGTATTGCACAACACCGTGGCCGACAACGGCGGCGTCGGCGTCGAGATACACAGCGCAGACATCCAGCTTTATAACAACTTGATCGTCGGGCACGACACGGGCGTCACCGCCACGGTGCAGGCTGCGTGGGATTATAACGGCTTTTTCGACAACGGCGTCGCCTATGTCCCTGGCCTGAACGTTGGTCTCCACGACGTAAGCGGCGACCCGTATTTCGCCGACCGCGCCGGGCGCGATTTTCACCTCGGACCGGCGTCGGTCATGGCAGGGCGTGGGGTCGCCGTCGGCGTGACGGTGGACCTGGATGGCGCGGCGCGTCCGGCCCCGGTGGGAACCAATCCCGACCTGGGCGCGTATGAGGTCGCGCAGCAGAACGTATTTCTGCCGCTTGTTTTGAGGAGAGAACCATGACCAAGAGCTTGTTCCCTCTGCTTGCTGTAGCCTTGTGCTTTTTTACCGCGTGCGCATCGAACCCTGCAACGCCAACAGTTCCCCCTTCTACCTTTACACCCGCACCGGCCATGCCTGAGCCGTCTCTGCCCCCTGTCATACTAGAGCCATCTGCAACGCCCACCCCCCTAATCGTGACACCAGTCAGCTTAACAGACACACCCACCGCTTTGACCGTGTACATCTTTCTTATCGCTCTGGAAGATAAGGGACAATCAGGCAAGGCGATAGGCTGCGACGACAGCGCGGTTCCCGTCCAGGTCACGATCCCGCAAACGTCGGGCGTGTTGAGAGTCGCACTCGAAACGCTTTTGTCTATCAAAGAACCGTATTACGGACAATCAGGACTTTACAACGCGCTGCATCAGTCTGACTTGCAATTGCAGGACGTTACCATCGAAAGCGGAAGAGCTGTCATCCATTTGACCGGCGCACTCATGATTGGAGGAGTGTGTGACAATCCCAGAATCAAAGCGCAGCTCGAAGAGACGGCGCTTCAGTTTTCCACAGTGAACACGGTGTCCATATTCGTCAATGACGTACCGCTGGAGGACCTCTTGTCACAAGAAGGATAGGGACATCAATCGCACACAAAGAGTCGGCCTTGGGCTGAAAGGGGATAAAGCATGATCCAAAAACGCCGCGCTATCTTTGGCATAGGGGCCGTCAGCCTGACTATTTTGAGCTTTTTTTTCACGGCATGCTTGGGCCGCGATGCACGCTCGATAGCCCGCACCGGATCACCAGAATCGGCGCAGGCTCCTCAGGCCAACGTTTACTACGTGGCCCCGCCGCCGCTGGGCAACGACGCCAACCTCGGCACGCAAACCGCGCCGTGGGCCACCATCCAGCATGCCGCCGAGACCCTCGTGGCAGGCGACACGGTTTACATCATGGCCGGGACCTACAACGAGAGGGTCGTCCCACAAAACTCTGGCAACGCCGGCAGCCCCATCACCTACGCCGCCTATCCCGGCGAGACGGCCACGATTGACGGCAGCGCGGTCACGTTGCCCGACGATTTGTCCGGTCTGTTCCAAGTGTCGGGCCAAGAACACATCGTCATCTCTGGCCTGCGCGTCATCAACGCCGGCCCCGGCGACAACAGCGCCGGCATCCTGATCAACGATTCCAGTTACATCACCGTCGAGCACAACACCACCTACAACACGGTCTCGTCTGGCATCGGCGTGTGGGGCAGCGACCACGTCGTCGTAGATGGCAACCGGGTCGAGGAGGCCGGCGGCGGAGGTTGGCAAGAGTGCATCAGCGTCGCCGGCACTGACACCTTTGAGGTTCGCAATAATGAGGTGCTCAACTGCCACAAGGAGGGCATTGACGCCAAGGATGGCGCTTCCAATGGCCAGATCTATCGGAATCATGTGCACAATGCCCAGGCGCTCGGCATCTATGTGGACGCCTGGGACAAACACACGCACGACATCCAGGTTTTCCAGAACACCGTGCACGACACGACCGATGGCAACGGGTTTGCCGTGGCCTCTGAAGCGGGAGGGCTGCTCGAAAACATCCGCATCTACAACAACGTCGCCTACCACAACCGTTACGTGGGCGTGGTCGTCAGCACCAACGGTGTTGGCGGCCCGATGAACGGTATTGATGTGATCAACAACACCTTTTACGACAACGGCTGGACCGACTGGGGCGGCGGCGTCGCGGTAGACAACCCGAACGCACAAAACGTCGTCGTGCGCAACAACATCGTCAGCCAGAACTTTTACTTCCAAATCGCCGTCGCATCAGACGTTCTGATAGAGAACGTCGCCATAGACCACAACCTGATCGATGGCTTTCAGGGAACCGAAGGCGAGACGCGCGGCGACGACTATGTAGAGGGCGACCCGCTATTCGTGAACCCGGCGACGGCCAACTTCCATCTCCAGCCTGGCTCGCCCGCCATAGACGCCGGCTCAGACCTCGACGCGCCCGCCGACGATTTCGCCGGGACCGCGCGCCCCCAGGATGGCGACGACGACAGCGTCGCGTTATACGACATCGGCGCGTTCGAGGCGCCCCTTTTGGACGAGCAGCTCTACCTGCCGCTGCTGCTCAGAGACTTTGCCACGCTCGACTGGTGGCAGCCGACCCCAGGCGTCACCTGGCAGTGGCAGTTGGACACTCCGCTTGACCTGGCGGTGGATGCGCAAGTATACGACATTGACATGTTTGACAACGACGCCAGCGCGGTGGCTGCGCTGCACGCCCAGGGGCGCAAGGTGATATGCTATATTAGCGTAGGCAGTTGGGAAGAGTGGCGCCCCGACGCCGACCAATTCCCGCCCTCGGTCTTGGGCAACGACTATGCGGGCTGGGCGGGTGAAAAATGGCTCGACATTCGCCAGATCGACCTGCTGGCCCCCATCATGCGCGCCCGCCTGGACCAGTGCCAGGCCAAAGGCTTTGATGGGGTCGAGCCGGACAATATGGACGGTTATACCAACGCCACCGGCTTTCCGCTCACTTACCAGGACCAGCTCGACTATAACGTCTGGCTGGCCCAGGAAGCCCACGCCCGCGGCCTGTCCATCGGTCTGAAAAACGATGGCGACCAGGTCGGCGATCTGCTGGCCTATTTCGACTGGGCGCTGACCGAGGACTGCTTTGCCGAGAATTGGTGCGACCAGGTGCAGCCGTTCACCGTGGCCGGCAAAGCCGTCTTGGCCGCTGAATACACCGACCAGATGACCGGCGCCGAATTCCAGAACCAAGTCTGCCCTCAAGCTGCCACGTTGAGCTTGAGCGCCATCCTGAAAAACCGCGACCTGGACGCCTGGCGCGAGGTCTGCCATTAGGTCAAGTCTACTGAAGCGTTTGCCGCCAACTTGAATACGAGCACGCCGGCGCTGCCAACGTACACGTCAACCTTCAGATGAGTGACGAGCAGACCGGCCTGTCACCGGTCGGTAACCGCTTGAGCGGCGTCACCCCTCCAAAACCGCCCCTCGCGCGTCTAATGGATGCGAGTTCACACTGGCATACGCTATGGTTGCGAAGCCTTAACCCGATCCCAACGCCAGCGCAACCATTCTATACCAGAATATCGTAAGGCCGGCGGGTTGCCGCCGCCGCCCGCTTGAGGTACAATGTCTCCACGTATCGCATCAGTGGGTACAGCTACCAGGGAATAGAGTGAAAAAATGACCTATACTCAAGCATCTCTAGCCGGTACAACTGCACAGCGCCTGCAGCGCCTGGCCCAGCTTTACCAGCAGGGCCAGGCCAGTGAACTGATGGATCGCACACTGGACAAGCTGTTGACCTACGAAGTTGAGGTAAGCCAGGCACAATTCCGCCAGTTGCAGCGGGATCTGGCGGCTTTTGAAAAGCAGTACGGTCTTTCTTCAGCCGAGTTCTACCGCCGCTTCCAGGCCGGGCAGACCGATGACCGCATGGACTATGTCGAATGGGCCTCGTTGGTCCAGATGGCGAACAACCTCCGTGAGCGATTACATGTGTTGACCGGTGAGGAATCAGCGTGACCATCGCTGACTATTTAGACGCGCTCAAGGAACGCTTGCTCACTGACGCTCTCGTATCGAGTTTTGAAGTGGTTCGAGAGCGGCGCGCGGCGACCGATGGGCATTTGCGCGCCCGCCTGGTACTCACGGACGACAGTCGGCTCGAATTTTCCGAGGTTGACGCAGCGTGACGTGAGCGCCTGCGCCGGCCCTGCGTAGCAAAAACAACCCACTTGCTGCCCCCCCTCATTTTGTGATATAATGCCGGACGTCCCTGCTCAAATCTGCCTTGAAGAATAACATCACCGCGCAACGCCAGAGATGATAGAGGAGCTACGCGCCATGCCCGACCGCCAGCCGTGCGACCAGGTTTTGCACCCGCCCCCTGTAACGCCTCTGTACCACCTGCCCTGTCCCCTCACCCCCCTCGTGGGCCGCGAACCCGAGTTGGCCGAGATCGCCCGGCTGCTGCGCGACCCGGCCTGCCGCTTGCTGACCCTGGTCGGCCCCGGCGGCGTCGGCAAAACCCGCCTGGCCCTGCAGGCGGCGACCGCGCAGCGCGCCGCCTTTGCCGACGGGGTCTGGTTCGTCCCGCTGGAGGCGCTCGACTCGGCCGCCGAGCTGCCCCCCGGCGGGGCCCTGGCCGACGCTTTGCAGCTCACCCTCTGCCCCGCCATAGACGGACGGGATCATCTGCTCGCCTTTCTCCGCCCGCGGGCCGCGCTGCTGCTGCTGGACAACCTGGAGCAGTTGTGCTCCCCCGCCGGCGAGGGCGAGTATGTTGGCATAGAGGTACAGGAATCTTACAAGTGGTGCGCATACTGTGAGCCTGGTTAACTCGAAAGTTTGTGCCTCTACGAATTATCTCTGAAATTACGGTATAGTTTATTACAGCAACAGTTCAACATTGCACATTAACATACAGTTGACAGAATAGCAGATCTGCGGTCAAATAGCCCCCTATCACAGTGATCGAGGGAGGTGCGATGGGAACCCGAG
>DAOTXN010000053.1:0-63388 GCA_034435435.1 Anaerolineae bacterium | reverse complement strand
CTCGGGTTCCCATCGCACCTCCCTCGATCACTGTGATAGGGGGCTATTTGACCGCAGATCTGCTATTCTGTCAACTGTATGTTAATGTGCAATGTTGAACTGTTGCTGTAATAAACTATACCGTAATTTCAGATCCGTCACCAGTTCGCCGTCTATCAAAAGTTGAGCGCCGTCATCGGCGTTGCTCACGTCAAAAATATACCAGCCATTTTCCGGCACCTGTCATTGACCGTACCACCTGACGCTGTAATCCTGTCCGTCCGTCAGTGCGGGGTGTAGCTCGCACGCCGAATAGGGATACGGTTGCCCCGGAGGAGGATACCCCCCGCCGGTGCCACAATCCAGAAAAAAGTCGATGGGTTGGGTATAGAAAACTGTGGCAACGAGTGCACCGCTGAAATGGACACCGTCATAAAACTCGGCCGTCAGCCCGTCGGGGTAATAGCCGCGCCCGGTGTCCGGTGTGGGCGGCGGATCGTCGGCCAGGGGAGCCAGCGGCGGCGCGCTCGCAATGGCGGCTGGCTCGCTATCTACCGGCCCTACGACCGGCAGCCACACCTGGGGCCGTCTCGCCGCCGGGGCGGGCAGGCTCGCGTTCGCCTCGGCGCGAAACCAGGCCGGCAACACTGTCGCCGCCAGCGCCGACTGGCGCGGGGCAGCCCGGACCACGGGCGGGACCGGGATCAGATTGAGACACAAGGAAACCACGACGATGAGCTGCAGGGGGCGCGCGGCGCGGAACGACATGGACCTACTCCTCTCTCAAAGCCACACACCAGCGGCGCACCGGGACATTTTCAGCGTCCTCAGCGTCCGCCGGTGAATCAGCGATCCAAAACCCAAATCGCCAGCGATTCAGGCGCGTGTCGCCAGCGATTCAGGCGCGTGTCGCCAGCGATTCAGCCGTGTGTCGCCAGCGATTCAGCCGTGTGTCGCCAGCGATTCAAGCGCGTGTCGCCAGCGATTTCGACGTGTCATGGGGTGATGGGGTCGTCGGGATGGGCCGCGTTCCACAACGCGATGAGCTCGGCCTCGCTCTTGCCCACGTTTTCGGCGTTGAGCCAGCGGCCCCGAAAGCCGCTGTTCACAGCCTGAGCCACGCGCGGCGTCAGACGCACCCCCACCTTGACCGAGCCGTCCTTCTTGCCGATGGGCCGGTAGTGCGTCCCGTTGGGCAGTTGCACGATGCGTCCGGCCCGCAGCCCTTGCTGGATGACCACGTCCAGCTCGGATAGCACCGCCAGCACGCTGCCGCGGGTCTGGTTGGTAGCCTGCACCAGTTGCTCGATCACGTCTCCGGGGCCGACCGGGTCGGTCTTGGCCAGGCGGGGACCGAACTCCGTCCAGGCTTGAATCTTGTTTGCCATACGATGTTCCCTCCTACGTCAGGTCGTTCAGCAGTGTTCGCCGCGCTTGTTGATATGGGTTATATCGAGAAAAGCCGTTTGTTGTGTGGGGATTTGCAGCGTATCTTATTACAAAACCGGGGGGGGGGGCAAGTATGATTTTTCACGAATTGGGCGTGACGAATATCATCTCCAAAAACATCCATGGGGCGCCCGTAATCGAATCGTAAGAATTGGGTAACGCTTCTGTAACCAGGATGAGATAGACTCGTAGCACTTTTCAAGGAGGCAAGCCTATGAACAAACGTTGGTTAACTCTGATGGGGATGTTGTTGGTCGGCCTGGCGTTGGCGGCGTGCGGCGGCTCCAGTCCCCAGAGCGAAGCGGCAGGGGAGGGCGCGCCCGCGGCGACGGCGGCACCGACCCAGGCCGTTGCGTTAGCGCCCACGGCCACGCCAGAAGCGACTGTCGAGAACAGCGCAACCGCGCAGCCCGCTGAAGCGGCGGCGCCGACGGACGAGTCGACTGAAATCCCAACCCTCACCGTCGCGCCGGCACAAGCCCCAACACCGACGGTCGAAGCGTCGCCCACATCGGAGCCGGACCCCGTGGCCGCGCTCGCCGGCACGACGCCGGGTCGTCCGGCGTTGGTCGAGTTCTGGGCCAGTTGGTGACCGACCTGCCGCGCAATGGAGCCCATCGTGCATGGGCTAAAGGCAGAGTACGGCGATCGAATTGATTTTGTCGTGTTTGACATTGATCTACCATCTTCAGACACGGCCAAGGAACAGTACGGCTATCGGGTACAACCCCACTTTTTCCTGGTAGACCGTTCGGGGCAGATCGTGCAAAGCTGGCTGGGCCGGGTGCCCGAAGACGCGTTCGTCGAAGCTTTCAATCAGGTGCTTGCGCCTTGATCTGCACGCCAAGACACAAATCGAGGTAGAGACGGAATCGCTCGCCTCGATTTTTCTTTTAGGAACACGTTGACAAAGCAGAACACTTGTGCTACGATTACGGAAGAGGCGAAAAAAGATAAACCGATAGGGAGGTAGATGATGTGCGGACGATTCACGCTGTTTGTGGACCCTCAAGACCTGATGGACGCCTTTCCCGGTTTTGAAGCGCCGGAGCATATCGCGCCGCGCTACAACATCGCGCCGACGCAGCCGGTGGCCGTGATAGCCAACACCGGCCAGAACAAGATCGAGTTCTTTCGCTGGGGCCTGATCCCCTCCTGGGCCACACCTGCCCTGGCGGGCGGCGCCAGGGAAGACCCGGCCATCGGCGACCGCATGATCAACGCTCGCGCCGAGACTCTGGCCGAAAAACCTTCCTTTCGGACGGCCTATCGGCGGCGGCGCTGCCTGGTGTTGGCCGATGGCTTTTACGAATGGCGCAAGGAACCAGGGCAGCGCAAGACGCCCATGTTCATCCGCCTCCAATCGGGCCGGCCTTTTGCTTTTGCCGGGCTGTGGGAGAGCTGGCGCCCGCCCGACGACCAGCCCATCCTGTCGTGCACCATCATCACCACTACGCCCAACGAGCTGCTCGCCCCGATTCACAACCGCATGCCAGTCATTCTCGCACCCGAGGCTTACGATCTATGGCTGGACCCGGCCGAGAAACGCCCCGACCAGTTACGAGATTGGCTCAGGCCATTTCCCGCCGACCAGATGACCGCCCACCCGGTCTCGACGCTAGTCAACAACCCGCAAAATGATGCGCCCGCTTGCATCGTCCCGGCGCGACAATAAAAAAAGGGGAGACATCCATGTCTCCCCTTTTACAGCGGTTGTTGTCAGACTCTCGCCGGTCGGGCGCTTAATACTCCAGCACCGTGGGCAGTGATTTGGCCTGCGCTACCCATCCCTCAACGGCAGTTTGAGTGGGAGCCCGACCTGCCAGCTTTTGCTGAGCATTGACTTCGAGCAACTTGGCATACAGGTTATCCGCCCGGCGCATCGCCAGCTCTTTCACCGTGTCTACGCCGGCGTGTTCCAATAGGTCCGAGAACACGCCGCCGATCCCCTTTATCCGCGCTAGATCGGCCCGGTTGGTCAGTTCCAGGATGTTGCGAGGCTCCACGCCGACAGATTCGGCCAATTCTCTTCGACTGGCGGGGGTGCGGGCCGCATCCAACAGTTGAGCGCTGTTGAATATGCCCCGTTTTTTCAGTCTGGCCTCCAGCTCATCCGACACTCCCTTGAGCTTATTGACAGGGATAGCCATGATTGCCTCCTTAATCGGGCGATATGGGCTATTTTTTGCCCAAGAGACCGCCCACTTTTTTCCCCATACCGCCCAAGTCGGGCGTTCCACCGCCGCCGAGCACGCCTTGGACCTGGCTGGCGATGGGGCCAGGCAACTTGTCTTTGAGAAAACCCATCACCGTTTCCACAGCTTGCTTGGCTTGTTTCTCCGAGATACCTGCCTTTTGCGTGACCAATTTAATCAATTCGTCCACGAGCTTACCTCCTTAAATTCCTTCATATGCCAGCAAATACCGCTGGTATAGCCGGGCCTGGCCCAGACTAACCTGCCGGCAAATTTGACGTACAGTAGGCGCAGCGCGCCACGCCCAGGGGAATGGTAGACTTGCAAAAAGGGCATTCCTGGGTCGTGGGTACGGCCGGGGGCGCCTCTTGTTCGCGCCGCAGCCGGTTGATGGAGCGGATGAGCAGGAACACCGCAAAGGCGACGACGAGAAAGCTGATCACCGCGTTGATAAACAAGCCATAGTTGATCGTTACCGCTGCGGCTTCTTTGGCTTCGGCCAGCGATGCATAAGGTCCGGCAGGCGTCCCGTCCTTGAGCAAGATGAAGAGGCTGGCGAAATCCACGTTCCCCAGCAACAGGCCGATGGGCGGCATAATCACGTCGTCCACCAGCGACTTGACGATGGCCCCAAATGCGGCGCCGATGATGATGCCCACGGCCATGTCTACGACGTTCCCCCGCATGATGAATTCTTTGAATTCTTTGAGCATGTCTGTTCCCCTTTCTCAGGTTGCGGCCTAAACGAACCGATTACACACGGCGTCCGCCCTTGAGCTCACCCTGGAGCTTTTCGAGTCCACTCCAGTCGCCGGCGGCGGCCAGCCGGGCCTGGTTGGGCCAGGAGGTAGGGTCGGCCAGCCTCAGCTCGGCGTCTTGAAGAATTTGTTCCAGCCGATTAACGTCAGTAGCGGCCAGTTGCGCAAAAGTGAGAATGCCCGCGCTCTGGAGCACTTGGGAGATTTTTGGCCCAATGCCCTCAATCCGCTCCAGGTTGTCCGGCTTGATCGCCGGCGCGGCGGCGCGAGACGGAGCGGCTGCGGCCTGCTGAGCGGCCCGCTGTTGCTCTTTTTCCTTCAACGTCGTCTCCAGTTGCCTGGTCTTGGCGTCGGCATCCTGCGCGCGCGACCTCCAGGTCTGGATTTGAGCTTCACACTCCCCCATGCGTCGCCGCCAGTACCACCAGGCAACCAGCAGGCCGACGATGAGGCCAATCAGGAAAGCAATCACGACTTCGGCAGACATTTTGTACCCCTTTCTTTTTTCAATCCTCTGGTTCAACGTCAAAACCGGGTGACGCCACGCAAACGGCGCCCGAAACACCAGTATACTATAAAAATCCAGCTATGAAAACTGGGCTACATCTTGCGCTCCCAAGCCCATTTGGACGCCCACAAGGGGCTAAACTACTCTCTCCGCCAGACAACTGCCCCCAGCAGCGCCAGCAGGCCGGCCGCCGCCAGACCCAGCCCCACCTGCAAGCTGCGCGGCCAGAAGCGCATCCGCACGATATGGCTGCCCGGCGGCACGATGATCCCCCGGAACGTCGCATCCGTCCGGTAGAGGGGGGTGCGCTCGCCGTCCACGTCGGCGTGCCAGCCGGGGTAATACACGTCCGACAGCACCAGCAGCGCCCGAGCGTCGGTGTGTACGGCCAGGCGCACTTGGTTCGGGCCGTAGCTCAATACCTCGATGCGCCCACTCCCTTGCCCCTTCAGCCAGGGGCCGCTCTCGACCACGGCGAGCTGTTCCGGGGCAAAATCCGGTTCCATCACCCGCCGCCACGCCGCTGCGTAATCGGCCACCGGCTCGGCGCGATAGACCAGCCAGGCGCGGGGCAAAGCGCCAGTGTGCAGCTGCACGTCTATTTGCGGGTCATCCGTGAACACCGGCCAGATGCCCTCACCAGGGGGCGGGTCGCCTTTGGGCACGAGGATATACTTGGCCCCCAACAGCCGATAGCCCGGCGCGGCTTTGGTCGGCTGCGTCCAATAGAACTGCTCGAAAGGCCACAGGCTCAATGGATTGCCGGAGCCTTGCAACGTCTCCAGGCCGTGGATTTGCAGCGTCTCCGGCGAAAGCAGATGACGGGCCTGGCCTTGCGCGTCCACGCGGAACCAGCCGGGGTCGCTCCGCAAAAAGTCGAGTATGGCCTCATGGTCGGACGCCGAGTTAGAAGCAGCCAATGGCGGCGAGACATCCATCTCGACCAACGCGCCCAACGTCGCCAGCTCGCCTACCAGTAGCAAAACGATTCCAACCGCCGCCCAGCGCCGCCAGCTCCACGCCAGTCCCGCCAGCGCCAGCGCCAGCAGGCTCACCAGGTGCAGATTGGACAGCGCCTTTTGATAGGGTCGCCCGTCCGGCGCGCCGCTTACCAGCCACGGCGCGGCCACGGCCAGACCAATGCCGAATCCTGCCAACGCGCCGAGCCACACGTTGATCAAGCGACCCCGCCGCTTCTCTAGCAACGTCTGCAAGCCCAGGGCGCCCAGCACCGCCAACGCAAAGGCAAACAGATAAATCGCCCGCGCCGTCTTCCACAGATCGGTGAAAAAGGGCAGGCGGGCCACCAGGGGATAGAGCGGGGCCTGGTAGCCCAGGGCGAAAACAACTGCCAGCCCCGCCAGCGCCACCCAAAAAGTAGCCTGGCGTCGTCGGGCAACCAGCCCCAGCCCGGCCAGCAGCAGCGTGATCGCGCCCGCGTAGCCGGTCTCGACCCGGTCGGCGGCGGGCCACCAGCCATCGGCGCCGCGCCCGTGGATGTGCGGGGCCAGCGTATCGGCCAGCAAGGCGGGAAAGAACTCGTAGCCGCGCCGTTCCTCGTCTGGTATCAGCGAGCGATTGGTCCACGGCATGCGCTCCATCGCCGGAAGCAGCATCGGCGCGGCCAGCGCGAACGCCGTCGCCGCCATCAGCGCCAGCCGCGCCATTCGCCGCACAAACACGGCCACCGAGCGCGTGCGCGCCTGCCACAGCCCATACAAACCGAGCGCCATCCATCCATACAGAGCCATCTGCCCGTGGCCCGACAGCGCCATCAGCGTCGCCGGTACACTCGCCAGCGGCGCACGCCGCCAATCCGCACCGGCCAGCGCCCAATCCACCCCCAGCAGGCTCCACGGCAGCCAGGCCATGGCGTCGTTGATTTGCGGGTGTCCCAGGTGAACGATGAACGGGTCGCAGAACATGTAGGCCGCGGCCCCCAGCAGACCGGGCGAGCGGCTCAGTCTCAGAACAGGTGAGCGGGTGAGAAACACATACATCCCCACCCCCGCCAGCAGCAGGCTAAGCATCCCCCGCCACAACACTAACTCCACTGGCGGTGGAGAGGCGACGAACAAAAGCCAGTTGAGGGGATTAAACAGCCCGTACTGGGCCTCGGACACGATGGGGTCGCCCGCCATCAGCAGCGGATCCCAGAAGGGAAAGACGCCCTGGCGCAGCGAGCGGGCGACAAAGGCCCACACAGGGTAGAGTTGGCCCCACAGATCGCCGCCGCCCTTGGGAAAGACGTAATCGGCCAACAGCACGGGCCAGAAAAAGAGCAGGGTAAACGCCGTCAGCGCCAGCACGGCCCCGGCGTCGCGCCAGCGGTTCCGGCAGCCGGGCAGCCGGCTCACCAACCCGGCCAGCGCCGCGCCCGCCAGGACAATCCCCAGCCCCGATCCCCAATGTCCGATCCCCAATACCCAATTCCACTAATACGTATACAAGTCAACGAGTGAGCCGTCCGGTGCGCGCAGATAGGCCGTGTCGCCGCTGTTGTTCCACACCGCGTCGCTGCCCAGGTTCCAGTAGAGCTTGGAAGAGCTATTGCTGCCGTTGCCGGAATAGAGCCGTACTGTCTTGCCCGGCTGAAGCGTGAAGGGGCCAAATTCATAGATGTGATTGGCCTCGTCCTTGAGGGTGTAACCGGATAGGTCAATGGGCTGATCGCCCTGATGAGTAAATTCAACCCACTCTGCAATTGGGTCGAGGTCGGTGATACGGATCGGCGCGCCCGACTGGGCCCACAGGCCGCGCTGGCGCTCGCGGGCGATGCGCTCGGCGGCCAATAAATCGTCGTTGTACTTGACGTTGGGCGGTACAGTGTACACGTTAGCGTAACCCTGACGTATCAGTTCCAGATTGACGTGGGTGCTGCCTACGAAAACGTGGGCCAGCGTACGCCCGTATATATCGATGGTGTCCACGTCGAACTCGAGCCGCACCTCTTTGCCATCCACCAGACTGGCGTTGAAATCTTTGGCCTCCTCGTAAAAGGGTTGGCCGCGTTCGGGTGTATTGATCCCCAAGTAGCGCACCTTGCGCCCGTCGGCCAGTTCGATGGTATCGCCGTCTACCACGTGCGAAACCCGGCCGCTGTTCTTGTCGCTGCTCGCCTCCTGGGTCGGTTTGGTCAGGTCGCAACCCACCGTCATGAACAAGAGTGCCGCTATCAAAATCCAGCGTTTCATATCTCGCCTTTCCTCGTTTCCTAATCCCCAATCCCCAATCTAGCCCCCGATTATACGCCGTTTCGCCATCTGGACAAATCGCGCAACTTGTGTTATATTAGCGCCCGTTAACAGGATTGGCAAGTAGCAGGAGGACAGTAGATTGGCTAACACCAAGTCGGCAATCAAGAATATTCGCCAGAACGAGCGGCGACGCGCGCACAATCAACTGCACCGCTCACGGGCGCGCACGTTGGTCAAAAAGACCCGCCAACTCATTGCGGCCGGCGAATTGGAACAGGCGCAAGAGACGGCGCGACTGGCCGCCCAGGCGCTGGACAAAGCGGCTAAGAGAAAGGTCATACATCCCAACAACGCCGCCCGGCGCAAATCGCGCTTGATGCAACATCTGAACCAGGCGCTCAACGTAAAGACAACTCAGTAACTGTTTCAGGTGACGAACGTTCGGCCATCGCCACGATGATGTGGCGATGGCTTTTTGTGTATAGCGGCAATGAGACGACGGTCAGTACGAATCCTTTTTGTCAGCGGCGGAACAGCGCTTATTGCCCTGGCGCTCGGGCTGCGCTTTGTGCTCGCGCCGGCGCTGAAGGTGTTGCCAGCCGATTTGAACGTGGTGCGCACATACGAGGGCGCGTTGGCGACCATGCTCGACCCGACGACGCTCTCCTTTTACCAGGACGTACCCATCCGCATCGAGCGCACGGTGCGCACAGAGCGGATCGAAGGCGACAAGGCGCTGGTCTACGAGCTGGCCGAATTACGTCGTCAAGACGACGGGACGCTCATCCAAAGCCGCGAGACGCGCTACGCCGTGGACCGCCGCACGCTGTTGCCCATCGACGATTTTGGCGCAGATTGGCCCCGGGCAGGATTGACCATCAATTTCCCCATCGGTACGCGGAAACAGGATTACGCGGGCTGGAACGAAGACGCTCAACAGATCGCTACGGCCCGCTTTGTGGGCGAGGAAGAACGCGGCGGGTTGCTCACCTTTGTCTTTCGCACGCAAACCGGCCCCGATCCCATCCGCGACCCCTTTTTACTGGCGCTTTTGCCTGCCGAGATCGAAAAGGCGACCCTGCTCGATCTGATGGACCAAATCCCCTTGACCGAGGCGCAGCGGGCGCTGGCCGCCGAAGCCCTACCCCGCCTGCCCGACCCTGTGCCATTGAATTACGTTTACATCTCGGATCTGACGCTGTGGGTCGAGCCGACCACGGGCATGGCTGTGGACCTGGTCAAACACGAAGAACGGCTGGTGGCATTCGGTCCGCTGCCGGTGGCGGCGATTTTCGAGATGGACTGGCGGCACACGCCCGAGACCGTGGCCGACATTGTCGCCGAGGCCAAACCGCTCATCAACCAGGTGCGCTGGTTTGAGCGCATCCTGCCTATTCTGGCCGGGATGGCGGGGGGGTTATTGATCAGCGCGGTGTTGTTCCACAGAGCGCGCTAACCCATTCGCTTTTTGCGCGACTTGGGCCAGGCGGGCGTCGTACAGCGGGGCCACGTGTGGCCAGTCCAAGTGAGACAGGTGGTCGCGCAGCGAAAAGGCGCGTATATCCTGGACGTGGTGGATAGCCCAGCGCAGCCGCTTCAACAGCCCCTCGAAATCGTCGTACAGGCAGGTGATGTGATGGGCCGCCGGGATCAGCTCGGGGTAGGCCAGGTCGTGGGGCAAGACCGGAAAACAGCCGCAATAACACGCCTCGACCACCGCCGCGCCAAAAAAGTCGTGCCGCGCCGTGCTGACCACCACGTCGGCCTGCCACAGCAGCCGGGCATAGGCCGCAAAGTCTGGCGCGTAGCCAAAGTGCGCCATCCGCTCGGACAGGCGCGCTCGGGCCTGGAGAAATTCGACCGGTTCGTTGCGGTAACTGCGCCCCAGCAGAATTAGCCCGAAATCCAGCCCCTCGTCGGCCAGGGCGTATATGGCGCGGAAAAAGGTCAGAGGGTCTTTGTCATATTCCCAGCGATGGTTCCACAGGATGAGCGGTCGCCCAGAGTATGGCTGAGCCGGGCGCTGGGCATCCAGGCGGGCCAGGTCTAGACCCAACGGAAGCGCCTCAGATTTGGCCCGCAGCGCGTCTACCGCCCACAGCTCGTTATAGTCGGGAAAGTGTTTGAGCATGCGCGGCAGCTCGTCGAAAAAGGCGTGCAGGTGAAAAGCCGAGTTGAAAAATAGCGCGTCGGCCCGCAACGCGCTGGCCAGGTGGATAAAGCCATAGTGCAGGTCGCGCTTTTCGCCCGGTTGCAAGGGATAGGTGAGCTGGTTTTCGTGAAAGTACAAGGCAACGGGCACGCCGCTCAACCGATCACCCGCCAGCGTCAAAAAAACTGGCAAGTTGAGCATGTTGGTGGCGAGGAGCAAGTCAGGGCGGCTTTGTCCCGCAGCATCGGCGTGGGCCACAGCCGCTCGCGCCAAGGTGATCGCGCCGCCCTGCATGCGCCATTTCCAAAAGCGGCCCGGCAGCGTGAGCAGGTTCACGCTGTGCCGGCTATGGGCCTGAAAGCCATCTGCCCAGGCCTTGTGCGAACCGGCGTAGTAGGGTTCGACCAGCCAGATGTTCATAGAGCAGTCGGTTTGGCGGTTTGTGCGTTGGACTCACTGGCATTGAGTAGGCGGCTCACGACCCATCCCACATCCATGACGCTCTGTACCGCATAGTCCACACTGCCGTCGGGAGAGCCGATTCCGTCGCCCTGACCCACCAGCACAGTGGTCATACCCAGCGCCTTGGCCGGGATCAGGTTGCGGTCCGAGTCTTCGACCATGATGCACTGCGGGCCGGCGGCGTTCAGCAGCCTCAGGACGTACTCGTAACCCTCGCGGTAGAGCTTGTTGCGCAAGCCCACGTCCTCGATGCTGATCACGCGCTCGAACAGGTCGGCCACGCCCAACGCGTGCAGCACGCGCCCGCCGTACTCGGCGGTGGCGTTGGTGTAGATCACCCGCCGCAGCGGGATGGAGGCCAGCATCGCCGCCAGCGCCGGGTCGGGCGACAGAAAAGTTTCGACCGGGACGTCGTGGACAAAAGTCAGATAGTCGTGAGCGTCCACGTCGTCCTCGATCAGCAGGCCGTTCAGCGTCGTGCCGTAACGCACAAAATAGTCACGCCGTACCAGGGCAGCCTGCTCCCACCCCACGCCCAAATGCTCGCACAGCCACAACTGGATGCGCCGGCCAATTTGCTGCAACAACCCGCTCTCGCGCGAGTAGAGGGTGTTGTCCAGGTCGAAGAGGATGAATTCAAAGGGCATTAGACCTCATGTTTACATCTCGTTAGCTGCCTGCCACAGGTCTGGGAAATACTCCCGCACCCGCCGCTCAAGCCCATACCCTAACTCACTTTCTGGTAGTGGCTCAAGTCGGAAAACTTCCGATGACCACAATGCTTGCGCGGCAAATGGGTAATATTTTAACTGTCCACCCGAATGTCCATACCACTCTATCATTACACCATCATCATCACGGCCTACTAAACGCCTGCCAGACACTTGCCAGGATAAAGTTTCGGGGTTGGGCAGGCGAGCCGGATACTGAAACAACCTATACCGGCCGCTCTGTTGATGCCACTGAAGCAGCAAATAGAAGCTCTTGCTTATGTCAATCGTTCCCCCGCTCCCCAAACTAACCTCGTTGTGCCAGCTTTCAACCAAATTGAGGACAAGTCTTCCGGCCATATCAGGGTCAGTGCTATAGTCCTCTATCCCCTCAGCCTTGAGCGCGTCCCAAAATTTGCCCGCCGAGTTGGAAACTTCTACTGTCACTCGGCCTGTTCTCTCCACAGTTCGCAGCGTTTCACGCATCTTGCATGATATGCCAAAGCTGGTTTCTGGGTTATGGGAGATCGGAACGAGAACGTCAAAAATAGCTTTACTCTCCTGAGCGACGCCGTTAAAGGCCAGGGCTACAGAACGCTCAAAATCCCGCCATCCAGGCAGGCTTTTTCCAGGCTCGAAAACCAATTGACCTGTGCCGTCTTGATAGGTGCTCAAGGTGAGTCGCAACTTTTCTATTTGGCCGTTTGTGGGTATAATGCCTGTAAATGTATAGCACATACGAGCTACTCCATATCCAACTCAAGCTCGTCTTTTAAAAGCTGGTCGGTGCTGACATCAAATAGGCGGGCAACATTAAGAACAAATTCTGCAGTCGGTTTCTTTTTACCGGATTCAAGCTCACTGATATACCCGTGAGCACTGAGGCCAAGCGAAAGAGCCAATTCCTTGAGTGTTATGCCGCGTTGAATACGCAAAGCGCGTAACTTTTCACCAAACCTCTGCATGCGTTGCCCTTTCATAACAGTAAAGACTTGACAAGGATGACCAAATGTGATACACTGTCTCTAATAGAGACAGATAAAACTCACACCACAACTCGAGGTCATTCGATGAATGATAGCGACGAATACAAAATAATAAATAGTCCTTTCAAATGGGTAGGTGGCAAATCCCGTCTGCGAAGTCAAATAGTCGCGTTAATCCCTGAGCATACGTGCTACGTAGAGTTGTTCTCCGGCGCCGCCTGGGTATTGTTTGCCAAACCCCCTAGCAAAGTTGAGGTACTTAACGATATAGATGAAGAACTGGTTAATTTTTTCCGAGTCGTAAAATACAAACCCGAAGAACTGATCGAATCTTTTGAATGGGAGCTTGTGTCCCGGGCCGAATTTGAACGCCTCGCTAATTTAGAACCTTCAACCCTGACCGATATAGAGCGCGCTCACCGCTTTTATTACATCATTATGGCCGGGTGGGGAGGTGAACTACACTATCCCCGTTTTCAAACCAGTATCACCGATGGTGGACACGGAAACCGACTTATTGGTGCATTGAAATATCTGAGACAGCGAATTGAACCGGTATATGACCGGCTTCAAAAGGTCATCATCGAAAACCTGGATTGGAAAGACTGTTTCGATCGTTATGACCGTTCCAACACAGTAATGTACGTTGACCCCCCATACCCAGGCAATGGCTGTAATTACCTCTATAATATGCGGAGTTGGGATGACCACTGGCAATTAGCTGATCGCCTGCATAATTCAAAATGCAAGTGGATTTTATCATCCTACGACGTGCCAGAAATTCACAACCTGTATAACGGTTACGACGTTATCCCTGTGCAGTCATACTCTGGGATGCGCGTCAAGAAAAATGACACGTCACGCACACTTAATAAAGAGGTGCTCGTCATGAATTTCGAGCCACCAACAGAAAAAAGAAAAGAGACCCCTGTAAAGCAAATGCAATTGCTCGAAGAGTTCCTTCCCTATGGGAACGATGCAGCATAAAGAGTTGCTGCTGGAGACACAACGATCAGGCTGACTCCATTATACCACATAGCACCTACCTTGCAGAACAAGATTTTCGCCGGACGAACTGTGCGACGGCAGTTGTCCGGTTTTTATTTTCCGTTGTCAGGCGGAGGCAATTGTCTAGTCAAACACGACCACGGTTACACCCTGGCTGTCCCCCTTCCACGCCGGCGCGTTCAGCGCCGCGCCATTGAGCGTCAACCGAATCGTGCGGCGCGCGCTGGCGTCGAGAAAGGCGTCGTATTGCTGGAAAAAGGGAAACTCGGCCAGCGGGCCAGGGACCGGTCCGCCATCGCTCTGGCCGTCGCCGTCGGCGTCGAGGATGAAAATGGCGATGGTCGAGGCAGGGTCGGGCGGCGGGGGGGCCATCTCGGGCGTGACCAGTTCTGCGCCGTCCAGCGTGGCCGTGTCGCGCCCGTAATAAAGGGCCTGGTTGGCGCTGAACAGGACGAGATTGCTGCTGCGGTCGTCGTAGCGGATGTCGCCCAGCACCTGACCCAGCAATAAATCGTTTTCGGGCAGCGTGCGCAAATAGACCACGGGGTTAGAGCGCGGGCAGGGCTGGCGATAATAGTGAAACGGGCGCGGCCCGCCGCCGGTGACCTGGAACTCGTAAAAAGCCGTTGGGTCGGCGGCAAACGGCCCCCACGCCCCGTCCATGCCGACAGTAAAGCTGGCGACCGGCGTGGCGTCTAACCGTTCGCCGGTGGCCGGGTTCACGGGATAGATGCTCACCGTCGCGCCGGCGCTGGCCTGGCCGGCGCCGATGCTCAATACCTTGCCCGCCAACGTGACGTGTTCCTCCGGCAGAATATCGGTCGTGGCGGGCGACAGCCCATCATTGAAAAAGCGGTACATGGCCTCGAAAACTTGGGGCAGCGTGACCATTTGCAGGTGGTCGGCGCCGTCAATGTCCTGGTTTTCGACCCCTGCCATCGCGCACGGGCCGACGACCGTGTCCTCATCGCTGGAGAGGACCAGCACTGCCGCTTTGGAGGGAAATTGAATCTCTGTGTCGCCCAAGAGCGCCAACAATGGCACCGAGTCGGGCAGCTTGCCGCAAAAGCTGGCCGCGTGCACGTAATGGGCCACCTTGTCCGTGTGCTCTTGTAAGTAGAGATAGCTCAACCAGCCGCCCATCGAGTGACCGACCAGGTCTATTTTTTTCGCGCCGGTTTCTTTCAACACGCCGTCCACGAACTCGGCCAGGGCGTCGGCGCTGCTTTGCATGTCAAAGGAGAGCGTGTTCCAGTCGAACACGCGCAGGTACGCGGGACAGTAGCCGTTGGAAGCAAAGCGCATCAGCGTGGGGCCAAAATTGTCGCCGCCGCCCATAAAGCCGTGCACAAAGACGATGGGGCGCGGAGCAGCCTCACAGCCAGGCAAAGAAACAGGCCTGGGTTTGTCGCAGGCCACCGGCAAACACAACAGAGTTAATAAGATGATACAGACCGGCCCTGACTTGAGGCGGTTCATAAGGCACCTTCGCTGTCATATTTGTCTCGGTGCGGCAGGAGGTGGGGACTAGAGGCGTTTGATCACCACCAGCGTTTCGTCGTCGACGATGCCCTCTTCGGCAGCAAATTCGGCCGCGGCCTCGATGATGAGTTGGGTCAGTTCTTGGGCCGAACAATCGGCGTTTTCCACGACCAGCGCCGCCAACCGGTCCTCGCCAAATTCCTCTTCATACTCGTCCATCACTTCGGTGATGCCGTCGGTATACAGGACGAGAACGTCTCTGGGGTTAAAATCCACTGTTCTCCCACTAAAGCCGGCCTGGGCAAACACGCCTATCGCCACCCCCGGCGCTTCCAGGTATTCGCACTGAGCACTGGCGGAGCGGTAAAGCAGCGGCGGATTGTGCCCGGCCAGGGCGTAGCGCATGATGCCTGCCTTCAGGTCCACATAACCCACAAAGACCGTGGCAAACATGCGTGATTGCTGGTCAGAGAGGATGACCTGGTTGGCCTGGTCAAGCAGTTGATCGGGCGGAAAATTGAGGCTCATGGCAAAGCGCAGCACGGTTCGGCTGAGAGCCATAAACAGGGCCGCCGGGACGCCCTTGCCCGACACGTCGGCGATGACGACAGCCATGCGTCCGTCGGGCAGAGTATAAAAGTCGTAAAAGTCGCCTGCCACCTTGCGCATGGGGCGCCAAAAGGCTGCAATATCCCAGCCTGCGGGCCGCGGCGTGGTCTGGGGTAAAAAACTACGCTGGATGGTGCGGGCCGTTTCCAGTTCTTGTTCTATCAGCCGCTGCAGCAGCTCTTGCTCGTACAGGCGGGCGTTTTCGATACTGATGGCGGCCTGGGCGGCCATGGCGGTGAGCAGGCGCTCGTCCCGCGAGGTAAAGGGGCCGCCTTTTTTGTTCATCAGTTGGACCACGCCGATGATCTTGCCTTTGGGGTTGTGCAAAGGCGCGGTGAGGACGGTGTGGATGTGATAGCCGGTAAGCTGGTCGAACATGCGCAGGAAGCGCGGGTCGGAATAGGCGTCTTGAATATTCAGCACTTGGCCGGTGGCGGCGACGTGCCCCGAAATACCCTCGCCGATCTTGACGCGGATTTCGTCCAGATCGCCCAGGTCTTCCAGCAGAATGCGCGAGACCAGTTCGCCGTGTTCCTCGTCTACCAGGTACAGCGTGCCGCGCTCGGCGTCTATGGTCTCGACCAGCTTGTTGACGATGAGCTTGAGCAACTCGTCCAGGTCAATGCCGGTGGTCATGATCTGGCTGACGGTGCGGATGGCGTGCAGCTCGCGCATCGTGCTGGGACGCTGCGCTCCCAACGGCAGACGCTCGACCCGCTTGACGAGAGTGAGCGTGTTGGGTCCACCCAACTCGGAGGCGGTTTGGCGCTCGACGTCGTCCATCAGGTTTTGGATCAGGTGCAGGCCCATACCGCCCTGAATGCGCGCCTCGACGGGCGCATTGATGTCAAAAGGCTTGACCTGCGTGGGGTCGAGCGGCAGGCCCCAATCAGTGAGCGTAAGGTGCAGGAGGTCGCCCGCCATCTCGACGCGCAGCAAAATATCACCCACCTCGCCCGGCGGATAGGCGTGGTAGATGATATTGGTAGAGGCCTCTTCGAGGGCCAGCTCAATCTCGAACAGAGATTTTTCGGTCAGATCGAGCCGGCGCGCAACGCCATGGATAAAATACGAGATGACACGCAGGTTCTCGGCAACGGCCTCGACGCGCAGTTCGCCCAGCGAGATCATGCAAAGTCGGCCAGGGCCTCTTCGGCCGTGTCATACAGGGAGAAAAACTTGTCAAAGCCGATGATACGCAACACGCGCAGCACTTTGTGATTCAGGGCGACTAGCTTGAGGTCGCCGTTGGCCTCGCGGTTTTTGGTCAATACGTCGGCCAACGTGCGCAGCCCAGCGCTGCTGATGTAACGTACCTGGGCCATGTCAAGCACCATCTTGTGCTTGCCGAGCGTCACCGCCGACTGCAAGGCCAGGTCCAGGTCTACCGCCCCCTGGGTATCAATGCGCCCTTCGAGCACAAACACGCTGATGCCGTTTTGCTCGCGCTCGGTGATGTTCATGCTTCCTCCTTTTTAAGAGACGAAGGACGAACGACGAATTGTTTTCGTCTTTCGTCTTTCGTCTGTCATCTCGCCACCAATCGCTGGTCGAGCTCGTCTGCTGCGACCAGCCGCCCGTCGCGTACTTCTTCGACACGCGGGATCTGCCCAGCCAGCTCGCGGTCGTGCGTGACCATTATAATCGTTTTGCCTTTTTCTACCAACTCCTCAAACAAGGCAAAAACCAACCCGGAGGAGACGGTATCTAGGTTGCCGGTTGGCTCGTCGCCTACGATCAGCTTGGGATCGTTGGCCAGGGCACGGGCGATGGCCGCCCGCTGTTGCTGACCGCCGGAAATCTGGCTGGGGTACTTGTAGGCGATATCGGGGATGTCCACCATCTCTAGCAATTCCAGCGCCCGCTCCCGCCGCTGGCCCTTGTACGTGCCGCAATAGTTCATCGGCATCATTACATTCTCCAGCACGGTGAGAGTGGGGAGCAGTTGGAAGAATTGGAACACCACGCCCACGTTGCGCCCGCGCCATTTCGCCACCCGGTTTTCGCTCATTTTGGTCAGGCGCTCGCCCGCCACGTGCACTTCGCCGCGGGTGGGCCGGTCGATGCCGGTGATCATGTTGATCAAGGTGCTCTTGCCGCTGCCCGACGGCCCCACCACGGCCACAAACTCGCCCGCTCCCACGTGCAAGTCAATGCCGCGCAATGCCTTGAATGGTCCGGCCGGCGTCTTGAACACCTTTTCCACATTTTCGAGAAGCACCAGTGGGCTGTTGTCGTTCTTCATCTCAGATTCTCCTTGCCTATTGATGAAGGATCCCCCAAAGGGGGCGACGATTGCGTTTTCGTCTTTTGTCCTTCGTCTTTCGTCGTCATTGATACCGAATAATCTGCGACACCGTCTTGCGGGCCGCGCCGATAGAGGGCCACAGGCTAGAGACGGTCGCAATAGCCGCCATACCCACCAGGCCAATCAGCAGATTGATCAGGGGGTAGCTATATGCGATAAACCCGAACGGCATGGCTTTGAGCAAAGCCAGACCCAATACGTAGCTCAACGGCACGCCGATGAGCCAGGCAATGACGCCCACCAGGATGCCCTCCACCAGGAATTGCCCGGCGACGGTGATCGAGCCGGCGCCGATGGAACGCATCACGCCGATCTCTTTCTGGCGCTCAAACACGCTCATCGAGAGCGTGGTGAGCAGACCGATAGCGCCCACGGCGGCCATCACGATGGCGGTCAGGCTAAAGATCATCCCGAAACTGAGAATTTGTTGGGCGCTCTCTTCGGCGGCCGCCACCTGGTTGACATAGTTGGCCGTCACGCCGTGGTCCAACAGGAGCTTGGAGATGGCTTTGATATACCCATCTACTTCTTTGGACGTGGCGTCGGGATTTTCGGTGCGCACGAACAGGATGTTGGGCGCAGGATCTCCGGCCAGGTCGCGTCCTTCCAGCGCGGCCAGCGCTTGCCAGTGCAGACCGATCACGTCGGGCGGGGTTTCTGGGGAAGCCATCTGGGGCGGCAGTCTGAAAATGCCCACAATGGGGTAGCTATTGGTGTTGCCGCCGGCGCTGAGCGTGAGCGTATCACCCACCTGGTAGCCGCCGGTCGCCGCCATGTCGGTGCTGACGATGACCCCCGGCTCACCGGGGACAAAGATGGCGCCGGCCTCAAAGGATAAAAAGCCGCCCACCTGCTCGTCTAGCCCCACCGCCACGGCCGTCCCGCCGGGCAGTGTGCCGGCGTAGCCCTCTACTTGCACCGGAACGACGTATTCGTTGGGCGTGGGAGCGCCCAGCAGCAGCCCGCCCAGTTTGGCGAGTGCGCGCCATTCCATAAACGCCTGGTCGAAGGGATAGCGGTCAATCCCAATGATCTCTAGTTCGACCGTATGGCCTCCGGCCACGCCCACCAGCGTGTCGCCTGCCTTTTTGCCCAGTTGCTTGGCGACGCTCGAAGAGAGCACAACCCCTTCGCGCTCCGGGTCCTCCTGCCAGGCCGTGCCTTCTTGCAAGTCAAAATGGAACGTGTCGGCGCGGGGGTCAATTCCAAACACGGCCAGTTGACTGCTGCCCAGCCATTGATCTTGATAACCTTCGACTTGCAGCGCATAACCGACGCCAGGGTAAACCTCGCTGGTTCCCTCGACGTTGTTCAGGATCAGCCCGCGCACCTCTTCAAAGTTCTGAACGTTGCTGGGGTTGACCTGAATCTCGTAGCCAAAAGCGTCAAAGATGCCGCCGAGCACCTCGTTCAGGCTGGAGAACACGGCAAACACACCCATAAAGGCGGCCACCGCCAAAGTCAGCGTCGCCACCGTCAGCGCTAGCCGGCCCTTCTTTTGGACGATATTGCTGAGCGCCTGCCGGATGTTGACGGGCAGGGGCAACGCGCTGATGATGCGGGCCGAGCGCCCCACGCCGTAGGTGGCCGAGATGCCCAGGTCGGTCATCGCCTGCAAGATGGTCACTTTGGTCCCGTTGTACACAGGCGCCAACGACGCTACCACCGGTACGAGCAACCCCATGCCGATGCCGGTTCCCACCCCTAGCGGCGAGATGGAAAATTCTTCGATAAACGCATTGGGAAACTGGCCGATAAACTTGGCGAACTGAAAGCCGAGCGGTATGCCCAGCAGCACGCCCGGCACCAGCCCAATCAGGCCGTAGGAAAAGGCGATGCCGGCGTACATCACAAAGTTGTCCCGCCGGGTAGCCCCCAGTGACTTCATCACGCCGATCTGCCGGCTTTGCTCCAACACGATGGTGCTGATGACGTTGGTCACTAAAAAGCCCGAGACGACCATGGCCACCACCGCCAGCAGCGAGATGACGCCGGTGTACTGTTGGCTGATTTCGATAAACAGGTTTTTTTCGGGGTCTTCGGTATAGTTGAACACGACCACGTAGGGGCTGCTCTCGCCGACCTGCGCGACCAGGTTGTCGTTCCCCCGCTGCGCAGAAGCATAGTCCACAAAGCGGGCATAGATCGAGTCGAAACCGACAAAGCCGGCGATATAGCGCGCGTCCTCATAGTTGGCGTATATACTGGTCTGGTTGGGAACAAAGTCGTTGCCGCCGAAATAGGTGTACGGGTGAATGACGATCCCGACGATGGTCCAGGTTTCCTCCTGGACTGTGTCGGTCCCGCCTGCGCCCAGCACGCGCAGCACCAACGGGTCGCCGACCTTGAGGCCGTATTTATCGGCCATGCGCTTCTCGACGGCGATCTCTTGCTTGCTTGGCTCCGGGTAGCGTCCCTGGGCGCTCAAGCGCGGCGGTTCCAGGGGAATCTCGCCGAACGGCTCAGAAAAGGCCCGGACGTAGCCATCGCTTAGCTCGGCGTCGCCGGGCAGCTTCCACGCAATGGGATAGTGGATGTTACCCTGCACGTGCGTCACACCCGGCAGCCCACGCAGCGTTTCTAACAAGGCCCTGTTATCCGGTTCGGTCCCGCTGGGCACGCTGACAAACAGCCGGTTCATCGCCAGTTTATCTTTTTGCAGGTCGTGGCGTAACTGGCGAATCAGCAGGTCGCCGGCCGACAACAGCGTGACGACGCCCAGCACGCCGATAAAGATGGCAATACTGACCATCGCCGTGCGCCCCTTGCGGGACCATATATCGCGCACAATCTTGCGTCCACGTGACCGAAACATCTATCGCTCCTTTTGGCGACGAAGGACGAAGGACGAATGATGAACTTGGTCCTTCGTCTTTCGTCTTTTCTATAGCGCACTCAACTTGAGGGCTTGTAGCTCCTGCGAGCGGCGGCGAGCGGCGGCCTTGAGCGGCGAGGTTTCCAGCAGGCCATCCTGGATCGTCAAGACTTGGGGCGCGTCGCGCACCAGCTCGCGGTCGTGGGTCACGACGATAACGGTGTGGCCTTGCTCCCGCAGCTCGTAAAAGGTCTCAAAAACCACCGCCGCGCTCATGCGGTCCAGGTTGCCGGTCGGCTCGTCGCCGATGATCAGCGGCGGGTTGTTGGCCAGGGCGCGGGCGATGGCGACGCGCTGCTGTTGACCGCCGGAGAGCAGGTCGGGCGTTTTGTGGGCCTGGTCGGCCACGTCGAAGCGTTCTAACAGGGATAAGGCTTTGTCGCGCCGCTCGGCGGGTTGGTAGACATTGCAAAAGTCCATAGGCATCATCACGTTTTCCAGCACTGTCAACGTGGGCATGAGCTGGAAAAACTGAAACACAATGCCGATGTTGCGCCCACGCCAGCGGGTCAGCTTGCGCTCGTCGGTGTTGGACACATCTACCCCATCCACGCACACCATCCCGGCGGTGGGCCGGTCTACGCCGGTGAGCATGTTGAGAAAAGTAGTCTTGCCCCCGCCCGAAGGTCCCACCAGAGCCACAAAATCCCCTTTTTGCAGCTCCAGGTCAACGCCCCGCAGCACGTTCAGGGGACCGGCAGGCGTCGTGTAGGTCTTGACCAGATTATGGACTTGAACAAACGGTTCCGGCATCAGTACCTCCCCAGCTTGAAAACAGGACCCGATTTTGACATTCTCTTATAGCATACGTTCAAGGAACAGACAAGTTGCACAAAGCGCTGCGAACCCACATGATTCCATTTTGCCAGCCTGGCGGGGACTGAAAAGTAACCCGTCTTTGCGGGAGAGGCAGACAATAGAAACGGTCTGGTTATTTTTTGCCGGGCCGCCTCGTTCGTTTGCTTGGGATGTGTCAGGCAGCCATCCCCGCTTCCAGAAGCGCCGGCCGCAGGGCCTCGACCCACTCGCGGATGGCGTCCCAATTGCAAAGTCGCCCGGTCTGGCGTCGCCCATCAACATGACAAACAGCCTGTGCAAGGCGTTCAACTTGGCATAATCCAGCTTGCCGGCAAAGAAAGCGACGCCGATGGGCTTGACCTGTGGCGCATTTTTCAGCGCCGGTCTCAAGTAGGACGCGACGGCGCTAAGATGTTTTTGGAATCAGCAGGGACCAGCCTTCGTCCCATATTTGGTAACTGCTCACCCTGGTAGCTCTTTGGACAAGATTTACAGGATTTACAGGATTTTTCCACGAATTCCATCCTGTGAATCTTGTGAATCCTGTCGAATGGCTTTGGGTGTGCCGCTTTTACGCATTTGGGCTGAGCAGTTACAAATTTCGTTAAATCTTTTACCCGATCTCCCCGTAAACCTGGGCCGGAGTGAGATATTCTGGAAAGCGCGGGCGCAAGGCATCCCGGGCCCGATAGCACAGGTGGCAGGCGTCCGCAAAGGCCTCGTCCCAGCTCAGGCCATAGCGTTCGACCAGCCGCGCCGGCCCGCCCTCCAGCAGCGGGCCGATGATGGGATGGCGGTGGGGATCGTAATTTGCGACGATTTCCTTGAGCGGGCGTTGCCACAGATTGCCCAGCACCACTCCCTGGCACACGTGCAGATTGCCAAAAGCGTCCACGTGCACCCGGCCTATCTCGACAAAATCCTCGTCCGGGCATTCGGTGAAGACGGTCCAAGGTCGGCGCGGCGCACCGTCGGTGAGTGTGGCCGCAGCTCGCCCCCGAAAACGCACCTGCCCACCGGTGATCGGCTCACCTTTGGCTTTGTCGGTGTAGGCGGCGCAGCCTACGGGCGGCTCAATGGTGAGCACGCTTTCCGACAGGCCCAACTGCTGCGCGGCCTGGATGGCGTGGCGCGCCTCTGTCGTCATCATGGCGTCGCCGTGAAACAGGTCGCTAGACAGGCTCAAGTCGGCGACGCCGATTTCGGCGATGGGGCGCAGCCACTCGACGGCGTCCTCAACCGAGGTGGCCCAGTAGCAATTGGAGACGATTCCCGTCTGGAAACCCATGGTCGTCGCCTCGCGCAGTCCGGCCAGCATCACCGGGTAAAACAGGAACGGCTCGCCGCCCTCGAAATAAATCATGTCCACCGTGCCCAGCGCTCGCGCCTGGCGGAGCACGTCGCGCACCTGGGCCAGGGTCATCGTCCCGCCGGCCAACGGGCTGCCCCACAGAAAGCAATGGTCGCACTCGCTGGTGCAACGATAGCTCAATAGAAAATGGATGCCGGTGAGTTTCATTTCGACCTCCCATATTCAGCCGAAGATAGGAAAAGTGCAACGCTGGAGCGAACAAAAAAGATTATAACAGCGGAAGGCATTTTCTCAAAGTGAGACGCGTTACCTCTTGACTCTCCCCTTATGGGAGGGTGTATAATGAGGTTACTTCTGGCCAGAAGGACGACATTTCAAGGAGCAGACGATAAAGATCGGTGACTTTTCCAAACTGGCGCAAGTCTCGGTGAAAACGCTGCGCTATTACGGCAAGTTAGGGCTACTCAAACCGGCCTGGATCGACCGTTACACCAGCTATCGCTACTACGCGCTGGACCAGTTGCCCCGTCTCAACCGCATCCTGGCGCTCAAGGACCTGGGCTTTTCGCTAGAGCAGATCCAGACGGCGCTGCGCGACGACCTGTCGGCCGACGAGCTGCGGGGCATGCTGCGCATGCGGCACGCGGAACTGGAGCGGCAGATTCGGACCGAGCAAGCCCGGCTGGCGCGCATCGAGGCCCGGCTGCGACAGATCGAGCGCGAAGGCGCAGTCCCACAATACGAGGTCGTGCTTAAAGGCGTACCGGTGCAACGGGTGGTCGGCATCCGCGAGGTGATCCCCGGCCACGACGCCGTGCCACGCCTGTTCGACGAGCTACGGGCCTACCTGCGGGCGCACGACGTCGCCCTGGATGCCACATGCCCGGGCCTGGCCGTGTATTACGACGCCGAGTTCCACGAGCGGGGTGTAGACGTCGAAGCGGCCGCGCCAATCCCCAGGCTCTTGCCGGGCACATCTCGTGTGGTGGCGCATCACCTGCCCGGCGCGAAAACGATGGCCTGCGTGGTTCACCACGGCAGCTTTACGACTCTGTCCGAGCCGTACAACGCGCTATTGGCGTGGATCGAAGCCAACGACTATCGCGTGACCGGCCCGAACCGCGAAGTCTACCTGCGCGGGGTGGCCTGGGAGCAAGACGTGAGCGATTGCGTCGCCGAGCTACAGTTTCCGGTGGAAAAGAAACCGATCCCCATTTTTATGCAAAAGGAGAAAAAGGACATGGAACCCAAGATCGTGACCCAAGCGGCGTTCACCGTGGTCGGGATGAAATATCGCGGCAAGAACGAGAACAACGAAATCGCCCAACTGTGGGCCGAGATCACGCCGCGCTTACAGGAGATCAAGCACATTGCGGGAGATGCCTATGGCGTCTGCCGCGACATGGAGGCGGACGGCGAATTCGAATACCTGGCCGGCTTTGAGGTGAGTCGCGTCGAGGACATCCCCGCAGGCATGGAGTCCTGGGACGTGCCGGCGAACCAATACGCTGTCTTTAGTACCACGCTGCCCAACATCGGCGAGACCTACCGTTATGCTCTGCAGACGTGGCTGCCGGGGTCGGGCTATCAGCGCGCCGTCGGCCCCGACTTTGAGCGGTACGATGAGAGCTTTGACCCCGTCGTAAAAGGCTCGCAGTTCACCATCTATATCCCGATCAAGTGACGTCAAGACCCGCCAGGTCTCCGAGACCTGGCGGGTCTTTTTTACAAATTGAACAGGTCTTTCACGCGATCCATAAAACCCCGTTCGCCCTGCGGGATGACCTCATTGCCCAAGGTCTTGCCCAACTCTTGAAACAGTTGCCGTTGGCGCTCGTCCAGCTCAGTGGGTACAACCACCTGGGTTACGATGAGCAGGTCGCCCCGCCCCCCGCGCCGCAGGTGCGGCACGCCGCGCCCGCGCAAGCGAAAGATGCGCCCGGTCTGCGTGCCGGCAGGAATAGCAATCGTTTCATCGCCGTCCAGCGTAGGGATAGACACCTTGTCGCCCAAGGCCGCTTGGGCCACGTTGACGTTTAGCTCCAAGATCACATCGTCGCCGCTGCGCCGGAAGAAGCGGTGAGGCTGCACGCGCAACAGCACATAGAGATTGCCCGGCGGACCGCCTCGGATGCCCGGCTCGCCCTCCCCGGCCAGCCGGATGCGCGTGCCATCATCCACCCCAGGCGGGATTTTGACCGTGATGCTACGGGTGACGCGGATCTGCTTTTGGCCCCGGCAGTGCTGGCAGGGAATCGAGATCACTTCACCCTCTCCCTGGCAGGCCGAGCACGTCATCACATTGACGAACGATCCCAAAATAGACTGCTGCACCCGTTGCACCTCGCCTGTGCCGTTGCACTGGTTACAGCGCAGCGGCGTGGTGCCAGGCTCGGCCCCCGAACCCTGACACACCGGGCAGGTGTCCATGCGATAGATTTCGATCTCTTTGTCGCAGCCAAAGACCGCCTCGTCAAAGGCAATGCGTAGCTCATGCTGCAAGTCGTTGCCGCGCCGAGGGCCGCGCCGCCGGGTCCGGGCGCCGCTGCCAAAGCCAAAAAACTCTTCAAAGATGTCGTTGATGCCCCCAAAATCGCCAAAGCCGCCGATATTCCCTTCCAGGCCGGCGTGCCCATAGCGGTCAAAAGTCCGGCGTTTCTCGGCGTCCGACAGAACTTCGTAAGCTTCGTTGATCTCTTTGAAGCGTTCCTCGGCCCCAGGTTCTTTGTTGACGTCCGGGTGATATTGGCGCGCCAGACGCCGGTAGGCCTTTTTCAATTCGTCAGGATCAACCGTACGGCTGACGCCGAGCACTTCGTAATAGTCGCGCTTGCTGCTCATAATGAAACGTCACCTTCCTGGAAGCTGAGAGCTTCCAGGAAGATTTGATTAGGCTTCGCTGAACTCGCCCTCGATGACGTCTTCGTCTCGTGGGCCGGCGGCGGGTCCGTCATCGCCCGGCGGGGGCGCTTCTGGTCCAGATGAGCTGTACATAGAGGCTCCCAATTCCTGGACCGCGCCGCTCAACTCTGCCGTCGCCTGGCGGATAGCGTTGGTGTCGCCCCCTTCCAGGGTCTTTTTGACCTTTTCGATCTTGGCTTCAACTTTTTCCTTGCTCGCCGCCGGTACTTTGTCGGCCTGCTCTTTCAGCAGCTTTTCGGCAGAGTAGACGGTCGAGTCGGCCATGTTGCGCGCTTCGACCGCCTCTTTGCGCAGTTGATCCTGCTCACGGAAACGGTCGGCGTCCTGGATCATCTTTTCAATCTCGGTGTCCGCCAACCCGCTGGAGGGAATGATGCGCATGCTCTGTTCGCGCCCGGTGGCCTTGTCTTGGGCTTTTACGTGCAAGATGCCATCGGCGTCAATGTCGAACGTCACTTCGATCTGCGGGATGCCGCGCGGCGCCGGGGGGATGCCATCAAGGATAAACTTGCCCAGGCTCTTGTTATCGCCGGCCATAGGGCGCTCGCCCTGCACCACGTGGATTTCAACCTGTGTCTGCCCGTCGGCGGCGGTGGAAAAGATCTGGCTCTTTTTGGTCGGGATGGTGGTGTTGCGCTGGATCAGACCGGTGGCGACGCCGCCCAGGGTCTCGATGCTAAGTGTGAGCGGCGTGACATCGAGCAGTAGCACATCCTTCACGTCGCCGCCCAGCACGCCCGCCTGGATGGCTGCGCCGACTCCCACCACCTCGTCGGGGTTGACGCCTTTGTGCGGCTCGCGGCCAAAAAACTTACGCACGGCCTCCTGAATCGCGGGCATACGCGTCTGCCCGCCGACCAGGATCACTTCGTCAATGGCTTCGGGCTTGAGTTTGGCGTCGGCCAGCGCCTGCTTGCACGGGCCGATGGTGCGGGCGACCAGGTCCTCGGTTAGTTGCTCCAGCTTGGCGCGGGTCAGGGTCATGTTCAGATGCTTGGGGCCGCTGGCGTCGGCGGTGATGAAAGGCAGGTTGATCTCGCTTTGCATCGTCGTCGAAAGCTCGATCTTGGCCCTTTCAGACGCTTCCTTGAGCCGCTGCAAGGCCTGGCGGTCTTGGCGCAAGTCGATGCCTTGATCACGCTTGAACTCATCGGCCACCCAGTCGATCACGCGCTGGTCAAAATCGTCGCCTCCTAAAAACGTGTCGCCGTTGGTGCTCTTGACTTCGAACACGCCGTCGCCCACGTCGAGGATGCTGATATCGAACGTGCCGCCCCCCAGGTCGTACACGGCGATGGTCTCGTCCTTTTTCTCGCCCAGCCCATAGGCTAGCGACGAAGCGGTCGGCTCGTTGATGATGCGCAATACTTCCAGCCCGGCGATCTTGCCCGCATCTTTGGTCGCCTGGCGCTGGCTGTCGTTAAAATAGGCCGGGACGGTGATGACGGCCTGGGTCACGGGTTCGCCCAGATAGGCCTCGGCGTCGGCTTTGATTTTCTGCAGGATCATCGCAGCAATTTCGGGCGGGGAGTATTCTTTGCCCCCCATCGTGACCCGCACGTCGCCGTTGGGCGCTTCGGCCACGCCATAAGGGACCAATCCTTTTGCCCGCTGCACTTGGGGATCGCTATATTTGCGCCCCATGAAGCGTTTGACGGAAAAGACGGTGTTTTCAGGGTTGACCACTGCCTGGCGCCGGGCCACTTGTCCCACCATGCGTTCGCCGTTTTTGGGATTAATGGCGACGACGGATGGAAATAGGCGTCCACCCTCCGCGCTAGAGATCACGGTAGGCTCGCCGCCCTCCATCACTGCCACAACCGAGTTGGTCGTGCCCAAGTCAATGCCGATAATCTTGCCCATAATTACTAGACTCCTTGATGATATTCGCTCGCTTGCCCTGGCGCTGGGAGCGCCAGGGATTCGCTATTTGGCTACGCGGACCATAGCCGGACGCAAGACGCGCTGGCCTAATTTGTAACCTTTTTGGACCACGCCGACGATTTCACCTTCTTGATGGTCGTCGTGCTCTTCGTATGTGACCGCCTCATGGATGAACGGATCAAAAGCCTGTCCGGCCTGGACTTGAATTTCATCCACTCCGGCCGCTTCCAGCGTCGTGTGTAACTTGCGTTGGATCAAAGCGATGCCCTCGACCCACGGCTGACCAACCTGGTCTGCGGGCACAGCTTCCAAGGCCCGCGCAAAATCGTCCAGAACGGGCAGGATTTGCATCAACAACCCGGACTGAGCGATATGACGCAACTCGGCCCGCTCGTTCTCTTGGCGCTTTTTGTAATTCTGAAAAGCCGCTCGCTCGCGGCGCAAATCGTCTAGGTATTCGTCGGCTTGGGCCTGCGCCGTCTCCAATTGCTGGCGCAGCGCCGTCAGTTCATCAACCGGCTCTTGCCCTACAATCTCTCCTTCGACTGCGCTCAGGACAGGCCCTTCGATGGCTTGCGCCTCGTCTGTCTCTTCACGCACGAAACTCACGATCTGTTCTTCTTGATTCGCTTCTATTGTGCTGTGTCCTTCGGTCACGCGTGGTCGCCTCCTGTTCACTATTCTGCATACATCTCGTAGACCAGATCGCTCATCAACTCGGCCACAAAGCGCACCGCCGAGATGGCCCGCCCGTAAGCCATGCGTCTCGGTCCCAACACGCCCAGCGCGCCGGTGGCAAAGCCAGACACACCATAACGCGCCAGCACCATGCTACAATGGCTTAATTCCTCCCAGCGCCCTTCGCCGCCGATGATCACCTGTACCCCACCCACCGTTGGGCTGAGCGCCTGGGTCAAAAAGTCATCCAGAAAGCTGCGCTCCTCTAGCAGCCGCAAAGGCCCCTGGCTACTTTCGACTTCAGCGAATTCGGGCTGGCTCAACATTTCGCTCAACCCGTCGCGATAGACTTCGCCCGTGCTGCGCGAGTTGGAGCGTTCCATCATTTCCAGCACCAGGTCGCAGATCTCGGCCTCAAAAGTGGGCAGATTGCGCACCCGCGAGCGAATCTCGGCGCTGCTGAGACCGGCGCACACCTGGTTGAGCAGGTCGGCGGATTGGCTCAACTCGGCTTGGGTGAGCGGCTCGGCCAGGGTGAGCATTTGCTGCTGGACATTGCCCCCTTGCAACACCAGGATGAGCAGCACCAGTCGCCCCTGGGTAGAGATGAGCTGCACGTGCTTAAAAAGGGACTCTTGCGCCTGCGGAGCCGTCACCAGGGATGCGGCGCGCGCCGTCCGGGCCAACGTGGTAGACGCCAGCCGCATCCACTGCTGCATATCCAGCCGCGCTTGATGGAATTGGTGTGTGATCATACGTTGCTCGGTGGCCGGCAACGACACCTCACCCAACAATCGTTCCACGAAAAAGCGGTAGCCGGTGTCGGTGGGCACACGCCCGGCCGAAGTGTGTGGATGCATGAGATAGCCCAACTCTTCCAGGCGCGCCATTTCGTTGCGCACCGTGGCCGAGCTGACGCCCAAGTCGTACTGTTCCAAAAGGATTTTCGAGCTAACAGGATTTGTCCTGGTCACGTACTCACGGATCACCAGGCCCAAAATGGCCTGCTGCCGTGGGGTTAATTCGCTCATATCTCATCTCGCGGTATTGCTTTAGCACTCAAGTATCGAGAGTGCTAAAAACTCGGATAAAATGATACCACGCCGACGGTGAACTGTCAAGACATGCATTTTGATGACAAGTCACTTGTTTAAATCCGCGAGCACGCTGGAGAGAAGTTAACCAAACCGCAGCCGGGTTGTCTTCACCCTCACCCGTGGTATAATACCCTCACAACAACTCAAGCGGAGAAAATGCACTTGTTCCCACACATAGACCTGGTAGATTTTTCCATCACCATCCTGGCCCTGATCTTTGCCATCGCCATCCACGAATTTGCCCACGCCTGGAGCGCCCTGCAACTGGGCGACCGCACGGCCTACTATCAGGGCCGGGTCACGCTGAACCCCGCGGCCCACCTGGACCCCACCGGCACGATGATGATGTTTATCTCGGCCCTCACCGGTTACGGCATCGGTTGGGGCAAGCCCGTGCCGGTGAATCCACGCTATCTCAAACACGGTCCGCGGGTGGGCATGGCCATCACGGCTGCCGCCGGCCCGCTCTCTAACGTTTTGCAAGCTATTGTCTGGGGCATTCCCTTACGGCTGGCGATTCACGGCGCGCTCGAGCTGCCCGAATTGGCGCTGCGGGTGCTCATTATTGCTTTTTCGATCAACATCGGCCTGGCTCTGTTTAACCTTATCCCTCTGTTTCCGCTGGACGGTTTTAGCATCGTGCGGGGCATCCTGGCCACCATCCGCGCCCGCTGGGCCTACGACGCCTCTGACTTTTTGGACCGCCTGCAACCCTACGCGCCGATGGTTTTGCTGATGATCATCTTTTTCGATCAGATGACGCCGGGACGCGGCATTTTGGGCACGATTCTGCAAGCGCCCGCCGAGGCCCTCTACAAGCTGATTCTCGGTGTATAGGGTCAAGCAGTTCTTTGGCGCGTTACTGGCCCGTGTAGACGAGGACGACGAGCAAGTGCTGGCTCGATTATTAACACCCCCCCAGCGCGAGTTGTTTCGCCGCATGGCCCGCAACGACCAACGCCACAGCCTGGACGTGTGCGCCACGTTGCGCCGGGCCGGACACGCCGACCCAGACCTGCTGGCGGCGGCTCTCTTGCACGACGCCGGCAAAGCTGCCGGGCGCATCGCCTTGTGGCAGCGCACGGCCATCGTGTTGCTCAAACGCTGGTCGCCGGGGCTGTTAGGCTGGCTGGCGCGCGGCGACGACCCGACTACGGCTCCCTGGTGGCGACAGGGCTTTGTGGTCAACAAACTGCACCCGGCGCTAGGGGCGCAGTGGGCCAAGCGGGCCGGCTGCTCCCCCACCACCGTCGCCCTCATCCGCCGGCATCAGGAAGCGATCCGAACCGTTCACGACCATCAAGACCGGCTCCTGGCGACGCTCCAGTGGGCCGACGGAGTAAACTGATATGACCAAACCACGCATTACTATCATTGGCCTGGGGCTGATTGGCGGCTCTATCGGATTGGGCCTCAAAGCCAGCGGCAAAGAACTGCACGTGGCAGGCCACGACATCGACCACGCCAAAAACAAGCTGGCCCAAAAAATGGGCGCGGTAGACGAGGGCACATTCAGCCTGCCCGACGCCTGCCAGGACGCCGACCTGGTCGTTGTGGCCGCGCCCATCACCGCCATGCGCGAGGTGTTCGAAGCCATTGGCCCGCACCTGAAACCGGGCTGCGTCGTCACCGACACCGCCACGCTCAAAGAACCAGTGCAGGCCTGGGCCGACGAGACCCTCCCCGACGGCATTCCTTTCGTGGGCGGCGACCCCTTGCTGAACCCCACCGCAATGTTGGATAACCTGACGGTTCCGCACGGGCTGGAGGCCGCCCGCGCCGATCTATTCCAGGGCGCTTTTTATACCCTCTGCCCGCCCGCCGCCGCCCCGCCGACGGCCGTCAAGCGCGTCGCCGATATGGCCGTGCTTTTAGAAGCGCGACCCTTTTTCGCCGATCCGGTCGAGCACGACGGCATGCGGGCGGCTGTGCAGGGTTTACCCATACTGGTCGGCCTGGCCCTGATGCAAGCCGTGGGCAACGCGCCCGGCTGGTCAGAGGCGCGCAAGATGGCCGACCACGTGTTGGGCATGGCTACCGCCCCGGTCACGGGCGACGCCGCTACTCACCGCGCCCAGGCGCTGCTCAATGCGCCACATCTGCTCCCGCGCCTCGACGCAGCGATTCGCTACTTGACACAGGTGCGCCAGTGGGTGAGCGTCAAACAAGCCACTGCACTAGAAGAAGCCTTCGAACAGGCCAATGCCATCCGCGAGCAATGGCTACAAGACCGCGCTCTGGCCGAGTGGGCTGAAGAATTGGGCGAGCTGGCCCTCCCCGGCGCCTTGGGTGGGTTGGGTAATGCACTGGGACTGGGATTGATGCAGCAGGGGCGCAAGGAGGACTAATGTCTCCTTTTCGCATTCTAATGATCGCGCCAACCTCCTTTTTCGCCGACTATGGCTGCCACGTGCGCATCTTGGAAGAGGCGCGCATCCTGCACAAGCTGGGTCAGCACGTCACCATCGTCACGTATTACAAAGGGCGCGACCTACCCGACCTGGAAATTGCGCGCACACGCCCGGTGCCCTGGCGCGCAGAGTACGAAGTTGGCTCCTCGCGCCACAAGGTCGGCTTTGACGTGTTGCTTGCGTGGACCTCGCTCAAACTAGTCTTGCGCCGGCGCTTCGATCTAATCCACGCCCACTTGCACGAAGGGGCGCTCATCGGCAGCGTGCTGGCGAAATTGCGCCGCGTCCCGCTGGTGTTCGATTTTCAAGGCAGCCTGACCGCCGAGATGGTGGACCACCACTTTCTCAGTCCCGATGGGCCGTGGTACAGACCGCTGCGCTGGCTGGAAACGCGCATCAATCGGCGCGCAAGGGCCATCCTCACCAGCTCGCGCCACGCCGCCGACTTGTTGGAACGCGAGTTTAGTGTGGACCCACGGCGCATCCATCCTGTGCCCGACGCCGTCAGTCTGGATTTTTTCCGCCCTGGCCTACTCCACCCGGAACAACGGGCCGCCTGGAAGACCGCGCTAGGTATCCCGCCAGAGCGGCCGGTGGTGGCGTATTTGGGTCTGCTGACCGAATACCAGGGAATAGACAAACTTTTACAGGCCGCAGTTGAATTGCGTCGTCGTGACGCGAACACCCACTTTTTGATCATGGGCTATCCCAGCGTGGCCCACTACCGAAATATGGCCTCCGACTTGGGACTGGAGGGCTGGGTCACGTTTACCGGGCAGATACCCTACGAACGCGCCCCGGAACATCTGGCGTTGGGTGATGTGGCCGTCGCGCCCAAAATGTCGGCCACCGAGGGCAGCGGCAAGATTCTGAACTATATGGCTATGGCCATGCCCACGGTCGCTTTCGACGTGCCGGTCAGCCGCGAATTCTTGGGTGGGGTGGGGGTGTACGCGGAGCCAGGCAATCCGCTGGCCCTGGCCAACGCCCTTCAATCGGTGTTGAGCGACCCGGCTTGGGCCTGTTCGCTAGGACAGCGCGCCCGCCAGCGGGTCGCCGAACGCTATGCCTGGGATCAGGCCGGGCAACACATTCTCTCGATATACGAGCAGTTGCTCCAGCCGGCGGCAGTCGAACCCCTGCGACCCACATTAGCGGCGAACCCCTCCGGCGGGGAAAAAGGCGAACAACCATGAATCTCAAGGCCCACGCCCGTGAGCTGTGGAGTTTTCGAGAGCTGATCTACAACCTGGTCTTGCGCGACCTCAAGGTGCGTTACAAGAATTCGGCTCTGGGCATCCTGTGGTCGTTGCTGAATCCGCTGCTGATGATGCTGGTTTTTACGTTTGTGTTCAAGGCGTTGGCCAGCCGCAGCTCCCTTCCGGCGTATCCAGCCTTTGTGCTCAGTGGCATCTTGGCCTGGAATCTCTTTTCGACGTCGGTGATCGGCGCTACCAATAGCGTCGTGGGCAACGCGCACCTGATCAAAAAAGTCTACTTTCCCCGCGAAATACTGCCCATCTCGGTGGTACTTTCCAACCTGGTCAACTATGTGCTGGCTCTGCCGGTCTATTTTGTGCTGGCGGCGGTATTGGGCAGAACCCCTACGCTGTGGGTGTTGTTTCTGCCAGTCGTGGTGTTTGTGCAATTGCTGTTCACGCTGGGCATCTCGTTCATCCTGGCTACGGTGAACGTCTTTTACCGCGACACGCAAATCGTGATGGAAGTGGTCATGTTGGCTTGGTTTTTCATGACCCCTATCTTTTATCCCATCGAAGAAATAGGGCGGGGCGGCTGGCACATCGGCAGCCTGGCGCTGAGCGGCTACGACGTGCAACGCCTGTGGCGTATCGTGAACCCGATGGCCTCGATCATCTCTTCCTATCGGGATGTGCTCTATTACGGCGCACAGCCCGGCATTGACTTTTTCATGCGCACGGCTGCCACGGCCATCTTGTTCCTGGTCGTGGGCTATCTCATTTTTCTCCGCTACAGCCCCATCTTTGGCGAAGAGGTGTAGACAATGAGACTCACGCGCGAGCAGGTCGCCCACATCGCCGAGCTGGCCCGACTGGCTCTGACCGAAGCCGAGACGACCCTGTATCAGGAGCAATTGTCGGCGGTGTTGGAATACGCCGAACGGCTACAGGCGCTGGACACCGCCGCCATCCTCCCCACATCCACAGTCTTGCCGGCCCGCAACGTGATGCGCGCCGATGCGCCAACGCTCTCCATGACCGTGGAAGACGTTCTCGCCAACGCGCCCGACCACGCCGATGGCTGCTTTCGCGTGCAGGCTGTGTTAGAGTAATACGACAACACATGGGGAAATTAGCGAATGACACTGCACCAGCTCACCCTCCAGGAAGCGCGCCAGAAACTCAATACTGGTGAGATCACATCGGTCGAACTGACCGAGGCGCTCATCGAGCGCATCCTGGCCGTGGACAATGACGTGCGGGCCTATCTCACCCTGACGCTCGACGACGCACTGGAGCAAGCCCGCGCCGCCGACGCGCGGCGGGCGCAGGGCGAGCGCGGACCGCTGTTAGGCATTCCTCTCGCCATCAAGGATATTATCTGCACCCGAGGCATCCCCACGACGTGCGGCTCGCGCATCCTGGAGCATTTTGTCCCGCCTTACGACGCCACTGTGGTCCAACGTCTCAAGGCCGCCGGGGCCGTCATTCTGGGCAAGACCAACACTGACGAATTTGCCATGGGCTCCAGCACCGAAAATTCGGCCTTTTTTCCCACGCACAACCCCTGGGATTTGGGGCGCGTGCCTGGCGGCAGCAGCGGGGGCAGCGCCGCCGCCGTCGCCGCCGGGATGTGCCTGGGGGCGCTCGGCTCGGACACAGGCGGCAGCGTGCGCCAGCCGGCCGCCTTTTGCGGCGTGGTGGGCGTCAAGCCCAGCTACGGGCGCGTCAGCCGCTACGGGCTGGTGGCCTTTGCTTCGTCGCTGGACCAGATTGGTTGTTTTGGGCGCAGCGTGGCCGACGCCGCCACGCTGCTGAGCGTCATCGCTGGGTACGACCCGCATGATGCGACCTCGATAGACACGCCCGCTCCGGATTACAACAGTGAATTACAAAGAGAAACGAATTTGAGAGGCGTGCGAGTGGGGATACCGCGAGAATACTTTATCCCCGGCATGCAGCCTCAAGTCGAAGCGAGCGTGCGAGCGGCCGTGGACCAATTGTCCGATTTGGGGGCCGAGGTGCGCCAGGTCAGCCTGCCGCACACCGACTATGCCTTGCCGGTGTACTATCTGATCGCCCCCGCCGAGGCCAGCGCCAACCTGGCCCGCTTTGACGGCGTGCGTTACGGCTATCGCGTCCCGGCCCAAGGCTTCAAGGAAGTGTATCGTCAGAGTCGCGGCCATGGCTTTGGCCCCGAGGTCAAACGCCGCATTATGCTGGGCACTTATGCTCTCAGCGCCGGCTACTACGACGCCTACTATCTCAAAGCGCAAAAAGCGCGCACGCTTATCAAAGCCGATTTCGACGCCGCCTTTGAGCAGGTAGACGTCATCGCCGCGCCAACCACGCCGACCACCGCCTTTAAAATCGGCGAAAAGGTGGACAACCCGCTGGAAATGTACCTGGCCGACGTGTTTACCCTGGCGGTGAACCTGGCCGGCATTGGCGGACTGAGCCTGCCCTGTGGTTTTGACGAGCAGGGCTTGCCGGTCGGCCTGCAACTGATGGGGCCCGCCTTTGGCGAAGAATTGGTTTTCCGCGTGGCCCACACCTACGAACAGGCCACCGACTGGCATCGCTGGAGGCCGCCGCTATGAGTTTGCTGGTCGAATGTTACTCCGGTTATGCCTATGCCGAACGCCCGGTTGCTTTTGTGTGGCAGGGGCGCAGATATAAGGTTGAACAGGTTTTGAAGCAATGGCGGGCGCCCGAGGGGCCTGGATTTTGGGTTACTACTCCCGGCGGCGCGCAGTTTGAACTGTTGTACAACGAATCCACGCAAGAGTGGACGTGTGAGCACAAAGGAGAATAGAGAACAATGCGCAATTTTACCTCCCAACGGATACAGTCCATCCCTCCATCGGGCATTCGGCGCTTTTTTGACATCGCCGCGACGATGGACGACGTGATCAGCCTGGGCATTGGCGAGCCGGACTTTAACGCGCCCGAGGCCGCCAGTCGGGCCGCGGCGCAGGCCGTGGCGACAGGCGACGTGCACTATACCTCCAATTCGGGCATCGTCGAGTTGCGCCGGGCCATCGCCGACAACGTGGAGCGGCTCTACGGCGTGCGCTACGACCCGGAGACCGAAATCCTGGTCACGGTGGGCGTGTCGGAGGCGCTGTACCTGGCGCTGGCGGCGGCGCTGGACCCCGGCGATGAAGTCATCGTGCCCGAGCCGTGCTTTGTCTCCTACATCCCAGGCGTCACGCTGGCGGGCGGCGCGCCGGTGAGCGTGCCCACCACGGTGGAAGAGAATTTTCAAGTCACAGCGGCGACGCTGCGGGCGGCCCTCACCCCGCGCACCAAGGCCCTGCTCATTGGCTATCCCAACAACCCCACCGGGGCCGTGCTGGGCCGCCAGCGCATGGCCGAGATCGCCCAATTGGCCGAGGAACACGATCTGCTGGTCTTTTCCGACGAAATCTACGACCGGCTGGTCTACGGGGTGCAGCATACCTGCTTCAGCTCGCTGCCGGGCATGCGCGAGCGCACGGTCGTGTTGCAGGGCTTTTCCAAGGCCTACGCCATGACCGGTTTTCGCGTGGGTTATGCGCTGGGACCGGCCGATCTGTTGGCCGCCATGCGCAAGGTGCATCAATATCTGATCATGTCGGCGCCCACCGTGGGCCAACGCGCGGCGCTGGCCGCCATGACCGAGGCCGAAGACGCCGTTTTAGAAATGACGGCCCGCTACAACCGGCGGCGGCAGCTCATCGTGAACGGCCTGAACGAGATCGGCCTGACCTGTTTCGAGCCGCAGGGCGCGTTTTACGCCTTCCCGTCTATCGCCGTCACCGGTATGGATGATGAGACCTTTGCCGAGACGCTGTTACAGGAGGAACGGGTGGCCGTGGTGCCGGGCAGCGCCTTTGGACCAAGCGGCAAGGGTTTCGTGCGCTGCTCCTACGCCACCGCCTATGCACAGATCGAGGAGGCGCTGGAGCGCATGGCCCGCTTTATGCGCCGCCACGGGTAGCCCGTTCTTGGTGAAGCGTCGCCAGAGGCCTGGCTTTAGCCGGGAAACCCCCGCTGAAGCGGGGCCTCCGCCCTGTTTTACACCGAAATCTTGCTCGGATAGAGAGGGGATAGAGAGAAGAGGTAGAGAGGGGGGATTTGCCTCTATCTCCGGTCTCTGTCTCTCCAGGAGGCAGCGGTGATGGTCTGGGGAGGGAGCGCAGCGCAGGATCAAGTCGCTGTGTACGTGGCGGACCTGGCGGCGCGTCCGTGGAAGACGCGCTGGCAGGCGGCCCAGGCTTTGGGCGAGCTGAAGGATGCCCAGGCCGTCCAATCGCTGATCGCTGCGCTGGACGATAAAAATCAGTGGGTGCGCATCGTGGCGGCCGAAGCGCTGGGGCAAATCGGCGACCGCTCGGCGATGCACGCTCTGGTTTTTGCGCTGGACGACCCGAGTATCTGGGTGCGGCGAGCTTGCGTCGTCGCTTTGGGGCAAATCGGCGACGAGCAAGCCGTCGCCCCGCTGATGGAACGTTTGCTGGCCCCTCCCGACAACGACTGGCCCGAAGAGGTGCGCGACGCCATCGCCAGGGCGTTGGGGGCCATCGGCGGCATTGCTATTCAAATGCTGCTGGATGCGTTGGAGCACGCCGATCCCTGGATCAGCGGCGCGGCGGCGCGGGCCTTGGGGCACATCGGCGACCCACAGGCGATTCTCCCGCTCACCCGCCTGGTCAAGGGAGAGCAACAGTGGGTGCGCTCGGCGGCCACGCACGCGCTGGCGCAGATTGCCGACGCCCGGGCCGTGCGGGCCGCGCTCACCGCCGACGAAGCGCCGCGCGCCTTTTGGAAACTGATGGCGCTCAAAGAGATTGATGAGCGCACAGTGCAACAGTTGACCGCGCTGCTGGACGACCCCGACCAGGGAATCCGGGCGCGGGCGGCCGAGGTGTTGAGCCAATTGGGAAATGAGCCGGGCGGTGAATCGCTGGGGGCGGCGTTTCAAGCCGAGCGGCCCGCCCCGAATGGCGACCAGCCCCTCGTCGTGGCGCTGCAAGACCCTGTGGCAGAGGTGCGGCTGGCGGCGGCCGAAGCGTTGGGCAAGGCGGGCGACGCTAACGCGGTCCCGGCGTTGAACCGGGCATTGACGGACGCCGACAGCCGCGTGCGGGCGGCGGCGGCGCGGGCGCTGGGAGAGATCGGAGCGCGGGCCGTTCTAAACTCGCCCGACCAACATCCCCAACACAATATCCGACCGAAAAACTAACTCCTCTGCGTTTGCTTGCGCGACGTGTAGCGCTGCGCGGATGCGTTCCAGGCCGGCGGCATAGGCGGCATCGCTCAGCAGGGTGAGCTGTGAAGTGGCGTCTTGACGGAGAAAAGGGTCGTCAAACACGGTCCATCCCACTCTTTCGCGGCGAATGTGTTCCACCGTCTGCCCCGTTATCGGCTCGAAACCCGCCTCCGTCATCCAGCCGCGTACCGCGCCCCACGCCGGAAAACGGGCCAGGTCGGTGTCGTACGCGCCGTCAAAGTAGTGATAGACGTACCAACTGTCACGCCGGCCGTGCGGGTTCATACCCACTACGGCCAACGCGCCGCCCGGTCGCAGCAGCCGGCGGGCCTCGCGCACAAAATCACGCTGACCCTCAAAGTGGTGCAGGGCGTTGACACAGTATACCAGGTCGAAAGAGGCCGCCGGGAACGGCAGCCGCTCGGCCCGCCCGCAGATCAGATGCATTCGACCGTCCCGCTGGCGGGCCTGAGCCAGCATGCCGCCGGACAGGTCCAGGCCGTAAAGCTGGTCGGTGACGGCGCGCAGATCGGCCAGCCAACGCCCGGTGCCACAGCCGACCTCCAAAATCCGCTCTGGGCGCAGCTCGCGCGCCAGGGCCGTCAGGGCGACGGCCACGCCTCGCGTCCCGCCGTCCTGAAAGCGACGATTGTATGTGGCTGCAATCGCGTCGTAATTGACCCGCCTGGGCATACGTCAAGTGTACCCCGTTCGCGGGAATCCCGCAACGCTGCGGATTGCGCCGGACCGGGGGTTGGGGTATAGGGGGACGACGGGCGCTATTGGCTGCCGCTGGTTTTGGCGGGGCGGCGGTTTGAGGCGCGGTTTGGGTTTGGGGCGGATAATGAGACGGTGGAGCGGGTGGAGATCGAGACATGGCACGACGGTGGGGCGGAAGTTTCAAACCTCCCGATCCATCGGTGACGCTTTCGTGACCACCAGGCAGCTCGCCCAAGCGCCAAAGCCTGTAGTAAAAAGAGACTATTGTCACTTTGTGTCAAGTGTGTTATAGTTGAAAGTGGAGAATTACACTCAAACCTTGAAAAGGAAACGCGATGACTGAAGAACAATTGACCGAAATCCGCCTACCCATTGAATGGCACTCATCCGCGGCAAAAGTACCCAGCCGCTATGCCAACAATATGATTGTTCAACACACCGACACCGAATTCATCATTTCTTTTTTTGAGATCTTTCCGCCCGTGGTACTCGGCTCACCCAAAGAACAGACTGATCAACTTAGGGCGATTGGCGCTGTCCAACCCGAGTGCGTGGCTCGCATCGTGGTTTCACCTGAAAAATTTGAGAGCTTTATCAACGCCCTACAACAAAACCTTGATAGATTCCGTTCCAGATCAGATCAAGAGGAATAAACAATGGTTGTCGCACAACCTAGAACGTTTGATTCTAGCGCATCATTTGCGTCGTTTGGTTTTTCGCAGTCCACGGCGGCTTACGTGCGTCCGACACTTGTTCATTTTGAAGTTTCTGAACCACCGCTGACACAAATCGCTCTGTTTGGACCAATCGCTCCCGGCTGGGAACTGGTTCAATTCCTGACCGTTGCCATTGAAAAAGATCAAGATGACGATTATTTGATGAGCGATGACGAGTTTCTGGTGTATGGCACAGGAGAAACTTTGACACAGGCCCACCAAGACTATATCACGTCACTGATCGAGTATTACCAGCTTTTATCCCAACACAAAGACCGGCCCACCCAAAGTCTGTTTCGGCATCTCCAATCCTATCTTCGTCCATTCGAAAGCTGACGGAACATCTATGCCCGTGAGAGCAAATGAGCTTCGCAGCCTACTCCAAAACAAGTTCGGCTTCCTGAAATCCCAAACCCATGCTGATCACGACTGGTACGAGATAGAAATCCCAGGCATACCTGTCATAGCCACCAAGGTCTCCCACGGACGAAAAGAAATCCGGCGCAATTTGGAGAGCAAAATTTGCAGACAACTTCGGGTGAGAAAACTTTTTTTCCGCGAGATGGTGGGTTGCACCAAAGACAAAGATGAATACTGCCGCCAGGTTCAAGAAGATCCTTATCCACCTTTCGATGTTCTATTCTAGACCTTCAAGCATACGGAAAAAGTCAAAGTGGCCTCACCTGAGCAGCAGAGCTTGTTTTAAAGCAAGAACCTTAAAATTTCGCTCGTATGTGCTAAAAACGCCCCGGCGACGTTTCCGCCGGGGCCGAACTTTGGTATAATAGCTGCGACGCTCGCACACTCCCGCAGGGCCACCCTGCCCATCCGCGAAGGACATTCGTTCTAACACGATAGCAGAGTGAACCGATGAGTTTCGTCCACTTGCACGTCCACAGCGAATACTCGTTGCTCGACGGCCTCAGCCGCATCAAAGGGCTGGTGGCGCAAGCCAGAGCTTTGGGCCAGCCGGCCATCGCCCTCACCGACCACGGCGTGATGTACGGCGCTATCGAGTTCTATCGCGCGGCCAAAGCCGCCGGCGTCAAGCCCATCATCGGCATGGAGGCCTACTTGTCGGACGGGCCGATGGGCGAAAAGTCTCAGCGCCGCTTTCACCTGTTGCTGCTGGCCGAAAACCACACTGGCTATCGTAACCTGCTCAAGCTGGCCAGCGACGCTCAATTGGAAGGTTTTTATTACAAGCCGCGCATTGACCACGAACGTCTGGCGCGCTACAACGAGGGTCTGATCGTCACCTCGGGCTGCATGGCTTCCGAGATCCCCCGCCTCATCACCGAGGGTCAGAGCGAAAAGGCCCGCCAACAGCTCGACTGGTATCTGGACGTGTTCGGCCCGGAGCGCTTTTTCCTGGAGCTGCAAGATCACAACATCCCCGACCTGACCACTATTAACAAGGCGCTGCTGGAGTGGGGACCACGCTACTCGTTGCGCTACGTCGCCACCAATGACGTGCATTACGTCAAGCGCGAGGACGCCAAGCCCCACGACCTGCTGCTGTGCATCCAGACCGGCAAGGTAGTCAACGAGCCGGACCGCATGCGCATGAGCGACCCCAGCTATTACCTCAAGAGCCGCGACGAGATGGCGCGGCTGTTTGGCGAGGTGCCCGGCGCGCTGGACAACACGCTGCTGATCGCCGAGCGCTGCGACGTGAACCTGGACTTTCAAGAGTATCACTTGCCCCAGTTCGACGTGCCCGCCGGATTCGACGCCCAGAGCTACCTGCGCCACTTGTGTGAAAAAGGACTCCGCACGCGTTACGCCGCCCGCGCCGATACGCCCTCGATACGCGCGCGGCTGGAACACGAACTGTCCATCATTCACGCAATGGGTTTCGACCCCTATTTTCTCATCGTGTGGGACCTGTGCCGGGCGGCCAAAGAGCGCGACATGTGGTGGAACGTGCGCGGGTCGGCGGCCGGCTCGATTGTGGCCTATGCCCTGGAAATCACGATGGTCGATCCGTTGGCGACCGATCTGATTTTCGAGCGTTTCCTCAACCCCGGCCGCATCTCCATGCCCGACATCGACCTGGACTTTCCCGACGACCGCCGCCACGAACTGATCGAATACACCGTGAGCAAGTACGGCCACGAGCAGGTGGCGCAGATCATCACCTTTGGGACCATGGGCGCGCGGGCCGCCGTGCGCGACGTGGGTCGGGTGATGGACATACCCCTGACCGAAGTGGACCGCATCGCCAAAATGATCCCCGCCATCCCCGGCAAACCCATCAGCATCCCCGAAGCCATCGAGCAGGTATCGGAATTGCAAGAGGCCGTCAAGACCGACTATATCCGTGAGCTGCTGCACAACGCCGCCCAGCTCGAAGGGGTGGCCCGCCACGCCAGCACCCACGCCGCTGGCGTCATCATCTCCGACAAGCCGTTGGTCGAATACTGCCCGTTGCACCGCCCTACCAAGGGCAGCGCCGACACCGGCATCGGCGTGGTGACCCAATGGCCGATGGAGATCGTCGAGTCCATCGGCCTGCTCAAAGTAGACTTTCTCGGTCTTTCGACGCTGACGATCATGCGCCGGGCCTGTGAACTGATCCAGCGACGCCACGGCGTCGCATACGACTTGAGCAACATTCCCCTGGAAGACCCCAAAGCTTTCGAGCTGCTCGCCAGCGGCGACGTGATGGGCGTCTTTCAGGTAGAAGGCAGCGGCTTTCGGCGCGTGCTGGCCGACATGCGCCCCAGCAAGTACGAGCACATCGTGGCCGTGCTGGCGCTCTATCGCCCCGGCCCGATGGAATACATCCCCACCTACATCCGCCGCATGCACGGCCAGGAGCCGGTAGAGTACAAACATCCCTGGCTCGAACCCATTCTGGCCGAGACCTACGGAATTATCGTCTTTCAAGAGCAGATCATCCGCATTGCCACCGACCTGGCCGGCTATTCGCCGGGCGACGCCGACCAGATCCGCAAGGCGGTGGGTAAAAAGATACGCGAAAAGATCGACCAGCACCGCAATCGTTTCATCAACGGCGCAGTCAAAAACGGCATCGCTAGAGAAATCGCCTCGGCCATCTATGACGACATTGAGTTTTTTGCGCGTTATGGATTCAATAAAGCTCATGCCGCCGACTATGCCGTCATCACCTGCCAGACGGCCTATCTCAAAGCCAACTATCCGGTGGAATACATGGCGGCGCTGATGTCAGTAGAGCGCAACAACACCGACAAGATCGGCCTGCTGGTGGCCGAGTGCCACAAGATGGGCATCGAGGTGTTGCCGCCCGACGTCAATGCCAGCGACATCGACTTTAGCATCGAAGAGCATAACGGCGGAAATGCCATCCGCTTTGGTCTGGGGGCGATCAAAAACGTGGGCGAAGGCCCGGTGCAGGCCCTTCTGGCGGCGCGTCACAGCGGCGGCCCGTTCAAGAACCTGGACGATTTTTGCCGGCGCGTGGACCTGCGCCAGGTCAACCGGCGGGCGCTGGAGAGCCTGATCAAGGTCGGCGCACTGCGCCCCTTTGGCGCGCGCTCGCAGCTTCTGGGCGCCGTCGAGCGTCTGATGAGCCACAGCGCCACGATTCACAAGGCCAAAGACGTGGGCCAATTGAGCCTGTTTATGACCTTCTCGACCGAAGAGGCCATCCTGGCGGCGCTGCCCGAAGTCGCCGAGGTGCCGCGTAAAGAGATTTTGGGCTGGGAAAAAGAACTGGTCGGCGCTTATATCTCCGAGCATCCTCTGCAAGCCGTCATCGCCCAGTTGCAAGACACGATCACCCATTTCACCAGCGATCTGGACGAATCGCTCAACGGACAGATGGTCACGTTGGCCGGAATGGTCGAGTACGTGCGCCGGCACACCACCAAAAAAGGCGATCCTATGGCCTTTGTGGGCATCGAGGACATCCAGGGGCTGATCGAAGTTGTGGTCTTTCCGCGCACGTGGCAAGAGACCCAGGACAAGTGGCAGTTGGAAAAAGTGGTTATCGTGCGTGGGCGCGTGGACGCCAAGGGGCGCGAGCCGAAGCTCATCTGCGAAAGCGTCACCGACCAGATGCGCGTGGTCGGATTTCACGGCCAAGACACGCCGCCCGCCAGCGCCCCTGTTTTGCGCAGGAACGGCGGCGCCCAGGAGCGGCCCACGCCGCCCCCGCCCGAACCGCGGCCTGTTCCCACCAGCCGCCCTGAAGCGCCTGCGGCGGCTGCGCCGACACACCCACGCGAGCTGGTCATCACCATCCGGCGCAGCGGCAATCACCAAACCGATGTGGAACAATTGCAACTCGTCCACGAATTGTTGACGCAAGGTTTCGCGGGCGATGGCCGCTTCAAATTCCATCTCATCGGTGGGCCTCAGGGCAACGGCAATCTGGAGCTGGATTTTCCCAACGACGGGACGCAATTCTGCGAGGAGCTGGAGCGCGAGCTGGTGGCTATGCTCGGACCGGACTGTTTCCGCTTCGAATAGCGCGAAAATTCGTCCGCTTCTCCGACCTTGCCAACTCTGCCCATGTGTGTTAATCTTTTCCGGTAGGACAAGTTATCCACTTGTCCTACTCTGCTAATGAAAGGTCACCGTCATGAAAGGCCCCCAACGCTTACAGACCGCCCTGCGCGAGCTGGGCGTCGAGATACAGATCAAAGAACTGGATGCCAGCACTCGCACAGCGCAACAGGCCGCCGACGCCATCGGCGCCGCGTTAGGCAGCATCGTCAAGTCGCTGGTCTTTTTGGCCGATGGTCAGGCCGTCGTCGCGCTGGTCGCGGGCGACCGGCAGGCCGACGCCGCCAAACTCAAGAAACTGATCGGCGCCGAGCGTGTGACCATCGCCAACGCCGACCAGGTGCGCGAGGCAACCGGTTATGCCATCGGGGGCGTGCCGCCGCTGGGCCACCAGACGCCGTTGCCGGTGTGGATTGACTGCTCGTTGAGTCGCTTTGAGACGGTCTACGCGGCTGCCGGTGGGCCGCGCGCCATCTTTCCCATTCCCTACACCCAATTGGTTGCGCTCAGCGGGGGAACGATAGCCGATTTGGTAGAATGAGCGTTACTGCTCAGAGGGGGATATGACAACGAATTTTCAGGATTGACCGAAAGACGGTATCTTCTCAAAAAACAGAAGCGGCTCCTTGCAGCGCACCCTGAGCGCAGCGAGGAACACGCCGCCGGTTGCCAGGCGTAGGAGCCCGGCCTGCTGACCTCGAAATATTGAGATGATACGAATGACGCACAGATTCGCTCAATCCTCTGATTCGTTGTCATATCCGTGCAGGCTGGGCAGTTACGAATGAGCATGTTGAATGCTGAACGCTGAGCGCTAACACAGGAGGAGAACCCATGCGCATCGGTATATTGACGGGCGGGGGCGACGTCCCTGGCCTGAATCCCTGTATCAAAGCCCTGGTCAGTCACGCCGCCGACGAAGGATTCGAGGTGCTCGGTATCCGGCGCGGCTGGAGCGGCTTACTCAGCTTTAATCTCGACGACCCCGCCTCACAACGGGACAACGTGCTGCGCCTGAACCGCAAGATTGTGCGGACGGTGGACCGCAGCGGCGGAACATTTCTGCACACTTCGCGCACCAATCCGAGCAGCGTCAAAGCCAAAGACGTTCCCGAATTCCTACGCGGCGAAAATTTCGACGAGAACGTCAAGGAAAAGCTCGACTATACCCCCCACGTACTCAAAGTCATCGAACACCTGGGGCTGGATGCGCTCATTCCCATCGGCGGCGACGACACCCTAAGCTACGGCGAGCGTCTGCACCGTGAGGGTGTGCCGGTAGTCGCCATTCCCAAGACGATGGATAACGACGTGTATGGGACCGATTACTGCATCGGTTTTTCCACCGCCGTCACGCGCAGCGTCGAGTTTATCCACCAATTGCGCACGTCGGCCGGCTCGCACGAGCGCGTGTGCATCGTCGAGCTGTTTGGGCGCAACTCGGGCGAGACTTCGCTCATCTCCTCCTACCTGGCCGGAGTGGACCGCGCCATCATTTCCGAGGTGCCCTTTGATGTAGAAAAACTGGCCCGATTCCTGACCAGGGATAAAAGGGTTAACCCCAGCCACTACGCCATGATGACGATTTCCGAAGGGGCCCATGCCGTGGGCGGCACGGTGATAGAATCCGGACCGGAAGACGCTTTCGGCCACCGCAAGCTGGGCGGCATCGGCGAATGGACCAGCGAGGCGCTCAAGCGGCTGGGCGGTTTTAACACCATTTACCAGCGCGTGGCCTACCTGATGCGCAGCGGCGCACCCGACTCGCTAGACCTGATGGTGGCGGTTAACTATGCCAACATTGCCATGGACCTGGTCAGCGACGGGCGTTTCAACCGCATGGTCGCGCTGCGCCACGGCACTTATACCCACGTGCCCCTCAAAACAGTGATGGAGGGCACCAAACGAGTAGACGTGGACGAACTGTACGATGTGGAGAACTATCGCCCCAAGACCCGGCGCGTCGAGGGCAAACCCATGTTCTTGTATTAAAAACCACAGACGACACAGATTTTACGGATTGAACCGGTCCGCGTTTATACAATCACCGGCTCCTGATACACCCCGAACACATCGCGCAACACGTCGGTGATCTCTTGCAATGTGGCGTATGCCCGCACGGCCTCCAGGATAAAAGGCATCATATTGTCCGTGCCCTGGGCCGCCCGGCGCAGCGCCGCCAGCGTCGCGCCGACTTTTTCGTTATCTCGCTCCTCGCGCAATCGGCGCAGCCGGTCAATCTGCCGTCGCTCGCCGTGCGGGTCCATCTGTAAAATGGGGATGCTCAGCGGCTTTTCCTCGACGTACTCGTTTACGCCGACGATCACGCGCTGCTTTTCGTCAATCTCGCGCTGGTAGCGATAGGCCGCCTCGGCGATCTCGCGCTGGAAAAAGCCCGCCTTGAGCGCCGGGATCACGCCGCCCAGGTGCTCGATCTGCCGGAAATAGGCGCGGGCCTGCGCTTCGATGCGGTCGGTCATGGCCTCGACGAAAAAGCTGCCGCCCAGCGGATCGATGGTGTTCGTGACGCCGCTCTCGTGGGCGATGATCTGCTGTGTGCGCAGGGCGATCTTGACGGCGTACTCGCTGGGCAGAGCCAGCGCCTCGTCCAGCGAGTTGGTGTGCAGGCTCTGCGTGCCACCCAGCACCGCCGCCAGGGCTTGAATCGCCACTCGCACGGCGTTGTTCTCGGGCTGTTGGGCCGTCAGGCTGACGCCGGCCGTCTGGGTGTGAAAGCGCAGCAGCCACGCGCGGGGGTTCTTGGCCCCAAAAGTCTCCTTCATCTCGCGCGCCCAAATGCGCCGGGCGGCGCGATACTTGGCGATTTCCTCAAAAAAATCGTTGTGCGCGTTGAAAAAGAAGCTCAGACGCGGGGCAAAATCGTCCACGTCCAGCCCGCGCCGGACTCCCCAGCGCACGTATTCCAGGCCGTCGGCCAGGGTAAAGGCCAGCTCTTGCGCGGCCGTGCTGCCGGCCTCGCGGATGTGGTAGCCGCTGATGCTGATGGTGTTCCAACGCGGCAGGCGCTGCGTGCCGAACTCGATCGTGTCGGTCACGAGCCGCATGCTGGGCTCGGGCGGAAAGATGAACTCTTTTTGGGCGATGTATTCTTTGAGGATGTCGTTTTGAATCGTGCCGCCCAACTGCTCCATCGGCACGCCCTGTTTTTCGGCGGCGGCGATGTACATGGCCCATATAATGGCCGCTGGGCTGTTGATGGTCATGCTGGTAGTGACTTTGTCCAGCGGAATGCCGTCAAAGAGGACTTGCATGTCTTGCAAGCTGGAGACGGCCACGCCGCACTTGCCAAACTCGCCGGCCGCTTGGGGGGCGTCGGTGTCGTAGCCGTAGAGGGTGGGCAGGTCAAAGGCCACCGACAGGCCGGTTTGCCCGTGCTCCAGCAGGTACTTGAAGCGCCGGTTGGTCTCTTCGGCGCTGCCGAACCCGGCAAACATGCGCATGGTCCACAACCGGCCCCGGTGCAGCGTGGCGTGGACGCCCCGCGTAAAGGGATAGTCGCCCGGAAAGCCCAGGTCGGCCTGATAATCCAAGTCGGCCACGTCGAGCGGGGTGTACAGGCGCTCGACTGGCTCGCTGGAGGTGGTGATAAAGCGCTCGTAGCGCTCGGGGTGACCGGTCAGCGTTTGCTGCAAGATCGTCTCTTCCCAGCGGTCACTGGACTGCTTTAATTCTTCTAACTTGGATTTATCGTACATTTGGTCCCTTCCTCAATCACACCACGAAGGACGAACGACGAACCTTTCCTCCGTCTTTCGTCTCTCTAAAGCGCGGCGACGGCCAACGCCAGCCAGCGACGCACCTCGTCTCGGTTGAAATTAGCCCACACCTCTGGAAAGCCGGTCAACAGGCGATGTTTCTCCGCGTGACGGGCGGCCAGATAGGTGACGATTCCTTCGACGCTGCGACGCTGGCTCAACGGCACGTTAGCTTGGGCGGCATCCCAGTTTTGTAAAAAGTCGTTCAACAAACCGATGGCCACCTCGGCGTCGTTCAGGTCGCCTAGGTGGTCCTGCATCTTTTTGACCTCTTTGATGACCGACCCGCCCTCGGAAGCCAGCACCTCGTCCAGAAATTCCAGCGTGTAGCGCAAGTATTTAAAGTCGATGCGCAGCGCATGCAGCGTCTCGATCTGGGCGTTGTCCAGGACCGTCTCATAAGCGCGCACCGTCTCGTAGCGGGTATAGATGAGTCGGGGCGCGACGTGCCGCACCTGATATGGCGTGGGTTGACCGCGCGGGAGGGGTAATGCGCCGGCCCCTGTAGTCTGTAAAAAATCGGCGAACTCGCGCACGAATTTATGGTAGCGACCGCTGTCGAGTAAGGCAAGCATGTTTTCGCGAGCGTTCTGGCGCTGCGCATGCCAGGTTTCGAGCAGCGGATCCAGACTGCCACGCGCTGTTTCGGACAATGTTTGCAGGTAATGTCCGGCCTTTTCTTCAAACACGTCCAGGTCGCGCACGGGGCCGAGGGCGCGGGTCACGCGGCGGATGCCTTTGGTGAACGGCGCGATGGCCTCCGGCTCAAAAAAGTCGCCGAACACGCGCATGGCGGCTCGCATGCGGCGCGTCGCCACGCGCATGTCGTGTAGTTCTTCGATGTCTGCGCCCAGGCGCGTGCCGGGTTCGTGTAGGAGCATGCGCACGAAATGGAACCACAGGGTTTTGCGCCCGGCCTCGCTCATAGGATCGTCGGGTCGGATGCCTGGCGACGCGAGTTCGGGCAGCGCGAACGGTAATGTCCAGGTCTTTTCTGAAACAGATGCTTCTGACGCAAAGGCTATCTCATGGATCTCGGTCTCTGTTTCGTGCGTCTCTGCGCCGGGGAAAATAGCCATCCTTTTCTCCCGAAAGGCAGCCCGCCAGCGCCGCACCTGGCGCGAGCTGAGGCCCACCTCGGTTGCGATGGCGGCGGTCGTGTGACCGGCGTCCGCCAGCAACAGGATACGAGCGCGGCGCTGTTCGGAACGGGGAGCGTTCTCAACCAGGTTTTCCAGTTCGGCTCGTTCATTTGCGGTGAGCACCTGACCTATCCTCTTGTCTAGTTCCTGCAAACCACGCTCGAATTTGGAACGCGGCTCGGGAGCCAAACCCCAGACGGTGCGCAATTCGTCGGCGAGGGCAGCCAGATCGGTCGCAGCGCCCGCCTCCAGCAACTCGATTTCCAGCTCCAGATACATGTGTTCTGCACCACCGACGTTTGCCGTGACGACATCCAGACTCATTTCGGCCATGGGTGGAAATTCGCTGGCCGCCCCTGCGCGCAGCAGACGCAGATGGCGCTCCTGGTGCAAAGCGAAAAGCTCGTGCAAGGGGCGCCCGCCACTCAATCTCAGCGCCAGGTCGCGGGCCTGGCCAGCAGGCCACGTGGCGGGATCAGCGCCGTCTACGGCTACTTCGTGCTCGGCCCGTCGGTGGATGGGGCTGCCGGGGTCGGCGCCGCCCAGCTCCTTGAGGGTGGCGATTCGCGCACCGTCTTTTTCGCGCAGCCGCAAGGCATATCCGGCCCGCAGGAAGGCGCGGTCGGCGGTGTCCAGGTAGCGGTCATGGACCTGCTTGACGCTCGTTGCGGTTAGCCAATAGCCCGCCAGTGCGTCGATCTGACACAGTCGGTCAAAGGCAGCCCGGTCAGGCACCGAAAACTTGGCCTCGATTTCGATCATTTTTTCTTTTTGCTTTTCTTCTTGCCCTCTTTAGACTCTGGCAAGGGTGGCAAATGGGGGGCGGTAGCATCAAAAGGATCTAGACCGCGCTCCAGCGTCTCGACGATGGTTCTGAGAGCCTTGACGCGGGCATAGTATTTGCTATTGCCTTCAACGATGGTCCAGGGGGCCGTGATGGTGCTGGTCTTGAGCAACATATCCTCGACCGCCTCCTGATACTGGTCCCACTTGGCGCGGTTGCGCCAGTCCTCGTTGGTCAGCTTCCAGGCTTTATAGGCCGTATCCTGGCGGGCTTCAAAGCGCGCCAATTGCTCTTCGGGGCTGATGTGGATCCAGAACTTGACCAGGACCGTGCCAAAATCGACCAGCATGCGCTCAAACTGGTTGATCTCGCGAAAGGCGCGCTTCCACTCGTCTTCGGTACAAAAGCCCTCGACGCGTTCGACCATCACCCGCCCGTACCAACTGCGGTCAAAAATGGCGATCTGGCCCTTTTCGGGCAGGCGGCGCCAAAAGCGCCACAAGTAATGATGGGTTTTGTCCTCGCCGGCCGGCGCGGCGATGGGGTGCACCACGTAACCGCGCGGGTCGAGCGCTTCGGTTACGCGCTTGATGTTGCCGCCCTTGCCGCTGGCGTCCCAACCCTCGTAAACGATGATCACCGGTCGTTTTTGGATGTACACTTGATAGCCCAGTTGACCCAATTGGACCTGGTATTGAACGAGTTGCTGTTTATATTCCTTGCGCGTCAGGGCCTTGCCGAGATCGATCTTTTCTAGCATCGCGCGCCTCCTAATCGTCCACCAGGTCTGCCGCCGCGGGCGCCACCACCTCGACGCCGCGCTCTTTGAGCGCCTCTTCCATGGCGAGCACAATGGTCTCAAAAATCTTGAACCGCACCCAGTGCCGGTCGGTGGCCTCGACGATGGTCCAGGGAGCATATTCGGTCTCGGTGCGCTCTAGCATTTCTTCGACGGCCAACAAATATTCGTCGTATTTGGCGTGGTGTTCCCAGTCTTCTTTGGTGACGCGCCACCAGTTGAGCGGGTCCTTTTCGATCTTTTTAAAGCGCCGCTTTTGCTCCGCTTTGCTGATGTGCAGCCAAAACTTGACAATGACATAGTCATCGTCGGTAATCTGTTGCTCAAATTCCACGATGTCACGGTAGGCGCGTCGCCATTCGCGCTCGGGAGTCAACCCTTCTACCCGCTCCACCAGGACGCGCCCGTACCACGTGCGGTCAAATATCGCCATCTCGCCATAGTCGGGCAGCTTGAGCCAGAACCTCCACAGCCAGGGATGGGCTTTTTCGTAGGTACGCGCCTCACGGATAGGGTACACCTTGAAGCCGCGGGGGTCGAGACGACCGGTCAGTAGATTGATGTTGGTCCCTTTGCCGGCGGCATCCCAGCCCTCAAATAGGATCACGGTGGGGATCAAGGCGTCCCAGCAGGTTTTCTGTACGTCGTAGAGCCGCTGACGCAGTGGAGGGAAAAGCTGTTTGTACTCCTCTTTAGTCAGTTTTTTCGACAGGTCGACTTTTTCCAGCATAGAGCCTGCTCCTTTTCAACGGAAACACGCGGGCCAAAGACGTATAAAAGGATACCGATATTATAGCCCTAACAGAATCCATAGGCAAATGGTGGAGTCAGCAGAGGCGCATTTCAATCTGAGGGGTGGATAGGCTCCACATGCCAGAAATGCGCCTGAGTTGATCGCAGGCATTGAAGTTGGCCCAAACTGTGCTATACTGTTTAATAGTAGCACGTAAGTCAGGTATGTCACACGGATGGAACACGATCAGGCTCAATTACGGTCAGATTTGAATGGCTCGCGCCAACGCATTTCAGAATCGCACTCTGCGCCGAACGGAGAGGATCTCCAGGAAACCCTGGCGCTGGTCGAGCAGGCCAAGCAAGAATGGGAAGCGACGGTCGATTCGCTCCCGCAGCTCATTTGCCTGCTAGATCAACAAGGGCGGATTTTACGCGCCAACAGAACTCTCGAAGCCTGGGGGTTGGGGCGGGTCGTGAATGTCAAGGGCCGGGAGCTGCACTCTCTTTTGCACCCCAACTGCGCCGACCCGGCTTGCTATCTGGTCACTTTGTTGACCGAAGCTTGGGCCGGTTTGGCCCAGGGTCGCCCCACAGAACGGCAGATCGAAGATAGAGTTTTGCAGCGGCATCTACGCATACAGGTTCAGCCGGTGTCTGGCGCAACTCGCATAGATTATGCCAGTGCCAGTTTTGCCGTGCTGATGGCTCACGACATTGCGCCGCAAATGCAGGCCGAGTGGAAACTTTGGGAGGCCGAGCGCCGTTTCCGCACCTTGTTGGATAGCGTCCACCTCGTCGCCGTGGGTTTGGGGCCGGAAGGCCGGGTGGTTTATGCCAACCCTTACCTGTTGGAACTGACAGGTTATACCCGTGAGGAAGTACTAGGCCAGGATTGGTTTCAGATCTTTATCCCACCAAGGAATCGCCCGGCGCTGGATGTGGTCTTTGCCGAGCTGCTTGTCCAAGGTTTGCACCCGCACTACGAAAATCCCATCCTCACCAAAAGCGGGCAGGAACGCCTGATCGCCTGGAATAACACGCTGCTCCTCGACCCTGAAGGCAAACCGGCGGGCACGATGAGCATTGGTGAAGACATTACCGAACGCAGGCGGGCCGAAAAAGAGGTCCGACGACTCAAAGAATTTAACGAAAGCATCGTCCAAAACGTAGGCGAAGGCATCGTTGTGCAAGACGCCGATGGATATTTCACCTTTGTCAATCCGGCAGCGGCCACGCTGCTGGGTTATATGGTCGACGAGCTCATAGGCCGACATTGGACGATCATCATCCCACCCGACCAGCATCCCATTGTGCAGGCCGCCGACGCGCGACGGACGCGCGGCGAGGCTGATCGGTACGAGCTGCAACTATTGCGCAAAGATGGCGAGCGGATTCACGCCATTGTCAGCGGCAACCCTCGCTTTGATCCGGAGACGGGCCGTTTTGCCGGCACGATGGCTGTCTTTGCCGACATCACCCGGCGAGTACGGGCCGAAGAAGCCTTGCGCCAATATGCCAAACGCCTGGAAAACCTGCGCGAGATCGACCAGGCAACCCTGGCTGCCCAGTCGCCGCAAGCCATTGCACAGGCCACCCTAAAGCGGGTGCGCCAACTGGTACCCTGTCAGCGCGCTAGCGTTACGCTGTTCGACTGGGAAAACAACCAGCTCCAGGTGCTGGCAGTCGACGCCGACGGAGACACACAGGCTCGAAAAGACAGTCGCTTTCCCCTAGACCTGTATGAAAATGTGGAGACACTGCGGCGAAACGAGATCCACGTGGTAGAAGATATACTGGCGCTTTCCTCCCCCTCGGCGTTAGAGCGCACCTTGCAAGCGGAGGGGGTGCGTGCTTTTATCAACGTGCCACTGGCCGCACACCATGAACTGATCGGTTCCCTCAACCTGGGGACTGAGAAACCAGGCGCCTTTGCGCTCGAGCACATCGAGATCGCCCGTGAGGTAGCCAACCAACTGGCGGTCGGCATTCATCAGAGCTGGTTGCGCGAGGAACTCGAACTTCACACGAAGAATCTGGAGACGCTGGTCGCGGCGCGTACCTCCGAACTCCAGATGGCGTTGGAGCGGGCGACGAGCGCCGACCGGGTCAAATCTGAGTTTGTCAGTAACGTAAGCCACGAGTTGCGCACGCCGCTCGCCAATATCAAGCTTTATCTCACATTGCTCACGCAGGGTCGCCCCGACAAACACCAGCTCTATATGGACGTTTTGCATCGCGAGACTGGCCGCCTGCAAACGCTCATCGAGGGGTTGCTGGATCTGTCGCGACTTGAACTGGGCAAGATGCAGACAAATCTGCGACCCACCGACCTAAACCTGCTGGTGCGCACGCTGGCCGCCGACCGTGCTGCACTGATCGCCGATCGGGGCTTGGCGTTGGATGTGAAAACGCATACGGACCTGCCGCTGGTTCTGGCCGACGCCAAGCTCATCGAACAGGTCATCACCAACCTGCTCACCAACGCCATCAACTACACCCCGGCAGGCGGCGCTATCACCCTCTACACCAGCACAGCGCAGGTCGGAGGGCAAGTCTGGGGCACAGTGAGTGTGAGCGACACCGGACCGGGTATCTCGGCAGAGGATTACACGCGCCTGTTCGAGCGCTTTTTTCGTGGCCAGGCCGGCCGGGCCAGCGACGCGCCGGGTACCGGGCTAGGATTGGCGATTTGCAAAGAAATCGTGGATCGGCACGCCGGGCAGATTACGGTAGAGAGCCAGGTAGGAAAGGGCAGTACCTTTACCGTCTGGTTACGCAGCCTGTAGGGCGACTTTCGATAGCCGCCGACGGTAATATTCTTGTAAGAAGCGTCAAGTTTTTTGTAAGCATTTTCAGTTAAAGTGACTGTCGGAGGTGTGATGACGATGTTTACCGTGAAACACACTCTGACAGCAACCCTGTTCATTGTCGGACTTGGCTTGGGGGCCTGCTCGACCCAACCGGCTGAGTTGGGGCGTTCGGGCCTGGCCAGCGCTATGTCTGAGCCAAAACCCGAGATTCGAGCAGATTCAATAGAAACCGTTTCCGAGCCGGTTGCAGAGCCGCGTTCCGAACTGGTCCACACGCTACCCGACTTGGGCCTGGCCCCTGACTTTAACAACCAGGTGTGGATCAACACCGACACGCCACTTTCGCTTGAGAGGCTACGCGGCAAGGTCGTGCTGGTCGAATTCTGGACCTATGGCTGAAGCAACTGTCAGCACGTGATTCCCTGGGTCAGGGAATGGTACGAAACATACACCGGGGACGATTTTGAGGTGATCGGCGTGCATTATCCCGAGTTTGAATACGAAAAGGGCTATAACAATGTGGTCGCCGCCACGCAACGATTGGGCGTAGCTTATCCGGTAGCCATCGACAACGACGGACAGACCTGGCGGGCCTACCAACAACGTTATTGGCCCACTCGCTACGTACTAGACAAGACCGGTCACATCCGTTACAGGCACATCGGCGAGGGGGCCTACGATGAGACCGAAGCGATCATCCAGGCCTTAATGGCCGAGCCAGACCCCGTAGAGTAAAAAACAAAAGACGGACCGCCTTTTTCAAGGCGGTCCGTTTGCTCATCTGGATCCTCGCAATGCCCCGGAGAGGACTCGAACCTCCACGCCCAAAGGGCACAGGCCCTCAACCTGCTGCGTATGCCAATTCCGCCACCGGGGCGTGAAGGTTATTATAGCCCAATCAACCCACTTGTCAACCCAAGCGACCTGACGTACAATACCGCCAACTTTGAGGTAAAAAAAATGATCTATCGACTACCGCTCTTTCCGCTACGCACCGTGCTGTTTCCCGGACAAGCACTGCCGCTGCACATCTTTGAGCCGCGCTATCGCCAGATGATCGCCGATTGTCTGGAGACCGATCGCGTCTTTGGCGTGGCCCTGATCCAGGAAGGCGCAGAGGTGGGTGGGCCGGTCGTACCCTATTCGGTGGGCACAACTGCCATGATACAAGACGTCGAACACCTGCCTGATGGCCGGATGAACCTCCTGACTGTTGGACGCGAGCGCTTTCGCATCCAAGACCTCGACGCCGATGCCGAGCCTTACCTGATCGGATACGTCGTGCCATGGCCCTGGGACGATAGCTCGCCGCCCGAAACGGCCTTGAGCGCGCGGGTGCGGCGGCGTTTGCAACAATACGTTGACCTTTTGGCGCGCGCCAGCGAGACTGACGTCGCGTTGGACCAACTCCCGCAACATCCCTCCGTATTAGCGGCGTTGGCGGCCGTCGTCCTGCAGATTCCGGCGGAACAAAAACAAACCCTGCTCGAAACCTCCTCGGTGAGCGATCTATTCCACCAACTGGACCGCCTCTTGCACAGCGAGAGTCGCGGATTGCAGATCATGTTATCTTCCTGCCCCGATCCCGGCAAGATGGATGGCCCGTTTTCGCAAAACTAAGCGGGCCGCGTGAAAACCGATGACCTTAGATTCCTTGCGCCTGGCCTTCGCCGACATTGTCACGGTGACACGCCGCGCCTTTGTCAACTTTGGGACCCACGAGTGTACCCAACGCAGTGCAGCACTGGCCTATTATGCGTTGTTTTCCGTATTTCCGCTGCTCCTGCTCACGATTTCGCTGCTCGGCTTTATGCTCGACGCGGGCGTGCCGCTGGCAATAGATGCCCAGACTCTCGTGCTGCGAGCGGTTGAACAGACCATGCCCCAGGCCAAAGATATGGTATCTCAAATCATCGTGACCATCAGCCGGACGCGCGGCAGCACAGGGTTGATCGGCCTGCTCGTGCTGGCTTGGTCGGCTTCGAATATGTTTTCCAACGCTCGCCTGGCGCTAAACGCGATATGGAACGTCGGTCAACCTCAGGGCATCGGCGGCGTGCTGCGCCTGCGGTTCAATGCGCTGGGCATGACCGTCAGCACAGGGCTGCTCTTGTTTGTCTCTACCCTGTCCGATACCATTCTCGAATTCATCGCGCGTTACGCCACGAATTTGCCGTGGAGCGCAACTTTTTGGCCGCTGGCTCGTCCACTCATCCTGGTTAGCATGACCACGGTCTTGTTTGCGTTGCTTTATCGTTTTTTGCCCAGTGCTCCTCTTGGTTGGGGCGACGTGTGGCCGGGCGCCATCGTGGCTGGCGTTGGCTGGGAACTGCTCAAGCGGGGTTTCGTGTGGTACACCACGGCGGTCGCCGATTGGATGGCCCTGTATGGTCCCATCACCGGGGTGATCGGTTTGTTGCTGTGGCTTTACTTGTCAGCCCAGGTGTTACTGTTTGGGGCCGAGTTCGCCGCTGCCTATACCCGCTTGCTCGACGAGCGAGAAGCTGTAGCCTTACCCAGAGACGAGCCGCAAGAATCTGTGGAGGAAACAGAAACATCAGAGCTAGCGGTGGAGCCGATCGCCGTACCGCATGCCAGACCCGGCGTCGCGCGTGGTACGGCAGTGGGGTTGGTGGGTGCGGGCGTGGCCGGTGGATTGGCCCTGGTGGGAGTAATAGCAACTGGTTGGCGACTGTTGTCCCGCCGCGAGCCTCATTGACTTAACCGGCGTCCTCCGGTAGAATGGGCGGCGCTATGGAACGCGACCAAATCCTGCAGCACATCCAAGAGAGCGTCCTGAAAAAGCGTGACGACGTGGTGTCCATCGTCGTTTTCGGCTCTTTTGCGCGCGAAAAATCCTATCACGATATAGACATTCTCGTGATAACAAGCCAGCAAGAGGGGGGGCGACTGGAACGCGGTCCCGCTATGATAGCTCTGAGCCGAGCTTTGGATGATCTACCTGCGCCGGCCGAAATCGTGCTTTATTCCCGCTCAGAATGCCAGGGGAATGCCAAAGCGCATACGCCGTTTTTCCTGGACATCGCCTGTGATGGTCTGGTGCTTTACGACACAGGCTTCATCACACCCTTGCTGGCCGATCTCAGACGCCACATCGCCGATAGGGGCATTCAACGCACCCCCACCGGGGGTTGGCGCTTTCCGGTGGCTTTTCGTCACAGCACAGCCCTATCGCCGCTGGAGAATCGGGACTGGGCTAAAGTGTGGCTGGAGGATGCCCAACGCGATATGGCGGCGGCAGAGCATCTCTTTGCAGCGGGTCTGCACGACAAGTGCGTGACCCATTGTCAACAGACGATAGAAAAAAGCGTCAAGGCGGTCCTGGCCTGTTTGGGTCGTCTGGAGCGGACGCATTACGTGGCGCGCATTTTGGAGGACGAAATCTATGGACTGGCTTTGGGCGAGTGGCAGAGCAGACTGTCGGCGCTGGCAGAATGGGCCAGAACCCTGGAACCTTCAGCGACCTGGAGTCGCTATCCCGGCGAGCGGGGAGGCCAGGTGTGGATACCAGCCAGAGAGTACGACCAGGAAAGGGCAGCCGCGTCTTTAGATTTGGCGCGCCGGGCGCTAACGATGGGACAGGAATTTGTCGCCTGGTGGTTTGCCCAGGATGATCCAGAGTCATCTGTGGAGGGGAGCAACTAAACGATGCGAATAGTGTTAGATGCTATGGGAACCGATAACTATCCCGTCCCCGACGTCGAAGGGGCGGTGCTGGCCGCCCGCGAATGGGGCGACGAGATCATCCTGGTGGGCGACGAGGCGCGGGTGCAGGCCGAGCTGGACAACTATAACACGACCGGCCTCAAGCTGGAGCTGTTTCACGCCAGCCAGGTGATCGAAATGACCGACAAGCAGCCGGCCGAGGTTGCCCGCGCCAAAAAAGATTCGTCCATGCGCGTGGGCATGAATCTGGTGCGCGACGGTCAGGCCGACGCCTTTGTCTCGGCGGGCAACACCGGCGGCCTGCTGGCCGTGGCGACGCTGCACAGCATCAAGCGTATTCGCGGCGTGCTACGCCCGGCGCTGACGGCCGTGCTGCCCCTGGCGAAAGGACGCGTGACGTTGCTAGACGTAGGGGCCAACGCCGACTGTAAGCCGGAGTACCTGTACCAATTTGGGTTGATGGGCAGCATTTACACCGAGCGGGTGCTGGGTGTGGAGAACCCCCGCGTGGCCCTGCTTTCCAACGGCGAGGAGCCAGGCAAAGGCAATACGCTGGTCAAAGAGGCTTTCGAGCTGCTGAAAGCCTCCAAATTGAACTTTGTCGGGAATGTAGAGGGCAAAGAGTTGATCGCCGCCGAGGCCGACGTGGTCGTCACCGACGGCTTTACGGGTAACATCGCGCTGAAAACCATCGAGGCCGTGGCGCGCATGCTTAATGGCCTGATCCGCGACCAGTTGATGTCCAACCCATTGACCATTCTGGGCGGCATTCTAGCCAAGCCCGCCTTTCGGCGCGTCGCCAAACAAATTGACCCCTTTGAAGTGGGCGGCGCGCCGCTGCTGGGTGTGAACGGCGTCGTCATCGGCGCCCATGGCCGGTCCAACGCATGGGCCATTCGCAACGCCATCCGCCAGGCCCGGCTGGCCGTCGAGGGCGACGTGTTGAATGCGATTAAAACAGGTATCAGTCATCAGCTAACAGCTTTCAGCTAACAGCTTTCAGCTTTCGGCCTTCAAGCGCCGACTGACGGCTGATCAGCGATCAGCCGACTGCTCAAGGAGGTAAAGAACTATGTTAGAGAGCGTAAGAGAAAGAATTCGGCGCGTCAGGCCGCGGGTGGTCATCACTGGCCTGGGCGCTATCACACCGTTGGGCAACACCGTGCGCGAGACGTGGGAGGGTTTCGTGGCTGGGCGCTCCGGCATCGGTCCCATTACCAAGTTCGACGCCAGCGACATGCCCACGCGCATCGCCGGTGAAATCCGGGGCTTTGACCCCACCCAATACATTCCTTTCAAAGAGGCCCGGCGCATGTCAACCGCCTCGCAAGTGGCTGTCGCCACGGCTGCCCAGGCCATCGAGGACGCCGGTTTTTCCGGCGGCTGGCCCGACGAAGAAATGGTCAGCGTGTTGTACGGCACCGGCGTCGGCGGTCTGGACGAAGTAGAAAAGCACGTCAAGACGCTGTGGGAAAAGGGCTGGCAGCGCGTCAGTCCGTTCAGCATCACGGCGGCCATCACCAACATGCCGGCGCACCACATCAGCCACTATTTCCAGATCAAGGGGCGCATCTCTACCATTACCACGGCCTGCGCCACCGGCACCCAGGCCATCGGTGAGGCGGCCGAGTTGATCCGGCGCGGCGTGGCCGACGTGGTCGTTACGGGCGGCGTCGAGGCGGTCATGACGGCTACCCCCATCGCCGGTTTCAGCGTGATGCGCGCCCTGTCCACCCGCAACGACGAGCCGGAGCGAGCCAGCCGACCCTTCGACCGCGACCGGGACGGCTTTGTGTTCAGCGAAGGCAGCGCCACGCTGGTGCTGGAGGAGCTGGAACACGCCAAAGCGCGTGGGGCGCGCATTTACGCCGAGGTGTTGGGCCACTCTTCCTCGTCCGACGCCTACCACGTCGCCCAGCCCGACCCCGAAGGCGCGGGCGCAGTGCGGGCCATGAAATGGGCCATCGAAGACGCTGGCCTGCAACCGGAAGACATCGACTATATTAACGCCCACGGCCCGGCGACCATCATCAACGACCCGACCGAGACCATGGCCATCAAGAAGGTGCTGGGCGAGCGCGCCTACAGCGTCCCTGTCAACTCGACCAAGTCTATGATCGGCCATCCGATGGGCGGCGCGGGAGCCATCGAAGCGTTGGCGTGCGTGTTGAGCCTACACGAAGGCATCATCCACCCCACCATCAACCTGGAGCACCCCGACCCGCTGTGCGACCTGGACTATGTGCCCGGTGCGGCGCGGCGCGTGCAAATCGAGACAGCCTTGTCCAACTCGTTCGGGCTGGGTGGGCAGAACGCCTGCCTGGTGCTGGGGCGCTATCACAGTGCATAGCTAGGTGCCAGGTGCGACGCACCTCACGCACCTCATTGGAGCCAAAATGAAAGTCTATACCAACACGGCATACATCAAACGTCGCTCGGCAGTGGGCAAATGGGCCAGCCTGGCGGGCCTGGTTATATTGGGCCTGGGGCTGGTCGTCTCATTGCGCGACCCGAAGCTGTTCTACGTCTCTTTTATCACGCTGATCGCGGGATTTCTGCTGTCGAACGTGGGCATTTACTACGCCAACCGTTACGTGCGACAGGACCGACCCGATGCAGTGCTGGCCGGAGCGCTCAAGGGTTTCGACGATCGCTACACGCTTTACCAGTTCCTTTTGCCCGTCTCGCACGTGCTCCTGGAACCCGGCGGCCTGACGGTGTTTATCCTCAAGCCGCAGGAGGGGCAGGTTTTGTATCAGAACGGCAAGTGGCGCAACAAGCAGGGCTGGGGGCGGGTGTTGCGCTGGGTGGGTCAGGAGGGGCTGGGCCATCCTGAAAAGGAAGTACAGAGCGAAACGCAGGCCCTGGGCGACTGGCTGCACAAACAAGCGCCCGAACTGGACGCGCCCATACGCGGGGTAGTCCTGTTCACCAACGCCAAGGCAGAGGTGGTCCTGGATAACCCGCCCGTATCGGCGCTGGTCCCCAAACAACTCAAGGGCTGGCTACGCAAGGCCGGTAAGCTGCCGCCGTTGCCCCCTGCGGCGGTCGAGCAACTGACCGGTTTGCTCGACCAGGCCGCCGGTGTGACCGATTAGCCAGACCCCCGGTTTCTCCAAAGAAACCGGGGGTCTCTGTGTTAGCTGCTCAGAAATTCGTCCAGCGCCGCTTTGCTGATGCGATATTGCGTGCCGATCTGCTTGGCCTTGATCTGCCCGGCCTGGATCATGGCCGCAATGTCGGCCTCTGTGACCTGCAAATAGACCGCGGCCTGGGCCGGCGTCATGACGCTGGGCGCGTCTCCACCGCCCGGCGCGGCGGCGGCCGGCGCCTGGGGCTGCGCCATCTGCTGCGGCTGTATGGCCTGGCCCATCATCTGGGCCATGGTCGCGCCCAGGCCGGCCCCGGCGCCCAAGCCAAGTCCAGCGCCTGCCAACCCACCCCCGCCTTCTTGCTTGGCGGCGTCGCGCATGGCCTGAGCTGCGCTGGCCTGCATGTAGGCCTGCATGCCGCCCAACGCGCCGATGGAGGCTCGCTCGTCAATCGCTTTCTGTACGGCTTCGGGCAGGCTGATATTGTTGACGTACATCGCCCGCAGCTCGATGCCCACGGCGGCAAAATCGTCCTGCGCCTTGGCCTTGATGCCTGCGCCGAACTCTTCGTACAGCGCCGGCAGGTCGAGCACCGACGTTTTCAGCTCGCCTAGCAGGTCGGTCATCTTGGTGACGATGATGCTGCGCAGGTGTCCCTCGATCTGGCGCGTCTCATAAAAGCCCTGTGTGCCGACGATCTTGTTGACAAACAGTTGCGGATCCTGAATCTGCATGGCGTAGGTGCCAAAAGCCCGCACCCGCACGATGCCAAAGTCGGCGTCGCGCAGCGCGATGGGTTCGGGCGTGCCCCATTTTTGGTCCAGGTATTGGCGGGTGCTGACGTAATATACCTCGGCCTGGAAAGGCGTCTTGCCGCCAGCGCCCAGCTTGAGCAGCGTGGTCAAGACCGGCATATTACCCGTGGTGATGGTGTGGCGGCCCGGCCCGAACACGTCCAGCGCCTTGCCGTCGCGGAAAAAGACGGCGGCTTGGCTCTCGCGCACGACCACCTGGGAACCCATGCGAAAATCGCCCGGCCCCCGGTCGGGGATGCGATGCACCATCTCGGCTCCCGATTCGTCCATAAAATCGACAACGTCTATAAATCTTGGCATGATTCACTCCTTTTCGTGAAGCGTGATGCGTGAAACGTGATGCGCGAAACGTGAATTCACGTTTCACGTTTTACGTCTCACGTCAAATATTCTGCGTCCCGGTAATCACGTCCTTGCGCCGGTTGAAGGTTTCGTTGGCCGAGGCCGCCGCGCCATTGAGCCGCATGATGGCCTCGCCGACGCCTTCTTTGCTCATCGCAGCCGCAGCAAGAGAATCTACGCCAGCGGTGATGGCGTCTATTTGCTCATCCAGCGCCATGTCAAAGTTGTATAGTTGATCCAGCTCGTCTTCTTTGACCCGTACAGCGTCGAAAAAGCCGGCATAACCGTAGGTGGCGGTCTTGAGCCTGTCTATGAAGATTTGCAGCTTCATGGTGGCCCCCTCGATGTCGTCGAGCCACTGGATCTGGGCGCTGCTCAGCAGTTGCTTCTGAATGTCGGGCAGGCGCCGCCATTGCTCTTCTACCCGGCGGGCCAGTGTGTCGCGCAGCAGCTTGTCGGCCTCGCGGCGCATCTCTTTTTCTTTGTAGCCCTTGTAACCAGGTATCTTGCCTACGAACGACTCGATACGCCCCCGGTCGCCCTTGATTTGCTCGTACAGATCGGTCATAAATTGCCTCCTTTTTTATGTCAAAAACACATCCGCGCCACAATACGGACAACTTACCACGCCTTTGCCGCTCAACTCGACCTCGCCGCCGCAGTTGGGGCACTTGTTTCCGCGCAACTCGGCGGCCCGACGCGAGATGAGCAGCCCGTCGCTCCAGTTGATGTAGCCGCTGAACAGACCCTTGCCCACCAGGTCGTAGACCCAGGCCTTGACCTGCTCGCGGCTGGCGTCCAGCTCCAAAGCCAGCTCGGGAATGCTGACCTGCCCTTGCGTGGTGACCATGTTGAGGATTTTCTTTTGCTTTTGCACCTCGGCCATCTGGGATTCTTCGGCCCGACCGCGCACGATCATGTACGCGCCGACGCCCAAAAAGGGCAGGCCGAGGATGACGGCCACGGCGACTACAAAGACAAAGCCGGAAGTCTCCAATTCGCCGCCCAGGTTCGCCAGGCCCCACAGGATGCCCAGCGCCGGGATGATCAGCCCGACGATGATGAGAATGATGCCAACGGTCTTGCCACTGCTCACGGTGTTATCCTTTCTTTTCACTACCGGACACTTTTTTTAAAGGTTGACTCATAGTATGCTAAAGCTCCAACGAAAGAGCAAGGAGCATACTATGAGTGACAACCGACGCAGGTATCGTGCCATAAAAGACGCAATTAAGCAAATGTA
>DAOTXN010000052.1:0-107748 GCA_034435435.1 Anaerolineae bacterium | reverse complement strand
CTCGGGTTCCCATCGCACCTCCCTCGATCACTGTGATAGGGGGCTATTTGACCGCAGATCTGCTATTCTGTCAACTGTATGTTAATGTGCAATGTTGAACTGTTGCTGTAATAAACTATACCGTAATTTCAGTATGGACAATCAGCCTAACCATTTTCCTTGCTTCAATATGCCTTCTTTCAATAATCGTAATTTATACTGGCGCAAAGGTCGTTAACAGAACATATATAACTACTCGAACGCTTTCAGAAAAAGGTAAAGCCAGTGTGGTAAACTTTATTGCCCCTGGCCCGGATATTAGATTTACAAGGTTTACAGGGCTTGAATGGCCCGAAAATGCAAAGGTTATTACAACAGGTGATGAATACTGGCTGTTTGAGTGGGAATATTACCTTGTATTTGAAACAGACCATGAAGTTTTGGAAAAGTGGTTAGCGGGTCAACCGCCGTGGGGAGTTGAAGAATGGATGCGTGGTCCGGTTCCAGACGAGGTGAAGTATTTTGGCAAATCTTATCATGCTGTAAAACTGGAGAATTCTGAGAAGCTTTGGTATGTAGCAAAGGAACACTGTTGTGATGATAGGGAGTCTTTAAGATTTCATAGTGGAGATGTGATAATACTTGATTTGGAGACGAATCGAGTATGGGTAGCAGCTTGGGATTATTGATAGATGGTGTATCGCTAGACATATCATTTATTATCTTTCCCTTGGGGGCAGGTTTATCGCTTTTTATGGCTTTATCGTTTGATTTTGGAGTTGGTGCCCATCCGTAAAATCCGCCCAACAAGCGCATCCACCCGACCCCCTACCGTTCTATATCATTGGTATGAATTCATCTCAGAGAATCCTTTGCGTACTCCAAGATCAAGATGACATCAACCTGTTCACCTTCTTCTTCACCAGTCACGGCTTTACGGTTCAAGGTGTGTGTTCAACAGAAGTGGGTCTGCAAGTTTGCCTAACTGATCCACCCGACCTGTTGATTACACTGCGACTAATCAAAACATCAGAGGACGGGCTGAGGCTGTGCCAACAATTGCGCGAGTCATCCACAAGATTGGCAACTCTGCCGATCATCATGGGCTGGGCAGATATTTTTCCTCACGGTCAAGCTCAAGGCTGGGAGGCGGCCTATCAACAGGCATTTGATGCAGGTGCGAATGCCTGCTTTGGTCGGGTCTTTGATATAACGGATGTGCTTGAGCAGGTTAAACTGTTACTGGCAGATCGGACTCTTACGCACTTAATTGATCGGCAGCGCCTCAATTGGAAAAAACGGCCAACCCCGTAGTTGGCAGAAAAACTATGTGACGTTTGTGCGCTCGACTGGTGCTTTGTAGATTGGGGCTAAGGTTGGCAGGCAAAGCACTTGTTCCGCAGGCGGCCGCCTAACACGGCTTGCACCCGACCGCCGATCATGCCGGAGTTGAGGGTTTCGGCTGACCATCGGCAGTTGGGTGGGTGGCGGCGGGTGAAGCCGAGGCCGTTAGCGCGGCGGATGCCGACGCTCGCGTCGGCGCTGACGCGCCTCCGCTGCGCGCGGCTTATCCGCCGCGCCGTTAGCCCGCTCCGTCGTTAGCCAGATGTACTTGGGAGCGAGGGTTTGTGAAATAAGGAGAAAGCAATGACCATTCCCAAACAATATGTCAAGACCAATTTGGACCGCTTGTTTATTGCGTACTCATACGTATACATCGGTGGAGCAGTAGAAGCATTAAGGGAAGCACCCGAAGCCGAAGCCGTAGTTATTCAACCCTATGAGGCGCATAAAAACTTCACTTCCACAGTAGAAGCCCTCGAACTTTACAAACAATTCAAAGGGCAAGAAGGTATCCCAATCCTATTTACACCACAAGGCCGTATGGCCGAAGAGGGACAATTCTTTGAATATGGAAGCCGCCTTTTAGACGTTATGGACGTGAGCATAGAAGGTGTATGGGAACTAATCGAACAAAAAAGACAAACAGGCAAATGGGTTTTGCAATCTGGCGATGTGCCATACGCAAAGAAAAATGTCCTAATTGTAAAGTCGCCAATCGTTTCACTTATGACAAGATTACCGATAGGTGAAGCACTGAATATTCTCAGACGTAAGCAAGGCGAACCCGTGCAGGCAGTTGCTATACCAGCACCGAAGATGATTCGAGTAGGACACGAAGAAATTTTGAAGTCTTTATAAGATAAAGCGGGCTAACATCCATTGCAGCCGACGCCGCTTCGCGGCCTGCTGGCGGCGTCGGTTGCACGTTACCAGGTGTCTTCAATCAAAGGTGTCACGTCGCACACGCGGCGCGGCTGAATGTGACCGTTAGCGCGGACGCTGCGCATCCGCGCTAACGGCGCAGCGGAGGCCTCCGCTGGCTAGCCTTCGGCTCGCTGACGCTCGCCTCCGGCTAACCAGCGGATGAAGCCGTCGCGCCGTTAGGCCGTTCTTTGCAAAAGATGGCTTGAAAACACAAGCCAGCCAGGAACATAAAAGGGAAAAATGAACATTCGCATTGTTACCGACAGCACTTGCGATCTGCCCGAAGAGATTGTTAGACAACATGCCATAACGACACCCAGCCCCAAGGTCAACGACGCGGGTTTTAATCTACATCCGACACAAGTTTATACAGGGACAAAATTCCATGAAAACAACAGATCGCAACACATTAATTGCATTACCCATCTTGATATTGATTGGTCTCTTGCTTGCTTTGGCGGGTAGTCAAGGCGGAACCTTGATTGTTGGAGTTCCATTATTTGCTTTGTCGGTCGGACTGGCTTTTCTGATCCAGTGGTTGGCCTTTATCCCCGCATATTTGTTACAGACCGAAAAATTCTTTGATCTGACGGGAAGCATCACTTATATTTTTATAATCACACTTGCAGTTTTTTTTAGCACAGGTGCTGATAGCAGATCAATCCTTCTATGGGCTTTGGTAGTAATCTGGGCAATCCGTTTGGGAACTTTTTTGTTCGGTCGCATCAAAAAAGCAGGGAGGGATGATCGGTTCGACGAAATCAAACCTTCCTTTGTTCGTTTCCTAAACGTTTGGACGATCCAGGGCTTGTGGATCACGTTCACAATGGCCGCTGCGCTGGTCGCCATTACAACTGCCAACAGAAAAGAATTGGATTTATTTGCCCTGGTCGGTTTTCTGGTATGGGCTTTTGGCTTTGCCATTGAAGTTGTAGCCGACTTCCAAAAAAGTCGCTTCAGTTCAAATCCAGACAACAAAGGCAAGTTTATTCAAACTGGTTTATGGTCTCGATCCCGCCACCCCAATTACTTTGGCGAAATCGTTCTCTGGATCGGCGTAGCTGTCATCGCTTTACCCGTTCTGCAAGGCTGGCAATGGGTTGCTTTGATTTCTCCCATTTTTGTCACATTGCTTCTTACTCGCGTCAGTGGAATTCCTTTACTTGAGAAAAAAGCGGATAAAAAATGGGGCGGGCAGGAAGATTATGAATCTTACAAAAAGAGAACGCCTGTATTAATTCCGCGATTTTGATGCTTATCCACAACTGTTCGATTCAGACCAAGACTTGTATAAATTACCGAAAGAATTGAGCAAATATCAGCATTGAACGCCAGTGGGGGCATTAAAGTCCGACTCGGCGAGGCTCGGAAGGCATTGAGGAAGAAGAGGTAACTGATATGAAGGCCAAGAAAAGCCAAAGCAAAGCAAAGTCACTCAAGCCACTCACCACCAAGAAGGTACCCGAGGCCACGGACAGCCACGCGGACATCGACGATTGGATTCGGCGTGTGATGCCGGATCTGCATCCCATCGTCGAGCGACTGGACGAATTGATCTGCGAGACGATTCCTGGGCTTCAATACGCCGTCAAGTGGAAGAAGGCGTACTACGGATTGCCGGACCAGGGGTGGATCATCGAGATGGTCGCCTACGACGTCTCCGTGAACATCGTGTTCTTCGGCGGGGCGGACTTTGATCCTCCACCCCCGCTTGGAACCGTTGGAAGGAGCCGCTACGTGAAGCTGAAGACGCTTGAGGAGGCGCAGGAGCCCTTGATACGGAAGTGGATCCAGCAGGCAAGGCGCGCGCGCGGTTGGAAATGAGTGTTTGCGCGGCGCAGGTCGCCCAACGCTTCGCCGATTTGCTGGTGGTCGCCGCCACATCCTTCGACGCTTCCGCTCACTCTGTTCCGTCCAAAGCGGACGATTTACAAGTGGTGAAAGTCAAAATCAACCCCGACCTTTCGATGGGCGATTTGTTGAAAAAGAGGCGAAGCATTCTTTGTCACCCACGCCTATTTCCTGGGCGCGGATAAACCCTTTGAGAAACTGAAGAAGGCATTGAAGGCTGACATCGAACGCTCTTGACAAGAAGTTGAAACTGATGTATCTTCTTTGTAGACACTACGGAGGAGGTGTTGACCATGGAAACCCGAGTGCAGAAGTGGGGGCATAGCCTGGCCCTGCGTATCCCCAAGCCGTTCGCCACAGAAGTCGGGATTGAACCCAATTCATCGGTCGAAATCGCCCTGGTAGATGGGAAGCTGGTCATCACGCCCATTGCTGAGCCGCGACTGACTCTGGCGCAGCTGTTGGCGCAGGTGAACGAAGCGAACCTGCACAGCGAAGTCGATACGGGTCCGGCGGTAGGGAGTGAAGCATGGTAGGCGGAGCGGGGTACGTTCCCGAACGCGGGGAGGTGGTGTGGATCACACTGAATCCGCAGGCAGGGCATGAGCAGGCAGAGCGCCGACCGGCGGTGGTGTTGTCGCCGGCGGCGTACAATGGGAAGGTAGGGTTAGCGATACTGTGCCCGGTGACGAGCCAGGTGAAGGGTTATCCGTTCGAGGTGTTGATACCTGACGGGCTGGAAGTCCGAGGGGCGATCCTGGCGGATCAGGTCAAGAGTCTGGACTGGCGGGTTCGCGAAGCGGAAAAGATCTGCCGGTTGCCTGTGCGGACGGTGAACGAGGTGTTGCAAAAGCTTGGCGTTTTGTTGAGCGGGTAGGCAGGGTATCCAGAAGCAGGCAGCAAGGAGCGGAAATGCCCAACCTGCGGCTGCACCTGACGCGGCTATCATGCGGTTGTAAGGAGAAGAAAAATGAAAAACAAAGAAACTCAAAATGAAATTGATAACTATATCATAAAGCAACCTGAAGCAGTGCAACGTGCGCTTCAAGAAATACGTTCATATATCAAAATAGCCGCTCCAGAAGCTAAAGAAATGATAAATTATCAAATCCCGGCGTTTTCACTGATTGAAGGTGGTAAACGAGACCAACAAATTATGATCGCCGGATATAAAACACATGTTGGTTTTTACCCTCACCCAAGCACTATTGAAAGATTCGCGGATGAGTTAAAAGACTTTAAAACAGCAAAAGGTTCAGTCCAATTTCCGGTTAATAAGCCACTACCCAAAGAATTGATTATCAGGATGGTTAAATATAGATGGGCAGAGGTTAATAAAAAGCAGTGAGAATGAACATAACAGATGTTTAGAGTCCGGCAAAAATCGCCGCAAACGGCAATTTTTGCGGCTTAAACTGGTGTTAGCGCGGCGGCGCTGACGCGCCTCCGCTGCGCTTTAATGAAACACACCCATGTCTTTGGAATCGTGACCTGGGTGTCGGCAAACACACGGCGCATTTAAAAGTGCGCAAGACATCGGGGCAAGTCCTGGAGTACAGATGGTCGTTTACACTTACGGATGATTGAGTTGTGCGGCTTTACTCTCGAAGACGTTCCGCATATCGGAAATCCGGCGACTGGTGCCGAAAGTAGGTGTCGTACAGTTCGGCGTAATGCCCGCCGCGGGCCATCAGCGCCGCGTGGTTGCCCTGCTCGATGATCGTCCCGTGGTCCAGCACGACGATGCGATCCACGGCCCGCACGGTGGAGAGCCGGTGGGCGATCAGAATCGAGGTACTGTGCGCCAGGATCAGGTCCATCGCTTCTTGAATCTGCGACTCGGTAAAGGGGTCGATGCTGGCGGTGGCTTCATCCAGGATAAAGATGGCGGGCGACTGGGCCAGCACGCGCGTGAGCGCCACCAGTTGCCGCTGCCCCATCGACAGGTGCGTCCCTCGCTCGCCGGCGTCTGTACGCAGGCCGTCGGGGAGCGTCTCCAGCCATTCGCCTCCGCCGATGCGCCGGGCCACCTGCTCGATCTGGGCGTCGCTCAGGTGGGGGGCGCCGTAGCGGATATTATCGGCCACCGTGCCGGAAAAGAGGAAAGGGTTCTGCGACACGATACCCAGTTGCCGGCGATAGGCGTGCAGATCGAGCGTGCGCAAGTCCCGGCCGTCGATGGTGATGATTCCCCCTTGAAACTCGTAAAAGCGGGCGATGAGCTTGGCGATACTGCTCTTGCCGGCGCCGGTGTGCCCCACCAGCGCCACGCTCTCGCCGGGCGCGATGTGCAGTCTAAAATCGTTCAACACCTGTTCCTGCTCGCCGTAGCGAAAGCGCACCTGCTCGAAACGGATGTCCCCGCGCAGCGGCGGGACCGGGCGTTGATCGGTTTGCCGCACAGTCGGCTCGGCGTCGGTGAGCGCGAAAATGCGCTCGGCGGCCGCCAGACCGGCCTGGAACTGGCTCCAAAAAGCCGCCACGTTGATCAGCGGGAACCAGAAACGGTCCACGCTCATGATAAACAGGTACCAACTGCCGACCGAGATGCCTCCCGTCGAGGCCGTCAGCCCGCCCCAATACACCAGCGCCGCCGTGCCGATCCCGGACAGCACATTGAGCGTCGGAAAGATGTTCGACAGGACAAAGCCGCGCAACAGGTTGATGCGATAGGATTGCGCGTTCACGTCGGCAAAAGCGTCATAGATGGCGCGCTCCTGGCGAAAGTTCTTGGCCACGGCGATGCCGGTGACGGCTTCTTGAATGGCGCTGTTGACCTCGGCGATGGCGCGAAAGCCCCGGCGCGTGACGTAGCGGGCGACGCGCCGAAAAGCCGTCGCCAGCAGGATCACCACCGGCGACAGCGCCAGCAGCATGAGCGTCAGTTGCCACGAGACTGCGAACAACGCCACGATCATAATGGCGACTAACATCAGTTGTCCTAGCAAGTCTGTGACCAGCAGCGCCACCTGGGAAAATTCCTGAGTGTCGGAGGTGATGCGGCTGATAATGCGCCCGGAGCGAAACTGGTCAAAAAAGGACATATCGTGGCGCATTGAGGCTTGAAAGGCGTCCCGGCGCAGCGCCAGCACCACGTCGCCGATGATGCGCGCGGTGAGGCGGCGGCGCAGCCAGTTGCCGGCCCAGTTCAAGACGCCAATGGTCAACACCACGGCTACCAACCCCCACAGCACGCCCAGTGAGGGCGACGCAATCAAGCGGTCGAGTCCCCACGCCACGACAAAAGGCTGCGCCGCGCCGATGATGGCGATACCGGTGATAAGCAAGCCGACGATGATCACATGTCGGCGGTGCGGCGCGAAATAGCCCAGCACGCGATAAACCAGCTCGCGGTCGGTGTATTCTCGGTCATAAGCCTCTGTGTTGAGGCCATAGAACAACGACATAAGATTCTCCAGAGTAGACGGTAGACAGGGCCTCTCCCTGTATCTTGTCTACCGTCTACCGATACCTTTCAAAGATGTTCCGATACGCCTGCGATTCGCGCATCAAGTCGTCGTGCGTCCCGATGGCTGCCACCCGTCCCTGGCGCATCACGATGATCAGGTCGGCCCACCGAATCTGCGACAGGCGGTGGGTGATCAGAAAGGTGGTGCGGTTCGCGGCGGCGTGTTCGATGGCTCGTTGGATGTGGTCTTCGGTGGCGCTGTCAATGGCGCTGGTCGAGTCGTCCAGGATGAGGATGCGCGGATCTGTGAGGAAGGCGCGGGCCAGCGCCAAGCGCTGCCGTTGGCCGCCCGAAAGCGTCACGCCGCGTTCGCCGATGACGGTGTTGTAACCGTCTTGAAAGCCAGCGATGAATTCGTGGGCCTGGGCCGCGCGGGCGGCGGCCTCGATCTGTTCGCGGGTCGCGCCGGGGCAGCCAAAGGCGATGTTTTCGGCCACCGTGCGCGAAAATAAAAAGATGTCTTGCTCGATGATCGAGATCTGCCGCCGCAGCGCCTCCAAATTCCAATCGCGCACGTCCACGCCGTCAATCAGCACGTGTCCGCAGTCCACGTCATACGTGCGGTTGATGAGCTTGGCAATCGTGCTTTTGCCTGTACCGGTCTGGCCGACGATGGCCACTGTCTGACCGGGCTTCACGCCAAAGCTGACGTCTGTCAGCGCCGCCAGGCCGTCGTCGCACGGAATGGAACCGGCCTGGTAGTCGAAACTCACGTTTTCAAAGACCACTTGACCTTGTATGGGGGCGTCGTAGCCGCCAAGGTTCTGGTCCAAGTCCGTCTGGGCGTTGATCAGCTCTAGCACGCGGCGGGCGCTGGACAGGCCGGAGGCCATTTGCGAGTAGGCGAATTGGGCGGTAAAGGTCGGAAATCCAAACAGCAGCAGCAGGCCGTTGAACGAGACCACGTCGCCTACGCTGATGGCCCCGGCGCGAAACAAGAGCAGACTGTGGAGCAGGCCGGCGGCCTGGACCAACCCCATCAGCAACAGGGGGATAAAACGGGCTTCGATGTCACCCTGGGTCACGTAGGCGTCGCGCCAGCGGGTGACGCGGTCAATAAAGCGCGTGATCTCCTGTTCCTCTTGGGCCGCTCCTTTGACCGTTTCGATGCCGTCAATGGCTTCGGCCAGCGTCGTGTTCATCTGGCCGAATGTGCGCCGCACGCGCTCGGTGGCGGGTTGCAGTTGGCGCAAGTAGCTGCGCACGGCGATAAAATAGACCAGCAGGTAGGACGCCGGGGCCAGGATCAGGTGGGGATGAATGCCCGGCGCGACCAGGATGGGCATGAACAAAAAGTTGGCCGAGCCGATGACCAGGTTGGCGCCGGGATTCATCATCAAGTTGATCTCGCGCACGTCGTTGGTGGCGCGGGCCATCACGTCGCCGGCGGGCTGCATATCGTGGAACGACATACTTTTGCCCAGTAATTGAACGTACAGCTCGGCGCGGATGTCGCGCTCCAGGCGCTGGCCGATGATTTCGCTGGAAAAGTTACGCGCTAGTTGCAGCGCGCCGCGCACCACTTGCGACGCGACGATCAACCCGGCGGCAGCGCCAAGCCCGCGCAGGTTGGGCGGCGTATGCGCGACGGCGTCAAAGGCGCGCCCGGTGAGCACCGGCACGGCGGCGGCGAGCAGCGCGTTGCCCAGAGCGCCGATCAACAGGCCGGCGATGAATAGCTTGTGCCGGGCGACGTGCGAGACGACCCAGCGCGTCGCTCCGCGTCGGTCGGGGTGCCAGGTCTGGGGGATGGCGAATTCGCTCACGCCCGCGTTATGCGCCGTATTTAGCCAGGCGTCCCGCGTGGGCCAGGGCCAGAGGCAGCAGGTCGGTGGCCGGGAACGTGCCCAGCCCGCCCCGGCTACACTCGGTCTCGCCGAAAGCCATCGCTCCGTCGGAGCGGGCGGCCTCCGGCGCAAAAATCAGCGTTGGGACGGGGTGCCAACTGTGGCTCTTGAGCTGGCTGGGCGTTGAGTGGTCGCCGGTGACGATGAGCACCTCGGGCTGGAGGTCCAGCAAAATGGGCAGCGCGGCGTCCACTTCTTCGATGACGGCTTTTTTGGCTTCAAAGTCGCCGTCTTCACCCCGGCTGTCGGTGTATTTGACGTGCACGAAGAAAAAATCATAGCTGCGCCAGTGCTCAGCCACGGTCTGGAACTCGTTGCTGATGGGGTGATCGACCGGGATCACGTCCATCCCCACCAGCCGGGCCACGCCCCGGTACATCGGATACACGGCTACCGCGGCCGGGTTGAGCTTGTACACCTCCTGGAATTTAGGCAGAGCCGGGTCCTGCGAAAAGCCGCGCAGCGTGACCATGTTGGCCGGGTACTGGCCGGCCAGGGCCGCTTTGGCCTTGGCGATCCACTGGTTTACCAAGTCGGCGGTGCGTTGGGCTTCGGGCGCTTCGGCCAGCGCGGGCAGGGGACGCAGGCCGACTTGCTGAGGGTCAGTATCGGGAATGCGCGGCGAGAGGCCCAGGCTGCGCAACACCAGCGCAAAGCGATATTCTTTGACCGGGCGCACGAAAGTTTCGGCGCCCTCGATCTCGATCTGGTTGAGCATAGCGCATAGCTCGACGCATTTTTCGGTGGGGATGCGCCCGGCGCGGCGGTCGGTGATAAAGCCGTTTTGGTCCACCGTGCAAAAGTTGCCCCGGATAGCCACGTCGGTGGGGCCTAGCTCAAAGCCGATGCCCAATGCCTCTAACACGCCTCGACCGATGTCGTATTTGAGTGGATCGTAGCCAAACAGGGCCAGGTGGGCCGGGCCGCTGCCGGGAGTAATGCCCGGCCCGATGGGCGCGCTGAGGCCGGTGATGCCCTTGCGGGCCAGCCGGTCCAGGTTCGGCGTGTGGGCGGCCTCTAGCTCGGTTTTGCCGTCTTCGAGGCGGGGCAGGCCGCCCAGACCGTCCATCACCAGCAACACGATACGCTTGTCAGATTTTTGGGTCAGTTTTTTCATCAGCTCGAAATTTGCCATCGTCACTTCCTTTTTTTCACCACCAAGACACAAAGTTGTTTAGTGTCTTGGCGTCTTGGCGCCTTGGTGGTAGGCTAAAATTGGGTCTTGCCCGTAAAGTTAAACTCGCGGATTTTGACCGCCGGCACGCGCTGGGCGCCGATGTAGCTCTCCAATGTTTTGAGTTCCTTGCCGATCATCTCGACCTGCGCCAGGGCTGCCACGTAGCTCTGGGTGTAGCGCAGGTTTTTCACCGGGTAGGCAATGGCGCCGTTTTCGATCAAAAAAGTGCCATCGCGCGTGAGGCCGGTGATGACAGCGTCGCGCGGGTGCACCGGACGGGTGTAATTGAAGCGGGTGATGAGCAAGCCGTGTTCGGTGCTGGCGATCATCTCGTCGAGCGTGGCGTCGCCGGCGGCCATAAAAAGGTTGGTTGGCATGGGACCATAGGTGGTCGCCAGCGCCGGGGGCAGGGCGTGACCGGTGCTTTCTTGGCCGTCTTGTTTTCGGGCGGTCGCCGTATCGTAAACGACCTCCAGGGGGATGCCTTTCTTCACCATGTCCACCCGCTGTTTGGGTGTGCCCTCAAAATCAAAAGGCAGCGGTGCGCCGCCGAGGTCGAGACCGTCGTCCCAAATAGAGACCGAGGGGGCCATAATCTGTTGACCGATGCGGTCATTCATCCAACTGCGCCCCTCTTGAACTGCCAACGCGCCCATGCCGGTGTAGGCCAGCATGGCGACCAGGTCTTGGGTGGCGTAGGGTTCCAGCACGACGGTGTAAGCACCCGGCTCGAAATCGCGGGGATGGCGGCTTTGCAGAGCCTTGGCAATGGCTTCGTCGCCCAGGGCCGGCACATTGACCTGAGCGACGCGCCAGGATTTTTCGGCAGCGTACCCGGCGCTGTCGTCGCTCATCACGACCGTAACCAGGTCAGCCCCGGTGGATGGAAAATAGGCCGATACCCCGTGCGAGTTGGCGACGGCCAACTCTTGAGTCGTCGTGGTGAACGCGCCCGAGGCGGTCAGTTTCTTTTCGGCAGCGCGGCGGCACACGCTCCCTACTTGCTCAGCGCGGTCTTGAGGGCTATAGGCGGCGGTGGCGGCGTCGAATGCCTGTACCAAGCGCAACGCCCGCGGCTCTGGAAATCCGGCAAAGTTGGGGTTCTCGGGTTGAAGTTTCGCCACAGTCGTAGCCGTCTCGACCGCACGGTCTAGCCCGGCGGCGCTCAAATCATTGGTGGTAGCCATTCCCACCCGCTGGCCGAATGCCACGCGCACGGTAAGGATAGTGTTGGTCTCGGCGACGTTTTGGTGGATGATATTGTTGGCAAAACGGGTCAATTGTTCATCCTGCCCCATCACCAGCACTTCGGTCTGATCAGCATCAGAGCGTTGAAGGATGCTGTCGAGTAGCTGTTTTATTTTTTGTTCTCCTAGCACGGTTTGTCCTTTCTACCAGCCTACTACAGCGTGTCTTTGCACGACGATGATAGGCCCGCCATCTTGCGGTTGCAGACCCAACGCGCCCAAGTCCCACCAGATCACTCGCCCGTTCAAGCTTTCGCCGGTGCGCACGTGAAGCTGCACTGGTCGGTCTTGCTTTGTCGCCTGCGCGAGAAACTGGCTGAGGGCCTTGCGCGAGCGCGGCCGGGCTTGTTTGAGCATTTCGGGGTCACAGCCAAAATAGGCGGCCAGCTTGTTAATGGTTTCGTCGTCGCCCAACTCGCGATAACGCTGTTCGAGCTGGCGATAAAGTCCGGCGTCTATGCCCACGGCCTCGGCGATGTCCAGAGGTGTGGGGCCGCCAGCTTGAGCTCGCAGATAGCGCAATTCGTCGCCCAGGCTCACGGTTCTCCCCCTTCGGCGCGCGCGGCCCGATAGTAGGCCACGGCCAATTTCTGTAGCGTCACTTCGGCTTGGGTTTGCTCTTCGCGGATGGTGATGCTGTAAGGGCTAAAGCCGACGATGCGTCCGCTGAATTGCTGACCGTCAAAGAGAGTAAAGGTAAGCAGCGCGTTCTGCTCTTGTTGAGCGGTGAGGTATTGCAGCTCAAACCCGTCCACTCCTTCGGGCAGGTAAGCTCGTTTGCGTTTGGCTTCTCTCTCTTCAGGTGAGCGGGTCTCTTGCGACTCGGCCAGAAGCTTCTGGTATTTGTTGAGCAACTGGCCGGCTTGGAGTTTTGTCATTTGCTCCAACGGCTTGCCGATTTCTGCTTCCAATGCAGCGCGATCTTTGCCAAAGCGCGCTATAGTCAGGTTGAGCAAGTGTTCGATCTGAGAGGGGCGAGCGGGCGGTGAGACTGCTGGCGGTTTAGCCGCCGGTGTAGGCTTGGGCGCTGGGGCGGGTGTGGCAGGCTTTTTCTTAGCGGGCGGTTTGCCCTGGATTTCGATGTCCCATTCTTCCACAAACAACGCTTTGGCCAGCTTGGGCAAGTCGGCCCCGCGAATGGCCCGCCCCGACTCGTACTCCTGAATCGAGATGGCTGGCACGCCCGACTTGGATGCCAATTGGTTAATATTCAGTCCTTTACGTTGCCGAATCTTCCACAATGGTTCAGGCATTTTTCACTCCTTGCTGGCAATTCCCAATTTCACAATTTCCCAATTACCGATCTACTTCATCACCCCCACCTGCACGTTGCGAAAACGCGCTGGGGCGGCGCCGTGCCCGGTATGCGCCACCTGGCTGGGCTGGCCTTTGCCGCAGTTGGGCGTGCCCCACACTGTCCAGTGGTCGGCGTTACAGATAGCGTCGCACGAACCCCAGAATTCGGGCGTGATGCCGGTATAGGTGGCGTTTTTGAGCAGACGGCCCATTTTGCCGTTTTTGATCTCGTAGGCCAGCTCGACGCCGAATTGAAAGTTGAGTCGTTTGTCGTCAATGCTCCAACTGCGGTTCATCTCCATATAGATGCCGTCGTCGGTGTCGGCGATCAGGTCTTCAAAAGTCCACGCGCCCGGTTCCAGGCTCACGTTGGTCATCCGAATGAGGGGGATGCGGTTCCAGCCGGAGGCGCGCATTGCGCCGCCGCTGCCCGGCAGGCCCAGTTGAGCCGCCGTCTCGCGTGAGCTGAGATAGCCCACAAAGATTCCGTCGCGCACAATGGGCACGCGCTGGGCCGGCACGCCTTCGTCGTCGAAACCAAACGTGCCCAACCCACCGGGGAGGGTGGCGTCGGCAGTCAGGTTGACGATTTCTGAACCGTAGCGCCAAGAGTTGAGTTTTTCGGGGGTGAGAAAACTCGTCCCGGCATAGGCGGCCTCAGTCCCGAACACCCGGTCCAGTTCGATGGGGTGGCCGCACGATTCGTGGATTTGCAGCGCAAGCTGGGCGCCGCCCAGAATGAGGGTGGTCACGCCGCTGGGGCACTGCTCGGCGCTGAGCAGGGCGACCGCTTCGCTGGCGACCTGCTCGGCGTGGCCGGGCAGGTCCATCTCGACCACGAACTCCCAGCCACGGGTCATCTGGTGCCGCCCGAAGGCGTTGGGAAAAGAACGTTTTTGGATCTCGCCGCCTTGCACCGCAGTGGCAGTGATGCCGCAGCCTGTTTCGATGATCACTTGTTCGACAAAGCTGCCTTCGCTGCTGGCAAAGACTTTGTTTTCTCGCTCGCAAACGATGCCGCCTTGCGTGATGCGCACGCCAGGCACACGGCGCATGGCAGCGTCGGCCTGGAGCAACACGTCGATTTTTTGCTCCAGCGGGATGCTAAAGGGTTCGATTACGACCGGGGTGGTGTATTTTCCGACATTGGACACGCGTGGGCCGAGATTCACTCCACCGTTCCTTTGGACCAACGCGCTGGCCCGGGCGATGCGCACCGCCAGCGCAGTGACGCGGTCGATCTCTTCTGCCGTCAACAGAGCGCTGGAGGCAAAGCCCCACGCACCGTCCGCGACCACACGCAAACCAAAGCCGTGATCCTGGCTCTGACCTACCGTTTCAACCACGCCGTTCTTTACCGCGACTGTCTGGGTGGTGTGGGTTACAATGCGTATGTCGGCGTAGGTAGCGCCAAGAGACTCGGCAGTATTTAACGCACGATCGGTAAAGCTCTTCAAGGGTTGACTCCTTTCTTTTCAGTTATCAGCCATCAACTATCAGCTTTCAGGCCGACCGCCGATTGCTGTTCTTGACCAAACTCATAAAGACCAGTAAAATGACCTCCGATCGGGCGATCGCACCATCCGTCCGATTTGTTCAATATACTATCTGCAAAGGGAGCGATTCGATGGATTTATTTGTCAAGTGTCATCAGTTTACCGATGCCCGTACCGCGCAGGAAGCGGGTATTTATCCGTTTTTTGTCCCCTTGACTCACTCGGAAGGCGCCGAGGCATACGTGGGCGATCACCGCATCATTATGTGCGGCGCGAACAACTATTTGGGACTGACCACCCATCCGCGCGTCCGGCAGGCCGCCATAGACGCTATTCACGAGTTTGGCACCAGTTGTACCGGTTCGCGCCTGGCGAACGGCACGCTGGAGCTGCACCGCGAACTGGAGCGTCGCCTGGCTGCGTACGTGGGCAAGCAAGATGCGCTGGTCTTTAGCACCGGCTTCCAGGTCAACCTGGGCGTCATCTCGGCGCTGGTCACCAAAGGCGATTATGTTATTACCGACAAAGAAGACCACGCCAGCATCGTGGATGGCTGTATGCTCGCACGCGGCGCGATGAAGCGTTTCCGGCACAGCGATATGGAGGACCTGGAGCGCGTGTTGGCCTCGACGCCATTGCAGAGCGGCAAGCTGGTCGTCGTGGATGGCGTGTTCAGTGTGCAGGGTGACATCGCGCCGTTGCCCGAAATCGTGGCCTTGTGCCGGCGGTATCAAGCCCGACTGATGGTGGATGACGCGCACGCCATCGGTGTGGTGGCCGGTGGACGGGGGACCAGTGCTCACTTTGGCCTCACCGATCAGGTAGATCTGATTATGGGCACGTTTAGCAAGTCGTTTGCCTCGATGGGTGGTTTTGTCGCCGGCGACCACGACATCATTCATTTTATCCAGCACCACGCCCGGGCGTTTATCTTTAGCGCCGCCCTCACACCCCCTAACACGGCGGCGGCCCTGGCCGCGCTGGAGATTATGCTGACAGAGCCGGACCGCATCGCCCGCCTGAGCGAGATCGGCAATCGGATGCGCCAGGCCTATCGTGAGCTGGGTTTCAACGTCGGCCCCAGCCAGACGCCGATTATCCCCATCATCATCGGAGACGACCTGCGCACGTTGCTCGTGTGGAAGCGTTTGTACGATGAAGGTGTGTACACCAACGTCTTTATCCCGCCAGGCGTCCCGCCCAGTATGTCGCTGTTGCGCACCAGCTATATGGCCACCCATACCGACGAGCAATTGGATCAAGTGCTAGAGATTATGGCGCGCGTGGGCCGCGAGGCGCATCTAATTTCTTGACCTGCGAGTTGAATCGAGATACAATGCACGGCGTTGAATCGTAGGGCAGGTTTCCATACCTGCCTGGCGGGTAAGAAACTGAGGTGAGTGGGATGCCGCTTTTCGAGTATTATTGCCGCGACTGCCAGACCAAATTCGAGATGCTACGCCCGCGCAGCCAGGCTGATGAGCCTCCCACGTGCAAGAATTGCCACGGGGCGCACACCAGCCGGGCGATTTCGCTCTTTGCAGCTCACAGCGATGGAAAGGTCGTGGCCGGGAGCGGCGGCGGGTGCGCCGGATGCGCGCCGTCGGGCGCTTGTGCGACTTGTCGCTCTCATTAGTTCGATTGTTAAACTGCTGCTGACCGCCGCCGAGTTTTCGGACGGCGGTTTTTTTGTGGACGCTCCCGAATCTTTATCGAATGGGTGAAACGTAAAGGTCAAAGGTGCGCTGATTGTCGGCGAGAAAGGTTTCCCCACTGCATGGATCCACGGCGATGTGCAGAACGTAGTGGGGGTATTGATCTACAAATTCTGTTAGGCGAAAGTGCGCTTGTTTTGTCTCTCCTGCGCCGATGGCGGCAATGACGAATTCTTGTGTCGCCAGGGGATTGTTTTGCTCTTCGGTTTCCAGTGTCACTTGGACGCGGACGCTGGCTTCGTCTTCCAAGCCGGTATTCTCCACGGTGAGGTAAAGGTTCACCCCTTGCCGCAAGACGGAGCGGCCGATCTCGTCTAGCGGAGGGTCGAAGGAAATATCCAGGGCGGTCAGGTTGTGCTGGAGCGGCTCGGTGGGGCGCAAGCTACCCGTCTGATCCACAACGTCCACGCGTACACAGCCGCTCGAGATGAGAATGACCAGAAGCAGGGACAGAATAAGCCAACGAGGAATCGTTTTCTGTTCAAACATAAGGCCTCCCGCGCAGAGGTAAAATCACAGAACCATCTTGAGAGCCGTTTATAACTCAAGGACTGGTTTTTGTCAACGGGTGATGAAGAGCGTCGCGAATATTCCGGCGCTGCTCATCAGATTGGGCCACCCGGAATCTTGAGCCAGGGTAAGCAACGGCCCGGGTGAAAGTCCGAGGGCCAGGGTCGCTGCGGCGGTGAGGGCCAGCGCGGTGATCAAGGTGGGATAAACTGAGGCCGGAGCCTGGCCCGCCGGGTCGTTAAAATACATTGCCACTACGACACGCAGATAAAAAAAGGCCGAGATCAGGCTGGTGAGCACTCCCACCACGGCCAGCCAAGTGAGGTCTGCTTCGACGGCGGCCCAAAAGAGATAGTATTTGCCCGCAAAGCCGCCGGTGGGGGGGATGCCGGTGAGCGAGAACATAAATAACGCCATCGCCGCCGCCGCCCATGGTTGGCGTTTGGCCAGGCCGGCGTAGGGCCTAAAGCTGGTGTCTTCGTCCTCCCGCGCCATCATGGTAAGCACGGCGAACGCGCCCAGGTTGGTCAAGGTATAGGCCAGCAGGTAGAACAGCATCCCAGCCAGTCCGCGCTCGTTGTGGGCGGCCACGCCCATCAGCACATATCCGGCGTGGGCGATGCTGGAGTAGGCCAGCATACGCTTGATGTCGGTCTGAACCAACGCGACCACGTTGCCCAAAATCATCGTCAACGCCGATAGAACGGCCACGGCGGGCGCCCAGTCGTCGCCGAGCGCGGGCAGCGCCAGGAGAAAAACCCGCCCCAAGGCGGCAAAGCCGGCCGTCTTGGCCCCCACCGACATAAAGGCCGTGACGGGCGTGGGTGCGCCCTCATACACGTCGGGCGTCCACATATGAAAAGGCGCGGCGGCCACTTTGAAGGCCAGGCCGACCAAAATCAACCCCGCGCCGGCCAGCGTCAGGGCCAGATTACCGCCCTGTGCGCCTTCGTGAAGCTGCGGCAGCGCCGTTGTGCCGCTGCCGCCATAGACCAGCGCGATGCCATAGATGAGAAAAGCCGACGTAAAAGCGCCCAGCAGGAAGTATTTGAGGCCGGCCTCCTCCGACTTGGCGTCGGGGCGGGCCATCGCCGCCAGCACGTACAGGGGAATAGAGAGCAATTCCAGCGCGATGAACAGCACGGTCAGGTCGTTCACCGTCGCCATCAGCGTCATCCCGCTGAGGCTAAACAGCAGCAGTGGATAGTATTCGCCGCGCGCAATGCCCCGGTCGTGCAGATAGTGGCACGAGAGCAAGACGGTCAAAGCTCCGGCGATGGTCAAGACGAAGGTCAGGAACAGGCCATAGTTGTCGAGGACCACGGCGTTCCCAAACCCGCTTATGGGGCGGTCCCAACGCCACACGGCGGCCAGAAAGGCGGCGGCCAATCCGGCCAGGGCCAGCCCCGGCAGGGTCGTGCGCCGTTCACGCGGCGCGACGAGCGCGATCAACAGCAGCGCCATACCCCACACCATCAAAATGAGGGTGGGCAGGATGGCGCTCAAGTCGGTGGTGATGGATGTGTGCATAAGCGGTCCTTGTGGCGAAAGACGAATCACTGCAACACGGTCAAAACGTTGTTCACCGCCGCGTGCATGGCGTCAAAGAATGGCGCGGGGTAGAGGCCGATCCAAAAGATAAGCAGCAACAGCGGCGACAGTGCGAGCAGCTCGTGCCAGCGCAGCGGCTGCCCGGCCAGCTTTGCGTTGGCCGAGTCGCGGCTTTCACCCAGAAAGATTTTCTGAAACATCATCAGAATATAGATCGCGGCCAGGATGACCCCGCTGGCGGCAAAGGCGGCCCAGATCCAGTTGTGGGCGAAGGCGCCCTGTAAAATGACAAACTCGCCTACAAAGCCGTTCAGTCCGGGCAGGCCCATCGACGACAGCGAGACGATCAGCGTGATCGTGCCGTACAGCGGCATGAGCTTCCACACCCCGCCAAACTGGTCCATCTCGCGGGTGTGGCGGCGCTCGTAGAGCACGCCCACGAGCAAGAACAGCGCCCCCGTGCTCAGTCCGTGATTGACCATCTGCAGGAGACCGCCCTGTAAACCCTGGGCGTTCAGCGAAAAGATGCCCAACATCACAAAGCCCAGGTGGCTGACGCTGGAATAGGCCACCAGCTTTTTCACGTCGGTCTGGGCAAAGCTGACGATGGCCCCGTAGATGATGCCGATGATAGCCAGCACGGCAATATAGGGGGCCGCGTCGCGCGAGGCCTGCGGGAACAGCGGCAGGTTAAAGCGCACAAAACCATACGTGCCCATCTTGAGCAACACGCCGGCCAGGATGACCGAACCGGCGGTGGGCGCTTCGACGTGAGCGTCGGGCAGCCAGGAGTGGAACGGCCACAACGGGACCTTGATGGCAAAGGCGGCAGCGAAGGCCAGGAACAGCCAGATTTCCGCGCCCGTGCCGACCCATTTGGCGTTCTGCGCGATCAGGTCGGGGATGGCGAACGTGTCGCCTTGCAGGCCCAAATACAAGATGGCGAGTAGCATCAAGATGCTGCCGGCCATAGTGTACAAAAAGAACTTGACGGCGGCGTAGACCCGGCGTGGTCCGCCCCAGATGCCGATCAGGAAATACATGGGCACCAACGTGAACTCCCAAAAGACGTAAAACAGGAACATATCCAGCGCCAAAAAGACGCCGGTCATGGCCGTCTGTAACAGCAGCATGAACACATAATATTCCTTCACCCGCTCCTGAATGGCGCTGAAAGAGGAGACGATGGCGATAGGGCTGATGAGCGTCGTCAGCATCAACAGCCACAAGCTCACGCCGTCCACGCCCAGGTAGTAGCGGATGTTCCACGCCTTGATCCAGAACGCCCGCTCGACCAGTTGGGCCTGGCTCTGGCCAGACTGAAAGTTGAACACGACCACCAGCGATAGCACGAACGTGGCCGCCGACGTGACGAACGCGACCCACCTGATGGGTTCGTGGCGCTCTCTTTTCAGAAATAGGATGATCGCCGCGCCGAGCAGCGGCGCAAACGTCACCAGAGATAGGATGGGCAAGTCCAGAATGTTATAGTCCATGCAGGTCTCCTCTATCTAAACACAAACCAGGCCACAATGGCCGCCACACCCAGCAAAATCGAAAGCGCATAGTTGCGCACGTAACCCGTTTGCGTCTTGCGCAACTCGCCCGCGCCGCGCTGAATCGCTGCGGCCAGGCCATTGGCCGCGCCGTCTACCAGGCCCAGGTCTACCGGATTTGCCAGAAAGCGCGCCGTGGCCTTGAACGGTTCGGCCAGGACATTGTCGTGCAAAAAGTCGTGCAAGAATTGCCCGTCTACGACGTAGGCCAATCTATCGGACAGCCAGTAAAAAGGTCGCACGGCGCTCAGGGTGTAAAACTCATCCCAGTACCACTTGCGGTGCAGGTGACGAAAGAGGTTGAGCGGCAGCCCCGCCAGCCGGTCGGGGGCGTGCGCATCAATGCGCCCCCGGCTGTATACTGCCCAGGCGCACACGATGCCCAGCAAGGCGACGACGGTCGAGGTTATGGCGATATTCAGGTTGAATTCGGCGCTGTGGTGCTCGATGAAATGACCAAGTGTGTGCACGCCAGGCAGATTGAGCATCCCGCCGACCAGCGCCAGCCCTGCCAGCGCGACCAGCGGCGCGACCATCAGCCCACCGCTTTCGTGAGCGCGCAACGCGGCAGGAGTGCGTGGGTCGCCGTCAAAGACCAGGATCATCTGGCGGGTCATATAAAACGCGGTGAGAAAGGCCGCCGCCGTCAGCAGCGCCCACACGATGAAATTATGGTTCCAGGCATCCACCAGAATTTCGTCCTTGCTCCAAAAGCCGGCCAAGGGGAAAACGCCCGCCAGCGCTAGCCAACCCACCGCGTAGGTGGCAAAGGTCCACTTCATCCGCTGGCGCAGCCCACCCATATTGCGCATATCCTGCGCGTCGTGCGGATCAGGGCCGTCTGGCGAATGGCTTTCTGCATTCTCTATCTCTCCCTCCCCGTGCATGCCGTGCTCAACGCCGTGGATGACCGAGCCGGAGCCAAGAAAGAGTAGCGCCTTGAAAAAGGCGTGCGTCACCAGGTGGAACATCCCGGCCACGTAACCGCCCAACCCAACCGCCGCGACCATAAAGCCCAATTGGCTGATGGTGCTATAGGCCAGCACGCGCTTGATGTCGAACTGGGCCACGGCAATGCTCGCAGCCAGCAGCGCCGTCAGCCCGCCGACGAGCGCGACCACGTCCGAGCTGAACGTCGCCAGCTCGTATAGCGGGGCGCTGCGGGTGATCATATAAATGCCCGCCGTGACCATCGTGGCGGCGTGGATGAGCGCGGACACCGGCGTGGGGCCGGCCATGGCGTCGGGTAGCCACACGAACAACGGTATCTGGGCGCTCTTGCCCGTCGCGCCGACGAACAACAGCAGCGTGATGGCGGTGACCACCTCTTTCATCGTGAAGGTCAGGCCCCACAGGTGCAGCGCGTGGCCATGCTCGACCGCTTGGAACACGCCGGTGAATTCCAGTGTGCCAAAGGCGACGGTCATCAAGAAAATGCCCAGGATAAAGCCAAAATCGCCCACCCGGTTGACGACAAAGGCCTTTTTCCCGGCTATCGAATTGTCGAGTTTCTCGAACCAGAAACCGATCAGCAGGTACGAGCACAGCCCCACCAATTCCCAGCCCACGAACATCAGCAGGTAGTTGTTAGCCATCACCAGCGCCAGCATGGAGGCCAGGAATAGGTTAAAGTAGACGAAAAAGCGTTGGAAACGCGGGTCGCCGTGCATATAGCCCACGGCGTAAATGTGAATCAGCGAGCCGACGCCGCTGACCACCAGCATCATGGTCACGGAGAGCGGGTCGAGGCGCAGGGCGATGGGGATGCGCAACGTTCCGACGGCGGCCCACTCGTACAACACGCGCTCGACGGCGCGCCCGCCGTGCGCGTCCATCTCGATCAAGGCGAAAAGCGTCAGGGCCGAAATGACAAACGCCGAACCGGCGGCGAGGCACGCCACCAATCCGACGCCTTTTTCACGCAGGCGTTGACCCAGAAAGGTGTTGATCAGTAGCCCCAAGATGGGAAAAAGGATGGCCAGAAAGGCGTAATCGAAAATCCAATCCATAATGACTCCACTATGTACGTTTGAGTTAGTCTGAAATGGTACTTTTCACAGTACGTTATTTGTGATAAAATAATAGCACAACCTTTCCAGGAGGCCAGGATGAGCGTCGTGTTTTCCGATCAAGTCGTGCTGGTGTCTGATTTGCGCAAAAACCTTTCGTATTACCTGGACAAAGCCCGCGCCGGCACGCCGATTTCGATCATGCAGGGCAACCGGGCCGACGTCGTCCTGGTCGGCCGGGATGAGATGGCGCGGCTATTAAACCTCGTTGACCGGCTGGAAAGCTGGGTCGAAACCCTGGAAATCCTGGCCGATTCTGAGACGATGGACGACCTCCGCCGCAGCGCTGATGACATCGCTGCCGGTCGGTACGTCGCACTCGACCAACTCCGAGCTGAGTGGGGTGTCGAGTGAGTCAGGTCCGTATTACGCAGCACTGTCACCAAAATCGGCTCCCCCATTTGCCCAAGTCGCTCCGCTCCGGTTTTATCAAAAAGTTGCAAGTTTTGAGCGCCAATCCCGCGTTCGGCAAGCCCCTGAGCGGCGAATTAGAAACATATCGGACGGTTCGCCTGGGCCGCTATCGCATTATCTATCACCATGAACCTGACGCCGATGTTGTGTGGGTGGTCAGTGTTGGCATACGCCGGGCCGGCTCGCGGGACGATGTCTATGAACAGCTTGTGCGCGATGTGAGCGCCGGCAGAATTGCTCTCGAATGATTTATCCTTTCATCGCGTGGATCTCATCCACGTCAATGCTGCGTCTAGTCTTGAAAATGGTCACGATCAGCGCCAAGCCCACAGCGACCTCGGCCGCCGCCACCGTCATCACGAAAAACGAGATGAGCTGCCCATCCAGGTGGTCATAGTGGCGGGCAAAGGCCACAAAGGCCAGATTGGCTGCGTTAAGCATCAACTCCACCGACATAAAAATGAGTATTGCGTTGCGCCGGATAAGCACGCCCAGCACGCCGATGATGAACAGGATCACGCTCAAGCCAACGTAATGCGTGACGGTGATCATCCCCTTTTCTCCTTTTTAGTGTCAAGCGTCAGCACGATGGCCCCAATCATCGCTACCAGCAGCAGCACTGACGTGACCTCGAAAGGGAACAGATAGCTGTCGAACAGCACCGCGCCGACCGCCTGTGGGCTGCTGTCGGTGATGGCCTGAGCCATTTCAGGCGGGCTACCCAGGCCCTCGAATAACAGGTATCCTCCTTCGGCCAACAGGGCCAACGCCAACACAAAGGCCAGCGGGCGTTGCCACTCTAGCTTGCTTTTGTAATCCAATCGCTCGGCTCCCAGCAACATAATCACGAACAGGAACAACACCATGATGGCTCCGGCGTATACAGCCACCTGGACCATCGCCAGAAACGGAGCATTGAGCGCCAGGTAAAACACGGCGATGACGCTGAAATTGATGACCAGGAACAGCGCCGCGTGAATGGCGTTGCGGCTGAAAATCATTGCCAGGGCCGCCGCCACGGCGATGGCAGCGAGGATTAAGAATGGTATGGTGTCAAGGATCACGACATTGCTCTCCTGTGCTCGTAAAACGCAAAGCGTGAAGCGTGAAACGCGCCGGTTATGTTTTACGCATCACGTTTCACGGTCCATCGGGCTGCCGAAGCGGGTCACCAGCGGCAAAATCGCCTGGTCGTGGCTACCCGGCTCGACCTGGCGGGGTGTATCTAGCCCGGCCGTCGGCGGCGGAACCAGCAACATTTCTTTAGTATGTATTAGCCCTTCGCGGGTCGGGCCAGAAAGCTCGTACTTGCGCTCCAACACGATGGCGTTGGTGGGACAGGCGTCTTCACAGTAGCCGCAAAAGATACAGCGGATCATATTGATCTCGTAGACTCGGGCGTAACGCTCGCCGGGCGAATAGCGCTCCGCGTCAGTGTTGTCGGCGGCTTCGACGAAAATAGCGTCAGCGGGGCAGGCCGCCGCGCACAGCGCACAACCGATACAGCGTTCCAGCCCATTTTCGTATCGCTTGAGCTCGTGCAGGCCCTTGAAGCGCTGGTGCATCGGGCGCTTGACTTCTGGGTATTCAATTGTCACCGGCTTGCGGAAGGCCTGGCTCAACACTGTGAGCATGCCTTCGGCGATGCGCAACGGCGCTTTTATCGTTTCGATCCATCCGTCTCTCGACTTTTCCGACATCTTTCTTCCCCAATTTACCAACTTACCAAATTACCAACACCCCCGCCGTCAGCACTACGTTGAGCAGCGCCAGCGGCAGCAAAAACTTCCACCCAAAGTGCATCAACTGGTCATAGCGCAAGCGGGGCAGCGTGGCCCGAATCCACACCATCATCATCAACAAGAGCAGCACTTTGGCGCCGAACCAGACCGGCGAGAGCCAGGTAAATCCGCCGGCCGCCTCCCACAGCCCGCGCAACAGATTGGGAAAGGGGGGCAGCCACCCGCCGAAAAAAAAGGTCACGGCCAGCGCGCTGACGGCGATCATTTTAATATACTCGGCCATAAAGAACAACGCGAATTTCATCCCGCTGTATTCGGTGTGATAACCGGCGGTCAATTCCTGTTCGGCTTCGGGCAAGTCAAAGGGGGCGCGATTCGTCTCTGCCAGGGCGGTGATCAAAAAGATGAACCCGGCGATGGGTTGCACAAAGATGAACCACACGCCGGTTTTTTCTTGCCGCCCCACCACGTCGTTCAGGCTCATGCTGCCGCTGAGCAGCAGCACGCCGACGATAGCCAGCGCCAGCGGCAGTTCGTAACTGATCATCTGCGCCGTCGAGCGCACCCCGCCCAGGAGTGCATATTTGTTGTTCGAGGCCCATCCGGCCAGGGCAATGCCGTATACGGCGATGGATGTGATCGCCAGGACGTACAACACAGCCACGTTAATATCGGCCAAGCCGAGCGCAATCTCGGTCCCGCCAATGCGCAGCGCGCCGCCCATCGGAATAACTGCAAAGATGAGCAGCGCCGGGACGACCGTGATGATGGGAGCCAGCACAAAAATGACCCGGTCGGCTTGGGCGGGGATCAGCTCTTCTTTGAAAATGAGCTTGATGCCATCGGCCAGGGGTTGCAACAGCCCGAACCGCCCGACCCGGTTGGGGCCGTAGCGGGTTTGCAGCCGCGCCACCACTTTGCGCTCGACCCAGGTCATATAGGCGAACCCGGTCAGCATGGTGGCGACGATAACCAGGCTTTTGATCAATGCTTCAAGCATACCGGTCTCCTCATGTGCCCGGCACTTTCAAAGTGCCGGGCACGTACTCGATAGTGAGCGGTCCTGGGGGTAGGTTGCTTGGTACCAGCGCCACTCCCACGGGCGCTCTGGCGTTGACTTTGACGACCAACTCGACCGCGCGCCCACCCAAACTTAGACTGGCCGGACTCCCTGCCACAAGCTCTAACCTTTCGGCGTCGGTCGGGTTAAACTCGGCTACGGCTCCGCGCAGCCGGCCCCGGAGCACCTCAGATCGGTTGATGAGCGCGCCTGATTGATACAGCCAGCGCACGGGCACGGCGATCATGTCGGTCTCGTGCAGCGTGGGCAGCTCGACCCAGTCGAAGGCAGGCTCGAAATCGTCGTTTTCGGCGGCGGCTCGCCAGCGCAAACCCAGGCCGCCATTGTTCTGGTAGACGGTACCCCCAAAATACAGCGAATCATAGCCTACGGGCGGCCACTGGGGTGCGCTGGCGCGCAGGGCGGCCAACGTGAGGTCGGCATATTGGGGGATGGCTCTGTTTATGGCAGCTAAAACGTCGCCCGCCGACGCGTAACTCCATTCGGCTCCTAGCCTCCGGGCGACCTCGGTAAAGATGGCCCAGTCGGCCCGGGCCTGGCCGAGCGGCGGCAGGGCGCGCTCGAAACGTTGTACGCGCCGGTCGGCGCTGGTGAATGTGCCGTCGCGCTCGGCAAAGCTCAGGGCAGGCAAGACCACGTCGGCCTGACGGGCTGTGTCGGTCAAGAATAGCTCCTGGACGATGAGAAAGTCCAAACCGTCCAGCGCCGGCGTGATGGACGGATCGTCGCCTGCTGGATCGGCCCCGACGATCCACATTAGCTTCATACTGCCGTTGGCGGCGGTGCTCAGCATGCTGTCGAAATCCCAGCCGTGTTCGAGGATAGCCTGATAGCCGGGGCCAGCGTTGGGCCGCACACCCATGTCGGCTGCGCCCTGGGTGTTGGCGTGGGGCCACAGAGGCAACAGGCCGGTGTTGGTCCGGCCCACGTGACCGGTCGCCAGCAGCAGGTTGGTCGCGGCCTGGGCCAGCGCCTGCGCGCCATAATCGTTCAGTCCCTCTCGGCCAAAGACGACGATGAGGTTTTCGGCCTTGCCAACGACGGCGGCCACGGCGCTCAAGTCATCGGGCGCGACGCCGGTCAGACGTTGAACGGCGACCGGATCCAGACCGGACAGGTTGGCGCGGAGTCTATCCACACCTTTGACGCCGCAGTCGTCAGGCAGGAGCAGGCGAGTCAACCCTAGCAGCAGGTGCGCGGCGCTGCCATAGCGGGCCTGCAGGTGGTGGTTGGTGTAGCGATCTAGCCTGGTTTTGCGCCCGTTGATGGTGATGAGCTTCGCGCCGCGTTGAGCGGCGGCCTTGAGTCTCAGATACCAGATTGGCGCTTGCTCTTCCACGTCGCCTGCGACGACCAGAATGACGCTTTCTGGTCCTAGTTGCGCCCAATCGGTAGTGGATCCGACGCCATAGCGGGCGACGAGGTGGGCGCCGGGCGCGGCAGGATAGGTGTCGATGTGCGGCGTGCCGATCACGTCGGCCAGCAGGGCCTGGAACAGGAACAGGTCTTCGTTGGCCAGCCGGTCGCCGGCCACGCCAGCGGCCTGGGGCGGGGGCAGAGCTTTGAGGCGCTTGACGATGGCGGCCAATGCCTCATCCCACGTGGCTTCGACCAGCTCGTTATTGCGCCGAACGAGGGGCGTGGTCAGTCGGTCGGCAGCTCGGGTGTGGTGATGGCCGTAGCGCCCTCTGTCGCAAATCCAGATTTCATTGACCTGTTCGTTCTGTCGGGGCATGACCCGTTTGATGACCCATTCGCCCGTGCGCCCGTCGGCGCGGGTGTCTAGCGTGATGTTGCAGCCGACGGGACAGTGGTTACACACGCTGGCGTGGCGGGTCAGCTCCCAGGGGCGGGCGCCGAAGTGAAAATCGGTGGTGGTCAGCGCGCCGACCGGGCAGACGTCGGTGGTGTTGCCGCCAAAGTAAGAGTCAAAGGGCGGGTCGGAAAAGGTGGTGATTTCCAATTGACGGCCGCGGTGGGTAAAGCCCAGCACCGGGTCGCCGGCGATCTCGTCTTGGAAGCGCACGCAGCGCCCGCACTGGATGCAGCGCTCGCGGTCCAGGATGATCAGATCGCCCAGCGGGACGCGCTTGGCCAGGTGTTGTTTATCGTCGAAATCGAAGCGACTGACGCCCACACCGTGAGCCATGGTCAAGTTTTGCAGCGGGCACTCGCCGCCCTTGTCGCACACGGGGCAATCCAGCGGGTGACTGGTGAGCAGGAACTCGATGATGTCTTTACGGGCGCGGATCACCTGTTCGGTCTGCGTGCGCACGACCATGCCCTCGGAGACGGCCGTGGTGCAGGCGGTTTGCAGCGTGGGGAACCAGCGGATGACAGGTTGGCCGTGTTCATCGCGCTGCACCTCGCCGGTGGCCCGGTCAATCGCAGGTGTGCCGACCTCGACCAGACACATGCGGCACATACCCACCGGCGAGAGCTTGGGATGGTAGCAAAAGACCGGGATGTCTATGCCGGCCTGCTTGGCGGCGTCTACGATGAGCGTGCCGGGGGGGGCGGTGATTTGGCGGTCGTCCATGGTCAGGGTTACGTGGTCAGTCATGCTTGTGTCCATTGGGCTGGGTTTGCCCGGTCCGCTAACTGGTTGGCCAAATCGAGAAAGAAGCGTTTCATCTCTTCCAGATCAATGGGTTTGAGTATTGTGGGCATGTCATCTGGACCTAGACGGCTAACCAGACGCATCATCCGGCTCAGGTAGAACTCTTCCAGACCGGGATCCTTTTGCTGAGCCAGGACGAACAATTCATCAAAGTTAAAGCCGGCGTGCAACAGTGTGTACAGATCAATGAAATCGCGGGCGGTGGTGCGGCCAAAGATAGCATTCACCTTGCCAACCGCAATGTTGAGTTGAGAATCCACGCGAATGCCCTCAACTGTTTGTATCTCACCGAATGACGGTCCGGGGTCGCGCACAATGTCAATTTTGAGGCGTGGTTCCTCGGCGCGGGTGAGGAATACCTGATGCAGTGTTGTGGAGAGGGCACGTGTCTCAGAGGCGGCGCCGATGGCCTCTGCTGCCGCGGTGGCAGCCAGCCGTCCCGCATCGAGGATAGACGTATCTTGCAAATCTTTGATGGGCGCGACGGCAAACAGGTCAATGTCGTCGCTCAACCGATGGTGCAGGTAGTAGGCGGCCAGGGCCGTGCCGCCGGTCAGGGCAAAAGGCGCGGCGGCCGGTTGGGCGAAAAAGCTATATAAAAAGTCGCGCTGCAACGGGGTCAGTACATTCATGCGGTGGAAATCCCCAGCGGGTCAAGGCCCACTGCCAATGATCGCGCAACTCGGGGTCGCGCCAGGGAATCTGCCAGAACCACTTTTGCACATCCTGCGCAGTGACGTATTGCCAAATGTCTTTGAAGCGCGCATAATGCAGGATGGTGCTCATCATTTGCACGCGCGAGTAATCGCTGCCCTCGGCCAGGATGCGCCGCACGTCGGCCTCGCTCAGGTCGGCGTTCCAGATAAAGTAGGGGCGCTGGTTGGAACCCGGTGAACTTGTCTGAGTGTTCATCACAGGTAACGCGCTCGGCCTTCTTGAATAAATTCAATGATTTCTGGGGTTGTCACCCCGAGGTTAATGCCTTCTACGTTCAAGGGTGAGTCGGCGCGGGATTCTGGCTTGACCACAAAGACACGGCCATCTTTGCGCTTGATTCTCACTTCTCCCTTTTGCGCGGCCTGTTCGAGCAGAGTTGCCAGTTTTTGTCTTGCTTCTGTATAGGTGTAAACAATCATTGGGCCACCTCGAGTACCTTTGCACCGCTTTCGCGTGCAACTCGTGTCAGGTTTTTATCCAACGAAATCAATGGCGCGTTGTACTTGATAGCACATCTGACGAGATAGGCATCATAGGCATAGATGTTACGTTCTGCCGCAAGCCGCAGCGCATCGGCCAACTCTACCTCCGCCCAACGCACCGGGATACGCCGATAGATTTCAATGGCCTGAAGCGCGTCGTGCAAAGTGATGCGTTTTCGTTTGAGCATGGCTGAAAAGGCGTTTCCGATCTCCCAGTGTATGGAGGGCGGGGCGATCAAATCGGCGTCTTGGGTCAGCTCGATGAGCCGGGCTTTTTCCGGTTCGTTCGCAATTACGGCGATGATGACCGATGTGTCTACCACAATGTCCATAAGCACACTCGTTTGTGGATGTACAATTGTACATCTATTATACTAGCGCGTTGTCTGTTATGCAAGGGAACCATCACGTGACGCTCGGTCAGGTCGGCGTTCCAGATACAGTAGGGGCGGTGGTTGTGTGTGTTTGGAATGAGTTTCTCAACTGATGGTAAAGCGAAATACTGCGCCCAACTTCGCCAAGAACCCATCTCTCGTCGGAACGAATCGCCCAACGGTTTGGTCCAAAATTGATATGCAAAACTCTTTTTTCCTGCCAGTTCTCTACTATGCCTCTGTCGAACAGATATACGACGGGAATGTGGTTTTCGAGAGCACGGTGACGATTTGCGTTGAGGGCCTGCTCAAGAGATGCGAATTTCTCCGAGACCTCCAGGTTGGGCCAATCAAGAAGAATGGTCTGAGGTGCAAATTCTGACACGATTTGCAGGACTTGGCTGTCTGTGTTGGATACCCGCAGTTCGTAACCTTGTTCCACAAGGAGTTCGTACAGGGGTTCAAAGGAACGATTGTCATCTGTAATTAGCAATACTCGTTTTTGGGACATAGTTCTTTTGGCTCGACCGATTATTCGAGTTGCCTTTCGTACTCTCCCCGAAAGTGCCGCAGCGTGCTCAACACCGGCTGGGTGGAAAACTCACCCAGCGCGCACAGGCACTTGCCCTGCATCTGCCGGGCCACGTCTTCAAGCGTGAGCAGGTCGGCTTGACCCCCGCGCCCGGCGGCGATTTTGTCGTAAATCTTGAGCATCCAGTACGTCCCCTCGCGGCAGGGAGTGCACTTGCCGCACGATTCGTGCTTGAAAAAGCGCGTCATGCGGTGCGCGGCCTGGAAAATGTCCACCGTCTCGTCCAGCACGATCACCGACGCCGAACCCAGCGCCGAGCCGAATGGCTTGAGCGACTCGTAATCCAGCGGTGTGTCCAACACCTCGTCACTGGCGGGCAAAATCGGGGCCGACGCGCCCGCCGGCAGGATGGCCTTGAGCGCCCGCCCGCCCAGCACACCGCCGCCGTGTTCGTAAATCAGTTGCCGGAAGGTGATCTGGCCTAGAATGGCCTCATAGTTGCCCGGCTTGTTCACGCACCCGCTGAGGCAAAAGATTTTCGGGCCAGGGCTTTGGGCGGTTCCCAAGGTCAAATACCAGTCGGCGCCGCGCTGGAGGATGAGCGGCACATTGGCCAGAGTCTCGACGTTGTTGATGACGGTCGGTTGGCCGTACAGTCCTTTGTTGGCTGGGAAGGGCGGGCGCAGCCGGGGCTGGCCCAGTTTGCCTTCCAGCGATTCCAGCAGCGCCGTCTCTTCGCCGCAGATGTACGCCCCCGCGCCCAGGTGAACGTACATATCCAGTCTGTAGGGGCGCGGCTTGCCTGCGCCCGCGATACCGAACAGATTTTGCCCCAGGTATCCGGCGGCGTAAGCCTCGTCAATCGCCTTTTGCAGGGTTTGGGCGGGCTGATAAAACTCGCCCCGGCAGTAAAAATACACCGTCTCGGCCTGGATGGCGTAAGCGGCGATGGCCGCCCCTTCGATCACCTGATGCGGGTTGCCCTCCAGCAGTTGGCGATCTTTGAACGTGCCCGGCTCGCTCTCGTCGGCGTTGACCACCACGTATTTGGGGAATACGTCCTTGGGCACAAAGCCCCACTTGACGCCGGTCGGAAAGCCCGCGCCGCCGCGCCCGCGCAGGTTGCTCTTGCGCACCTCGGCCAGCACGGCCGCCGGATTGCCGCTTTCGACGGCCTGGCGCAGCGCTTTATAGCCGCCGTGCTCAACATAGACGGCCATCTCGCGGACGTTTGGTACATCCAGGTCGCGTAGCAGCAGATGTGTTGTTTTCTCAGGTTTCTTTTTTGCCATATCTCGGTGATTATGCTTCGTTGCTGTCGCGCTTGCTCAGGTAAACCACGTCGCCCCGCACGTATCCCTCACTTTGAAACAGCGCCAGCGACCCTTCGTTCCAGTCCTCGATCAGACAGGCGATGATGTGCATCCCCTGCGCCTTGAGCGCCTCTTCGGCGGCGGCGATGAGACGCCGGGCGTGCCCTTGGCGGCGGTGCTGCGGGTCTACGACCAATCGGTTAATCCAGCCCTTGCGCCCGTCGTGCGTGGCAAGCACCGCGCCGATGAGCTGGCCGTCCTGTTCGAGGCCCAGCGCCGTCTGCAAGCCGCTCTCCAGTTGCCGGACAAAGGCCTCCCGGCTGTCGCGCCCGTGCAAGCGCAACGAAGTCAATTCTGCCCGCTGCCATAGCGCGACCAGCGCATCATAGTCGGCCAGTTCGAGCGGTCTAATCGTCACTGGCATTTCGCAGCCGCTCCACGATCTCGTCAAACCTGACGGGGTCTAAATTCTCATAGTATTCCAGGTTGATCTGGGCCACGGGCGCCTTGTCGCACGCCGCCACGCACATCACCGTTTCGAGGGTGAACTTGCCATCGGCGCTCGTCTCGCCGGGGCGCACACCCAGTTTTTGGCACACGTGCTCTACGAAATCGTCCGCGCCGCGCAGGGCGCAGGGCAGGTCGTTACACACCTCAATGACATACTTGCCGGTAGGGTATTCGCGTAGCAACGTATAGAAACCGACGATCCCCTGCACTTCAGTCGGATCCAGTTCCAGGACATCGGCTACTTGACGAATGGCCTCGGCGCTCATATAGCCGTATTCTTTTTGCGCCAATTGGCACAGCGGCAACACGGCCGAGCGCTTGGTAGGGTACTTGGCTAGAATGGTATCAATTTTGTCTTGTGCAATGTCACCCAAATTGGTCAACGTTGGCTCCTTGCTGTTTCCCAGTTTGCCGATCTGCCAATTACCGATCCACATCTCCGAGCAACAGGTCGATGCTGCCGATGATGGCGATCAAGTCGGATACGAACAGGCCCTTGGCCATGATGGGCAGGGCTTGCAAGTTAGCAAAAGTCGGCGTGCGAAAGTGCACGCGGCGCGGCTTGCCGCTGCCGTCGCTGTTGATGTACACGCCGAACTCGCCGCGCGGCGACTCGATAGCGTGGTAAACCTCGCCTTTGGGCGGGCGAAAGCCCTCGGTCCACAGCTTAAAGTGATGGATGACCGCTTCCATACTGTACGCCAACTCTTCTTTGGGCGGCGGGGCGACCTTGCGGTCGTTCGTCATCACCGGGCCGCCAGGTAGTCTATCCAATGCTTGCTGAACGATGCGCAGACTCTCCCACAGCTCCAACATGCGGCAGCGATAGCGGTCGTACACGTCGCCGTGTTCACCCAGCGGCACGTCGAACTCGAAATGCTCGTAACACGAGTAAGGCGCGACCTTGCGCAGGTCCCAATCCACGCCGGAGCCGCGCAGACACGGCCCGCCCAAACTCCATTGGATGGCCTGTTCGGCGCTGATCACGCCCACCCCGACCGTGCGCTCTTTCCAGATCGGATTTTCTTTGAGCAATCGCTCATACTCGCGCACCCGGTCGGGATAATAGGCCAGGAATTGGCGCACGGCCGGCTCAAAATCTGCGGGCACGTCGCGCCACAGGCCGCCGACGCGGAAATAGCTGGTCATCATGCGTTGCCCGGAGCACATTTCCAGGATGTCCAGAATATACTCGCGCTCGCGCAAGGCGTATAGGAATGTGCTCATCGCGCCCAGGTCGAGGCCGCTGGTGCCCAACCACACCATGTGGCTGGCGATGCGCGAAAGCTCGGTCAAGATAACGCGCAGATATTGGGCGCGAATGGGAACCTCCACCCCCATCAGCTTCTCCACCGCCATCACGTAGCCCAGGTTGTTGGACAGCGGTGAGAGATAGTCCATACGGTCGGTGAGCGGGATGACCTTGGTGTAGGTTTTGTCTTCGCAGCTTTTTTCGATGCCGGTGTGCAAATAACCGATGTGCGGAATGCAACTGACGACGTTTTCACCGTCTAGCTCGAGCAGCAAGCGCAACACGCCGTGGGTGCTGGGATGCTGCGGGCCCATATTGAGCAGCATGGTCTCGCCGGTCAGCGCGCGCGGCGAGACCAGATGCTTGATTTTTTCTAGCTCCTCGTCTTCGATCGAGACGAGGGTTTGTGTGTCCGTGGCGACCATTTTAACTACTCTTTCGCCGCAGAGTTTTTCGTTTTTCTCTGCGCTCTCCGCGTCTCTGCGGTGAGCGTTTACTCTTTGGCAAAGCGTTTGTTGCGATAGATGCGCTCCTGGTTGAACGAAAAAGCGACTTCTTCGACGTGCACAGGGATGTCGCGGCGCAGCGGCGGCGGCTCGTCCCAATCGTCAGGTAGGAGCAGCGGGCGCAAGTCAGGGTGTCCCTCGAATTCGATGCCGAACAGGTCATGAGCCTCGCGCTCGTACCAGTTTGCCGAGGGCCATACGCCGCTCAAGGTAGGCATTCTGGCGTCTTGTTCTTCCAGTTGAATCTTCACCCGTAGCCGCCGCGCGCCCTGCCCCGGTTGGGGACGTCTGGTCATCGCCAGCAGTTGGATGTTGACCTCAAAGCGCGGCTGCTCCGGCCACATATCCACGGCGCTCAGGTCCGACAAATAGTTGAAGGCCAGGTCCGGATCGTCGCGCAGGAACGTGCACATATCCACCACCGCCGCCCGATTCACGACGACGGTGGTCTCGTCGAGGAAAGAGATTATCTCCTGGACTGCGTCTGGAAATACGCGTTCGAGTTTGCTGGTTAGTTGGTTTGTGAGTTGGTCGGTTGTGGTCATTATCTGCTATTTCCAGTTTGCCAGTTTCTCGCCCTTGATTTTTTCCTGCAACTGCATGATGCCGTGGATCAGCGCCTCTGGGCGGGGCGGACAGCCGGCCACATAAATGTCTACCGGCACCACTTCGTCAACGCCCTGCACAATGGCATAGTTGTTGAACACGCCGCCGCACGACGCACAGTCGCCCATGGCAATCACCCACTTGGGATCGGGCATCTGATCGTATAGGCGGCGCAACACCGGGGCCATCTTGTGTGTGACCCGCCCGGCCACGATCATCAGGTCCGACTGGCGGGGCGAAGCGCGCATTAGCTCCATCCCAAAACGCGACATGTCGTAATTGGCGGCCTGGGCCGACATCATCTCGATGGCGCAACAGGCTAACCCGAATAGCATCGGCCACAGAGCATTGCTGCGCGCCCAGTTGACCGCCTGCTCCAGCTTGAGGGTAACTATCCCCATGCCCCCCAATTTCTGCTCTAATCCCATTCCAACGCTCCCGATTTCCAGGCGTACACGTATCCCACCAGTAGAATCGCGACAAATATCAGCATCTCGAAGAACAAAAAGACCTGATTATCTGCGTTCAGAAACAACACCGCCCACGGGTACATAAACACGACTTCTATGTCGAACAGGATGAACAACACGGCGATACGGTAGAACTTGACCGGCACGCGGCGCTGGGCTGGGCCGATGGCGGTCATACCCGACTCGTAAGGCTCGGCCTTGCGGGCCGTGGGGCGGCGCGGGCCTAAACGGTGGCCGACCAAGATTGCCAGCGTCGGGACGAGCACCGAGACGACCAGCAATATGAGAATGTTGACATAGTTGTCGAGCATCGAACCGTTCCCCTTGGACTTTGCGCAATAAAACCCTTGTTCTAACCATCCATATTGTACTCGGACCGGTACGAAACGGCAAGGTATGGAGGTGAAAGTAAACACAAGTGAATATAGAATGATGAAGGAAAGCCGATGAGAGTTCTCTTTGGGAATACGAGCGATTTGCGCGGCGCAGAATGCGATATACAACTGGCGCTTTTCTTCACGGCCCGAATTGTACTCGGACCGGCGAACGCGCGCAAGCGGTGATGCTAGATCCACTCGAAGCTGCTGCGGCTTCTGCCACGGCAGGGTTTTTGTCTTCCACTCTCGTATATGGCTTGACGAAATTCGATTAGGGCGTATCATCCACTTTTACCACTTGTCGAACAGTCATGACCGACCAGCACCATTGTGGGAGATGACGAGATGTGATAAGATACTGGTATTGTCGTTGATCGAGATATGCTAGCCTGAGATCTGAAATGTCCGTTCCCCTGCTGGCAACCAAGCTCTATATTCCACCGGTTCGACCCGAATTCCTGCCGCGTCCCCGATTGACCCAGCGCCTGAGCAAAGGTATAAAAGCGTGCCGCAAGCTGACACTCCTCTCGGCTCCGGCCGGCTTTGGCAAAACCACTTTGCTAAGCGAATGGGCCAACCAGTGTCAGACCCCCGTAGGCTGGGTCACGTTGGAAGAAAGCGACAACGACCTGACCCGTTTCCTATCTTATGTTATCGCCGGGCTGCAAACATTACACCCTGACGTTGGTCGGGCAACCCTGGCAATGGTTCGATCGCCGCAACCGTCGGCTACTCAGGGCAATCGCATCTTAACCACCGGTGAGCACCTTGGACAGATAGGCTTCGCTCCAACCCGCTTTCAGACGCTTGGCCTTGATGCCGCACTTGGCTGACTTTTCCTGCCGCAGCAGGTTGAGGGCGATGTGGCGCAAGATGGCAAAGTTCTGGGCTGCGTTGCCTTGGCGCACGCGACTGTCATCTTCGCGAAAGGCTACATCGAGCACCCAATGAACACGGTTTTCGATGCCCCAGTGGGCGCGCACGGCCTGACCCAGTTCGCGTGCCTTTCCCGAGAGTGGAGATGTAGTAGCGCGTTTCGCGCGTCGTTTCATCGCCGATGCGCCGCTCGGCTTCGACCATGCCGATGCTCTGCAAGCCGGCCCACGCACCATCGGGGTCCAAATAGGCGATCAACTCTGGTTCGGAGATGGTCCAATGGCGGCGGGTCTCGATCCGGCCGTGGTTTTTCTCCGTCGTCTGGTACGCGTCGTGCGCCACATGCTCAAAGTGGCTGGCCTGCGCAAGGGCGAACATCTCTTGCACGTCCCGATGCAACGTGCCTTGGTTGCCCTTGAGCGCCAGCACATAGTCTGCTTCTGCATCCACGATGGTCTGAGCGATCTCGGTCTGGCAGCCCATGGCGTCGATGGTGACGATACAGCCTTCCAACACCAACAGCCGCAGCAATTCAGGGATGGCCGTGATTTCGTTCGACTTGGCGTCCACCTTCAATTGCCCCAGCACCAAGTGGTGAGTTGTGGCCCAGGCGCTGACCATGTGGATGGCCGCTCGGCCCAGTCCGCCGTCGTGCGAACCACGCAAGGTCTTGCCATCCAGCGCCACGACTTCGCCCCTGACCCGCTGACTGATCGCCTGTACCCAACTGACGAAGCTCTCCCGGAACTGGTCGGGGTCCAGCCGCGCAAACACCCGTCCAAAGGTGTCATGAGAAGGGATGCCATTGGGCACTTCCAGAAACGTGCGAAACCAGTCCAGTTTAGCCTGGCCGAACCCCTCCACGTCGACCCACGTATCCGCACCACAGATCACCGCACAGATGGCGAGCGTTACGATGTCGAGGAGTTTATGCCGCTTGGTGCGATCAATCCTGGGGTCTTCCAGGTCAGCAAAGTGATCACAGATAGCGACAGATGCCTTTTCCATTGGTATCCTCCGGAGCGTCATAGGAATCGTGTCGCTATTATCCCCCCTTTCCGCCCCGGAGGGAAATTAGATGCGATTGCCCTGGGGTAGCCTGCCATTTAGCGGCGTGAAACAGACAAGCTCACATAGCTGTGCGACCGAATTCTCTTTGTCATCTTTCTCGTCCAGAGCGAATTCGAGCATTGCTCTCTTTACTATCACATTGAGCGCACCCCCTTCGCGCTGCAACTGCCCCTCGACCAGCAGCAACTCTGCATTTCGTATCGTCTCTCGATAGAGGATAGGACACAGTACACCCCCGTGTTCCGATTTTCGGAACACGAGCGGAACCCGAGCGCCTCCGTGTTCTGTAAGGATGTGCTCACTGACCGCAAGATTCGGCTTGAGACCTGGCAGTGTGGGTCTTTTTTTCCGCCGGGGCTTGGCGCGGCGCGCGTGGCGGCGGCTGTCTGATAATTTTGCCGTCAAGTAGAGCTTGTGATAGAATGCGTTGAGATATTTTGACAACAGGTGGTTGAAGGGACGCCAAGATGAATTCGAGGGGAAGCCTTTGTGAATGGATTGCCAGAGGCAGCGCGGTGTTGGCGGCGCTGTTCTTGAGTGCGACGGCGCTTTGGGCGCTGACGAGTGCGTTGAGCAGGCCACTCGTGGCCGCGCCGGCGGCCAAAAACATCAAGGTGGACGGACTTTACGGCGCAGATGGTCCCGGTTGCGGCGTCGGCCCGCTAAACCAGGCCTGCCAGACGATCCAATACGCGATCACGTATGAGGCCCAGAATGGCGACACGATCCAGGTGGCTGCTGGCGACTATGCCGAGTCAATCGTGATCGACCGCGACGTGACCGTACAGGGTGGTTGGGACGCGAATTTCACGCTTTGGGACCCGCTCGCATACGAGACGGTCATCGCCGGCGAGACAGGCGTGGGGGTGTACGCCGTGGCCGTGGCCGCCAGCGCCAGCGTGGTGTTGGATGGCCTGACGATTTTCCAGGGTGAAGATGGCGTCCACTTGTACGCCGCTGCCGGAGCCAGGCTGATCAATCTACGAGTGCACGCCGCCGATGACGACGGCATCGAGTCCAACGGCGCGTGGCTGGTGGCGTCGAACACGCTGGTTTATGATACGGGGGATAACGGTATCCTCGTCGAGGCCGGCAGCGCCGAGATTTACAGCGTCACGGTGCACGACGCCGGACAGGTCGTGGCGTTTGACAGCCGGCGCGGCATTTATCTGCGCGACGGCGGACCCTACACGGTCAGCGCCACGCTTGTGTACAACACTGCCGACGATGGGATACGCGCCCGCGAGGCCGCCGAAATCTCTTTGATCGGTAATCGTGTCTATTCCAGCGGCGGCGACGGCCTGCAGATTGATACGGCAGGGACGGCCTGGGCCGCAGGCAATACCGTGTACGACGTGGACAACGAAGGCGTGCAGCTTGCGGGCAGCGGCGTCGTGACCGTCGAGACGAACGAAATCTATCGCGCCGGGGGGACCGGCATTCGGGCAGAAAACGCGGGCGGATTTGCGCTGATTCAAAACAACACGGTCTATAGCAGCGCCACGCCGGGAGAAGATGGCATTTACGTCATCACTGACGCCCTGGCGACCATCGAGGGCAACCTTGTCTTTGACGTGACCGATGACGGCATTGATTTCAAAGGCGCGGCGGGCGCAATCGAGGACAATGTGGTGGTTGGGGCCTTCGACGTCGGCATCCAGGTGGAAAACGCCTCCGAAATCTGGGTGCGCGGCAATGCCATCACGCACACCCTCGCCGATACGGCCAATGCCATCTACGTCGGCCCAGGTGTGTCGGCGACGATAGAGTATAACTCGGTATACAGCGCCGCTGCCGACGGCATCAACTTTCAAGGTTCGAGCGGCCTGATGCGCGACAATATCGTGCACCAGACCGGCGGTCAGGGCATCAACGTGAACGCCGACGAGGCCACGGTGTTGGGCAACACCGTGTACGACACCCAGAACGAGGGGGTGCGCGTGCGGGGCGGCAGCACGGTCGTGCTGCAAGAGAACACGATTTACAACACGTTGGGAGCGGCAGCGGATGGTATCCACGTGGAGCCGAACGCGACGGCGACGATCATCGCCAACACGGTTTATAGCGCCGCCGACGATGGCATTGCCTTTAATGGGACAACCGGAATCATTCAAGACAACACCCTCTACAACAATGCGGGCAGCGGCATCGACGTGGACGGTGAAACGGTGACCATTTCGGCCAATCATCTTTTTGGCAACGCTGGCTTTGGCTTGGAGTTAGAGCGGGCGACCGATTTTTCGGCGTTCAACAACCTGATCGGCGAAAATACGGCCGGCGGTGTGCAGGCGGTGGGCATGTCTGCGGGCACACTGGTCAATAACACGCTGGTCGGCCACCCGACCATCCGCACGGGGGTAGGTTTGCACGTGCTCGACCCGGCGGTGACGTTGACCTCGGCCAATAACATCCTGGTCAGTTACACGACCGGCATTTCGGTGGTCGTGGGTGCGAATGTGGTGACCACCTACGACGATGTGTGGAGCAACGGCGTCGATTATCAGGGGGTGGTCAGCGGCGCAGGCAGCATTGGGCAAGCCCCGCTATTCCGCGACGCGGCCGGCCGGGATTACCATTTGCGCTTTGGGTCGCCGTGTGTGGGCGCGGGGTTAACATCTCTCGCGTCGCTGGTAGATTGGGAGGGAGATGCGCGCTTTGGTGAGACGGACATTGGGGCCGATGAGCTGCCGACGGTGAGTCTGGTCAAGACCGCTCCGGCTTTTGCCGAACCGGGTGAGCCGATCACGTACACCTTGACGCTCACCAATCACCTGGAAGTTACGGTGACGAACGTGTGGATCACCGACGCGCTGCCGGTTGGCGCAACCTGGATCGGCGCGCAACAAGAGGGCACGTTGTGGCTGGGCGGGGTCGTGAGCTGGACGGTGGCTCAAATTGCTCCCAACGAGGGCTCGGCCCAAGTCAGCTTTGTGGTCACGGCGACGCACACGATGACCAACGCGCGTTACCGGGTCGTGCGCACTGACCAGGGCGTGAACACGCGCAGCGGCCCGCCGGTGGTCACGCAGGTGTTCAAGGGCCGGCTTTACTTGCCGCTTGTTCTGAGGAACTTGCCCTGAACGCCCTCGAAAGGTTGAGCGATGGCTGCTCAAGGGCTGGCGTCGGGCGCATGGTATTCCACACGCCGGGCCAGTTCGGCGTCGTCGAATCGGCCCTGCGACCAGGTTAGCACGTCGGATAGCGCGGCGCGCGCTGTCACCCGCACAGGCTGCGAATCGGCGATCTGAATCACGACCGTGACGTGAACGGTCCGAAAACCCTGGCAGGCGTCGCGCCCGGCCCCAGAAAGCGCCTCAAACGCCAGCCAAACGGCGGCGTCGGCGGCGCTGCGCAGGTGGTTTGAGCCAGTTCCAACCGAAGGACCAGGGTTGGCCGTTGGACGCTCCAACTGGATGAGGAGGCTGCCGTCGGCCAAAGCTTGGACCAGGCCGCTGGACCCGCGCTGGAGCAGCGCCCGACTCACCGATTGACGACAGGTTTCTACCTGGGACGCGGCGAGCGGCGACTGCAAGAGTGCGATTTGTGCCATGGGCGGCCGCAGCAGCAATAACGCGAGGATACCCAGAACTATCAGGTTGATCATCCCCAGTAAGGCCAATGCGCGACGCTGCGAGCGGTTGAGTCTTTGCCACACCGTTTTTATTTTACGAGCAAGTGTTTTCATCCTGGCGCCGCGTTCTGAAGACGTTGTACGCCAGACAGTGTAGCATCATTGTAGCAGGATGGCAACTGGCTCGTCTTGGGCTTTTCTCGGGGGCAGCTGGAGGAAGTGAAATGAGCACATATCGGTTGGGCCGCCACGCTATGGATCGCCGGCAGGTGTGGGGAGTGGGGGCGGCGCTGTTCTCCACGGTATTTTTGGGCTGGGCGCCCATTTTTGGCAAGCTGGCCTATGGCGAGGGGCTAAGCGCCTACACCGTCGTGGCCATGCGCACGGCGCTGGCGGCGGGATTGTTGTGGTTGTTTTATTTCATATTCTGGCGGCGCTACATTCGCGTTTCGCGGTCCGATCTGGTGGGTTGTGTGGCAGTGGGGTTGGTCAATGGGATCGGTTCGCTGTTCTATTATAATGCCCTGTCACGCATTGACGCCTCGCTGGTTTCGCTCATCAACACCACGTATACGCTGTGGGTGGTGGTATTTTTGGCGGCGTCGGGCCAACCGTTGAGCCGCTTTACAGTAGTGGGGCTGATGTTGGCCGGCGGCGGTGTGCTGTTGTTGACCCAGACCCACGGGGCGGCCGACCCTATGGGAATCATGCTTATGATGGCCGCAGCAGCTTTTTATGGCTGGCATCTGGTGCTGGGGCAATGGGTCACGGCAGACGTGGCGCCGCGCTCGGTGGCGTTATACGTGTTGACGACGATGGCGGCGGTGGTGTGCGTGGCGCGGCTGGCCCGAGGCGCGCCCCTGGAGCCCATTTCGGCGGCGGGCTGGGGGGCGGTGCTGGGCCTGGGGACCGTCACGGCGCTGTCGCGCCTGTTCATGTTTTTGGGACTGAGCATGTTGGGCGGGATTCAAACGGCGCTCTTGGGCCTGAGCGAGATGTTTGTCACGCTGTTGGTGGCTTTTGTGTTACTGGGCGAGCGCCTGACGCCGTGGCAGTGGCTGGGCGGCGCGTTCATCATCACCGCCGGGCTGTTGGTGCGGCGCGATTCGCGCGCCGATTTTACGGCCGAAGAGTGGATGGCTGCGCTGGAGGCAGAGGCAGAGCGCAAAACGTGAAACGTGAATCACGCATTACTCATGACGTTTCACTCATCACGCCAACACATCCATCAGATCGTCCAACAATTCCATGTCCATGTAGGAGCCTTTTTGCAGCAGCGACTCGACGTGTCCGCTGAGCCGCCGGCGTTCCTGTAGGGTCAGGTCTTTGGCGGTGATGACGATGACCGGGATGTCGGCGGTTTCTTTTTGCTCTTTCATTTTGCCGAGCACCGTAAAGCCGTCCATCTCCGGCATCATTAGGTCCAGCAACACCAGGTCGGGGCGTTCGCGGCGGATCAGTTCCAGCCCCTCGCGGCCGTTATGAGCCTCGAAAATCTGATAGCCCCCGCGCGCCTGGATGATGCGGCGCAACAGCCGCGCTGCGTCCGGCTCGTCTTCGACGATGGCGACGCTCTTGACGCGGTCGTCCAGCCTTTCCAACGAGACCAGCAGGCCCTCTTCTTGAGGCAGTGGAAAAGCCACTTTGGTCTCTGGGGCTGCGACTGCCTCGGCTAAGGGCGCCTCAATGCCCAAATCCAGACTACGCGCCCAGCCTTCGTTGAGCAGGTGTTTTTCGACCGGGAAGGTGTGGCCGGAACAATTGACTACGATCACCTCGTCAGGTTGGATAGTCCCTTGTCGCACCATTTTGAACAGGCCGGCAAAGGCTATCGCCGCGGCTGGCTCCATCGAAAAGCCATCCAGTTTAGCCATCAGGTGCATGGCGCGGAAGGCTTCTTCGTCGGTCACACACTCAAAGGCACCTCCATATTCTCGAACCACGCGCTGCAAAAAGGTGTAGGCCGGGCCAGGGCTGCCGGTGGCCACCGTGGTGATGAGCGTTTGAGGGTTGAGCACCGACTCGGCGTGTTCCAATCCCTTCTGGAACGAGTGAACCATAGGGGCGCAGCCAGCGGCCTGGATGCAGGCCAGTTTGGGAAGGTGGTCGGTCAACCCCATGCGCTTGAGTTCTTCAAAGCCTTTCCACACCCCCACCGGTCCCAATCCGCCGCTGACGGCCTGAAAGTACCAGTCGGGCACGCGCCAGGCCTGACCAGGCATCACCCGCCAAAACGGCTCGCTCATAGGGCGGCCGGCGAGCAGGCCCAATTGTTCGGCGATCTCGAACGCCACCGTCTTCATGCTCTCCTTGGCGGCGATGCTGCGGATGCCCCGGTCGAGGTGCAGTTGTTTGTGCTCGGCAAAGCGGGCCGCTACCTGTTTGGTCTGGTCGTACGTCGCCGTGACCTTGACGACCTCTGCGCCATACAGCGCCACTTCGCGCATCTTGTCGGCGGGGACGGTGCTGGTGACAAAGGCCCAGATTTTAATGCCTGCCCGCGCGCCGTATGCAGCGTAGGAGATGGCGACGTTGCCGGTAGAGGCCAAAACGGCTTCCGAGAGACCCATTTCTTTCATCACTGAGATAGCCAGCGATGCCTGCCGGTCTTTGAAAGAGCCGGTGGGGCCTTGACGCTCATCCTTGATGTAAATATTGGGGCAACCCAGCATCAAACCCAGGTTTTTGCAGTGGAGCAGTGGGGTGCCGCCTTCGTTCATCGAGACGATGTTTTCGTCGCGGCGCAGCGGCAACCATTCGCGATAACGCCAGATGCTATTGAACGGTCGGCGGTGCAGTTCTCGTCGCCACAACTCGCCCAGCGCCGCATAGTCGTAGCGAGCGTCGAGCCAGTCCTCGCCGCACGCTTCGCATTGTGTGATGCGGGCATTCAGCGGGTGACGTTGGCCGCAGGCGGCGCATTCGAGCCATGCATCTGATGACATGAGGGAGGTGGATGTCCGAGTCATTCCTCTTCCTTTGTGCTTTCCTGGGTCACGCGGCCTACCTGATGCAGAGCATAATTCACGTCTTGAAGCAACTCTTCGGCTTTGAACAGACCTTTTTGGAATAAGGCGGCGGCTTGTCCGTTGATACGGATACGTTCTTGTTCTGTGAGTTCTTTAGCCGTAACAATAATGATGGGGATCTGGCGTAGCTCTTCGTCTCGTTTGAGCAATTCAAGCACGGCAAAGCCATCCATTTCGGGCATCATCAGGTCCAACACGACCAGGTCAGGTCGTTGCTGTTGAATCATGTCGATACCTTGATAGCCGTTGCTGGCTTCCAGGACGTGATATGCGCCGTCGGTCGATTCCAGGGTGCGGCGCAAGAGCTTGCGGTCGTCGGCGGTATCGTCGATGATGAGCACTTGCAGAGGGCGGTTGGGCCGCCCCTCCGGTGAACTGTCTTGGAGACGGGCCAAAGTGGTCAGTAATTGCTTCTCCGTGATGGGCTTGACCAGAAAATCGGCGGCGCCCAGGCTAAAACCACGTCCTGCAGCGTTCACGATGCTGCACATAATTATGGGCATATCTTGGGTCTCTGGGTTGGCTTTAAGCTCGCGGATGATCGCCCATCCATCCTTATTCGGCATCAGCAAGTCAAGCAAGATGGCAAAAGGTCGCAGCTCACGAGCTATTTCGACGGCTTGCTCGCTGTCTGTCAGGCCGTGAACTTGGTAGTTTTGCCGTTCGAGATACCGTCTGTACATCTGGATCACATCATCATCGTCATCAATGGCCAGGACCAGGCGCTGGTGGGTGCTGACAACTGGCTGGTCTCGGACGACAGGCTCGGTGTGTGGGCCGCGGATGGGCAGTTGGACGAAAAACGTGGATCCGGCGCCAATCTCGCTTTCCACCCAGATGCGCCCTCCGTGCATCTCGATGAACTGCCGGCTGATGGGCAGGCCCAAGCCGGTGCCGCCCACTCGGCGTGTGGGTGAGCCATCTACTTGCTCAAAGGCCTCAAAGATGACGTCGTATTTGTCGGGTGGAATGCCTGCGCCTGTGTCACTGACCTTGATGATGACAGATCGCTCGTCGTGGGTAGCCGTCAGTTCGATGTATCCCTCTTGGGTGAATTTGGCTGCGTTGGAGAGCAAATTGAGCAATACCTGACGCACTCGGGTGGCGTCGGCGATGATGGTGGGTAAGTCTGGCGCGAGAGTGTAGCGTAATTCAACCTGGGGTTTATCTTTGACCAAGGCTTGCGCTGTAGTCATAGCTCCAGCGATGACTTCGTTCAGATCGGTCTCCTCAAAAGCCATTTCCATCTTGCCAGCTTCGATCTTGGCATGGTCCAGAATGTCGTTGATAAGCTTGAGCAAGTTTTGTCCACTGTTGTAAATGGCCGTAAGGTCCTGTTTCTGCAAATCGGTCAGCGGGCCGTCGATGCCTTTCAGGATGACCCGCGAAAAGCCGATGATCGAGTTGAGCGGTGTGCGCAATTCGTGGGACATATTGGCCAAGAATTGCGATTTGAGCCGGTCCACCTCGCGCAGTTTTTCAGCGGCCTCTAGTTGTTCCTGATACAACCGAGCGTTGTCAATAGCCACAGCTAATTGGTCAGCTAGGGTGGAGAGCACCTGCACGTCTTCGAGTGTAAAGGCGTCAGATTCGGTGCTTTGCACGTCCAGCGCGCCGATAATGCGCTCGCCGGTGCGTAGCGGGATAGCCATTTCCGAACGGGTGTCGGGCAGCAATTCGTCTTTCAGGTGAACCGCATCTGTGGCTACGTCTTGAGCGATGCGCGGTTGGCCGGTGTGGGTAACATAGCCGATGATAGACGATCCTCCCACTTCCAGAGCGTAACCCCGTTGGAGTAGCCTTTGTCCGATCTCGCCGGTGCTGGCCCGCAGCACGGCCCAGCTTTGAGTCGAGTCGATCAGAAACACCTGTGCATGGTAGTAGTTAAAGTGATCGCGGATCAACTCCACCACGCTAGGCAGTAGCACATCCAGTTCGAGGATCGACGTAGCCGCACGGCTAATCTTGCTGGCGGCCTCGAGTTGCACAGCCAGGCGAGCTTGTTCGGCCAGGCTGGTCTGTGTGGTGTCCAGCAAGCGGGCGCTTTCGATAGCCTGGGCCACTCGTTCGGCGATTTCTTGGAGTGTGTTGATCTCTTCGGGCGTCCATTCGTGCGCTTGGTCGGGGTCTTCGACGCCTAACACACCTAGCACCTGCCCACGAACCTTGAGCGGGGCCACCAGGCTGGCCCTTGGCATTGCATCACCGTTGTCGTCGTCGCACTGGGCGACGTAGGCCACGGGATCGCCTTGATTTATCGCCTGTTCGATCAGCGGGTGATCGAATTCTGACAGAGGCAAGAGCGCGCCTCGGTCGCAGGCAAAGGCGGTATGGTATTCTTCGCGCGAGCGCAAGAATTCGCTCCATTCACTGCGCAGGTATTGGCGGTGTACCGTCTCAACCTCCTGCAAACTGGTCTGTACCTGCGCGAGCAACTGCTGATTGCGTATTGCAACCGCGGCCTGATCGGCCAGAACCTGGTAGGGGTGGACCTGGTCGGGATCAAAGATGTGCGTGTGGTGGTGAGTAATGAGGACCAGCCAACCCAGGAGAGACTCACCGGTGAGGAGGGGAATCATAAGCGCCGATTTGATGCCCATCTCGCGCAACGTAGACAAGCTACGAGCGTCGAGACGGGCTTCGCTGTCCAGGTCGTTGATCACCCACACGCGGTCGAGACCTGGTTGAGCCAGCATGGGGAGTTCCTGGGCAGTGAAGCGGACGTCTTGCAGCCCGGCATCGCCTTCGTGATCCCACAGGGCCTTGATCTGAAAGCTGCGCAGAGTAGGGTCTTGATCAGCAAACTCGGATTCGGTCAGCGCCATCCAACATTGGTCGATCTGTTCAATTGGCAAATTGTCGGTGATGGCGTAGAGAACATCCGAGAGGTTTTGAGCTTGGTTAAGTGCTCGACTGGCCCGATAGAGCCGGGTTGTCTCGTGCAAGGCGTATTGTGTTTGCGCCAAGAGTTGTCGGTTTTGGATGGCCAGCGCAGCGCGGTCGGCCAGAGTGCGGCAAAAATTAAGTTCTGCTTGGGTGAATTTGCGATGCGTGCGGGTGGAATCTAGGTCAATGGAACCGATTAGATGCCCCTGGACGATGAGCGGCACCAGAAGCATTGACTTGACGCCATATTCGGCGAGCATCTCTTTGATAGCGGCAGTGATCGGGTGGGTGCGCACGTCCTCGACAGCGATGGCCTGGCCTGTGTCGCGCAACACCTGATACGAGGGGTTATCTGCCATCGGAATGCGTATCGTTTCGACATTCGGCGTGGAGCGATATTCGGCTACCACAGCGCCGTACCCTAGCCTTTCATCGAACAGCACGAGGCGACATTGATCGGCGCCGACGTATTCGGCCATGCGGTTCACAGCGATCTGTAGCACACCCTCCAGGTCGAGTGTTTCGGACATGGCTGCGCTTGTGTCATATAGGCTGCGCGACTCTTTTAAAGCACGCTCGGTCTGTGCATAAAGTTGAGCATTGCGCACGGCAATGCCTACTTGCTGCCCAATGGCCGTCATCAGGTCGGCGTCGGAGGAAGTGAAGAAGTTGGGTTGGGCGCCAAAGACGCTGAGTGTGCCCAAAACCTGCCCGCGAGCGATCAACGGGGCGCCCAAGTAGGCGTATAGTCCCACTTTCACTAGCCCACTGGTATCCACGGGCGCGCTAGCAGTGAGATCGGCCACGGTGTAGGCCTGGCGTTGCGTGGCTGTTACTTCACACAGCGTACCGCGCATACCTTTGGTGATCAATGTGCGTACCAAAGCAGCGGGCAGGTTGCGATGGGTGGCGATCTGTAGTTCGCCGCTGTTTTCATCACGCAAACAGATAAGGCCGGCCGTGTCGGGTAACACATCGGCAACTCGCTGCAACGTGGCGTCCAAAATTTCTTCCAACGTCAGCGACTGACTGGCGGTGCTGACCACGGCGTTCAACGCGGCCAGTTCTCGGGTGCGTTGTTGGGCCTCGTCGAACAAGCGCTCGTTTTCCAGCACTGTTGCGGCCTGGCTGGCCATCGCAGAAACAATGTTCAAGTCACTCGATGTAAAGGGCTGCTCGCCCCGCCGACTGACGGTCATCACGCCGCTGATGCGTCCCTCATACACCAGTGGCACCGAGATCAAGCTCTCGGGTATTTGCTCGGTTCCAGGGACGGTAAAGCCGCGTGGGTCCAGATCTACGCGGTTGATCAAGACACCCTCACCACTCTGGGCTACCCCTCCGGTGATGCCCTGGCCCAACTCCAGCGACGTGTTGAGGATGTAGGCGGCGTCGCGGTCGCTGGAAGCTACAGGCTTTAGAAATGGCTTGTCGTTGGGGCGCGGCTGTAGCAGAAAGACGTGACAGCCATCGGCTTTGACCAAGTCGAGAATGCGTGAGGTGATAAGGCGGAGTGTTTGTTCCCGGTCCAGGGTTGCAGCCATCTCTTGTGTGATGTTGAGCAACGTGGAAAGTTCTTGGGCCTGGCGCTGAGTTTGGGCCAAGAGGCGTTGATTTTCGAGGAACAGGGCGGCCTGATCGGCGATCTGTTCCAACAGGCGCACGCCCTCTTGACTGAGATAGGAGTTGGGCACGTCCACCAGTTCGATAGCCCCGATGACGCGTCCTTCGACGCGCAAGGGAGCACACAGGATTGACTGGGTCTGGAAAGATGTGGCCTCGTCAATTTGAGGATAAAACCGCTCGTCGGCGTAGGCGTCGGGCACGATGGCGGCCTGGTTTTCGCGCACCACCCAGCCGACAATGCCCTGAGAGAGGGGCATGCGCATACCGACAATTCTCTCAGCGCCCACGCCTGCGGCGGCCCAAAAGACCAATTGTTTGTTCGGCTGAACCTGCGACCCAACTGACTCGACTTGAACATCCTGCCCAGATCCCTCCATGGGTGAGGGTTCCAGTAAAGCAATGCTTCCTCCTGCGGCGCCGAACAGTTGGCTATCGAGGATGCTGAACAAGATATCGCTCACGTTACGTGAGTGAGAGAGTCGCCGGCTGATTTCGTACAGGGTAGAGGTTTCGGCTAAGGCCCGATTGGCCTCGCGGATGAGACGCAGCTTTTCAACCGCGCCGGCGGCCAATGCGGCGGCGGCTCGGTAGATGTGGATGTGCTCGGGGGCAAAGGCGCGCGGATCGTCGCGGTCGATGATAATGAGGCCAAACTGTTCGCGCCCGGAGCGCAAAGGTAGAGCTACCAGGGCCTGAACGTTGGCGCCCAAGAGCAGCGATCTCAGTGGCTCCTGAATACGAAAATCGGTTTCCAAAGCGTTGATGACGATGGCGTCTTGGCCAGTTAACAAAGGTTGAAATGCGTAATCGCGGGTGCTAAAGCGCGCTCCTAGAGGGAGGTAAGGATGGCCGTTGCATTCCCAAACGGCAGCGATCTCTAAATAGCTGTCGCTCGGTGGCCCGCCGGTGAGCAAGACGGTGACGCCGTTGACGACGGTCGGTTCGATCACCTCCAGACAGGCGTGCAGCACCTCTTGCAGTGTGCTGGCCGTGAGCAGGGCTTGGCTGAGCTGCACAAAGGCGCTGGTGCTCCAGACCTCTGATGCGCTGTCCCGCGAGTCGGTCGGAAGCCGGATTGAATCGCGTTCGCCGCGCCCCCCTCGTCTGGTCTGGGACGCAGGATCACGCTGTGGGTACGTATGGTGCATAGCGGGTGGTTTTTCGGTCATTATATTCCCCTCGATAGACAGGGACCAAACCAATCAAAGCGACTCTTTCGATTCACCTGGGTTGCGCACGTCTTCTTCCAGACCTAAACGAACAAAAGCGCGCGGCAATCCCATTGAGCGGGTTAATTCCTGGACGGTTGTCTGCAAGATGGTCTCCAGGTTTGAGCTGGCGCGCACTTTGTCGGTGATTTGGCGAATCATTCGCTCACGCTCGGCGCGGCGCTGGGTCTCTGTGAACAGTCGGGCCGTTTCCAGCGCCTGGGCCACCTGATCGGCGACTGTCTGAACCAGGGCGATCTCGTCGGGGGACCAATGTCGCTGTTCCTCGGTCTCTTGCAGATCGAGGACGCCAATGGTTTGTCCCCGTAGTTTGATCGGAGCGGCCATTACAGAAAAGGCCTGGTCCAGTTCGTTATTTTCTAGCACGACCATCTGCCCTTCCTCCAGAGCTTTCTGGCTCGCGGTGAGGCACGGGGCCGGCAGTTGCTCCACACCGGTCTCGACGGTTTTCCACTCGCCCAGGCGGGTTTGGGGCCCGCGCGTCGTGCTGCGCCACTGTTCCTGTAAGTACAGCCGTTGAGTCATCTCCAGCTCTTCCACGGCCTCCTGGGCCTGGCGCAGCAGGCGGGCGTTTTCGATGGCGACGGCAATTTGGTCAGCCAGGGTGGAGAGAACAGCCACGTCTTCCTGGTCGAAAGCGCCTGCTTCGGTGCTCTGTACGTCGAGAGCGCCGATGACTTCCGCGCCGACGCGCAACGGCACGGCCATCTCGGAGCGGGTGTCGGGCAGATCGGGGTTGTCAAAGTACACGGCATCCTCGCCCACGTCCAGGGCCACGCGGGGTTCGCCGGTGTGCACGACGCGCCCCACGATGCCGGTCACGCCAATCTCTAGCTTGTGGCCCCGGGCCAGCATGCGTTGGCCGCCGGGGCTGTTGGAGGCGCGCAACACGGCAAAACGGCGGTTGGGGTCGATCATAAAGATGCCCGCGTGATAGTAACCAAAATAGTGGCTGATCAACTCGGTGACGCGGGGCAACAGCTTATCCAGGTCACGGACCTGCGCAGCTGCGTGGCTGACCTCGGCGCTGGCCTGCAGGCGGGCCGCGCGGCGCTGACTTAGCTCGTTGGCTCTTTGCAGTTCCTGGTTGATCTGGACCTGGCGTTGGGTAGCTTCTTGTAGCTCTTCGCTGCGCCGTTGCAAGTCAGCCAGAACCGATTCCAATTCCTGGCTGCGGCTGGCCAGGGCAGAGGCCGTCGTTTGCAGGTCGGCGGTGCGCTCGGCCACCTGGGTTTCTAGGCCACTGTATAGTTGTTTTAGCTCCGTCTGCATCTGGCGGAATGCACGAGCCAGCAAACCCACTTCGTCGGCCTGAGAAGGCGCTTGGATTGTTGCCTCCAGGTCGCCAGCGCCGATGCGTTGTGCGGTGGATGTCAACTGCTGGATGGGGCGCAGAAAGCGACGAGAGACGCCAAAGGCAGTCCCGGCGGAGACGAATGCGCCCAGGAGAGTCAGGCCGACGAGATACGTTTGCATTTGTCGGACGGTGGCAAAGGCCTCTTGGGTGGGCAACTCGACGATGGCGGCCCAATTCGTGCCGGGGACGGGCGTGTATAGGCCGATCACGTTTTGGCCGTTCAGTCCTGTATACTCGTGGTGGTGGAAGGTGTGTTCCGTTCCCTCGGAGATAAACTCGGCCACCGGTGGCATGTGCCTCATGTCTTCACCGTAGCGCTGTAACACCTCGCCTGGCTCTTGATAGGCGACAAAGCGCCCGCTCTGGTCTACCAGGTAGGCATAGCCGGTTTGACCGATTTCGATGCGAGATACATCCTGCCACAAGCGCGTGACCTTGACCTCTGCTAGCAGGGCGCCGGCGACCTGATCGCCCGACGTCTTGACCGGCATACCGATCTGCACCGATAGCAACCCACTCTCTGGCGAGACAAAGATATCGCTCACGTAGAACTGGCCGCTCAATGCTGCGCTGGCGGCTGCCAGGTCAGCTTCGCGGATCGTGCTCAGTTCTGCCGGTGTAAAGGTATGAAACTCGGACACCTTGGCTAGCTCGTTGCCGGTCAGGTTTAGCAGCGTGATCTGGCTGAACACGGTGCGGCGTTGGATGAGCAAGTTTTCCAGCGCCTTTTGTTGGACGCCGGCGGCGAGCGCCGTCAGTGATTGGGTGCGCTCGAACAGGCTCAGAGCATCCTGGGCGTCGTTGAGGTAGGCTGAAATCTGCAGAACGACTTCGCGCCCATTTTTTTCCTGCAGGCGAAAGATGTTCTCGCGCTGGGTCTGCCGGGCGGTGCGTATTAGCACCAGGCCGACGAGGGCCAGTGAGAGCACGGCGATGAGGATGAACACCCCTCCCAGGCGGGTGGCCAGGCTTCGGCGCCAGCTCACGCGAGCGAGTTGGAGCGCTGGTTGTGGGCCTACCGTTTGGTGGCCCCGTGGGCCCGCCGGCTCGGCAGGCCGGCGCGTGGATTGATCCATAATGTCACTCCCTATTTCTGCATGCGCACCGGAGCGGTGGCGTATTCGGCCGGCCAGACCGGTACCAGTTCGCCATCTTGAATCTGAACCATGAACAGAGTGGCAGACTCGTTCTGATTCTCGGCGTCAAAACGTAACCGTTCAGCCGGCATGATCATCTGCGGCCCCCGGGGTAGATCGGTAGCCGCTAGGGCCTCGCGCAATTTCTCCTTGTCCAATGTCCTGGCGCGTTCCAGCGCATCTTGGAGCACCAGCATGGCCTGATAGGCGTAAGCGCTGTTGCCGGTGATGTCGGCCCCAAAACGCGCCTGGAAACGGTCGTTCAGTTCTTTGCCGCCAGGGGCATATTTTGAATACTCGATCTGGGTAAATGTGCCCTCGGCCAGCGGGCCGAGCTGTTGGATGTATTCGGGGTAGACGGTGCCGCCGGCCGCGTCAGACAGCGGTATGTGTGCGTTGGCGGCGGCCAGCGCCCGGGCAATGAGAATGCTGTCATTCAAATAAGTGGCCTCCAGGATGGCGTCGGGCTGAGCCGCCAGCACCTGAGCCACTTCAGCGCTCAGATCTGTCGCGCCTTCGGCCGTGTAGCTCACCTCGATTACCACCTCCATACCGCTTTCTTGCGCAGCCTGTTTCTGGGCCAGGGCGATGGAGGTGCCAAAGTCGGTGTTTTCGTGCAGCAAGGCCACCCGCTGCACCGGATAGCCAGCCAGGTCGGCCAGGTCGGCAAAAAAGCGCACCTGATCGCGCCCGTAGAACTTGGCTTTAGGGCAGATGCGAAAGACGTAGCGAAAGCCTCGTTCGGTGATGACGTCGGCGACTGCCATGCTGACGATAAAGGGGGTTTCAAGGCGTTCAGCCTCTTGGGTGGCAGGCTTGGTGACGCTGCTTTGGTAAGCGCCGATGATGGCGACAACCTTTTCCTCTTCGATGAGCCGCTGGACCTCCTGGACGCTGACGTCGGGATTGCCCTGAGTGTCGCCAAAGACTAGCTCGAGTTTGGCCCCATCCAACGCCTTGATGCCTCCAGCGGCGTTGATTTCTTCGGCTGCCAGCACAACGCCGTTCTTGTTGTCTTCACCGATGCTGGCTAGGTCGCCGGTGAGCGGAAAGAGAACGCCGACGCGCACGACTGAGACCTTCTCTTTGGCCTTTTGGCCCCCACAACTGACCGGCAGGATGAGCAAGCTCACGAGGATCAACAAAAACAGAATGCTCGATTTATTTCGTGTGAACATGTTTTTCCTCCTTATTCTTCGCTGGCTTGTAATTGCTCAGCCTGGTGCTCAAGCCGGGTCCGTGACCCGGCGTTGCGCCGTCGAAAGCGCAAATTTGGGCCGAATCGCGGGTTCCCCTTTAGGGGAGACCCGCTCAGGAGCGTGAGGCTGAGCAGTTTCGCTGGGTTTATCATTAGGCAGTTGCGGCTGCCTGGCTTCGACGCGCTGTAGCGTGTCGCCACTCGTAGGCACCTGGAGTCGGGCTACCGCGCGTGTGACGCGCAGGGCTTTGCCCAACTCCTCGGCAGTCGTTTGCAAAATAGAGCCGATGTCACCCGCGGCGCCAGCCGCGCGGATGCGCTCGGTGATCTGGCGGGCGAGGAGTTCACGCTGGGCGCGGCGTTGAGTTTCTTCAAACAAGCGCGCCCCCTCGAGCGCCTGGCCCATCTGATCGGCGATGCTTTGAATGAGCGCGAGTTCGTCTGCAGTCCACCGGCGGTCGTGGTCGGTTTCTTGCAGGTCGAGGACGCCGATAGTTTGCCCGCGCACTTGAATGGGGACCGCCAGAGCCGTGCGCACCGGGCTGTGTTCTGGGTCGCCATTACCGTCGGCGATGATCATCTGCCCGGTGCGCAGGGCCTCTTGGACCTCAGGCAGTTGGGAGTCGCCGAGTGGGGGAACGCCGCTCAACGTATATTCGTGAATCAGGGGCGATTGTTCGCGGACGAGTTGGGTCCATTGCTGGCGAATGTAACTTTGTTGCACATGTTGGGCTTCGCTTAGGGCTTCTTGAGTTTGCCGGAAGAGGTTGGCGTTTTGAATGGCGATGGCGATTTGGGCTGCCAGCGCCGTCAACACGCGCACGTCTTGATCGTCAAAGGCGGCCTCTTGAGTGCTCTGCACATCCAGGGCGCCAATGACCTCGTCGCCGATGTGCAGCGGCACGGCCATCTCGGAGCGCGTATCGGGCAAGTCGGGGTTGTTGAAATAATAGGCATCAGCACCGACGTCGAGGGCGATGCGTGGACGGCCAGCCTGAGTGACGTAACCCACGATGCCTTCGGAGCCAACGCCGAGTCTGTGTTGTCGGGCCAGCATACGTTGCCCGCCAGGGCTGTTAGCTGCGCGCAGTACGGCGAAGCGGCGAGCCTCGTCGATGAGAAATACCCCAGCGTGGTAAAAGCCAAAGTGTTGACTGATGAGATGGGTCACCTCGGTGAGGAGTTGGTCCAGACCGCTCACCCCGCGACCTTGGGCAGGGTCACGAAGTTGAGTGATGGCGCGGCTAACCTCTGCGCTGGCTTGGAGCAAGGCTGCGCGGCGCTCACTCTGTCGCACAGTTTCTTCGAGCTCTCGGTTGATGAGTTGCTGGGCTTGATGGACCTTTTCCAGTTCGGCAGTACGCGCGGTCAGGTCGGCGGCTGTGGTTTCCAAGTCGTGGGTGCGGTCGGCTACGCGTTGCTCTAGCTCCGCGAGTAATTCCTGGAGCCGGTCGGCCATCAAGTTAAACGCGATGGCTGTGGCGCCGATTTCGTCGCGACTGTCTATTGGGGCTCGCACTCCAAGCTCACCCCCGCCCAACCGTTCGGCGATTTGTCCCAGCGTCCGCACGGGTTGGATGATTTGTCCGATGACAAAATAAGCAATGACTGTACCGCTGACCAGAACAATGGTGGTCAACACGCCCGTCGCTGTGGTGGTGCGAGCTTGCTGCCTCTGGAGTGCTTGGACTTTGGCGGAGAACTGGGCTTGCTGTTCTTGATATAACTCTTGTACCAGAGTACTGGTCAAATCGCTTTGACCAACCAGGTTGGCGCGACTGGTCTGGAGGTTATTGTAGAGATTGGCCGCTCTTAGAAAGTGGTCATAATAGTCCTCGAGCAGGCCGTCAAATTGTACTTTGGTTGTGGGCGAGAGTTGCGCGTCGGGAATAGTGCTGATCTGCTCTTGGATCCTTCTGTTTGCCTCGCGTACCAGACGTGCATTGATAAGCTCAGAACGCAAAAAGTAGCTTTCGGCATATTGCTTCATTTCATAGAGGGAAGATTGAGCGGCTTGCAGCTCTGTTTTTCCCAGTTCGGTCTGCAGGCTGTCAAAAATTTGCAAGAGCTGTCCGGATTCACCGGTGTCACGAAACCCCAGTCGTTCCATCTGGTCGCTCATTGAAATCAGAGTGGTTTCGTAAGCACCTACGCTGGTGGCAATCTTGTCCAGATTGCTGCGCATAGCTTGATCGGGATTGAGTTCTCGGATGGTCTCGATGTCAGTGCGGATCTGATCCAGATTGGCGCGGATAGGGGTCACGTAAATCTGCTGCGCATAATCGAAACCGCTTGTTTCACGTTCAAAGCCGGTGAGGGACCAAGTGTTATAAAAGTCAAAGGCCTGGTTTTGGGCGTTGAGCAGGGTGTTATTGATGCGGGTGGTCAGATCGGCCAACTGGCGCTGGCGGGCCAGGGTGCGACTGACCAGTTGTTGGGTGGTCACACCGGAGATGACCGAGATGCTACCTACGATGAGCAAACCGCTGATCAATGTGCCTACACCGATAAAGAGCTTGAGCCGCAACGATAGGCCGGCGATGCGGCGGCGTAACTTGCCGGTGGGTCGTTTGTGATTGGATTGGCTCATTGTTTTGCCTCCAACCCGACGATAGGAAGAATGTGTTCCCGTCGGGCTTGTCAGTTATGGTCGATCTCGCTCACGTGTGAAAACGCGCCGCTGCCACGAGATGGGCGTTGCGCCTCGCCCGCCAGGAATCTATCCCATTCATCGCGCAAGTAGCGGCGATAAGCTTTTTCGGCTTCGGCCAGGGCTGCCTGGGTCTGTCGGAAAAGTTGAGCGTTTTGGATGGCGATGGCGATTTGGTCGGCCAAGCCCGTTAGCACGGCAATATCCTCTTCGTCAAAGGCAGCCTCTTGGGTGCTCTGCACATCGAGTGCGCCGATGATCTCGTCGCTGCTGCGTAGCGGCACGGCCATCTCGGAGCGGGTCTCGGGTAGTTCGGGCGTCTTGAAGTGTACAGCGTCAATACCCACATCCAGGGCGATGCGGGGCCGCCCTGTGCTGGTCACGTAGCCTACGATGCCTTCAGAGCCGACGCGCAATTTATGCTGGCGAGCCAGCATGCGCCGTCCGCCGGGGCTGTTGGCGGCGCGCAGCACGGCATAACCGCTAGGCCTGTCAATGAGAAAGATACCGGTGTGGTAAAAGCCAAAGTGCTGGCTGATGAGTTGGGTCATTTTTGGGAGCAGTAGGTCTAGATCGTGAATCTGCGCCACAGCGCGGCTGACTTGGACGCTGGCTTGAAGCAGTTCGGCGCGACGCTGACTTTGGTGAACTGTGTCTTCAAGCGTGCGATAGGCGCTTTCCAGCTTTTCACCATGGGCGGCCAGATCGGCGGTGCGCTCGGCGATACGCGCTTCTAGGCCCGTAACCAGTTCGCGGATCTGTGCGGACATTGTTCCAAATGTTCTGGTCAGGACGCCAATTTCATCGTCGCTGACTGGCGGGAGCGGCGTATCCCATCTGCCGCTGCCGATTTGTTGTGCAGCCGTCGCCAGGCTCTGGATGGGTTTGATCAGACGATTGGTCGAAAAAAGGCCGGCCACTGCCGCGATGATGAGGATAATCCCACCAGCCGGTAGGATGCGCGTCGAGATCAATTCCTGGGTCGAGGATTCGACTTCTTTCTTCATAGCAGCAACAGCCTGAAGCATCTTCTCTACCTCGACCACGTTGGCCAGACTCCAGTTGGTGCCACTCAAAGGGGCATAGGCTACAAACAGTTCTCTGTTGCCTTCTTGGACGCTCTGAAAGCCGGTAGATCCAGCCATCATCTCGCTGATAACAGGCGCAAAGGCGGGGTCTGCGCCGGTAAGATCGGTTCCCAACTCGCCGCTCTCGCGTGCGCGCCCCAGGATATCAGAGTATCCCTGTGCAGGTAGCGCAATGGCGTGTCCCTGCTCGTTAATGAGGAAAGCGTAACCGCCTGCTATCGGGGTAGTGGCTTCGATGTCGGCGCTGAGTTTGGTCAGGCTGACGTCAATGCCAATGATTCCCAAGAATTCTTGCTGACTGGAATAAATAGGCGCCACGGCTGTGACAAGTAATCCCTGACCCGCGGGGTCGTTATAAACCGGCGTCCAGATCACCGCGCGCTCCGGGTCACTTTCCGGCGTCCCGCTGGTGTAAAAAATATCCTCAGTAGCCATAAAGTCTGCCGGAAGAATGTCGCCCAGATTGATGTTGGGGTAGAGGCGGGAGACCCCTTGTTTAGTGATAATATAAATGGCGACTGAATTGGGGTTGCTTTCATAGACAGAGGCAAACAGCAAGTCCAGATACGCCGTCAACTCCAGGTTTCTTATTAGCTCAGGGTCAACCGATATGCTGTTAGGCACAAAGACCGTGCTAATATCATTTTCTCCGTTGATATATTGACCCTCTGCTCCCACAAACATGTGGTTTTGAGCACGCCAGTATCTCTCGCTGGCAAAAGCATCCGGTTGCTCAAAGATGCCTGCGGCAAAGCTTGCCACGTTCTTGGCATCCTGGCGCGCGCGCTCCAAAACGAGGTCATCTCGCTTTGCGGCGCCTACCGTAAGTTGGACGAGGAATTCCTCAGCTTGAGTGCGTAGCGTCGCAGTGGCAGTTTGTTGGGCGCTCTGCCCTGCTCTCGAAATCGAGTTGACGCCAAGATAAGCGATGACGACTACTGATACCGTCGTCAGGCTCAATAGCAAGAGCAACAATCTTGTCCTGATGCTTTGCCTTACTGTCCAGATGTGTCTGGTAGCCCTTTTCTTCATTTATGCCTCGCTTGACAGAGTGAGCAAGTGATACTGTTCAAACCTCTTTATCGTCTGTGTCACTAGAACTCGCTAGTTGGGAACCATCTATCGAGCTACCCAGATGGACCAGAGTGCGCGACACGCCCAGCGCCCGTCCCAATTCCTCGGCGGCGGTTTCCAATATGCTATGCACGTCACTTGCGGCGCGGATCTTGCCGGCGATCTCACTGGTCAAGCGCTCACGGTAGGCGCGGCGCTGGGTTTGTTCGAACAGGCGCTGGGTCTCGAGGGCCTGGGCAATCTGGTCGGCCAAGGCTTGGACCAACGCTTTATCGTCGTCGGTCCAGCGACGCTGGCCTCCCTCGTTGTAAAAGTCTAGCACGCCAATGGTTTGGCCGCGCAGGCGAATGGGTGCAGCCAGGGCGCTGCGTTGGGGCGTGTCAGACGCGGGGCCGTCCGATAGGTTCGACTCCTGACTGGGGCGCCCAGTGAGGGTGACTAACTCACCGGTAGCAATAACCTGTTCAATTTCGTCTGTCCACAAGGTAGCGGCGGGAGACAGACCTGCTGGCCCATCCACGTAACCCCAGGCGCGGTCGGGAGTGGCATCTAATATGCCTTCCCATTGCTCGCGCAGGTAGCGACGGTGGGTGGCTTTTACTTCGGCCAGGGCTGTTTGGGTCTGCTCGAACAATCGGGCGTTTTGGATAGCGATGGCGGCCTGGTTAGCAATGGCAATGAGAGCATCTTGATCCCGCTTGTTGTATAGGCGAGGTGTGGTGTAGCTCTGAACGGCAATAACGCCTATGACTTGTTGACCTATCATCATCGGCACGCCTAGCCATGATTGCGCTTCTGCGCCGATGGCTTCTATGCCCTGACTGGCTAGCCATTGGAAAATATTTTCTGCGATCAGCACTGGTTCACGGCTGTGAATGACACGCTCGGTTAGCCCTTTACCCAGCCGTCGTGAGCGCCACGGGACACGTTCTCCTTTTTCGATGGCCAGTGGAAACGATACTTCCTCGGTCTCTGGATCATACATAGCGACGTAAAAGTTGGTGGTGTCCATCAGACGGGCCGTGTACTGGTAGATGTTTTCGACGATAGTTGCTACGTCTAGCATGGTTGTCAAAGTGCGGCCCATTTCAGCCAACGTGGTCTGCTCTTCAATCCGTCTGCGCGTCTCGTCAAACAATCGAGCGTTCTGGATGGCAACAGCTGCCTGATTGGCAATAGTGAAAAATACGTCGCGGTCATGTTCGTCGTACAGAAGCGGTGTGCGGTAGTCTTGTATGGCCATCACACCGATGACCCGTTCACCCACCATCAACGGTGCACCCAACCAGCAGGCAGCCGGTTGCCCTACGCTTTCCATGCCATGCTGTTTGAGCCAATCTCGCAGATTCTCCGGGATCAATAGGCTGGTGCGATTGCGGATAATGTACCCGGTAAGACCTCGGTCGGCGGATATGGTGGTGATTTCCTTGTCGATTTCAGACTCGGTGATGTTGAGCCGAAAAGTGACCGAGTGGGTCTCGGCATCGTACAGGCCAATGTAAAAGTTGGTGGTATCCAACAGACGCGAAACGCCCTGGTAGGTTTCATAGAGCACTTGATCGATGTCGAGAATGGCGGTCAAGGTTTGGCCCAGTTCGTTGATGACGCGCAGCTCTTCGGCGCGTCTTTGTTGTTCTGTAGAGGCGCGTTGGGCGCTTTCAAATAGGCGTGCGTTTTCAACCCCAACGCCAAGCTGTCGCCCGATGGCTTCGAGTTGGCCGAGTCGGGCGGCGCTCAATTCATAGACCGAGCGGTGAAAGAGGCAGACGGTGCCCAGAATTTTGTCCTGGTGCACAATGGGAGCGCCGGCATACGCCCGCAGACCATTTTTGACGAGACCGCTTACGTCTACTGGAGTACCCTGCAAGACGTCGCTTATGAGCAGAGCCTTTCCGGTTTGAAAAACCACGTCACACAGGGTTCCGCCCAGGCCGTGCTGTTCAAAGTGCCTGACCATCGGATCGGGAATATGGCGTTGTGAAGTCAGATAAAGACAGGCCGATGGTTCGTCGTAGAGGCTGATCAGGCCGGCGTCATAGCCCAAGGCCGTGATGGCCGCATCGAGGGCGGCGTCCAAGAGTTCCTGAATTTCCAGCGACCGGCTGGCGGCGGTGGCTACTGTGTTCAAAGCGGCCAATTCTTCGACGCGTTGAGAGCGTTCCTTGAACAGTTGAGCATTATCCAGAGCAGCTGCCGCCTGGTTAGACAAGGTCTGACACAGTGCAATCTGATTCGGCGTGAAAGGACGTTCTCCGCTTCGCGTAGCTTGCACAAGTTCCAACATGCCAATCACCTGGTCCCGTACGATCAGTGGAACCATGAGCGCGGAAGCGATTTTTTGGCTGATCATCCATGCTTTTTCGGCTGGGTCAGCATTGGGGTCGCTGATCTGCACGACATGAGGCTGGCGTGTGATGAGCACTTGGCGCGAAGCCGGATAATCGGCCAGAGGGTAAGTCGTTCCGGCGGCTTCGGTCACGGTTGTGTCGGATTGGCAAGCATAATCGAGCTGGGTGACGAGGAGGTCTTGTTCCTGATCCCAGATGGAAATAGCGCAGCCATCGGCTGCCAGGGCGCGGGTGATGTGCTGGGCCGTGGTGTGCAGGATTTGGTCTGTGTCCAGCGAGGTGGAGACGGCTGCGCTAGTGTCTAATAGCACCGTCAGGTCTTGGAGTTGTTGTTGTGTTTGTTGGAAAAGAAAGGTGTTTTGAATAACGGCAGCGGCTTGGCCAGCCATTAACTCGGCCAAGTGTTGCTCGTTGGCGGCAAAGGGATAACCCGGTTGGCTGCGTGTGATAGCTAGAACACCGATGGTCTGACCACGCCAGATCATCGGTGCGGCCAGAGCGGAAAAGAAAGGGGCGTCGTCAAATGCAGCGGCGCTTCCTGTCCAGGCCAGATAGTCGTCTACAATCTGAAGTTTACCCTCGGTAAAAGCGCGTCCGCTCAGCCCCTCACCGGGTTTGAGCCTCCGCCCGGTCATTGCCACGTCGCCCACCTGCAAGGTATAAACAAGCTCTAGTTCCTGTTCGTCCGCGTGCCACCACCACACACCGGCCCCATCGGCATCCAGCAGCGACATCGTGCGCCGGGTGATGATATCGAACACCGTGTTCAGGTCTTGCGTCTCCTGGGCCAGTTCTACCGACACATCGTGTAGGTCGGCCAGTTTTTTAGCGTGTTGCTGTTGCTCTTGATGCAGTCGGGCATTTTGGATTGCGTTGGCGAGTTGGTCGGCCATAGTTTGCAGGACCGAAATGTCCTCTGAGGAAAAAGCAGCTTCTTGAGTGCTCTGAATCGTCATTGCGCCAATGACCTGGCCGCGGTTGATCAGCGGTAGGGCCATTTCGGAGCGTGTGGCGGGCAGATAGGGATTGTTAAAGCGGTGTGGTTCTTCGCCGACGTCTAAAGCGATGTGTGCTTGGGCGGTGATCACGCACTGCCCGATCATAGATTCACCACCTACTTGGAGCTTGTGTTGATGTTCGATCTGGGTGCGGCCGGCCTCGCCGGTGCCAGCGCGTAGAACAGCCCAATCACCCTGCTCGTCGATCAAGAAAATTCCAGCATAGTACAGATTAAAACGATCGCGAATCAGGTCTACGGTTTGTTGAAGCAGTTCGTTCAGATCAATGATACTGCTGGCCACCCGAGAGACTTGGGCCGCGGTCTGAAGCTGAAGGGCGCGTTTGCCCAAGTCAGTGAGCAGGCGCTCGCGTTCGGCCGTGGCCTGTTCGCGTTCGGTCACGTCTTGGGCCACCGATAGGATGCCCCACGGAGTGCGATAGATGTAGGCTTCCACGTAGCGATGACCCAGGGGGCCCCTAGCGATTTGGTTTTTCCCGGTCCTGAGGGCCTGCATAAAGGCTGCATACGATTCAGTTTTTTCAAAGTCCGGGAACACACTCAATAGATTAGCGCCTTCTAGCGCGTGCGCGGGCAGCAACACCAGGTCGGCGTAGGTCTGATTACAGTACAAGATAGTCATGTCATCTTGCACGGCCAAGATGGGCGATAGGATGCTGTTCAACAGTAAACGGTGTTTTGTTTCGCTCTCGCGAAGCGCGGCTTCGGTCGTGCGGCGTGCAGTGATGTCGCGGGCAATAGTTCGTCCGCGTAGGAATTTGCCATCAGAATCGTAAAGCGCAGTGGCGTCGATGAGAACGGGGAAAATCGTACCATCACGTCTTTGAAATTCGATCTCAACGTTGCTGATTTGCCCCTGGGTTTTGAGTTGGGGAAACAAGGCCAGAAAGGCCGGCTTGCTGTGTGATGCGAGGATGTCGGGCATGCGCATTTTGCCGATCACGTCTTGACGTTCGTAACCCAGCCACAGCAATCCTGTGTCGTTGAATTCAAGCAAGTCGCCATCAGGTCCAATGGAAAAGTAGCAGTCGGGAGCGTGATTGTACAGATCCCAATAGCGTTGGCGGTCTTGCTCGACACGCTCCAACAGACGCAGGTTTTCTAGCGCAGCAGCGGCCTGACCGGCCAGCGTCCACCAGGCGTAGACAAACTCTTTGTCGAACGTGGAGGGATCGTCGCGTCCCACGATGACCGCGCCAAGCCACGAATCGGTTACGGTCGAAGTGAGAGGAATGACGGCAAAGGATTCCAGGCCGGAAACAGCCATCATTGTGCGAGTAGGCTCGTTTAGTCGTTCGTCGGTTTTGACGTTTTCACAGATAAGAAGCTCGTCTGCCGTTATATACTCCAGTAATGGATAATCATCCAGAGGCAGACAAACGCCATAAGGTTGGGCCGGGCGATCATCGATAGTCCAGCCTTCCCTCATTTCGATAGAGGGGGGGTGATCGTCAGTAAAAATGAGCAAACGTGCAGCGTGTACGTCGCCCGAAGCGGCAAATGCTATAAGCGCCTGGCCGATGGCCGGTTCGTCGCGCGCGGCGGCAATGGCCCGGCTGGCTTGGTGGACGCGCTGCAAGAGAGAGAAAGGTTTGATTGGTTTGGTTTTGCGAGGTGAGTTAATCATCTCGGCCGTCTCCTGCGTCTAGTTCGGGCTTGGCACTCGCCGGTTCCGACGCATCACCGTTTTTTGGGACTGCGGATGTGGGGCCGGGTGTTTTTGAAGTGCGTTGCAAATGCGTCTCAGTGCCCAAGCGGATGGCGGCGTGGCTCACGCCCAGAGCGCGACGCATCTCTTGCACCGCGATGCGTAGGACGCCGTCCATGTCGTGAGCAGAGCGAATCTTGTCGGTGATTGCGGTGAGGAGTTGTTCTCGCTGCGCCCGGCGTTGGGTTTCTTCGAACAGGCGGGCCGCCTCCATAGCTTGCGAAATCTGATCGGCAATGGTTTCGACGAGCGCGATTTCATCGTCGGTCCAGGTGCGGCCAGGCGCATCTTGCAAGCCTAACGCGCCGATCACTTGGCCGTGAACGTGCAACGGGACGGACATGGTGGCTTGATCATCTTGGGTCGGGCTGTCGGCGTCAAGAGTGACAATAGGCGAGTCGTCTGATACACCGGCGTCCGGTCGTTTGAGGCGAAATTCGTACAACTGTGGCTTGAGCTGATCGGCGTAGGTGTGCCAGGCCTGCTGTGCATATTGGCTCTGGATGGCCTGTACCTGGGTCAAGGCGTTTTGGCTGGCTTGGTAAAGCCTGGCGTTATCCAGGGCAACGGCGACCTGGTCGGCTAGGGTGCTCAATACGGCAATGTCTTCTTGATCAAAAGCATCCGGATGAGTGCTTTGCACATCGAGGACACCGATGGTTTGACCGCGAGCTTTGAGCGGCAGGGCCATTTCGGAACGGGTTTCTGGCAGATCGGGATTGTCGAAGTAAATAGCATCTGCTCCAACGTCGAGAGCGATGCGGGGGTGGCCGGTGTGGGCGACGTTGCCTACAATACCCGTCACTCCCACTTCTAACCGGTGTCCACGGGCTAACATGCGCTGTCCACCTGCGCTGTTGGCGGCCCGCAACACGGCCCAGCGCCCGGTCTCGTCCAGAGTGAAAATGCCCGTGTGGTAGTGTCCAAAGGAATCGGAGATGAGATGGACAATTTGGCGCAAGAGCTCGTCCGGGTCGAGTACAGAGGCAGCCGCGTGGGCCACCCGGGCCGAGGCTTCCAATTGGGCGGCTCGGCGCTGGATGCGATGGTGGCTTTCTTCTAGGTCTCGTGTGCGCTCGGTCACGCGTTGTTCGAGCGAGTTGATCAGCTCGCGCAGTTGCGCAGTCATGCTGTTGAAAGCCCGGGCCAGCATGCCGATCTCGTCTTGGCTTTCGACCTCGGCGGCGCGTTGGAGGTCGCCAGCCGCGATATCCGTGGCGGCTGCGGTCAGCGCACTGATCGGGCGTAGTGTGCGAGTGATGTACACAGCGACGCCGATGCCGCCAGTCAAAAGAGTCAGCAACACGATGCCCATGGATTGGATAAAACGAGAGCTTTGGGCTGTTAAAACGTCAGTGCGTTCAGAGATGATATCGACCACTCCTATGACGTTGTCCGAATAGTCCAAAAGAGGCGCACTGAGGATAGCATAGTTGTGTTGGCGGGATCCGGTACGTGAGATGCTGATGTTCCCACCCAACGCCCGCCGATAGCTGTCATCACTTCCGAAGAGAGGGGTTTCGAGCGTGCTGGCCTGGAGGAGCAGGTCGGGGATGGGGCCTGCGGCTTCGCCGGTAGCACCTTCAAAGGTCGCGACTTGAGCCGGGCCGCGACTAAGCAGGATTTGCCAATCGGCGCCAAACTGCTCTTTCAACGCTTGTATTAAGGTCAGGTCCACGTTAAGGCCGAATTCGGCGCTGCCGATGTGTTGGCCTTGGTAGCTAACAGGCACTACACCGCGCACCCCCAATCCCCCGCGCCCGATTTCCAAACCACTCACGGGCTGTTTTTGCGCGTTGGCTGCGAGCACGGTAAAGCGGAAGGATGACAGATCGTCGCCGTACTGATTTAGCGCATGTAGCCGTAGATAAGACGTGGCCGGGGGGATGTGGAATTGGTGCTGGGGCACATCGAACTGCTGGTTGAGCAGTTGATAGGCGGGAAGCGTCAACTCGGTGAGTCGGTCGCGGTCGCGCGCAGCAAATGCAGCCTGCACTTCGGGGTTATAGGCTACTTCGGTAGCCAACGCCAACGCAAAGTCCTGTTGCGCGTTGAGTTGACTCTGTAAAGCCTGGTAGAGGTTTTTCAAAATGGCCTCTTCGCGATCTTGATACACTTGGTTGATGCTGAACGTGTTGATCAAAACTAGAGCAACTAGGATGAGCGCAAAAAAGGCAATGGTCGGTATGAGCAATCTGCGTGTAATAGTCATGATGGCCTCCAACAGGCCGCTACGCTACTTGACAGGTAGGTGTGGTTCATCTGTCTTTCCGTTATCCGCGGAATCCGTGGGTTCGGAGCGATCTTGACCATCCTGCACTGGCAAATTCAACTGGACAAAGGCGCGCGACGTCCCTAACACCCGCGCCAATTCTTCGGTAGCGGTTTGGGCGATGGTTTCTATGTTTTGGGTGGCGCGAATTTTTTCGGTGATTTGCCGGGTCAGTTGTTCTCGATTAGCCCGGCGCTGGCTATCCTGGTAAAGCCGGGCGCTCTGGAGCGCCAGAGCCACTTGGTCGGCGATAGCCTGCATCAGGCTTGTCTCTCGTTGCGACCACACGCCTGTGCGGGCAGTCTTGTGTGTGTTGAGTAGACCGACGACGTCAGCGCCAATCTTGATAGGGACGGAGAGGATATATTCTTCTCCATCAGTGCCTGTGCTAGTGTGGTTGTGAACGATCTGGCCTTCGCGCAACGCCTGTTCCATTTCTGGAGACGATAGAATTTGGTGTACCGCAGTTGTGCCATAAGCGTCGCTGCGAAAGGCCAGTTGGCCCATAGTGTGCAACAACTCTTCCCACCCTTGGCGGCTTTGTGCGCTGTAGGCGCGTCGTGCGCTGGTCAGGGCTTCCTGACTCTGGGTGAACAGGCGGGCGTTATCCAAAGCCACGGCTACCTGGTCCGCCATAATCTGAAGCGTGGCGATGGCGCTCTCGTCAAAGGCGTTGGGACGGCTATCTTGGACAGTTAGCGCCCCCAGGACGCGCCCTCGAGAGCGCAGAGGTATGGCGGCTTCGGAACGGGTTTCAGGCAATTCGGCAGTGGCCAGCCGCACCATGTCGGCTTTGGCCGCTTGGGCCACCCGGGCCTGGGAATAGGCGATGCTCCACCCGATCATCCCCTCGCCCACGCGGATGCGGTGACCGCGCGCTAACATCTTTTGACCGGCTTGGCCGGTGCCGGCCTGCAACACCGCCCACTCATCGGTTTCATCTCGTAGGAACAAGCCTACGTAATACAGGTCGAATTGCTGGCGAATGATCTCGACGACCTCTCGGATCAGTTGGTCAGGGTCGAGGATGGAGGCGGCGGCGCGTCCTACTTCGGTAGAGGCCTCTAAATATGCTCGCCGCCGTTCCAGGTCGTGGGTGCGCTCGGCGACGCGCTGCTCCAGGCTGGTGATAAGCACACGCAGTCGGGTCGTCATGGTGTTAAAAGCCCGGGCCAATGCGCCTAGTTCATCGTCGCTGGCTATTGGCGCAGTGCGTGCCAGGTCGCCGCCGGCGATGGCCGCCGCTGTCTCGGTGAGCGTGCCAATGGGGCGAAAGATCTGGCGTATGGTGAGCCAAGCTAATATGAGCAGCATCGTTGAGCCGACCATTATGACGCCAATAGAGATGCCGCGCAATTGCGCTAGTGTAGCAAAAAGCTCGTCTTCTTGTTGCTGGATGATAATACCCCATTCGTTATCCAGCTTGTCCATATAAGCTCGCCAGCGCCGACCGCTTTCATCAGTGAAAGAAAAGTGGCCGATCTGACCTTTACGTAGTTCAAACACCGGAGGATAGGCATTAAAGTCTAGCAGTTCGGTGGCGGTCTTGGTGTCGGGATGTGCCACGCCTTTGTTGTTGACGTCAACGACGTAGGCAAAACCAGTTTCGCCGATCTGCACGGCCTCAACTTGCTCGGAAAGATCGGTCAAAGTGCTGGCAAACATCGCTACGCCGACAATGCTCCCCAGGCCGCCGCGAATGGGCATGGACGCGACCAGCGCCGGTTGATTTGATGTCCGCCCAATGAGCACTTCGAACGTGACAGGGACGCCGTTACGGGCCGCGATCTGCCACAAGCGGTCGTGGTAATCTTTGGGCTCTTCGGCGTCGCTGCGGGCGATGTTGATACCCCGAATGTTGGTGGTGCTGACCAGATACATATGGGGGTAAGCGCGGGCCATTGCCTCTAGGAAAGGCTTTTGTCGCTCAGGGTCCATGCTGACAATGTCGGGCAGGGAAACTAGCTCCTGTAGCGCTTTAACGTTGAGGTCGAGCCACAATTCCACATTGGCCTTGAGCGTTTGGTTGGCCATTTCCAATCGCTCCAGGGCATTTTGGGTAAGCAAGTCGCTGGCGCGAGAACTGACAAACAGTACGACGCCCAGGACGATGGGGAGAGTGATTCCGATGATAAGCGCTGTCAGGCGCGGCTGGAGGCGACCTCTTTGCAACTGGCGGCGCGTAATCGGTTGCTGGAAAGTAACGGCGACGTAAGTGAGCGCCCAAATAGCATTGATCACCAGGATCATCATTTCATCACCCAGCCAACGCGCCAAGCCGAATTGTATGACAAACGTGACTATCTGTTGTCCGGCGAGCAGTCTCGCCAGTCGTTGAATGGGTGGGGACGTTTTTTTGTCGCGCAGGGCCACGTATAGTGTGGTGAGGAACGTGGCGATAGGTGTGATATAGAGATAAAGCGCCCGGATGATGGGAGCCAATGTGCCGTGTGTATAGGCAGATAGATGGATGTATCCTCCAGCGTAGGTGCTGGCGTCGAGCGGTGTGTGCCACAAACTGGCGCCGGATTGGATATCTATAAGGGTGAGAATGATAGGTAGTATTCCAAAGCTATACACGAGCCAGCGTCCTGTACGTAGACGGGTACTGAACCAGGCTGGTTGGAGCAAAGTGATGGTGGCAATGAACAACCACGCCATAGTTGCCGGAAAGGTGGCCGATATCAGGGCCGCCGACCATTTGGCCTGATCCGCACTGCCCGCGCCTATTAGAGAGCCGGTGGCAAAGGAACTCGTGGTTGCCAGCGCGATCAAAAAACTGACTCGCCGGTTGGCTGTGTGCCAGACGTTGAAAAAGAGTACGTACACGGCCAGGATGAATTCTATCAAAGCCAATAGCCACGCAAAAAGCTGCATGGTTTGGTCAGTAGCGGATAGTTCCATAGTTATACCTCCGCTCGCGCGTTCGAAGGTCGTGCGGGGCGGTGTCCATCTCCATTGGTTGAGGTGGCGTTGGGCGAGGCCAACCAGATAGTAACTTGAGGTAGCCCCAGGTTTTCTCGAACTTCTTGGGTGGCTGTCTTGAGCACGGTTTCGATATCTAGCGTCTCGCGCATACGCGCGGCTATTTCACCGATCATCTGTTCTTGAGCTGCGCGGCGCTGCGTGTCCTGGTAGAGCTGGGCCGTTTCCAGGGTTAATCCCATTTGCTCAATGATTGTCTGAATGAGATCGAGTTCGTCGGCAAACCACTGGACGACTCCGGCAGGTTTGCGAAAGTTGACGACGCCAATGGTTTCGCCGTGAATCTTGATGGGTACGGCCAGCACTGCTTGCCGTTGCGAACCATCGGCGTGTGTGCTGTTTTCATCTCTGGTTATGACCGCCTGGACGATCTCTCCGGTTTGCATTGCCTGATCCATTTCTGGATACCAGATGGTTTGATCGGCCACCGTGTCGCCGGCGGAGTAGCGGAACCCCAGTTGTTGACCTGCACGGATGGCTTCGGCCAGAGTTTCGCGACTGTAGACACCGTAGGCGCGTTGTAACTCGGCCATGCGTTGTTCCGATTCTTGGCGATATTGAGCGCTGCTGAGCGCGAGGGCAACCTGATCGGCCAGGGTTTGCAGCACTTCGATGTCTTCTGGGGTAAAAGCGGCCTCGGCGGTGGATTGCACATCCAATGCGCCGATGATTCGCCCACGCACGCGCAAGGGCAGCGCCATCTCTGAACGGGTTTCGGGTAGATCGGGGTTGTTGAAAAAGACCGCGTCCTGTCCTACGTCTAGGGCGATACGGGGTGTTCCGGTCTCGGTGACATAGCCAACGATGCCTTCTTGACCTCGCCGCAGGCGATGGTGACGTTCCAGCATGCGTTGTCCGCCAGGGCTGGATGCGGCGCGCAACACGGCGTATTCTCCGGCGTCGTCTAGCAGAAAAATGCCCGCGTGATAAAATTCAAAATGCTCGCTGATGAGGTTGACGACTTGATGGAGCAGCGCTTGCGGGTCTGTAACGGCAGCGGCGGCCTGGGCTACCCGGGCCGCGGTCTCTAACTGGGTGGCGCGTCGAGCCAGGGCCTGAGTACGTTCGGAGACGCGGTGCTCCAGACCGCCGATCAATTCCTGGAGTTGCTTGCTCATATCGCGCAAGGCTTGAGCCAGCATCTCCAATTCGGCGCCGCCGCCGCCAGGCACGGCGGTGTCGAGCCGCCCGTGTCCGATCTCTTGCGCCGAAGCCGCCAGTCTTTGGATGGGGCGCGCTAAACGCCCACTTATTCCCAATCCAATCAGGGTCACTAACACTAGAATCACCGTTCCCCAGGGAAGCGCACGTTTCAGTAACAGCACGTCCGTCGAATTGGCGATTTCAGTGCGCACATCGTTGACGGCGGCGAGCACTTTTTCTGCTTCGATAACGCCGCCGATACCCCATCCGGTGCTACTGAGAGGCGCAAAAGTGATGAAAAGCTCACGCCCGCCCAGGTTGAGAGAGGTAAAGCCTGTCTCGCCTTGCCGCATCGGGTCTAATATATGGGTCAAGATCTCTTCCGATGCCACAGTGAGCCAAGTGCCCACTTCTTCTGGCTCTGCCGGGCGTCCTAAAAAGTCTTGATAACCCTGGTCAGGCAAGGCAATGGCTCGTCCATCGCGGTCCACCAGGAAAAAGTAGCCATCAGTGGCAAAAGTGGTATTTTCGATGCTGTCGCGCAGGTTCGCCAGTGTCACATCGATGCCAATCACGCCCATGAATTCGCCGTTGATGGCGTAGACGGGTGCAGCGGCCGTGACCAATAAGCCCAGTCCAGTGGCGTCTTCATACACTTCAGACCAAACCGTCTGTTGAGCCGGGTTTTGTCCGTGAGCCGCGCTGAGATACCACGGACGTTGTGTCACTTGAAAATCTGGCGGCAGAACTGCGCCTAGATTGACGTTGGGAAAATATCGGACGATTTCCCTCTCTGTTCCCAAAAATACGGCCACTGAGTTGGAATCTGCTGAAAAGGTTGATGGGAATAGAAAATCCAGATAGGAAGTCGCTTCAAGTTGTGTCAGCAATTGTTCGTCCACATCCACCAAGTTGGGCACAAAAACACTGGTGACCTCGCTCGTTCCATTGAATCGTTGACCCTCGGCGCCGGTCATCAGGTTTTCTTCGGCGGACCAATAATCGCCGCCGGCAAAGGATGCAGGGTTGCTCAAAATACTGGCAGCGTATTGGGCCAGGATTGCAGCATCGCGCTGAATGCGCTGCAAGATCAGGTCGTTCTTTTCGGCGTTAGCTTGAATGATCTGGAGCAGGTACGTTTGGGCTTGTTCGCGCAATGTGGCGCTGCTGGTTTCTGCGGCGTTTTTGCCCGACTTTTGAATAGTATCTAGGCCCAAATACGCAAAAGTGCCTGCCGAGATCACGGTCAGCGCGAGTAGAACGGCCACCAAGCGCACGCGGATGCTATTCAGTTTGGACCAGATGTAAGAGATCTCTTTCATCTCAAAACTCCGCTGTCGCTTTCAGGGCTTGGCCTCGGGCACAATACGAATCGCGACTTCCTCAGCATCAAGGGCTCGACCCAGATGGCGAATAGCCGTTTGCAAGATGATGTTGAGGTCCATTGTTTCGTGCATTTTACTGGTGATCTCACGCACGAAGCGCTCGCGTGTGGCGTAGCGTTGGGTTTCGTCAACCAGGCGCGACGTTTCGAGGGTGAGTCCCAGCCGATCTGCGAAATCGTTCAGAGTGTCTATTTCGTCAGGATGCCAAGTCTCGCCGGGCTTGCGACGCAGTTTCAGGGCGCCGATCGTCTGGCCTCGCAGTCGAATAGGTAGGGCGACGACCCGACCGCCGGTTCGGAACTCGTCACCGGGCGAGTTTTGATCTTGGCCCGCGTCTACGGTCATTGCGTCTTGAATGACAACGGCTTGTCTGCTATTCACGGCTTGGGCGATCTCAGGTGACCAGGCATCTTCCAGACTGGCAGCTCTGGCCCAGCCGTTGGCATAGACAACAGCCAATGTGTTTGCCGGGTCTCGGACAACGGTCTGCCAGGCCTGAGCCAGGTATTGTTGTCGTTCCTTTTCCATTTCTTTGAGCAGTGCAAAAGATTCGCGCAGGAGACGCACGTTGTCCATAGTGATCGCGAGTTGATCGGCCAAAATAGTCAACACGAGCAGATCTTGATCAGAGAATGCATCAGGGTGGATGCTTTGCACGTCCAGCACGCCCAAGAGTTGCTCTCTCGCCAACAAAGGGACGGCTATCTCGGTGCGTGCACCCGGCAAGGCGGTATGGGTAAAGTAAATGGCCTCGGTTCCCTGATCTTTTGCGATGCTAGGCCGACGCTGGGCGGCCACATACCCCACCAACGTATCCCCGCCAACCCGCAGCCGATGGCCACTGGCCATAACGGTGCGGGCAGTTGTACCGGCGACGGCGCAGACCCGTAAATACCCAGTCCGGGAGAAGGTCTGGTCAGGCTCTTCAGGCAGGTATACGTAAACGTGATGGAATCCCAGCCGGTTGTGGATCAGCTCGACCAGTTTTTCAAGCATCTCGTTGGGGGCAGCGGTTTGATCTGAAGGGTCAAACCCGTGGGTTTGGGCCACCTGACGGCTGATGTCGGCGGCTATGCGTTGTTGCTCACTGAGGCGTTCGAGACGATTTCGGGCTTGTTGCAGCTCACTGGTCCGTTCGACGACCTGAGATTCCAATTCCTGGGTGAGCCTTTGGAGCGGGTTGAAGAGTTGGCGTCGCATCACGGCAAAACCCAGTATTGCAACGCTGGCGGCGATGGTGAGGCTGATCGTTGGAACAGGCAGGCGGACCGCAATCCCGAACAGGCTGCCTAGCAGCAGGATCGCGACGCTGACGACCGAAATCGTCTCATTCAATTGCCGTCTGTTTTGCCAAAAAAGAAGCAGAGTGAGAACCTGGAAGATAAAAGGCAACAGAGAAGTGAATAGACCCAGGGTGGTGAGTCGCCACCGCAGTAAATCGTTGGGCCCCAGGCTGACCTGGTTGACGATCTGGTGTGAGAAGACCCAGGGCAGCAGCGTCAGGGTTATTAACAAGCCTGTGCGAGCCAGAATATGATGCCAGGGCCGCTCCGAGCGGGTGTAATGCACGGCGAAAAGGAACATGGTTGGCCCGATCAATCCAAAGCCGGTGGTGGTGAATTCTAGCCAAAACAAGGGATTGCCTGTGCCGAGCAGCAGTGACATGCGCAAAGTCAGCGAACCGGCTACCCAAACCAGAATGGCTGCCATCCACACGGCCAGGCCGCGATTCAGAGGGCGACGCGCCTCGCTGCCCAGCACGAGTAGGACCAGAGCCGAGGCGATGATGCCCGTGAATAAATTGGTCAGTATTTCTATCCAAAACCATGGTGATGGGATTATGGGGGTCACTCTGATTTCCTCCGAGCCTGCTCGTGCCCGTTGCCGACCGATATGAGTTCGCGTTCGGTCCCCAAGCATATCGTGGCCTGTTCGAGATCAAAAGCCCGTCCCAGGTCAGAGATGGTCACGGCCAAAACTTCAGAAATGCGCGCGCTGTGTTGAGAGCGTTCTGTCACTTGCGTCAGAAGGTGCTGGCGACGCATGCTTTGCCGGGTTTCGGTGAACAGACGGGCGTTTTCCAAAGCCACGGCTACCAGGTCGGCCATACCTTGCAGAGTGCGGACATCGTCGTTGTCAAAGGCGGCTTCTTGGGTGCTTTGCACGTCGAGCGCACCCAGGAGTTGGTCACCTATTCGGAGCGGTAGAGCCATTTCCGAACGGGTGTAGGGCAACAACGGATTGTCAAAGTGGACGGCGTCGGCGCCGACGTCGAGGGCGGTGCGCGGCTGGCGAGTGGCGCATACCCATCCGACCATGCTCTCTCCGCCGACGGCCAAGCGGTGGGGCTTGGCGACCATTTGGCGACCTACTTCGCCGGTGGAGGCGCGCACCACGGCCCATTTTTTGGCTTCGTCGAGCAAGAATATTGAGACGTGGTAAAACCCAAAACGGTCCCGAATCAGGTCCACGGTGGTTTGCATCAGTTCGTGGGGATCCAAAATGGAGGCCGCAGCCCGGCTAACCTGGCTGCTGGCCTCGAGCTGAATGGCGCGTTTCTGAAATTGAAAGTTTGCTTGCTGAAGAGCCTGGGTGCGTTCCTGAACTTTTTCTTCCAGGCCAGCAATGGTCGAGCGGAGCTGTTGCGCCATGTGATTGAAAGCCTGACCCAAGGCGCCGACTTCGTCGGATCGTGTAATCGGCACGGCTTGGTTCAAGTCGCCGGCCATTATCTGATGCGCGGATTCGGTCATCTGGATAATGGGGCTGGCGATGCGTCGCGCGATCTGACCGGCGAATACGCTGGCCAGTACCATCGAGATCAGTGCGACTGCGGCAATGCCGCCAAGGGTCGCGATTAACGAGCTGTATACTTCCGTGACTTTTTGTTCGGCCAGGATGCCGATCTGCAAATTGGGAAGCCAGCGATAGACGCCGATGACCGATTGGCCTGCGTAATTGTTGTAAACGCCCTGACCCGATTTTTCTGCCAGGATCTCGGTGACTCCAAAAGAAGACACGTGGTCGCCAGGGGCGGGCGAGGTTCCACGCAAAGGCGTGAGCAGCAAGCCAGATGGATTGATCAAATACGCCTCGCCGGTCTTGCCCAGTCCTGGCGTCTCTTCCATCATCTGTAAAGATGGCAATGGGTCTAACAAGCCTACCAGAACACCCAAGGTCTCGCCGGTGATGTGACGGATGGGGATGGCTGTTACCAAGCCCACTTTATTCCATCGCTCAATGATTGCAGGTGGTTGGTAATGGGGCTGTATCAGTCCGTGGATAAAAAAGGCAGCATTGGCTTCGGCGCTTTTTTCGTGAACCTTGTCAGTAGATAGGAGCACCTGGCCGCTTGTGTCTAGCACAAAGATCTCAAAGAAATCGGGGTACTGAACCAGAAATGTGCGTAGGCGAGAGTTGGTAGCCAAGTGGGCAGGTTCATAGGCGCTTTCGTCGGCGCCGTGGGTCATAAAGACGCGCAATTCCCGCTCGAACGAAGGCTCACTCAAGATGGACGCAAAGGCCGCAAGTTGGGTGTTTATCCACTGTTCGACGCGGTTTTCTTGGAGAGTGGTGATGAGTGACAGATTGTTGGTCACACTGGAGCGAATTCTGGAGACCTGGCTCAAGCCGCCGAAAAGAGTCACGGCAAGGGTTGGGAGAATTGCTGCAGCCAGGAAGGCTAGGATAAGTGTGCGTCTCAATCCAGAGCGCCGACCTGGGCCGACCTTAACAACGTCTTCGCTTGCTGTCTGCGCGGCCACTTGCGTTGGCGCGCGGCGTAAGTGATCCGCAGCGCCGAGAGGTAAGTGAGGCGCAAGTGGCGTACCGGGCGCGTGAGCCGCGCGCTCGGGTTGGGCAGCACTGACCCGGGCCGGCGCGTCTGGCTCTCGCTCTGCGGGAACTGGAACATTTCCCGACTCCGGGGGGGCGGAAGACGGTGTGGAAGAGGATGACTCTTCTGGAGCGGCCTGAGGCTCCGGGAGAGCGATGTCGGAAAACAGGTCCTCTAATTGCAGTCTAAGTCGGTTTTTGTCCTTCATCGCGTGTCAGCTCCTCGGCCAGGGCGCGATATTGCAGCGCACTGCGTGTGGTCGGCGCGTAGAGATTGATGGGCAACCCCACGGTAGGACTTTCTCGCAGTTTAGTGTCGATCTCGATGATGGTCTCAAACAGGGATGATCGAAAAACCTCTTCGATCTGGTCGCGAATGATCTGGCTGATTTTATTTCTGCGGTCGTACATTGTGATGAGCACCCGGTAGGATAGATTGGGATTGGTTTTTTTGCGTACCAGCTCGACCAGCTTGAGAATCGGGCGCATAGCCCGGGCAGCGTAATATTCGCATTGTACAGGGACAATGAGCGTATCGGCTGCTGTCAAAGCATTCAGTGTGAGGGTGCCAAAGGAGGGTGGACAGTCGATCAGGATAGTGTCGTAATAGTCGCCGTTGAGCGTCGCGAGTTGGCTTTTCAGGCGGTTTTCGTATTTCTGCCGGCCATAGAGCGCCTTGTCGAGAATGACCAGATCCTGATTGGCTGGCACCAAGTCGAGATTGGGCATAGGGCTTTCGCGACTGACGGCCACCAATGAATTGTGCTCTAGCAGCGCGTCGCTTATGGTGTGGCGCAGACTTTCTGGATCGATTCCCAGCGAAAGCGTGAGGTTAGCTTGAGGATCCAGATCAACGAGCAACACGGTCTGGCCCTGCTCAACCAGGCTGGCGCCCAACGAAAGACAGGTCGTCGTTTTAGCGACACCCCCTTTTTGACTACAGATCACAACTGTATGGGTCATTGTCGTAATTCCTCATTCGTTACTGAGCGGATCTATGGCGGGCAGCGCGATGGTAAAGGTGCTGCCATGTCCTTCCTCGCTACTCATTGTAATGGTCCCGCCGTGCATTTCGATAATTTCCTTGCTGAACGTCAAACCCAGGCCAGCGCCTGAATTTTTACTGGTACTTTGCGACGACGGTACTTGATTAAACATTTCAAAAACTCGCTCGCGGTATTGATCAGGAATTCCAATACCAGTATCGCCGATACTGACGAAAACTTGATAGGCTTGTGGCCATACTTTTAACGAGATTTCTCCTTCATGGGTGAATTTGGCTGCGTTGGAAAGCAGTTTGACCAATACCTGGCGCAGGCGTTGAGGATCGGCCCGGACGAGCGGAAGGTCCGTGACGATTTCGTGGCGGAATACGATAGAACGTCCCTCTAATAGCGCGTTAGCCGTGGGGATAACGCTGTGAGCAATTTCGGCCAAGTTCAGCGGGCGCAGCGTGAGCTCCATTTGCCCGGCTTCGATCTGGGCGATGTCCAAGATGTCGTTAATGAGAGCCAGGAGTTGTTGGCCGCTATCATAGATGGCGCTGAGGTCCTCACGTTGTAGCTCTGTAATAGGACCATCGATACCTTTGAGCATAACACGGGAGAATCCGATAATGTTGTTGAGGGGCATACGCAGCTCGCGTGACATATTGGAGAGGAATCGCCGACGGAATTCATCTACTTCACGCAACTGTTCAGCGGCCTGACGTTCTATTTCGTAGGCGCGCGCGTTTTCAATGGCGACAGCGATTTGCCCAGCGAGTGTTTCCAGAACCATGACTTCGTTTTCCTCAAACGCGTCGGCGTGTGTGCTATGCACATCCAGCACACCGATTTTGCGCTGACCGATTTTCAGTGGCACAGCCAGTTCGGCCCGCGTGTGGGGAAAAACGTGGCGGTCGGTGTGACGCTCTAGAGCTGTCTCGGAGTGGACAAGAGGGGTGAGACCGCGGGCGACCTGGCTAACTAGGCACTCTTGATCTATCTCCACGCGATATGCTTCTGTTTTGAGTCGCGCCCCAATCCCGCCACTGCCTTCTTTGAGAACAGCCCACTGTTCACTCTCGTCAAGGAAATAAATGGCTACAAAGTAAGCCTGAAAACAGTCGCGGATCAGATCGACCACTTGAGCCAACAGCACATCGCGGTCCAGAATAGATGTGGCTATGCGACCCACCTCGGCGCTGATCGCCAACTGGGTAGCCCGATAGCGGATCTCGGCGTTGGCCTTTTGCAGTTGTTGGGTGCGTTCGCGAACTTTTTCCTCCAGACCCTCGTATAGTGTGCGAAGCTTGGTTGTCATCACATTGAACGCCCGCGCCAAGATACCGATTTCGTCCCGGCGGGTGGTAGGAACCTTTTGATCCAGGTCGCCGGATGCGATTTGTACAGCCGTAGCGGTCAACTCGATGATGGGCAAGGTGATGCGACGGGCCACGGCTGCGGCGATGAGCGCGGTGAGCAATGCTGCGCCCAGCGCGGCGCCGATCAGCACCACGACCAGATCGTCGCTGGCGGCCAGGGCGGTGGCTTGAGGTTGCTCCACTATGAGAGCCATGTCTAGACTTTCCAGCCAGCGATAGGCGCCTACTACTTGGATACGCTTGCTGTTTTTGTAACTTGCGACTCCGCGCTCTCCGGCCAACGCGGCCTGGATGGCTGGATGGTTCATCCAAGCTGAATGGTTGCCCTGCGCGTCGCTTTCGATCATCAAGCTTTCATCATCAACGGGTGTGCGGCCCAAATCAAGAATTTGACCGCTCACAGATAGCAGATAGATGTTACCCTCTTGCCCAAATGGAATCGTTGCGTCAATTGCCTGTAGCAGATGCTGAGGATCAAGGACAGCCACCAACATCAACCCGGTCCCGCCGATGGGTTGACTAAGCGTCAGGTTCTGTTCCCATCCGTCCCGGTGCGTGTGGTCACGCATCAAGGGCTGCGCAAAGAGGATTTGCCCCTGAATGTCGAGTAGCTGTATTGTCTTAAATGCCGGGTTTTCCAGTCGCAGCCGAGTGGTTTTTTGCTCTAGGCGGGAAATGAATAGGGTCTGGCTGCTGCTGCGCGTAGAATCGTTCGCCCTGGGCTCATCAAGATCCTGCGCCAGCGCTGAACTGTAAGGAGAAAAAGGGGCGGCGCTGGAGGAATAATCACTCTCCAGACCAACGACGAACGAGGTGAGAACGAGTTGCTGGGCGGCCATCCAACTTTGGATTTGTGCTTCAGTGAGCGCGGCAATGCTAGAGAGTTTCTCGCGCAACTCGTTTTGGAGGCTATAGCGAGCCTGTCTGGAGGCAATCAAGCTGATCAGACTGAGGGGAACAATGCTGAGTAGGAGAAAGGCCGTCAAAAGTGTACGTCCCAAACCCCCGCGCATCCCCGTCTGAGGTACGGAATTGTTCAATCTTGTCGCCGCATTCTGTTGGGTCATTGCGTTGGTCGCTCGCGTCCAACGGCTACCCAAGCTCCCAGACCTCCCCGCCTTGAAGAATCTGCTTAATTTGGTCAGGAAACCGATCTGGATCGAGGGGTTTACCAATAAACCCATCAAAGCCCGCTGTGCGTGCTCTCTGGAGATTGCTCTCGGTTGCTTCGGCGGTGACAGCGACGATTTTGGTCCCTTTGAACCTGTCGTGAGCGCGCAGTCTGGCCAGAGCCTGGTAGCCATCCTCCTCAGGCAGGTGGATGTCCATCAAGATCAAATCGATTTTGGGGAGCGAGTATGCAAATTCCAACACTTGCCACCCGGACGCTTTCCATTCACACTGCCTCACTCCCAAATATGCCAGCAGCCGGGTAATCAGCAAAAAGTTGTTGAGGTTGTCCTCCACTACCAGGATACAAGCCGATTGTGGCTCGACGTTCATAGATCTGCCTTTCTCCGCTGTGTTTTACTGGATGTGGTTCGTCATGATCGTCGATGTAGATGCCGCACCCAAGTCAGCTTTTTGAGGCCAAAAAGTGATTGATCTGCTCGGGTAACGAGTCAACGTCTATAGGCTTCTGAATATAACCATCACAGCCGGCGGCCAGAGTTTTTTCACGATCTCCTTTCATCACGTTGGCGGTCATCGCGATGATGGGGACGTGCGTCAGTGACTCTATGGCCTTTAAGCGAGACGTGACTTCGTAACCGTCCATTTCTGGCAGATTGATGTCCATCAGGATGAGATCGGGAGTAACCTCTTGAGCCAATCGTAGACCAACGATGCCGTTCTCCGCCTCGATCACAGCAAAGTCGGAGGCTTCTAGGATACGGCGCACCAGGACACGGTTTTGCAGGTCATCTTCGATATAAAGAATTTTGGCAGCAGGCATTTGGCCTTCCTCGTGAGATGTATTTACCTGACCGCTTTCTATTGTAGCGCGTTTTTAGGTGGTAGACAAGGTACTTTAGTACTGCGCTACGACCATGCCATAACCGCTTGTGTGAGCCACAACAGGTCGTTTTTATCTTAGCACGTTTTAGGTGACGCTGAATAACGGTTATGTTACGATTTCGTTATGAGCGACGGCCATGCCTGTTTTTTGTTTGACTTGACAATACACCCGACACAGCATATACTTGCGATGGTTTCTAACTTGCAGGGGGGCGCCCGTGCGGCATCTTGTGACACCAGGGCGGCTCAAGATCACGTTGGACTGGCAAGACTGGAGAGCGTATGAGCGAAAAATTCTACTATCCCAACCGATGGGGACGACTGGTGTTGACTTCGGCGGAGGAAATTGTCGGGGACAAAGGTATGGCCGCGCTGCTCAATATGGCCAAGATTCCCCATTTCATCGGGAATTATCCGCTTGATGATATGGAAAAGGCGTTCTCGTTCGAGGAAGTAGGTCAGCTTCAACAAGCGATATGGGATATGTATGGCCCTAGGGGCGCCAGAGTATTTGCCACCCGCGCCGGCGAGCAGACTTTTCAGGATGGCGTAGGCCATTTTGGACAGTTAGCCAAAACGGCCCAGGCCGCTATGAAGATCGGCTCGCTAGAAATGAAGATCAAGATCGGCCTGGGTTTTTTCGCCCGCTGGTTCAACGAAGTGAGCGATCAAGTCGTGTCGGTCAAGGAAGACCAAGAGCACTGGTATTGGGTCATCGAGCGCTGCCCTATGTGTTGGAACCGTCAGTCGGACCAGCCGATATGTCACTTGGCCATCGGCGTGCTGCAGGGCGCTTTGGCCTGGGTTAGTAGTGGTAAACGCTTCAAGCTGGCTGAGATCGAGTGCAAGGGGATGGGCGGCGAAAACTGTGTCATCCAAATCGACAAAACTCCTCTGGACTAATCTGTATTATTGTGTTTTCGGCCCGGGATGCTTGGCATTGCCGGGCTTGTTTATTGGGGGAGCTGGGTGTATTCGGACGATGATGTGAGTTGCTTGCTCGACGATCTGAGACGTTTGGGTTTCAAGATCACCCAGGCTCGGCGCGTCGTTGTTGAGACTTTGGCTGCCGAACCGATGCATATCACGGCCTCGGATTTGGTCGAGGCGGTGCGGCGGCAGACGCCGCACGTCGGCCGAGCGTCAGTCTACCGTGCGTTGGAACTGCTTTCGCGCCTCGGCTTGGTACAAAGTACCACTCTGGGCGGTTCTATTGCAACGTATATGCTCACACCCGACAAACATCACCACCATGTGGTTTGTGTCAAATGCCACAAAACAATCGAGTTTGATGAGTGTGTCGTGCTTGAATTAGAAAGTCGCCTGGCCGAGACGCTGGGCTTTGAGTTCGAGGGCCACTTGGTCGAGTTGTACGGGCGCTGCCCGGATTGTCTTGCATAATCGCGCCGAACCTCGTTATTTCCAGCCCACGGAGGTTGTGGGCTTTTTTGCTGCTCCGGCCTTGACAGGTGCAGAGAAAAGTCTATAATTGAGACATTGTATCAATTAAAAGAGACGGGTGTTTTATCAAGAGGGGACACGCGAAATGAAAAAACGGATTTGCGCCTTGCTTATTGCTGCGATGATTCTGGTGGTGTCGCTGTTCGCCGTGACATCTTGCAACTCGTCGTCAGCGACGGCGACGCCTCAGCCGGTCGTGGGTGAGCAAAATCACGAGATGCCCAAGCTCTCACCGGTAGCTTTTGGGGCGGGGGAAAAGCTCGCTGTGGTCGCCAGCACCACGATCGTCGCCGACGTGGTGTCGAACGTCGGCGGCGACCGGATCGCATTGACCCAGTTGATACCGTTGGGAACTGACCCACACACTTTTAGTCCCACGCCCCAGGACATCGCGGCAGTGTCTCGGGCGCACGTGGTGTTCGCCAACGGCGCTGGATTGGAAGAGTTCCTGGAACCGCTACTGGAGAGCGCGGGCGCGCACAACAAAACTATCGAGGTGTCGCATGGGATTGCGTTGCTCGAGTTCGGGGAAGAGCACGAGAATAAGCACGAACACACGGGCGGCGACCCGCATACCTGGACGGACCCTCACAACGTGGTGATATGGGTGCACAATATTGAACATACGTTGAGTGCGCTCGATCCGGCCAACGCCGAGTATTACGCGACCAACGCCGAAGCGTATGAAGAAAAGCTCATAGAGTTGGATACCTGGGTGCGCCAGCAAGTGACTCAGATTCCTGAGGCAGATCGCAAAATCGTCACCGACCATCAACTTTTTGGTTACTTGGCGCACACCTATGGCTTTGCGCTGGTGGGTGCAATTGTACCTGGCTACAGCACGATGGCCGAGCCATCGGCTAAAGAGTTGGCTGATCTGGAAGACGCCATCAAGGATTTGGGCGTCAAGGCGATCTTTGTGGGCGATACGGTGAATCCCAATCTGGCCCAGCGTGTGGCCGAAGATACCGGCGCGCAGTTGGTCACACTATACACTGGCTCTCTCACAGAAAAAGGTGGTCAGGCTGGTACATACCTTGATTATATGCGCTATAACGTCAACGCCATTGTTCAAGCCCTCAAGTGACCGGCTTGAAAGCTCCTGAAGATCGAGTATACTGACGCCAATCGGCAGATTTTCATACCTGCCGATTGGTGGGTGGTTATAGAGGTAAGTATGTTTAGCGAATTTCGCCGCACGAGTTATCTCGTTCGTCGCCAGCGACCGCCGCACCAGACTGACGCGCCTATTCTAGGGACTGACGGCCTGAGTGTGCACTATGAAAGCGGCCCGGCTCTGGACCGGGTTTCCTTTGAGCTAAAAACCGGCGAGCGCGTGGCTGTCGTTGGGCCGAACGGGGCCGGCAAAAGCACGCTGTTCAAAGTGATAGCCGGCGTGTTGCCGCCCAGCGCCGGCCGCGTGCACGTCTACGGTCACGAGCCGGGCGGCCACATCTGCATCGCTTACGTCCCCCAGCGCAGCCAGGTGGATTGGAGCTTTCCGGTCAACGTGGCCGACGTGGTGATGATGGGACGAGTCGGCAAGATGGGGTTGTTTCGTCACCCCTCCGCCCGCGACTGGGAGATCGTCCACCAGGCGCTGCAAGTTGTGAACCTGGCCGACCTGGCGAAACGGCAGATCGGCCAACTTTCCGGCGGGCAGCAGCAGCGTATGTTCATCGCCCGCGCCCTGGCACAGGAGGCCGAGTTGATGCTGATGGACGAACCCTTGACCGGCCTGGACATCGCCTCTCAAGAGGACATTTTTGCCATTATGGATGAGCTACGCCAGCGCCGGGTCACGGTCATGGTGGCCATGCACGACCTCAAGCTGGCCGCCGAACGCTTCGAGCGGGTCATGTTGCTGAACCGGCGTCTACTGGGGTTTGGCCCGCCCGCTCAGGTTTTCGATTCGCGCCGGCTGGCCGAGGCGTATGGGGGACATTTACACCTGTTACCCAGCGGGGAGGGCCTGCTGGCCGTGGGAGATACCTGCTGTGACGAAGGAGACACGCCCCATGCTTGATCAGTTGTTGGAGCCATGGCAGCATCCTTTCATGGTGCGTGGGTTGCTTGCGACTGTGATGGTTGGGGCGGTGTGCGCCACGATGGGCGCGTATGTGGTGCTGCGCGGCATGGCCTTTTTCGGTGACGCGCTGGCCCACGCGATTTTACCGGGCGTCGCCGTGGGCTATTTGGCGGGCGGCGGGGCGCGCGGACCGCTTTTCTGGTGGGCGCTGGTGACGGCTGTGATCAGCTCGCTAGGCATCGGCGCGATCAGTCGCACCACCCGCATTAGAGAAGACACGGCCATCGGGATTATCTTTGCCGGGATGTTCGCATTAGGAGTGGCGCTGATCTCTACCGTGCGCAGTTACACCGCCGACCTGACGCATTTTCTTTTCGGCGATGTGCTGGGGGTGCGCGACGCCGATCTGTGGCGCACAGGCGTTGTAGGCGGGTTGATCATCTTGACCGTGATCGCATTCTACAAAGAGTTTATGGTCCTTTCTTTCGACCCCATCCTGGCTGCCACACTGCGCCTCCCCTCGCGCTGGCTTGAAAATCTCCTGATCATCTTGATCGCCGTCGCCATTGTGGTCTCGCTACAGACCGTAGGCGTGGCGCTCATGGTGGCCATGCTGGTGACGCCTGCGGCGACGGCCTATCTGCTCACACGCCGCCTGTGGGTGATGATGTTGTTGGGGGCGCTCATTGCTGCCGGCTCGGGCGTCGTCGGGCTGTATCTGTCTTTTTACTTTAGCATCGCTTCTGGGTCGGCCATTGTCCTTACCTGCACCGTCTTTTTCGGTCTCACGTGGGCCGGACAGGCGGTGCGACAGCGCCTATTTAATGCAAGCCATGCTTCTCATTTCGACTCGATTTGATTCCGTCATGTCCGGCCCAGGGAGGTAAATCATTAGCGCCGACGGCGCAGTCACCTGGAATCGCCTATCCACGGGCCTGCCCGAGCGCGCCCAAATCGTGCAGATTGTCCTGGATGCCATACAACCGGACACCGTGTATTTGCTGGCTGAACGTGTGGGCGTACTGGTGAGCTACGATGGTGGTGTCGGGTGGCGGCTGTTAGATAAGCCGGGAGAACTGGATTATCCGTCATTTACCGCGATGGCGCTCATCCCCGGCCTTGATCCTGTGCTGGTCGTCGGTGTCCGCGACGAAGGAGGCTGGCGCTACGCAGCAGATTAGGGCTTGGGTTCGTCAAAAAACAGCCGACGCCACTGCTCGGGGATAGAGGCAGGCGCGTCAACGGGGGGAGAAGTGCTTTCTGCTTGAATGACGTCGTCTTGTACTGGCGTCAAGTCAACCCACACAGGCACGATACCCACTTGTCCCGACTGGACCATGCGCGCCTCTACTCGCGCCCATTGCTCCAAATAGGCGTCACTGCTCACATAATCCAGTTGGGCTTGGAGTGTTTTCTGTTCGGCTTGGGCTGTGGCCAACAACTGGCTGGCCTGGGCTTCTTCCTTGCGCATACGCCGCATTGTGCTCAACCGTTCGTTGATGTCTATGGCGAGGGGCATCAGAGTAATGAGGGCAATTACCAACAGAACTTGCCGGCCCGGCGACTCGCGCAGTTTGTCGATCACGATTGTTGACCTTTCTAAAAAGTCCCAAACTGAGGCCAGTCTGGGACTATCAAAGATGCCGAAGGTGGGATTTGAACCCACACGGGCGTACGCCCACTACGCCCTGAACGTAGCGCGTCTGCCAATTCCGCCACTTCGGCCTGGATACTATTGTATACATTGCCTTTGATTTGTCAAGGCGACACCGGCTCCAATCCCTCGGACTCGGCGGCGCTGCGGATTACTCGCCGCAGGCGCACGTACCAATCGGCGATGCCTAAAAAGCGATCACCCGGCCGCACAATCGGGCCGACATGTACGCCCCGCACGTTGCGATCGATGGCGTAGCTGAATGTGGGCTGATAAAGCATAATGGCCGGCACGTCTTGGGCAAAGAGGATTTGAAACTCGACGTACCATTGTTTGCGGGTCTGCGGGTCGGGGATCAGCCGTGCGGTTTCTAGAATCTCACTCATTTCCCGGCTGTTATAGCCGGCATAGTTCTGCCCCGGCGGCTCGACATAGTTTTGATGCCAGAGAGGATAGGGGTCGGGGTCGCCCACAAAGGTCAGATCCAATTCGACCAGGGCGGCTTGGTAGTGTCTCGGCGTGAGTCGCTCATTCACAAAGCCGCTGACCACCGGTTCCACGTTGGCTTGAATGCCGACTAATGCCCATTGGCGGGCGATTTCTGTGGCGATGGCAATTCGTTCCGGGTCATCGGGCGCCAACAGAGAAAAAGACAGCGTTCGGCCTTCTTTGAACCACGTCTGGACAATGGGTGTCATCGAGGTCGTAGGGGTGAGTGGCAGCGAGGTGACGGGTCCGCTGGCCTGCCATCCGGCTTTTTGTAGTAACGCTATGGCCTGCGCCGGGTCATAACTGTAGCCGGCCAGGGTGGGGGTGAAAGCCCACGAGTTGGCCATCACCGGGCTTTGGGCGACGATACCCTGCCCGTCCAGAACATTGTCGATGAGGGCCTGGCGGTCGAGGGCGTACATAAGAGCCTGGCGTATCTCTCGCTCGGCGAAAAATGGGGCTGTTTCGCTGGCGTGATTGAGGTAAATCAGCGAGTAACGCGGCAAGGCGGAGGTAAACAACTGCAAATTAGGGTCTCGCCGGGCGGCTGGTAGGTCTTCAGGCGCGACGCGACCGATACCCTGTACCTCGTTTTTCAAATAGGCTTGGTACACTGCTTGGTAGCTAGGGTAGAATTTGAACTGGATACGCCCAATGAGTGGCCGTTGCTTATAATAGAAAGGATTGGCGCTTAGGATGATGTGCGAGATGCGTTCTGTATCGGTCACGATTTGAGCGACACTGTAGATGCCTGTGCCGACAGGTGCGAGATTGAACGGGTGAGCAGGCAGTTCGGCGGCCGGCACATCTTGCAGCAAGTGCTGGGGCAAGATGCCGACGGTGGTATAGTCGAGGAAAGGAGGAAAGGGTTGCGCCAGTTGAAAGCGCACAATCTTATCATCGATCTGGGTGGCCGTCACCGTACGCCACAATTCTCCCCAGTCGGGCGGACCGGGGAAGTTGGGATCCTGGATCAATTTGATCGTGAACAATACGTCGTCGGCGCTCAGGGGTGCGCCGTCGTGCCAGCGCACACCCGCCCGCAGGTAAAAGGTGTACGTCAAGCCGTCGGCCGATACATCCCACCGTTCGGCCAAGTCCGGCTCAACTTGACCTCCATATCCCATACGCGTCAGGCCATTAAACACCAGCGCGCACAGGTCGCCATCTACTTCATAGGTTTGGCAAAGGAGCGGGTTGATATATTGTGGCGTGCCGGCCAATCCCTCGACGTAAGTGCCTCCTCGTCCAGCTACCCACACCGTGGTAAAGTTGAGCGCCACATAGATCAGCAGCGCAGCCAATAGGCCAATGCCAACTAGAACCAACAGGATTTGCCAGCGAATGTGTTGGATCACAGAAACAATACAAACGCGACGTGCCTGCAGCCAGGCACGTCGTATCCTATGCAAGTCATATTATCCGGCAGCAATGATGTTGATAATGGCGACGACAAAAAAAGCCATTGCCAGAACTACCGTGAGGTTGAACAAGGTTCTTTCGATGCCTCGGCGTGTTTTATAGATGCTGGAATCACTGCCGCCAAACAAGCCGCCCAGGCCTCCCCCTTTGGTTTGCATTAGGATCAAAACGATCAGGGCGACCGAGATGATGATTTGTACCAGATTCAGAAATGGTCCCAACTTTTGTCTCCTTTGACGATTGAGTGTGCGTTGAGATTATAACATAGGCCAGGTGATGTGACAAGTTGGGGGCAGCGTTCAGTTTGGCTCAATGATGTACGAAATTCGTAATATTGTGATATTTAATTACGAAATTACGTTAATAATATTGACATTTATTCGAAAATCGGATAAAATATTCCGCGATGGTACTGTTTCCTCTGCTCTACAAGGGAACATTCTTCAGAACCCTCGAGAGTGTGATCAACCCAGCGATGATGCCGATGAGTCTGTTACCCCATTCGACCATTGATCTGGTGCATGCAAAGACTGTGGAAATCCTAAGCCAGGTCGGCGTGTGCATACCTGACGCGCAAGTTTTGACCCAACTCTTACACGCCGGTTTGCCGGTGGATGTGGATGCTCAGATGGTCCGCTTTCCGGCGGAAGCGTTGCAAGAATTGCTTGACCAAGCCCCCAAGAACCTCCAGTTGTACGCCCGCGATGGACAGACCCCTGTCCCGTTCGACGTTGGCCCGCGTTTTATGGGTTCTGGCACGCCCGTGATGGTGTTCGACTTGCACACCGGTCAGCGCCGGCCCTCGACCCGTCAGGACGTGATTGACATGGTGCGCCTGGAAGACGCGCTGCCCAACGTGGACCTCGTGCGCCCCACTATGACGGCCACCGACGTGCCCGGCGACAGCGGCCTGGTCGAGATCGCCGAGTCGTTTCGCAACACCAGCAAGCACGTGGTGCATCGCGTACTCAAGCCGGAAAACGTAGAGCGAGCCGTCGAGTTGGCCGCAGCCGTGGCCGGGGGTGAGGCGGCGTTGCGCCAGCGTCCGATTTTCACCACGCTCTATTGTCCCATCAGCCCCTCGTTCATGGTCAAGGAAAACGTGCAAAACGTGCTGCGCTTTGCCGCTCACGGCGTGCCGGTGACGGTGCTCAGCATGGCCATGGGCGGCGCGTCGGCCCCAGCCACCCTGCTGGGCGAGGTGCTGGTCATCAACACCGAGGTCGTCGGCTACATCGCGGCCATTCAGGCGCTGTACCCCGGCGCGCCGGTGATCTATGGCTCGGTTTCGTCGGTGCTGGATATGCGCACGGGGCTGCTCGCGCTGGGCGTGCCCGAATCGGGTCTGATCCACAACTGTTGCGCGACCATGGCTCGCTTTTACGGGCTGCGCTCCATGTGCGCCGGTTTTCGCTCCGACGCCAAGCGGCTGGACGCCCAGGCCGCTTTTGAGAAAATGCTCACGGTCTTGCCGGTCGTGCAAGCCGGGGCGGATATTATCTATGGCATCGCCGCTACCGATTCGGGCGGCACGGCCTCTTTCGTGCAGGCGGTGCTGGATGACGAGATGGCCGGGGGGTTGCGCCGGATGCTGGGAGGCGTCGAATTGAGCGACCTGACCCAAGAGGTCGAGATGATCAAACGGCTCACGCCGCGGGGCAACTTTTTGGCCGAAAAGCACACCCGCCGCCATTTCCGAGAGTTCTGGCGGCCCCATATCCTGATCCGCGATTCCTACGAGGTGTGGCAGCGGGATGGGCGCACGGTCGAAGAACTGGCCCGCCAGCGCGCATTGGACCTGCTGGCCGCACACGCGCCGCCGCCCCTGCCGGCAGAGGCCGAGGCCGCCATCGAACGGATTCTTGACTCGCCTGAAAAAGCCATTTAACCGCAGAGAGCGCGGAGAGCGCAGAGAAACCTGAAACGCGGTTCAAAAATGATAGAATTTCGGTGTAAACCCGAAAAATTTGAGCGAATCTGCAAAAACTCTGCGACCTCTGCGATCTCTGCGGTAAAACTCTTGTTTTTTCAGAGAAGTCATTCTTGAGCACGAATGACACGCATGGCGCGAATTACGCGAAAGGAAGAGACTCTATGCCGGTCATTGAACCCATTCGCCCACGGTTTCATTTGAGCGTGTTGGCGGACGACGAGATAGCGGCCATCCGCTCGGCCACGCTCGACTTGTTAGAGCGCGTCGGGGTGCAGTTTCCTTCGGAGCGCGCGCTGAACGTTTTTGCCGAACACGGCGCACGGGTTGATTGGGAGCGCCAAGTGGTCCACCTGCCGCCCGATCTGGTCGAGCGGGCCATGCGCTGCGCGCCGCGCACCTACACCCTGGCGGGTCGCGCCGAGGGCGCCGATTTGCTGCTCGATGGCAGCGCCAGCTATTTCTCCACCGACGGTTGCGGCGTGCACACCCTGGACTTTGAGACCGGCGCGCTGCGCCCTTCGTGCAAAGACGATGTGGCGAAAATGGCCCGGGTGTCCGATTATCTCTCGTCCATCGCTTTTTACTGGCCCATGGTCAGCGCGCAGGACTGTGGCAGGCTGGCTCCGCTGCACGAGTTGGACGCCAGTTTCAACCACACGGTCAAACACGTGCAGACCGAGACGGTGATGGGCGAAAAACTGGCCCACTATGCCATCTGCATGGCCGAGGTGATCGCCGGCGACCGGGACAGGCTGCGCGCCCGCCCGCCCCTGTCGGCGCTGATTTGCACCATTGCCCCGCTCGGGCAGGACAAAGAAGGCATCGAAGGCGCGCTGGCCTTTGCCCAGGCCGGTATCCCGGTCGGTTTTATGTCTATGCCGAATATGGGTTCGACGGCCCCTGCTGCGCCGGGAGGGGCGCTGGCCCAGGCCAGCGCCGAAATCGTCAGCGCGATGGTCTTGATGCAACTGGCGGCCCCCGGCGCGCCGACGTTTTACTCTATCGTCGCTTCGGTGATGGACCCTACCTCGGCGGAATATATTAACACGGTTGCCGAAAAGTATCTGTGTCACGCAGCCGGCGTGCAGGTGGCCCACGATTGGGGCGTGCCCATCCTCGGCGGCGCTTTCGGCGTGGACTGCGACGAGCCGGCGAGCTGGCGGCTGGGGCGCGACAGTGTGTACAATGCCTTGTTGGTTCCGCTGGCCGGGGCGGATTTTGTCGTGGGAATGGGCGAGCTAAAAGCCTCGACGTTGCTGGTCCCGGAGCAGATTATTTTCGACGACGAGATTTATCACACCCACCGCGTGCTGGCTGCCGGGATGGACACCGGCCCAGATGGGCTGGCGCTTGAGGTCATCGCGCAGGTCGGTCCGCGCGGGCATTTCCTGGCTCAGAAGCACACCCGCCAGCGCCTGCGCCAGATGTGGATTCCCGAACTAACCCATCCCCGCCCACCGCTGGATGGCCGGCCGCTGCCCGACATCCGTGAGCGGGCCAGAGCCAGGCTCAACAAAATCCTGGCCGAGCACGAGCCGGAACCGCTGGACGAGGCCGCGCGGGCCGAATTACGCGTGATATTGGATGCGGCAGGGAGAGAGGTGGACAAAAGTCCGCCAGTCTGTCTTTGACTGTCTGGTTGACAACCTGTCCAATCGTGTGCATAATGAAATGGGTCTCTTGCAAAGGCAACTAAACCAATGCCCGGGCATACTCTGATACTTGGGGCAATCAAAGCAGCTCGAACGCGAGTGCGCTGGAAACCCGGCAGTGCAATATCTCATTTGCACAAACGCAAACTGCGCGGGCATTTGCCATCAACAGCCACCCTCGAAGATTATGAGCGCATCATCTTGGCTGTGTTGCAAGACAATCTGCGCAAGTGTATCGCTATTGGTACGACCGCGCACCCTATGTGGCTGTCGTCGCTCTGATTCATGACCAGCACTGGCTGGTAATGTTTGCCTACGATGGCATGCTGGAAAGCGCCTTTGTGGTTGAACGCCCGGAGCGGTACTTGAGCAAACCCGGATTTGAGCGGATTGGGTCGTTAGGAGAGGTGGAGGATGAGCTATAAAGAGTTGATTGCAGCTTATGAAGTCGATGTCCAGTTTCCTCAGACCAGCGGTATGGAGCATCTGGACATGCTTATGACCCGCAGTGAAATTGCCAGAAATGAGATGCATTTGTCAGCGGAAGAACGGGAGCGCGTGTTTAACGCAGATAGGCTGCTTTTGCAGCAAGCCGAGCAATTTTACGAGTCCATCCAACGCATTGCCGATTTGGCCAGTTGGCGGCGGGATGAAAATGCGCCGCCGGCGCACTGGTGGTGGTATCTGGATATCATTGTGCAATTGCCGGTGCGCCTGGAACCGTCGGCCCAATCGCCACAACCCAGTCTTGAGCTATCCCCTATGATCGTCTAGCGTGTTTGTGTGTCAGCCTGATGTCGTTAACATTGAATGCCCTCCTGTCCCAACATGATGTAGAGCGGGTTCACGAGCGCAGCCTCGACCTGCTGGAGCGGGTGGGCATCAACTACCGCACGCCCAGGGCGTTGGAGGTGCTGGAAAAATTCGGCTGCCGCGTGGATTACGAGCGCACCTGGGCCAGCCTGCCGCGCGACCTGGTGGAATGGGCGCTGGAGCAGGCCCCCCGTGTGGCGCGCCTGTGCGCCCGCGACCCCGCCCGCGACGTGGTGTTGGACGGCCGGCGCCCGCACCACACCACCGACAGCCAGGGCGCGCAAGCAATAGACCTGCATAGCGGCGAGCGCCGCCCCTCGATGCTAGAAGACCTGCGGCGCGGCCTGCTGTTCGCCGACGCGCTGGACAAGGTGGAAATCGTCAACGTGATGACGGCGGCCAACGACGTACCGTCGCACGTGCGCACGATTCGCCACTTGGCGCTGGCGTTTTCGCAGACCGCCAAACCCGTGCGCACCGGTGTGTTGCACGCCGGGCAGGTGCCCTTTATCGTCGAGCTGGCCAAGGCCGCGACCGGGAGCGACGAGTTCCGGCCCATTTTTTCAGTCGTTGATTGCACCATCTCGCCGTTGATGCACGACGGCCCGATGACCGAGGCCTGCATCGAGTTGGCCCGCCTGGGCGTGCCGACTATGGTCTACCCGATGCCGCTGGCCGGCGGCACGTCGCCTGTGACGTTGGGTGGGACGGCGCTGCTGCACAACGTCGAGTTTCTCAGTGGGCTGGTCCTGTTCCAGACCGTGAAGCCCGGCGCGCCCATCATTTACGGCACCGGCGCGTCGCAGCTCGATATGCACACCGGGCGTTACGAGGCCAGCGCGAACATACACGGGTTGCACCTGGCCCTGCGCGAGATGGCTCGCTTTTATCATCTACCGGTCAATCTGGGCGGCGTCTCGACCGCGTCACAGCAGCTCGATGCCCATTACGGCCACGAGGCCACGGCGGCCTGCTTGCTGGCCTACCTGGCCCGCGCCGACGAGATTTACAGCGTGGGACTGTTGGGGTCGGCGCAAGTCCTGTCTTTGGACAAGATGGTGCTGGACAACCATTTGATTCACCAGATCGAAGCCATGGTCGGTCCCACGCCGGTGGACGACGCCCACTTGCAGGCCGACTTGATCGAGCGGGTGGGCATTGGGGGAAGTTTTTTGAGCCAGCGCGAGACGCGCGCCTTTACGCGGCGTGAATACCTGCCTGCCTGGCCTCCGCCTGGCAAGACCATGTTGGAAATCGCGCAGGCAGAGGCGCTGGAGATTCTGCACAACCATCGTCCTCCGGCGCTGCCGGAGGGCGCTTTGGAGCGGATGGAGGCCGTCGTGGCCGAGGCAGATGTAGCCCTGAAGGATTATTGAGGAGGAAAAGATGTCAAAAGAAGAGCTTTTGCGCAAGATGACGCAGGTCGTGGTGGACGGCGAGCCGGAAGACGCCGCAGCGTTGGCGCAGCAGGCCCTCGAACAGGGGCTGGACCCCCTGGTGTGCATCAACGAGGGACTGACGCCCGGAATGAGTCGGGTGGGCGACTTGTTTGCCAGCGGCGAGTATTTTTTGCCCGACCTTATCATCGGCGGCGAGGCGATGAAGGCGGCGCTGGCCGTGCTCGAACCGGCGCTGGTGGGGGGACAAGGGCGCAAGGTGTTGGGGCGCGTCGTATTGGGCACGGTCGAGGGCGATTTGCACGAAATCGGCAAGACGCTGGTGGGTACGCTGCTTACGGCCAACGGTTTCGCTGTGACCGACATTGGCATTGATAAATCGGCGGCCGAGTTTGTGACGGCGGTCAAAGAGAACGGGGCGACGCTGGTGGGCGCGTCGGCGCTGCTCACGACGACCATGCCCCAGCAGGAGCGCATCGTCGAGGCGCTCAAGGAGGCCGGTTTGCGCGAGCGGGTCAAAGTGATGGTCGGCGGCGCGCCGGTGACAGCGAACTGGGCCGAAAAGATCGGCGCCGATGGCTACGCCGAGGACGCCATCTCGGCGGTGGCGCTTGCCCGGCAACTCGTTGGCGCGACAGCGTAGCGAAGGTGAAAAGATGAGGCGCTTGGACGAGACCGATCGGGCCATTATCGAGCTGCTGCAATATGACGGGCGCATGTCGTATACCGACATCGCTGCCAGGATCGGCATTTCCGAAGGGGCGGTGCGCCGGCGCGTCAACCAGCTCCGCGAAAGCGGCAAATTGCAGATCGTAGGCATCGTCGAGCCGCAATATCTGGGTTGGAACGCCGCCGCAATGATCGGAATTTCGGTCCAGGCCGGGCGGGTGGAGGCCGTGGCGCGCCAGATTTCTCAGTATCCAGAGGTGAGTTATCTCTTTATGGCCACGGGCGGTTTTGACCTGTTCGCCGAGGTCTATTGCCGGGATATGCAGCACTTTGTCTCGTTTCTCCAAGAGCAGCTTCATCAGGTGCCCGGCGTGCAGCGCACGGAGACTTTTTCGATTTTGAGGATGTACAAACTGTCGTATCGGTGGGGAGAGGCGGAACCGACATAAGCCGGCTTCGCGTCATTCGTCTTTTCGTGTCTTTCGTGTTCAAAAAGGAGGCAAGAAATGTTTGACAAAAGCCTGAAAGCCTTTGCGTTGCTGGCTCTATTGGCCTTGTTGATCGCCGCGCTGGTTGGTTGTACATCCAAAAAAGAAGAGCCAAAACCCGAGCCAACCCAACCGGGCCAGGAAAAATCCACCGAGGCGCCCAAGCCCCCCCAAGAAACCAGCATCGTCATCGTCATTCCCGAAGACCCGCCCAGTTTTAACGGTCTCGTGACTGACATTGGCTACGAGCAGATGGCCATGAAGCTGGTGCTGCTGGGAATGGTTGGCATTGATGCAGACGGCAACTATTATCCGGTGCTGGCGGCCGAGCTACCCACACTCGAAAACGGCGCTGTGGTCGTAGACGAGGGGGCCTGGACCATGGACGTCACGTGGAAGATGCGCGACGATGTCCAGTGGGCCGACGGCGAGCCGATCACCGCCGACGACGTGATTTTTACCTGGGACAAGATGGCCGACCCCGATGGCGGTATCTGGTTTCCTGGCCTCGACTATACCGACAGCGTCGAAAAAGTAGACGACTATTCCTTCGTGGTTCACTATAACACAGTATACCCCGGCTACCTGACCCAGTTTGGCGGCGAGCAGGTGGTCATCTGGCCGGAGCATTATTGCGGCGCGGATCAAGACTTTGTCTCGATGGACTGTAACCGCAAGCCGTTGAGCAGCGGCCCATATCTGCTCGAAGAGTGGGCCGAGGGCGATCACCTGACTTTTGTGCGCAACCCCAGCTATTTTCAAGCGGGCAAACCCGCCATTGACAAGATTCTGGTCAAGATCGTACCCGAGCCGCCTGTGCGCAAGACCATGCTGTTGGAAGGGGACGCCGACCTGGACTTTTGGCTGGACGAAATCTCGATGGAAGACGTCAAAGACGAGCCGGATGTTGTGTTGAGTTTCAGCCCCTATCCGCGTTGGGTGATGCGCCTGGTTCCCAACCAGGCCGCCAAAGGCTCCACCGACGCCATAGCGAACCCGCACCCCTTTCTGTCGGACAAGCGCGTGCGTCACGCCATCCGTATGGCCATTGACGTGGACACGCTCGTGAATGACATTTTCTACGGCTACGGCGAGCCAATCTGGACCGAGTTCTATCGCCCACCGTATCAATGCGACATCCCCCGGCCGGAGTACAATCCTGAGAAGGCCAAAGCGTTGCTGGAAGAGGCCGGTTGGACCGACGCGGACGGCGATGGCATCCGCGAGTGCCACGGTTGCCCCAACGCTGACGAGGGCGCGCCCATGTCGGCCGGCTTTGTCATCTATTCCGACTATGGCGAGTCGCTGGAATTGGCCCAGCAGTTGGTCGCCGAGGACCTGCGCGACATTGGCATCCATCTTGATCTGAGTATGGTCGAGGGAGGTGTGCTATGGGCCGACTATGGCAGCGGCGGCGTCGAACAGACCGGTAACTATGAACTGAACATGTGGGACGACGGTTACGCTGGCGTAGACCCCACCGACTTTATCTGGTCCTTCTATCACTCCGGCGCTTCCGAACCCGATATGGGCTGGAATGTGGTGCGCTGGGCCAACGCAGAGGCCGACGCGCTCATTGACGAGGCCTACACGCTGGACGAGGAGTACCGCCAAGAGGTGTTCTGTCAGTTGGCCGCGATCTTGGAAGACGAGTTGCCGTGGATCCTCTTGTTCTCCACCACCGAAAACGCCGCTCACGCGGCCCGGCTCACCGGCGTGCAGCCCTCGGTCAACGACATCGTGACCTGGAACGCGGCAGACTGGAAGGTAGAGGAGTAGCAGGAGCGCCCCGTGGGCCATTATGTCATTCGCCGCCTGCTGCAAATGATCCCTATGCTGTTTCTCATCAGCGTGATTCTGTTCGCGCTGGTGAACGTGGCGCCAGGCGGACCGCTGGCCGGGCACGGCCGGTCGCGGCGGATCAATCCAGAGCGGGTCGCAACGCTCAAGCGCCAGTTTGGTCTGGATCAACCGCTGCCCGTGCAATACGTCATCTGGCTCGTCGGCAACGACTGGATGAAGGTAGACGCCGACGGCGACGGCGTGGCCGAAAGTCGCGGCGAGCGGCGCGGCGTCCTGCGCGGCGACTTTGGCTTTTCATTCCAGACCCGCGAGCCGGTGCTGGACGAGATCGCCGAGCGACTGCCCAACACGGTCTATTTGATGACAATTACGCTGTTCATCGTGGCTCTCATCGCTATTCCGGTCGGCGTCATCTCGGCGGTCAAGCAATACTCTTTCTTCGACATCGTCGTCACCACCCTGTCGTTTATCGGACAGGCCGTGCCGGAGTTCTGGCTAGGGCTGATCTTGATTCTGGTGTTCTACGCCTGGCTGGATAATCCCTTCACCGGCGCGCCGCTGTTCCCGGCCGGCGGGATGCAGACGCTCGGGGCGGGCTTTGACGTGTGGGACCGGATCAAGCACCTGGCCTTGCCGGTCACGATGGGCGCTGTGACCTGGGTGGCCTGGTATTCGCGCTTTTTGCGTTCGAGCATGTTGGACGTGATCCACAAAGACTATATTCGCACCGCGCGAGCCAAAGGGTTGGCCGAGCGTGTGGTGCTGTATCGCCACGCGCTCAAAAACGCCGCCATTCCCCTGGTAACGATTTTTGCCCTGGACCTGCCCTATATCTTTGCCGGGTCGCTGTACGTCGAATTGCTGTTCTCGTGGCCTGGCATGGGACGGCTATTTTATCAGTCGGCGCTCAAGCGCGACTATCCCGTGTTACTCGCCATTTTGACCATTTCGTCGGGGGTGGTGCTCATCTGCAACCTACTGGCCGACATTGCCTATGCCTTGTTGGACCCCAGGGTGCGCTATGACTGAGGTGTGGAATCTGGGTGTGCGCGACCACGAAACGATGACCAGCATGGTCTGGCGACGCTTCCGCCGTCACCCGGGTGCGCTGGTCGGGGCGGCTGTCTTGACCGTTCTGGTGCTGAGCGTCGTGCTGGTCAGCTTTTCCCCTTACGACCCCGAGCTGTCCGACGTGCGCAACCGCCTCCAGCCGCCCTCGCTCAAGCATCCCTTTGGCACCGACCCGCTGGGCCGCGACCTGCTCACCCGCGTGCTCTACGGCGGGCGCATCTCGATGTGGGTGGGCTTGCTGGTCGTGGTCATCACCTTGCTCATCGGCGTGCCCATTGGGGCGCTGGCCGGCTATTTCGGCGGCCGGGTAGACAACGTCTTGATGCGCTTCACCGATGCCATGTTGTCGCTGCCCTCGCTGCTGGTGCTCATTCTGCTCAGCGCCATTCTGCGCGAAGTCGATGTGCCGCTGCTGCAAAGAAACAACGTGCTGACCATCGCCTTTGTCATCGGCATTCTGTCCTGGATGACCGTCGCCCGCCTGGTCCGCGCCGCCTTTCTCACCCTGCGTCCCAAAGAGTTCGTCGTCGCTGCGCGCAGCGTGGGCGCGGGGGACGTGCGCATCATGGTGCGCCACATCTTGCCCAACGCGGTTGGTCCCATCATCGTCGAGTCTACGCTCGAAATCGGCTACGCCATCATGGAAGAGGCGGGGTTGTCTTTCCTGGGCTTTGGCATCATGCCGCCCACGCCCAGTTGGGGCAACCTGCTCAGCAACGCGCAGGAGCACCTGACCAAGCATCCCTGGCTGGCTATCTTTCCCGGCCTGATGATTTTTTTGACCATCATCGCGGTCAATTACATCGGCGACGGGTTGCGGGACGCCTTTGACCCGTACAAAGTGCTGGAACAGGTGGGGGAAGTGTAAAATAACCACAGATTTCACAGATTACACGGATTGAAAAGGGGGATCAGTGAAATCTGTGTAATCCGTGGTTAGTGCAAAACAGACCACAGATTTCACAGATTACACGGATTGAAAAGGGGAATCAGTGAAATCTGTGTAATCCGTGGTTAGTCTTGAGGGAATTGGGAGGACGAGATGAGCCTTGAACGACCGGCCCTTGAGCCGCTGCGGCCGGCTCTGCGGCTGCAATTCCAGAGCCAGGAGCGCCTGGACCAGTTACAGGCCGCCACGCTGGAGATTCTCGAGACCGTCGGGGTGCGCTTTCCCTCGGAAACGGCCCTGACCATCCTGGCCGACCACGGCGCGCACGTGGACCGCGCCACGCAGGTGGTCAAATTCCCGTCCGACCTGGTGCGCAGGGCAATGGCCAGCGTTCCGCGCTATTTTCACGTCGGGGCGCGCGACCCGACCTACGACTTTGACCTGCAAGACGGCGCCACCTACTTTACCACCGACGGCTGCGGCCACGAGACGATAGATTTCGAGACCCGCCAGCAGCGCCCGTCGTGTAAAGCCGACGTGGGTATGATGGCCCGCGTCGCCGATTATCTTTCGTCCACGGCCTTCTACTGGCCCATGGTCAGCGCGCAGGACTATGGCCGCACCGCGCCGCTGCACGAGCTGGACGCTGCGTGGAGCAACACGGTCAAACACGTGCAGAGCGAGACGCTTATGGGAGCCGGGTTTGCCCGCTATGGCGTCGAGATGGCCGCCGTCATCGCCGGGAGCCGCGAGGAATTACGTCGCCGGCCCGTGCTCTCGGTCATCATCTGCACCATCGCGCCGCTGGTGCAGGACAAAGAGGGTATCGAGGGCGCGCTGGTGTTGGCCGAGGCCGGCATCCCGGTCGGTTTTCTAGCCATGCCGACGCTGGGCACCACCGCCCCCGCCACGCTGGCCGGCGCGCTGGCCCTGGCCGACGCCGAAGTCATCAGCGCCACGGTGCTGTTGCAACTGGCCTATCCGGGCGCGCCGGTGTCCTATTCGACCATGCAGGCCTGGGCCGACCCGCGCTCCGGCAACTATGTGGCTTATCCGTTGGATGCCCGCAACCGCTTCGCGCCCGTGGAGATGGCCCACCACTGGGGTATGCCTGCCTTTGCCGGCGCCTTTGGCACCGAGAGCCACGCTCCCGGTACCTGGCAGGCCGCCGCCGACGTAGCCCTCGACCCCTTCCTGGTTGGCATGAGCGGCGCCGAATGGGCCACGGGCATCGGGCTGAATCGCAGTTTTACTTTGCTGTACCCCGAAGCTATCATTTTCGACGACGACCTGTACCACCGGGCGCGCTATGCGATGCTGAACATGGAAATCAGCGCCGAAACGCTGGCCGTGGACGTGATCCGCGCCGTCGGGCCGGGCGGGCACTTTTTGGCTCAAAAGCACACCCGCCGGCACATGCGCACGGCCATGCAGCCCGGCATCACCCACCATAAGAATCCGGACGGCAGCTACCGCGACCCGTTGGAGGTGGCCCGCGAAAAGGTGGCCTGGATTTTGGAGCACCATCACCCGGAACCGCTGGAGGAGGCCAAACAACGCGAGCTGGCGCGCCTCCTGGCCGCCGCCGACCGGGAACTGGCTTAGTTCACCGCAGAGACGCAGAGAACGCAGAGGAATGCAATGAAGGTAAATCAAGTCACAGAGACGGTTATCGGTGCCGCGATTGAGGTACACCGCGCGCTAGGACCAGGCTTGTTAGAATCTGCCTACGAAGAGTGTCTGTGCCGAGAGTTGAGTTTGCGTCAAATTCGTTATCAACGCCAGCGTCCACTGCCCGTGACGTACAAAGGGTTAGACTTGGATTGCGGATATCGACTGGACCTTTTGATCGCAGACGCGGTCGTGGTGGAAATCAAGGCTGTTGAAAGCTTGCTGCCCATTCACGAGGCGCAACTCCTGACCTACTTGAAACTGGGGGGATGGAAGGTTGGTCTCCTCATCAACTTTAACGTACCTGTTTTGAAGCAAGGCATTCGCCGACGGGTATTGGGTTGGGTGGAGGAATAAACTCGGCGTTCTCGGCGTCTCTGCGGTAGAGGAAAAAGCACCGCAGAGGCGCTGAGGGCGCAGAGAAAGAGTGCTTGAAAAACTCGGCGTTCTCGGCGTCTCTGCGGTAAAATCGAGGTTGCTGATGTACTCCGAAACACCTGACATCATTCCATTCACGTCGCCTTTCAAAACCGACCTGCTGACCCAGGCGCAGCTTGAAACCATTCGAGCCGGCACGCTGCGCCTGCTGGACGAGGTCGGCGTCCACTTTCCCTCCCACCGTGCGCTGGAGATTTTCGCCGAGCACGGCGCGCGCGTGGACTGGGAAACCGAGATTGTGCACATTCCGCCGGATTTAGTCCACCGGGCCATGCCCACCGCGCCGCGCACGTTTGTCTTGGGCGGGCGCGAAGAGCGCTTTGACTTGACCCTGGACGGGCGTTGCTCCTATCTGTCCACCGACGGCACCGGCGTACACGTCATAGATCTGGAAACGCGCCAGATGCGTCCTTCGTGCAAGGCCGACGTGGCCCGCCTGGCTCGCGTGTGCGACGCGCTGCCGCTGCTCAGCTTTTTCTGGCCCTCGGTCAGCGCGCAGGACTATGGCCTGACCGCCCCGCTGCACCAGTGCCACGCCGGACTGACGAACACCCTCAAACACGTGCGCGGCGGGATGACGGTGCTTCCTCGGCTCGCGCCTTACGTGGTCGAGATGGCGACGGTCGTGGCCGGGAGCGTGGAGATGCGCCGCCAGCGTCCACCTATCTGCGCCAACATCTGCACGATTGCCCCCCTGGCGCAAGACGCGGATGGAATCGAAACGGCGCTGGTCTACGCCGGGGCGGGCCTCCCGGTCAGCTTTATGGCTATGCCGACCATGGGCTCGACTGCGCCCGCTACACCGCTCGGCGCGCTGGTGCAGGGCGACGCCGAAGTCGTCAGCGCGCTGGCGTTGCTGCAACTGGCCTATCCCGGCGCGCCGGTGTTCCATTCCATCGTCGCGTCGCTGATGCACCCGCGCACGGGCGGCTACGTGGGCGAGGCGCCTCTGCCGCTGTCGTGGATGGCGGTACAACTGGCGCACGCCTGGGGTGTGCCCGCGCTGGGCGGGGGCAGCGTGGCCAGCGACGCACCCGCCATCGGCTGGCAGTCGGGCAGCGAGGCCGGGCTGGGCGCAGCGACCATTCCGTTCATCGGCGGCGAGATTTGCGGCTACATGGGTCTGGTGGGCGGCTCGATGATTCTCTATCCGGAGCAAATTATCCTGGACCACGAGATTTGCCACAACGCCTACGACCTGTTGCACGGATTCGAGTTCGACCCCGACGATATGGCCTTGGATGTGATAAGAACCGTGGGGCCGCGCGGCCACTTTTTGACCCAAAAACACACCCGCAAGCGCATCCGCGATTTTCGGCTCTCGCGCCTGAGCGGTCAAAAGGGCCTGGACGGACGTGAGCGCGACCCTCGTGAGGTCGCGCTGCAAGAGTTCAAGCGGCTGGACGCGACCCACCACCCCCGGCCATTGCCGCCCGCTGTGCTGGCCGAGTTGGACCGCATTTTAGCCGCCGCCGAGCTTGAGGTGCGACGCACTTGAGAGGAGAAAAATGTCCACTGAAACTCCCCCTTTACAACCCATCGTCCCGGCCTATCGCCTGCGCATTTTGGGCGACGAACAAATCACCTATCTCCAGAACGCCACGCTGGAAATCCTGGCCGAGGTGGGAGTGCATTGCCCGTTGCACCATGCGCTGACCATCTACGCGGAGCACGGCGGGCAGGTGGATTTTGGGACCCAAATCGTCAGGTTGCCGCCCGGCGTGGTGCGAGAGGCCATGTCGCACGCGCCGCGCTTTTATACCATGGGCGCCCGCTCTCCGGCCCACGACTTGGCGCTGGACGGCGCGGCGATGTACTGCGCCACGGATGGCTGCGGCACCGAGACGATAGACTTGCTCACCCGCCAGCGCCGCGCCTCGACCAAGGCCGACGTGGGCGCGATGGCCCGTGTGGCCGATTATCTCTCGTCTATCGGCTTTTACTGGCCCATCGTCAGCGCCCAGGACCACCCGCAGACTGCGCCGTTGCACGAGCTGGATGCCTCGTTCAACGCCACCGTCAAGCACGTACAGACCGAGACGGTGATGGACGGACCGACGGCCCGCTATGCCGTCGAGATGGCCCGCGTCGTCGCCGGGGATGAGGAGACTTTGCGCCGTCGCCCGCCGCTGTCGTTGCTGGTGTGCACCATCGCGCCGCTGGCCCAGGATGAAGGCGGTATGGAATCGGCGTTGACCTTTGCCGGGGCCGGGCTGCCGGTGGGTTTTATGTCCATGGCCAACGTCGGCTCGACCGGCCCGGCCACGCTGGCCGGTACGCTGGTCACTGCTGACGCCGAAATTGTATCGGCTATGGTCCTGATTCAGATGGCCTATCCGGGCGCGCCGGTCTATCACTCGATGATGCCCGGTGTGATGCACCCGCGCACCGGCGGTTATCTGAGCACGTCGTGGGATGGCGATTTGCTGTATCCCGTGGGCGTCGAGCTGGCTCACGCCTGGGGCGTGCCCACGCTGGCGGGCATTTTTGGCACCGACGCCACGGTTCCCGGCTGGCAGCAGGCCGCCGAGGCCGTCACCGGCTTGATGCTGAACGCGCTGTGCGGGGCCGAGACCGGCAGCGGCATGGGGCTGTTGGAATCTTGCACCTTGCTGTATCCCGAAGCCATCGTCCTGGACAGCGACATTTACCAGCGCGTGCGCATTGACCTGGCCGGGCTGGACACGCGGCCTGAGGCGCTGGCGTTGGACGTGATCAAAGAGGTCGGTCCGCGCGGGCATTTTTTGACGCTCAAACACACGCGCACCCACCTGCGCCAGCGTCGCTTCTCGGACCTGATTGCCCAGCCCGCACCCGGCGGCGGCTACCGCGACCCGATTGAGGTGGCGCGGGAAAAGGTCGCGTGGATTCTGGCGCATCATTACCCGGAGCCGTTGAGCGAGGCGCAGCGGGTTGAGTTGACGCGCATTCTGGCCGCGGCCGAGCGCGAGTTAGGTGACTGAGGCTTCAGGATGTGCTCAATAGCTTGTGGCGCACGAACGACAGAAATTCGCGCACGGCTTTGGTAGGATCGTCGCTGATTTGGCTTGCTGTGACGGTGGTTTCGTCGCCGTCGTGAAAGTGCTTGGGAAAAGTCGGCACGTGGCGCCATTTGTCGTGGGGAGCATTATCGTGGCAGTAGAGATCGCCGCTGGCGGTCAAACGCCGGTCCCAATGGAAAGAATAGCGGCCGCTCACCGAGATAAAGATGTCAAGCAGGGAACCGTCTACGATAGCGAGGCGCAGCTTGTGCGGGTCGCCCGTTGGCAAAGCCAGGACCTGGGCGCTGATAACCAGGTCAGAGTAGTCATTCAGGGCGATGGCCTTCATCGCCGCGTAAATCGTCGAGGTAGGCATTCAGTTCTTCCAGGCGTGCAGTCAGATTCTCGGCAACGATCAGGTCTTCCCAGGCCGGGTGTTCGGGCACGACGCCCTGGGCAATCTTTAATTCTAAATCGCTAAAAGAGGTAGCACTGTAGCGGGCTAGAATATCTAAACGCGCTTGCAGCACCTGGCGCTTTTTTTCGCGTAGAAAGCTTATGAGCGCCTGACGGGACAACTCCCTCTCGGTGAGGCCCAAGGCGCCGGCTACTCTCATTTGAGTCACGGTAAAAGAAGTCGCGGCCATCGTTTCACTCCGTTCTACAACATTTTTCCTGAGCGTATTATACCTGTGCCTTTGTGTCCGGTCAACCAAAGAGAGGTAAACAGAAAATGCAGACTCGCTTGCAAGTGCTTTCAGACGACGAACGCGCCCAGGTTCACGAGCGCACGCTCAATATCCTGTCTACAACCGGCGTGCGCGTGGACACGGCCCAGGGCCGCCAGTTTCTCAAAGAAGCCGGGGCGCAGGTGGACGAGCACACGCACCTCGTGCGCTTTCCGCGCGAGCTGGTCGAGGCGGCGCTGCGCCTGGCCCCCAAAGAGTTTACTCTCGGCGCGCGCCGGCCCGGCTGGGATTTGCAGATGAACGGCGGCGACTGTCAGTTGATTGTGGACGGCGAAGCGCGTTTTGTACTGGACCGCGAAACCGGCCAGCGCCGCCCCGGCGCACTGGCCGATTGGCTGCAAGCCACCCGGCTGGTTGACGCCCTCGACGAGATTGGAGTATACTGGCAGATGGTCGAGGCCGAGGACCAGGGGGATACCCTCGCCGACAGAGTGGCCTATTGGCGGGCGCTGTTTGCCAACTTTTCCAAACACATCCAGGATCCCATCACCCGCGTCGCCGAAGCGCCGTGGCTGCTGGAGGTGCTGCAAGTTGTCTTTGGCGACCGGGAGACGATCCGGCGCACCCATCCACTCTCGTTCTTGCTGTGCCCGCAATCGCCGCTCATCATCGAGGGGCCGCACACCGACGCCTACCTGGCGCTGTTGGGCTGGGACATCCCGGTGGCCGCCATGCCCATGCCGCTGATGGGCGCCACCGCCCCCGGCAGCCTCATCGCCACGACCGTGTTGGGCAACTGCGAAGTGCTGGCCATGCTGTGTTTGATTCAGGCCGCTGCGCCGGGCACACCCTTTATCTACGCTCCCTGCCTGGCGGTGATGGATCCACGCTCCGGGCGCTACAGCGGCGGAGCTGTCGAAAACGGGCTAATGGGTGCGGCGGCGACCGAGATGGCTCGCTACTACGGCTTGCCGGTCGAATCTTCGGGGCTGGGCACTGACCACTATGCGCCGGGCATTCAGGCCGGTTACGAGCGGGCGCTGAATGGTCTGTTGCCGCTCCTCGCCTGGCCCGACCTGTTGGTGGGACCGGGCTTGCTGGGCGGCTCGATGGTGCTCAGCCTGGAGCAGCTCGTCGTCGACGTCGAAATCTTTCGGTTGTGCCGGCGGGCGCGTCAGGGTATCCTGGCCGACGACGAGCAGTGGCTGGAAGAAGTGATTCACAGCGTCGGGCCAGGCGGCAACTTTTTGGCCGAACGTTCGACCGTGCGCGGCATTCGCCAGGGCCGCTGGTACATCAGTGACTTGGGATTGCACGACACGTTTGAAGAATGGGTGGCCGCCGGACAGCCCCGCCTGCGTGACGAAGCCCGCCAGCGGGTGGACGAAGTCCTGGCGACCCACGAGCCGCTGCCACTGGACGAGGACGTGGAGCGGGAATTGAAGCAGATTCAAGCGCGGGCAAGGGGCTCTTAAGAGTCCGAAGGAGCAGTTGATATGACACACATCGAGCAAGAGGTCACGCAGCTCAAACAGCGGCTGGAAAAACTGGAACAGCAGATGGCATTTGTGCTCAGGAGCCTGGGCCATGAATATCCCCTTCCGGCCTTCGAGGGAACAGACTATGGCGTGTCCCCCGAGATCCTCGCATTGGTTCGCCAGGGGAACAAAATAGAGGCCATCAAGCTGTTCAGGCAGGGGACGGGCGCGGGGTTAAAGGACGCCAAAGACTTTATTGATGCGTTGCAGAAAAAACTGCTAAAAGTTAGTTGAGAGGACTGACATGCGACCGGCCGATTGGGTGCTGAAAAGCGGCGCCATCTATACCGTGGACGCAAGTCGCACCTGGACTCAAGCGTTGGCCGTTTCGGGCCGGCGCATCGCCTACGTCGGCGCGGATGGGGGCGTCGAGCCATTCGTCGGCGCAAAAACCCGCGTGATTGACTTGCAGGGTAGAATGGTTCTGCCCGGCTTTTTCGACAGCCACGCCCATCCCCCCGCCACTTTGGATATGGTGTTGAGCGTCAACCTGTATCCATTGGCCTCGCTGGAAGCCTATCGAGAGCGGGTGGTCGAGTTTGCGGCGAAAAACCCCACCCGGCCGGTCGTCCGCGGGGCCGGTTGGACCAATGCGTTGTTTCCGTTGACCGGTCCCGGCAAACGGCTTTTAGACGAGTTGGTGTCTGACCGCCCGGTGTGCCTGTGCTCAGAAGACGGGCACTCGTACTGGGTGAATTCCAAGGCTCTCGAAATGGCCGGTATCACCCGCGACACGCCCAACCCCGAAGGCGGGGTCATTGAGCGCGACCCTGCCACGGGGGAACCCCACGGCACGCTGCGCGAGAACGCGATGGAATTAGTAGATGCGGTGCTCCCTCCTTACACCGCCGACGACCGCGTACAGGGTCTCTTGGCCTATCAAAAGATGGCCGGGGAGTGGGGTATCACCACGGTGTTGGACGCGATGGTTTCCGAGGCCATCGACGCCTACGAGACCTTGGAGGCCGCCGGGCGATTCACGCTGCGCTACCGGGGGGCGCTGTTGGTGGACCCCAAACATGGGCCGGAGCAAGTGGAGCAGCTGCTCCACGAGCGGGCCAAGCACACCGGGCCGCTTTTCCAGACCGCGTCGGCCAAGATTTTCGTGGACGGCGTGGTCGAGGGCGAAACGGCCTATCTCTGCGAGCCGTACACGCACCGGCCCGGCTACCGGGGCGAGTTGTTATGGGAGCCGCAGAATCTGAATCAGGTCTGCGCGGCGTTGGACCGCGCCGGCTTTCAATTGCACGCGCACGCCATCGGCGACGCCGCCGTGCGGGTCGCGCTGGACGCTTATGAATATGCCCGCTGCACAAACGGCAGGCGCGATTCACGTCACCTGATCACCCATCTGCAACTGGTCGCGCCACAAGACATCCGGCGTTTTGCCGAGTTGGACGTGGTGGGGGTGCCGCAGCCTTTCTGGTTCGGGATAGACGATTATTACTGGAATCTGCAACTACCCTACCTGGGCCAGGAGCGAGCCGACGCCGAGTATCCCATGCAGAGCTTTATCGAGGCCGGCGTGATAATGGCCTCGGGCAGCGACTTTCCGGTGACGGTTCCTGCCAAGCCACTGCACGGCATTCATTCCGGCGTGACGCGCACCCACGTCGGTCGAAACGCCGACCCGGGTGCGGTTTTGAGGGAAGGGGAGTGGGGTGTCTTGTGGCCGACAGAGCGCGCCAGTCTCGCCGACATGATTGCCAGCTTTACCATCCACGGCGCGTATGCCCATTTTCTCGAAACCCAGACCGGCTCTCTGGAGGTGGGCAAGCTGGCTGACCTGGTCGTGCTGGACCGCAATCTCTTTGAGATGCCTGCCCCAGAAATCGGCGAGGCAGTTGTGCTGCTGACGTTGTTCGAGGGCCAACAGGTGTATCGAGACCCTCGCTTCTAAACGCCAGGAGAATGCGCGGTAAACGATGTGATTTCCAGTTGATTGATTTTAATTTCCGAAAAATATGTGATGAATCATCAAAAAACCATTGACTCTAATGACGATTCGTGGTACAATCTCAGCGTGATGAACGCAGACCACCTCGACGAGATTGACCGTCAGATTATCGCCGCCCTCAAACAAGATGGGCGCATGTCCTTTGCCGAGTTGGCTCGCCGCCTGGATAGCTCGCCCGGAATGGTGCGCGAGCGCTATCACCGGCTGGTCGAGTCTGGCGTACTCCAGGTCGTCGCCGTCACCAATCCTCCTAAAGTGGGCTATCGCGTGATGACGCTCATCGGCATCAAGGTGGAGGGCAGCCGGCTGCACGAGGTGGCCCGGCGCATCGCGGCCCTGGAAGAAGTGGTGTACCTGGTGATGTGCACCGGCAGCTATGACCTGCTGGCCGAGGTCGTGTGTCGGGACAACGCGGACTTGCTCAAGTTTCTCACCCAACGCTTGCATTCTATCGAGGGCATCCGCGACACCGAGACGTTCGTCTACCTCGACATCGTGAAGGAGATTTACACGTGAAACGTTTCAGGAGAACATCTATGCGTGCACTGGTGACGGGTGGGGCGGGGGCGGTCTGTAAAGAGACGACCCGCGACCTGGCCCAATTTAGCGATTTTGACGAAATCGTCATCGCCGAATACAATGTGGCGGCGGCCCGGGCGCTGGTCGAGCAGATAGACGACCCCCGCCTGCAAGTGATTTCTTTTGACGCGGGCGATTATGCGGGGATGCTACGGTTGTTCCCTGAATATGACATCGTCGTCAACGGGCTGCCCTTCAAGTACAATTACGGGGTCTGCCAGGCGTGTGTGGAGACCGGCGTGCCAGGGCTGGACCTGGCCGGCGAGGAGCGCATGTTCGATCTGCACGGGCAGGCGCTCGAAAACGACGTGCTTTACATCCCCGGCGCGGGGGCCACGCCCGGCATCACCAACCTGATGGCGCGCCGCGCCTCGGAAATTCTGGACTGCATGGACGCGGTGGACATCTATTTCGCGGCCTTTCGCTGCCTGGCCCCTGCGCCGGGCCTGCTCCAGACGACGCTGTGGGAGTTCAACCCCGACGAGCCTGAGCGAAGCGAGGTCTATTTCGAGGACGGCGCGTGGCGCGCCGCGCCGCCCCTATCGGGCGAGACCGTTGTCCGGTTTCACGACCTGATTGGGGAGCAAAAGGTGTATTACGTGCCCCACGACGAGGCCAAGACGCTGCCCCGCTCGTATCCTTCGCTGCGGCGGGCGGCGGTGCGGGGTTGTTTCCCGCCCCACGTGATGGCGCTGATGGGGGCGTTGATGCGCGGCGGGTTGCTCTCCAACCGGCCAACGCAGGTGGGTGACGCCGAGTTGCCGTCCATCGAGGTGGTGCGGCGGCTGCTGGCCGATGCGCCGGTGTCTCAAGAGAGCCCGGTGTGGGCCTATGGGCTGGTGGTGGAAGTGAGCGGCGAGCGGGCTGGTCGGCGGGTGAAATGTACCTATCGCAGCAAACACCCGCCGCAAGACGAGTGGGGCGGCGCATCGGCCTATTTCAAGAACGTGGGCGTCCCTTTGTCCATCGCGGCGCAGATGGTGGCCGACGGGCGCGTTTCTGCCAAAGGGGTGTTGCCGCCGGAGCAAGCCTTGCCTACGCAGCCCTTTTTTGCTGAGCTGGCCCGCCGGGGTATCCAGGTGGAAGAAATTATCGTAGACGATTCACTACCGGACACTTTTTTTAAAGGTTGACTCATAGTATGCTAAAGCTCCAACGAAAGAGCAAGGAGCATACTATGAGTGACAACCGACGCAGGTATCGTGCCATAAAAGACGCAATTAAGCAAATGTA
>DAOTXN010000051.1:0-16920 GCA_034435435.1 Anaerolineae bacterium | reverse complement strand
CTCGGGTTCCCATCGCACCTCCCTCGATCACTGTGATAGGGGGCTATTTGACCGCAGATCTGCTATTCTGTCAACTGTATGTTAATGTGCAATGTTGAACTGTTGCTGTAATAAACTATACCGTAATTTCAGTGTCATTATAATCGTGCTCTCGCCAGATTGTCAAATGCCATCCTACGTCCCAAGATACGTCGCGTCGCGGCGTAGGCTACGCGTAGCTCAATCGCCTCCGAGCCGCCGATGGGAAAGCGCCCGGTCGTCAAGTCCTATGCGTGGCGCTCGCGTATGATAAAGAGGAACCGGCGTCCCGGCAACGGCGTCGTGATCGATAGAGGAGCAGAGAAATGATCGCCAATCCCGTTTATCGGCCCACCAAACGATCTTGGACAAGCCTTAGCATGCTGGTCCTTTTGGGTACTGTGGTTTTTTTGACGCTCGTCGTGAGCGCGGTATGCGCATGGCTCATGCTACAGACGGTGGCGAGTTACTATGCCGCGCGCATCTATCCTAACGTGTATGTGCTGGGCATGAAGCTGGGGCAAATGTCGCCCACCGAGGCCGCTGCGCTTCTCGGCGGCGCATCTTTGCAGACCGATACCGGCGCGCTGGCGCTCACCGATGGCAACGACCAATGGTGGGTATCCTGGTCGGAGGTCGGGCTACACCTGGACGTAACGGCGACCGTGCAAGCGGCCTACGCTGTGGGCCACACACCGGGACAAAGTTGGCTGGATCAAATCCGGGCCTGGCTGAGCAGGCGCGACGTCGCTCCTATATTTGCCGTGGACGAGGGGCAAGCGCGGCAGGTGTTGGAACGCCTGGCTTCCACCGTTGCTGTTCCGCCCACCGATGCAGAATTGCGCCTGGAAAACGGCCAGGCAGTCGTCGCGCCGGGCCGGCCGGGACGCGCATTGGACGTGGAAGCGACGTTGGCCCAACTGCTGGCGCTGAACGGCGGCCGTGGGGCGACGGATAAAGTACGATTGGTATTCCGAACGATAGCGCCTGCTATCACCGACGTGTCGGCGGCGCAACGTCAGGCCGAGGAGTTGCTGGCGCGGCGGATCGAGTTATCGGCCTACGATGTGCTGACCGACGAGACGCTGAGGTGGACGCTGGACCAGGACGATGTGATCAACTGGCTGCGCATCACTTCTACATCTTCCGGGCCGACGGTGAGCGTGGAGCGAGAAGCCATAGCGGCTACACTGACCGGGCTAGTCGCTGGCTTGGGCGATGGGCGGGGCTTGCGGCTGGACGAGGCCGCCACGCAGGCGCTCAACGTCTTTGAGGCCGGCGGCGGAACGGTCGCCCTCTACCTGACCCATCCCGACCGCGCTTACACGGTGCAGCCGGGCGACACGTTATCGGGTATCGGGGCTGCGTTTGGCATGCCGAGCTGGCTCATTCTACAAGCCAACCCCAATCTGGACCCCGATTGGCTGCGCGTGGGTCAAGAACTGGTCATCCCCTCGCAAGACTTGCTCACGCCCCACATGCCTGTGCCGGGCAAGCGGGTGGTGGTCAGCATCGCCGAACAGCGTCTGCGGGCCTACGAGAACGGGGCGCTGGTCTTTGACTGGCCGGTCTCTACCGGCATCGCCTCGTCGCCCACCCACACCGGCGTTTTTCAGGTATTGAGCAAAGAAGAAAATGCCTATGCCAGCCTGTGGGACCTGTGGATGCCGCATTTTCTCGCCATTTACCCCGCCGGGCCGGATTTTTACAACGGCTTTCACGGCCTGCCGACGCTTTCCAGCGGGCGGTTGCTGTGGGAGGGATTGTTGGGTTTCCCGGCCTCTTACGGCTGTATCATCCTGGGGTTGGAAGAGGCCGAAATCTTTTACGGCTGGGCCGAGGTGGGCGTGACGGTGGTGGTGAAATAACGGACAAGCGGGGCGGCGGCTATGGAAAGCCGCTCTACACATCCTCTCTCCGGCAGGCAAAAAGCGGGGCGGCGGCTATGGAAAGCCGCCCTACACATCCTCTCTCCGGCAGGCAAAAAGCCTGTCAGCGCTTGCGAGCCGTACCGGCGCCCTATTGACAATTGCAATTCTTTCAGTTATAGTTGATTTGCCTTTGCGGGTTGTAGGGAAACGCCCAACACTGACAACCTATAGGAGTAGTAAGAATGGCCCAGGAAAAATCCCCCTCCATGGCCTTCAGGCATCCCTTTGTCGCTCTGTCTGCTGTTTTCAGCGCCAGCCTGGCTGCAGTGGTTGTGTTAATCGTGTACAGCCAAGCCATGTCTGCTCAGGCCATGTCCGGGCAGCGTTTTCCCCAGGTCCCTCAGCAAGCTGGTCTGGAGATCGAAAATCACGTCCAGGACAAAGTCCTGGCGTACGAGCAGCTCACTTACACCGTGGCGTTCACCAATACCAGCGATGGATTGCTGCAGAATGTGAGAATCACCAGCACCTGGGCCACCGACACGGATTATCCCTCTAACCCGCCGCTGGCCGAATACAACGGCAACCTGTACGATCCGCAAGGTGTAGTCGATGCTTATACCTGGACGGTGGGGACGGGATCGGGCGCGTTGTACATCACCGTGGGCGACCTCGGCGTCGGAGCTGCGGCCAATCTGGTCTTTACCATGGGCGTGCCCGATTCGTTAGAGCCGAACTACAAAGACCCGCGCATCGGTCCGACCGTTCTGGGCAACAGCGTGGACATTGGCACAACCACCCCCGACGTGGACAATGCCAACGACACCGATGCGACCCTGATCGTGGGGCCGGTGTTAAAACTGGTCAAAACGGTGCAGACAGAGGGCGGAATCGTCAATAAAGAGCGCCCGGGGCGCCTGCTCACCTACACGCTGACGCTGGACAACCTGGACGAAACAGACGGGCGGGGCGATTCCTGGCCGGCCTCTTGGGTCGAGATCTGGGAAGATTTGCCGGCTGAATTGACGCTCGTCGACGCGCAACCGCCTGGTATGTGGACCTACATCGCGGCGTCGCGGCGCATCAGTTGGACGCTGCCCAGCGATTTTGTGCTGCAACCCGGCCACACGACTGCCGTCACGTTTACCGCGCGCATCACCACGACCAAGGCGGATTATTCACTCAACAACAAGAAAACCTATTGCTGGACCATGGCTGCCGAGCGCTTGACGCCCGTCAAATGCGATAGCGACCGCACGGTAACGATTATGTCGCCGCTCGAAAAACAGGTTCAAACCCGCAATCCGCCGACTGCCAGCAATGAGACCTACCCCAACCGTATAATCACGTACACGGTCTATGTGTACAATCCCCTCCAAATCCAGGTGAACGATGTGCGCGTCACCGACACGCTGCCGGTGCAGTATTTTACCTACCAGGGAATGGTCCAAGGCCCGACACCGCTCGGCTCGCCCACCAACACGGTCGTGTGGGCAGGGCTGTCGCTGCCGGCCAATGGTGTGATCAGCTTTACGTTCAACGTTTTCGTGGACCCCCACACGCCGGTAAGCGCAGACTGTAGTAAAAAAGAGTACAAGAACCAGCTTTGGACCAGCTCGGCGGCCTTTCCAGTCGTCTATGAGGACGACAGCTTTAGCACGCCGCACGTCAAGGTCGTCAAGCAGATCGTGTTGACCAAAAGCGTCTTACCCACCAAGCAGCTCCCCGGCGAGGTGGTGACGTATACGATCGGGATTGAAAACGAGGGCGATACGTCAATCCAGATAACGACTCTCACCGACACCCTGCCTATCGACTTTCGTTACGATAGCATGGTCTCCGGCACGCCCGGCGAGCCGGCCGGCCAGTCGGATAACGTCATCTGGTGGCGCGACATACCGTCTATTGGCGCCGGGCAGACCTTCCAATTCTCCTTCCACGCCCTCGTGGACGGCGAGCCGCTGTCCAAGTACAAAAACAAAGTCAATGGATTCAGCCCCGACACATACATCTGCGGCATCAACACCGCCGAGGTACAGGTGCTTTCGCCCATCGTCGGCAGTAAGCTGGCCGACCCGCCCCATCCCATCCCCATCGTGCAGGGAGAGAGCTTTGAATATTCGGTCAGCTATGCCAACCAATCCCGGCTCCAATCCTATTTTGCAACGGCGTTCGTAGACCTGTTGCCTGTTGGTTTTGAAAAGGACGGAAATCAGCTCTACGAGTACACGATAGATCCAATGGTCGAGCTTTTGCCCAATCAGGCCAACAATTGGGAGCACACCTTTGACGTGCAGATTGTGGGCGAGGGGGCCGGAACCACCTGGTGCAATGACCTGGCCAGCGAGGACAAGCGCAAGGTCTATCAGCTCGTGGGGATGTTCGGCGTTCACACCACCGATCTGCCCGAAGGCTGGTACTGGTTGAATGCCGCCAAAGAGGCCCCGGTGTACGTCAAGCCGCACGTGGACCTGTTGCACGCCTATTATCCCAGCAAGGTGGCAGTGAGTGGAACCACCACGGTGACGCTCACCTTGAGCAACAACCTGCGCAGCCCGGCCCAACCTGTGGACGACATCGGCGTGACCTACGCCAAGCACGCGGACTTTACGTATCTAGGTGTGTTGCCCGGCACACCCGAGCCCGACATTGTAGGGGACAACCTGGTGTGGTCGGGCATTGACCTGCCCGCGTCTGGACAGGTACAGTTGCGATTCCAGCTCAGAGCGCCCGCGGCCCCCAAAGACTACAGCGGCATCCAGGCCTACGCTGCAGCAGCCAACCCAGACATCTGTATCCCGCTCAAAACGGCGACGATCAACGTGGTCAAAGGAGTGGTGCTGAAAAAGACGCCCACTCCCAAAGAAATCGGCCCCTTTGGCACGGTCGAATACAACTTGCAGGTCACGAACAAGACCAACGCGCCGGTTTCGGGTATCCGCGTGACCGACACGCTGCCGTTCGGCTTTGAATTCATCGAGATGACCAGCAGCCACGTCCCGGTGAGCACCGCTCCGCTCGTGTGGGAGATACCCTACACCACTGCGGAGGGCAAAGAGAATATCGTGTTCAAGGTGCGGGCTTATGTCAATTTGGGGCCTCAGTACAACCTGATAGAAGGCATCAGCGCCTCCACCCCTGTCACGCTGGAGAAAGAATTGGAGGTCTATTTAAACGACGTCAAAGTTGAGGTCATGCCTGGCGTTGGCCTGTATAAAACAGCCCAGCCGGGACAAATACAGGCCGGCGCCATCGTGACGTATTCGATCACGCTTTACAACGGTTCGACCAAAAACATGGCCAACATTGTGCTGACCGACACCCTACCCAACGGTTTCAGCTTTGTCGAGATGGTAGAGGGCGATGCTCCCAGCCAGGTGCAGGGCCAACAGGTAGTGTGGCAAATAAGCCGGCTGGACAAAACCAAAACACTCAAGTTTATCTTTCACGCCAGCACCCAGACTGAAATGCCCAGCGGCGCGTATTACAACCAGGTCGTCGGCGAGGCATGGGACGCGGCCTCGCCCTATGGCATGATTGACGTCCCCGGCACCGATTTAACCGCACCGGTGATCGTACAAGGGCTGCCTACGGTCCGGTTAAACAAATCGGTCTCACCGGCCTCGGTGATAGCCGGCAATCTCGTGACGTATACGATTACCCTGTACAACGAAACCGATCAGGCCGTCACTCTGCGTCTGACCGACACGCTCCCGCTCTCGGTCACCTTCGACAGCGTCGTGGGAGCCACACCGGCCCCGGCGCAGACTGCGCCCGTGGTATGGGGGAGCATTGCGGCAGGTTCTCAACAAACCGTGACCTTGAGCTTCCGGGCCTGGGTCGATTTGTACGCCCGCTCGGGCACCTACTATAACCACCTGGAGGCTGCAACCGACGCGTTTCAATTGCCGCCCTCTGGCCCACTGGCGCCGCTCACGGTGGAGGAAATTCCGCGTTACGACCTACAAATCTCCAAAGACGATGGCAATGTGACGGTTGACGAAGGGCAGCTTTTGCTATACACTATCACCTACACCAATGTCAACGACGCGGACGTGACCTTGACCAACGTGGTGATCACCGATACCTTTAGCCCATTACCGCCTTATGCTACCCTGTTTGACCCGAGGGATTGGGAGGTGGTGGCGTCTAACGTTTATACCCACTGGGTAGGGGATCTCGGTCCTGGCGCGTCCGGTTCGGTTCAATTCCGGCTTCAATTGTCCGACACGATACCGGCAGATGTATGGGTCATTTCCAACACGGTGGACATCGGCCACAGCACCGCCGTATTGGCCTTTGAGAGCGATCCGAGTAACAACAGCAGCACCGATCTGGACATCTTGCGTGGACCCGATCTGGTATTGGGCGAGCTACAAGTCTCACCGCAAAGCCTGGCCGCAGGTGAACCAATCACCTTTGCCCTGACCGTGCGTAACCAGGGCAAGGACAATGTCGTCAATGCCTCCAATACCTCTGCCGGTTGGTTCATCGTCGAGCTGTATCTCAAAAAGAGCGGTTTTACGCCGGCCGGCCCGCCGGTGAACGTTTTTGACCACGTGGGAGGATGGTACCCGGATGCAGGTCACTCCCAAGAGCGTATGCCCTACATGTGTATACCGGCCGGTTTGCCGGCCGGCGACGAGATGGTGTGCACCTTTGTCATCACCGATATAGTCGCCGCGGATGCCTATCAAGTGTACGCCCAGGCCGACGTAACCTTTGATTATTTGTGGAACGAAAGTTACGGCATGGTGATCGAAGCTATCGAAAGTAACAACATCTCGACGTATGGCGCTATTCAGGTCGGAAGTCAGGGAAGCCTATACCTTCCTCTCGTCACCAAGAACCATTAGCGTGTGGAGCCTGAACATCACATCAACGACAGAAAGAGGAAAAGCATGAAACAATTGGCGCGCGCGGGCCAGGTCGGTTTAATATATGCGGTAGGCATTGCTGTCGTCCTCTTGCTGCTAAAACCCGCGTCGATGGTCGCGGCGGAGACGCTGGCCCAATTCCCCACACCGACCAACACGCCTGTCGAGTCTGCCACGCCCACCAACACATCCGCACCGGCCACGCCGACGAACACACCCGCGCTCGCCACACCAACCAACACGTTCGCGCCGGGCACACCCACAAATACCTCCGCGCCGGCCACGCCAACCAACACCTCCGCGCCGGCCACGCCGACCAACACCCCTGCGCCAGGCACGCCTACAAATACATCCGCGCCAGCCACGCCGACGAACACGCCGCCGCCCGCCACAACTGCGCCGCCGCGAACGAACACGCCCGCACCTCCGGCCCCCACTCAAGCGCCGCCGCCGCCTGCTCCGGCAGCTCCTCCCCCGGCGCCAACCGCATCTACCAGCCAGGTGCCCAAAACGGGCGTCAGCATAGAATGGGTAGGAGCCAGCCTAGGTCTGGCCATCCTGTTGATCGGCGCAGGTGTGGTCCGTCGCCGCGTGAGCCGCTAAAAAAAACGCCCACCGAAAAGTCGGTGGGAGTTTGTAATTACTCAGCCCAAATGCGTAAAAGCGGCAAACCCGAAGCCATTTGACAGGATTCACAGGATTCACAGGATAGAATTCCTGGAAAAATCCTGTAAATCTTGTTAATCCTGTCCAAAGAGCGACCAGGGTGAGCAGTTACGGGAGTTTTTATTTTTCCACCCGTTGGTAGAGCAGCGTCACCTCGTCCGAGAACAATCTTTGCCACTGCTCCGGTCGCGCGTTCAGCCACTCGACCAGGCGCGCCTGCGACGCGGCGTCGAGCAATAACACATCGAAATCGTACCGCGCCAGCAACGCCTCAAACCCCGCTTCGGCCTTGCTCAGCTTGAGATAATCTTCAAAATGCTCCAGCGCATACAGCTCAAAGCGCGGGTCGATAAACACCGGCTGGGCCGGTCCGAAGCGCCAGATCAGATAACTGCCGCGCCCCAGCTCATTGAACAGCCGGTGGCCCACGAGTCCGCGCCGTTCCATAAAATCCACAGCGTCCACGCCCGTGGCCTCGTCCAACCATATCGTCTCGACCGGGTAAAATAAGAACAACGGCGCAATCGCCAGCGAGACCCCGGCCAGCGCTGCCAGCGCCAGCCGCCGAAAGCCCGGATACCCTGTCCCATCGCCGTAGATAAACCGGCCCCCGACCACGGTGCGAGCCAGGCGGTCGCGCCAGCGGGCCAGGTCGGCCCAGGGCACGCGGGACATGGCCGTTGCCACTATCGGCATGCCCACCACGCCAAACCACACCACATAGCGCACCCCGGCCGCTCCGAGCCACGCAAAACCCGCAAAGAGCAGCAGGTCGGTCAGCGGCAACGCTGGGCGCGCCAGCGCCAGCATGACCACTCCCCACAGCATTGCGGCGTAAAAGCTCTTGCCCAGGCCGGCTTTGGGGTCAGGCGGCTGCCACTCAGCGCCCAACGATTGACTGGGCGCATCGGTGAGCAAGTCGGACACGTAAGCGATGATCTCGACGCCCCGTGGGTTCACGAACAGCGCCCCCGTACTGAGGACAGCCACCGCGAGCAGCGTCTTGGCGTGTGCGACGGATTTTCCTCCGGCCCACGCCGGCATGGCCCGGCTCAAAATTTCACCCCCGGTGAACAGCCAGACTAACCCCAACCCCAGGGCGAACGAGCCGTGAACGTTGACCCACACTGTCATCAACACCGGGATCAGCCAGATCGCCCGGTCACTCTGGACGCGCCGATGCCGCCGCAAAAGGGCATACACCCCTACAAAGAGCGGATAGGCGAACAACTGTGGGCGCACGGTTTGATTGCCCAGGCCCAACACAATAGCAATCAGGGCCGGGGGCAATGCAGCGCGCCGGTCGCCGCCGCCGGCGCGCCAGCACAGCCAAAGCACGCCCCCGAACATCGCCGTGCTGATGAGGGCGCGCATGAGCACCAGCAAACGCACGCCGCCCAGCCGCAAAATGAGCGCCATCCACACTTCGGCCAGCCAACTCTGATAAAAAAAGGACTGGCCGTGTTCGGTGAGCGAATAGACGTCAGTGCGTGGGATGTGACCGGTGTTGAGGATCTCGTCGCCGACGCGAGCGTGCCACCAAAGATCATTCGGCGGCAGAGCGCGCGCACAGCCGAGGATCAACAACGTCACTAGAATAACCAATATCCACAATTGGTCGGTGGAAAGAGTCGTCAGAGGTCTGGGACGAATGGACATCTTGTTCTCGGCGTCAAAAGGTCCTTCCACACAGTCACATCGCGTGCGCCCGAATTATACTCGACGCTCCACGGCGACGCAAACCTGTTTCCCATTCCCGTGCAATTGTGCTATAGTATGCGGCGTTTTAACGGCGCTGCCAGCATCCGAGGGGCCCGTAAAGACGTTGGCAATCCAGGTTCATAGACAGGAGATAAACATGAAACGCATCCTTTGGCTCGGGCCCTTGTTGCTCGCGCTGATCGCGGGACCTTTTCTGGTGGGAGCGGGAGACGCTCGCTCCACCAGCGCCTCTGCTCCCGTCCGAGTCTATTATGTGGAACAAGCCGGCGCCCAACAGGCTGGCGATCCCGTCCGCCAGGCCATCACGCTCACCGACCATCTGCAAATCGTAGATAACCTGGACCAGGCCCAGGCCATCATCGTCTATAACGCCTGGCCCTCCGCCGACGTGATCCAGGCCGTGCGCGAGCGCGGATTGGGCATCATGCTGTTCGTCGGCCCACAGCTCGACGCGCGGCTGGTAGCGTTGGGCCAGCTCGGGCTGGGCTGGGGCGGGGGTTGGGGGGCCGAGGACATCTCTATCCAACCGGTCCCCGGCGTGCAGGACCCCCTACTGGAGCAAATCACGTGGACCTCTGCGCCGCAGATCCAGGCCCGTTCCCTGGTGACCGGCGCGAGCGCCGAGGCCCCGATCGAGGCCCTGGTGTGGACCGCCGACAGCCACGAGCTGATTTTGGGTCGGGTTGCGGCAGGTAACGGCTGGGTGTATGTATTCACCCCCTGGCCCACCCGCGACGAGGCCCACAACCCCGACCTGCTGGAATGGCCCTATTGGAATTATCTGGTTTACCACCTGGCCGTGCGGGCGGCGGGCGACACACCCCTCAGCTACGCCGATTACCCCGGCTCGCCGGTGCCCCACGCGCAGGAACAAACCGCGCTGGCGGCGGCGCTGGGCCTCATGCTGGCCGGGACAGGGAGCATTTTTGTGGGCGTGCGGCGTTACAGCCGCCGCCACCCCGAAGCCCTCGACCGTATCGTCGCCAACACCCGGCGCTACGACAAATTGCAACACAGCCCCTGGGAAGAGGTCGGCTTTCACCGCCCACTGGCGGGGTTCCTGTTCCTGGTCGCGGTAGGGCTGGCGCTTTTTATCGTGCTCATGATCTATCAGCAATACGTACTCTACGGCGAGCTGCTCAAGTCGGCTCAGGCGCGCGGCGCATGGTCGGTGGTCACCACATTCTTTACGACTCTGTGGATCTTTTTCGACTGGGGCACGGCGACGGCGCTGGTCAAGTTCTTTGCCGAGCGGCGCGTGGATGACCCGCGCGAGAGCATCAAATATGCCCAGTTCTACGTGTGGTGGCAGGCCATCACCGGCACGATCCAGTTGGGACTGATGATGCTGGCGGCGGCTTTTATCGCGCCCCACACCCGCTACGCCTTTTTGAGCTACTATTTGATCTTGCACGCCCTCATCCAATTCCCCGGCTTTCTCACCGTGTTTCAGAACACCCTGCGCGCCTATCAAAAGCACGACTATGATCAGGCGCTCAATTTGATCATCTACCTGGCTCCTGTCGTCGTCCAATCGGCCACGGTGTACCTGTTTACCCGCTGGGGAGCCGACCATCCGGTTTTCGGCCAAAGCATGGGCGGGGTCTTTGGTCTGGCCATCGGCGCCTATCTGACGCAGGTGTTGGTGTTTGCCGTGGGCTATGTGTTGCTCAAGCGCCTGGGTTATAATGCCGGTGTGCTGTTCCTGGCCCACTTTGACCGAGGGACGGTCGCCAGCGCGCTCAAGTACGGTGCGCCTGTGATGGGCGCAGGCGTGGCCGGGGCATTGGGCTATACCGTGCAGACGATTCTGGTGGCTGCCTATATCCTCAACTGGACCGAGGTGCAGGGCAACTGGGACGTGGTATCACCCAACGGCCTGCTGCTGGCCTACAGCGCCGTGGGCGGGCTGTACTATGGACTGATGCCGGCCATCTCAGAGGCCTTTAGCCACGGCCGGCTGGCGCTGACGCGCTATTATGTAGCGCAAGGCTTCAAGTATGGCGGCTTTTTCAGCGCATTTGTAGCCTCGGCCCTCATCGGCGTGGGCGACCGCTTTATTCTGGGCGCGCTGGGCGATGACTATAAACGGGCGGCCGGGCTGATGATGGTGATGAGCGTGTGGGGGATGATCCAGTTTCCGGCCTGGTTTGCCGACCGCCTGCAAGAGGGCGTCGGGCGACCCGACTTGAAAATGTGGCTGCTGATCATGGAGCAGATCATCCGTATCGCGTTCATGTTTCTGCTCATGCCAACTCTGGAGTTGACCGGGCTGGTGCTGGCTTATCTCATCGCGCTATCCACCAAGAATGTGGTGGCCTGGTGGCTCAACCGGCGCCTGATCTTGCCCTTTCGCATCTATGGGTGGCAGACAGTCGGCGCGCCGCTGCTGGCGGGGTTGGCCAACTGGGCCTGGCTGCGCGGGTTGGGGAACGCCATGGGCGGGGCCGAGATTCACCAGATCACCAGCGTATTGTTGTTCTTTATCGCCTTGCTACCCTCGCTGCCCGTGTTTTGCTTTTTCGCTGGCCTCTTGGGCGGGTGGGACGACGCCGGATTGGCCGAGCTGCGTCGCTCGGCCCGGCTCAGCAGCCTGGGCAAGCCTGTGGCCTGGCTGATGTATTACAGCTCGGCGCTGGGGGCCCGGCTCAGCCCGCTGCACGGGCGCTTCCCGATAGACCTGTACGACGCGGCGCAAGCAGAAGCCAGAGCTTTGACCGCCGAGCGTGTGTCGCTGGTCAAAAGGTGATGATCGGCCTGGTACTTGACGTTAAATAAGAAAAGTGCATAATCATAGAGACGCTTGGGGGATCGCTAGTGTAGTGAGGTGAGAGATGAGTACAAGGAAACAGGAGTCACAATGACCGGATTTATTTCGGCCCTGGCCGACGCCTCCACCATGTGGCTGGTCTGTCTTACGTTCATCGTGTGCCTGATCCCGCTGGCGATTTTCGGGGGTCTGGTTTACGGGATGCGCAAGCTGCTCAAGGCGCTGCCGCCGGTGTTGGAAAAGGGCCAAACGGCAACAGCGCGGGTGGCCGCCGGCGCCGATAGCGTGAGCAACAAAGTCGCGGCGCCTTTCATCGCTGCGTCGGCGCTGGGTAGCCGTGTGAAAGAGACGGGGCGCAGCATCCGTCAATTACTGAGGAGGAATACATGACCTGGAAGAATAAATCTTTGATCGTTGGCGCAGTCTTGGGCGCGCTGGCCGGCCTGGGCGCGGCCTTGCTTTACATCCGCGCCGTCGAGGACACCGGGACCGCAGAACCCAAGCGCATCGGCACGGGCGACGCGCTCAAATTGGGGATTGCCACCTTTGGCCTCATCAAACAGGTTTCTGGCCTGGCCGGTTAAACCATCGTTAGGGCCGCCGCGCGGCTGCAAGTTGAGACTTGACGGACCGGGGGGTTGTGGTAGAATAGCGCCACTTGCCCCCATCGTCTAGAGGTCTAGGACATCGGCCTTTCAAGCCGGAAACACGGGTTCGAGTCCCGTTGGGGGCATAAAAAACCCGCTGAATATACCAGCGGGTTTTTCAATTGAACCTAGCAACCTGTCGGAGAGCCCTGTAATATAGAGCCTTGTGCCCGTTCTTTGCTCGTTTTGCGCCCATGTTGGACGCCCACCAGGGGCTAAATTACGTCTCTCCGACAGACTGCTAGGCGACTTGCATCGCCAGGTAATTCTGAATGCCCATTTGGCCGATCTGGTCCAGTTGCGCCTCCAGCCAATCCAGGTGGGCCTCTTCGTCTTTCAGGATGGCATCCAATAGCTCGCGGGTGCCGTTGTCGCCCAGCTCGACCGCCAGCCGAATCCCGTCGTTGTAGGCTTTGATAGCCCCTTCCTCGGCGACCATGTCGTTCTTGTGCTGCGTCTCGACGTCGGCGCCGATGTGAATCGGGTTCAACTGGCTGACGATGGGCTGGCCCGCCAGAAAGATGATGCGGGCGATCAGGCTTTCGGCGTGGCGCATCTCTTGAATGGCTCGCTGCTCGTCGGCGGTGTGTAGCTTGACAAAGCCCCAATTGTCACACATCTCGGAATGCACCATATACTGATTGATGGCCGTCAGCTCGTCGGCCAAGAGCGCGTTCAAATTAGCGATGATTTTATCGTTTCCTTTCATTGCATTCTCCTTTCAAAGTCGGTTCCCAAAGCGGGGATGCGCCTAGTTTACTCCAAATTGCGAACCAGTGCAATTAGTCCGTGTATACTTTTTCCTCGTCCAGGTCTGCCCCGGCTGCGTCGGCCTCGACGTCTCGACCGCTGACCGCCGTCGCCAGGAACTCTTGATAAAACTCGTGCTGGATCACCAGGTCCATGATTTCGTTCGTGCCAGTCCAGATGGTGATCAGGCGCACGTCGCGCAGCAGGCGTTCCACGGGATAGACGTTGGTGTAGCCGATGCCGCCCAATATCTGCATGGCGTGGTTGACCACCGTCCAGGCCGCGTCGGTGGCGAATTTCTTGGCCTCCGAGACCAGCCGGCGCACTTTGCCTGCCGGTTCGCCGGCGTCGATGGCCCGTCCGACGGCGAAGTTGAGGGCGCGGGCCGCGTCCAGCAGGGTCAGGCTTTCGGCAACCTTGAAACTGACCGCCTGAAAGGCCCGGATTTTCTGCCCAAACGCCCGTCGCCGGTCGGCGTAACGGGCCGCGATTTCGATGGCGGCGCGGCCCATGCCCACCGCCCCGCCCGCCGAGGTCATGCGCTCGGGGATCATCATGCGATGAAAGACGGCGCTGCCCTGTCCGACGCCGGTCGCGCCGCCCAGCACGTTGGAGAGGGACACCGGCGCGTCTCGAAAGACCAACCGACCTGTGCCGCCGCCGCGCGTGCCCATCAGCCCGTACACGTGGCGCACCTCGACGCCCGGCCCCCGCTCCACCAAAAAGGCGGTCATGGCCCGCTTGGGGTCGTCTACTCCCTCCACTTTGGCGTACACCAGGAGCAGGTCGGCCCCCTCGGACCCGACCACGAAGCGTTTTTGGCCGGTGAGATAAAAGGTGTCGCCGTCGCGCCGGGCGCGGGTGGTGGCCCCGAAAAAGTCCGAACCGCCGCGCGGCTCGGTCAGCGCCTCGGCCACGGTCAGCTCGCCGCGCAACATGGGCCGCAGGTACTTTTCTTTCTGTTCGGCGCTGCCAAAGGTGTGGATGGCCTCGCCCACGATGGAGACCAGCGAATACAGGCAGGCCAGCGACGTGCCCAACACTCCCACCTCCTCCAGCGCCGCCAGCTCCGACGTCCAGGGCAGACCGCCGCCGCCCCAGCGCGGGTCAAAGCGCAGCCCCAACAGCCCGCGTCGCCCAGCCTCTTGCAAAAACTCGCGGGGATAGACGACCTTGTCCGCGTCCATGTCGAGCAAGAGCTGGCGCGGCACTCCGGCGACCAGATCGCGCATTTTTTCTCGGAGTTGCTTGTCGGCCTCGGTCAACAGCGCTTCAGTAGACATTTGGACCTCCTCAAGTGTCTGGCGTCTCAAATCGTCCGGGGAAACCGACGATTTCGGCCCGCAGTACTTCTATCCCGTCGCGGTTCACACAGCGACAGGCCAGGCGCACCCAACCGCGCGTCTCATCAACGGCGACGACCTCGGCCTCGGCGGTGATAGTGTCGCCGACGTATACCGGGGCCAGGAATTTGAAATGCATTTCCTCCCCCAAAAAAGCCCACAGGCCGCCCAGGTGCGTCAGGAGGCTGGCCGTGAGCAAACCGGGCACGATGCGCCGCCCAAAGGGGAGCTGGCCCACGTAGGTGTCATCGGTGTGCAGTGGGTTGACGTCCCACGTCACGCCGATGAACAGGGCCACGTCTGCTTCGGTGAGGGTGCGGGTAAAGGCGGCTTTGGCTCCCACGACGGGAGCCTGGGGAATACGTTGGGGGAGCGCCGGTGTGTTCATACGAGAACGATTTTTTCACACGGGATGACGCGCAAGAATCTGCAACGGTGCAGCCAGTCGCATTATACCAGGAAACACGCAGGATGCCTACTGGAACAAAAACGCTATCGAGAGGGATCGGGCAATCCTCAGATGATGGCGTCGTTCATCCCGGCCAGTTGGCGCAGAATCTCCAACTGTCCGACGTGGTAGGTCTCGTGCCAGTGCATAAATTCGAGGCGCTCGCCCACCGTGCGCCGGTTTTCCTCGTCCGCGATGGCCTCCAACTGGTCGGGGGCGACGTCGCCCAGCGCCGCGACCAACTGCTCGTGGGACTGTTTCAGCGCCGCCAGCAATGTGTCCAGCGGCAGGGCGGTTTCGCCGTCGGTGAGCGCCTCCGACCCGCGCTGGTAGAGTTGGACCTGGCTTTCGCTCAAGATGGGCGACTCGCCCAGCAGCTCCAGGGCCTTGTCGCGGTAGACCGGGAGGTGGCCCAGGACCCAGTTCATGCAATTGCCCCGGAAGGGTCAGCGTGGGTCAGGCTCCCGGTTTGTTGGGCGATGATCCACTGCGTGCGCTGGTAGAGTTGGAGCAGTTTTTCGGGATGGGTTGGCATGGTTACCTCGGTTTTTGAGATCAGCCACTTTGGCGTGCTTAACTCTCAGCCGTGCCAGTACTGGCTTGTGTACAAACCGTGATAAAACCCCCGCCGTCGCTAAAAAAGGGCCAACTGCTTGTGAGATGCAACCGAAAGGCTGGCTGCCAAGTACTCCTGGATTCTATCTTCAGATCCCAGCTCTCTGGCAAGCGCCGCCAGATTCAGCCTCTTGAGAATGCCGGCCGTGATCGGTCGCTTGGCGTCCCAAAAGATGAATGCTTGGAAAAACTCCTCTGCCACGGACGAATTCAGCAATTCCGCCAGGTATCGCGCTTCTGGCTCACTCTGGCACGGCGTGAAATAGCAGGTGTCGTCCAAAACGATAGGCTTGCCGGCATACATCCCCACCACGGCAAAGTGCAGTTTCTTGTACAAACCCGAGATGGCAACCTTCCAGGGCGAGAACGCATATTCACCTACCCCGAAAACCGAAAAGCGCGGTTGTCCCTTATAAACGGAGCTGCGTCTCGCGTCGAGCAGGCGACTGTGGCTGATCAAATAAGCCCACGTCTTGGGCGCTATGTGCTTGATGGAATGGGTTTCCTCTCCAATGGACTTTTGTGGAACCAACATCCACCGCGAGGGCAGGTTCCCATTCGCAATGTCAGAACTCTTGAGCATTGGATAGAGATACGTCGTTTCCAGGTCGTGCAGCTCGCCCGACTGGTTTCTGAATCCGCCTCTTTCGCGCGTCAGCTCCATCACCCTGGCGCAATCGTGCTTGATGCCTGAGCGCCATTCATTCAAGTCTCCGTTTTCAAGATGTTTCCAGCGTTCATAGCACTTGATATTCGCAATGACACGCTGATCCCGATAACCGAATGTGCTTTGATACGCCCTGTGAGATATTTCGCCATAGACGTGGCAAACCTGATCCTGCGGCGCATTTTCTGAAACCTCACAGACCAACAGACAGGCGTCTACAGCAGCGTCAAAAACCTTCTTGGCGTCAACGAGATACATCTGCGCACGTCTAATCCCAAGCTTTCGTTTCCACGCATAGCCGAGCACCTTGCGGGCAACGCTGGTCTTGCACAGCATAGCCATCATGGCCTCCCGGCCATCCAGGAACTCCAAAATGTGTATCAACATCCACTCGCTGAAATTACGGTATAGTTTATTACAGCAACAGTTCAACATTGCACATTAACATACAGTTGACAGAATAGCAGATCTGCGGTCAAATAGCCCCCTATCACAGTGATCGAGGGAGGTGCGATGGGAACCCGAG
>DAOTXN010000050.1:0-8479 GCA_034435435.1 Anaerolineae bacterium | reverse complement strand
GTGTTGCTGCGCCCAAGCGATCTCAGCCGGTAAGGGACGCTGGCGCGCCGCCCAACGCGCCTGCAACACTGGCAAAAGGGCCTCCAAAACCCGCACAAACAGTTCAGCCGGCAAGCTGCATAAACGCTCTGAGATGGCCTGCTGGGTGACCCGCAGCGGCGGCACCCACAACAAGACTTCGGTCCGGATCAGGCGCGTCAGTTCGCACACCCCGTTGACCTGCCGCCAGATCATACTCAACACCAGGCCCACCATCACCGGCAAGCTCAGAATCCGCGCCCGCAGCCCCAACTGGCGATAGTGTTCCAGTTGGCTCAACGTCGCTGGATGCACAATTTCCATCAGCCGCGCCGCCGCCTGCTCATCCGTATTTGAGTCCGTCTTGAGTGAGTTGGGTAACACTCCACTCCCGATAAGGCTCCAGTAGACGGATATAGCTGTCCAAAGCGTGTAGACGTTCCAAAATAACGCGCGTTTTCACCATTTTGTCACCGTCCAGGCTCGGCAGAGCGCATCGCGCTGCGGTACTCTTGCACCCGTTCCAGGAGGCGGCGGTCCTGCAAGCGACGCAGGGGAGCCGTATCTTCATAGCGCCGCAAGACCGCGACTTCATAGTCTACGCGTGCGCCCGGCTGCGCCTCGTAAAGAACACGTCCGTAGCGCACGACCTGGTGAGCGATCACGGGCGTGGCCTCGTTGTTGAAAAGACATTGCCTCCCCTCTCCTGTCTCCCGTCTCCTGTCTACCGCCTACCGTCTTTCACCACCTCGCGCAAGGCTCTCAGCGCCGTCTCGATGCCCGCGTCGTCCACCCAACAGTGCGTCACGGCGCGAAAACTCCGCGCCGACACCACCCCGATGAGTACGCCGTGCTCGCGCAAGCGTTCGGCGACCTGCCCCGCATTCAGCGGCGCATCGTCGGCCACGTCAAAAAACACCAGGTTGGTCTGCACGCGCGCCAGATCAATGGCAAAGCAGGGGATTTCGGCGATGCCTTCGGCCAGGCGACGGGCGCGGGCGTGGTCCTCGGCCAACCGCTCGACCATCGTTTCCAGCGCGACGACGCCCGCCGCGGCGATGATCCCGGCCTGGCGCATACCGCCGCCCAGCATCTTGCGCACGCGCCGGGCGCGGGTGATAAAATCCACGCCGCCGCACAGCAGCGAGCCCACCGGCGCGCTCAAGCCCTTGGACAGACAAAACGAGACCGAGTCCACGTGTCGGGTGATCTCGCGCGGGTCTACCTGCAAGGCGACGGCGGCGTTAAAAATGCGCGCGCCGTCCAGGTGGATTTGCAGCTCACGCCGCTCGGCGATTTCACGCACGGCGGCGAAATAGGCTGGCGGGATGGCCGCGCCCCGGCAGCGGTTGTGCGTGTTTTCGAGCATGATTAACCGGCTGCGCGGAAAATGGGGATCGTCGGGCCGAATGGCGGCCTCGATCCGCTCAATGGGAATGGTTCCGTCAGGTTGATTGGGCAGCGGGCGCGGGTGCACCCCGCCCAGCGCCGATATGCCGCCCGCCTCGTACAGGAACGTGTGCGCCTGGTCGCCGAGGATGGCCTCGTCGCCGCGCCCGCAGTGGGCCAGCGCAGCCGTCAGGTTGCCCATGGTGCCGCTGGCGACGAACAGCGCCGCCGCTTTGCCCATGCGCTCGGCGGCCAGCTCTTCCAGCCGGTTCACGGTGGGGTCTTCGCCTTTGACGTCGTCGCCCACCTCGGCCCGGTACATCGCCTCGCGCATGGCGGGCGTGGGCAAGGTCACAGTGTCGCTTCGTAGATCAATCACTTGTATCCCCCAGAGAGAATAGGACACAGATCAACACAACTGTTTTCGTTTTGATCTGTTCATCAGCGTTCATAGCCGTCCGTACCTAGAGTCTGACGAATTTTGAACCACCCCATATCTTGGAGACTCTACTTGACCCAGCACAAGAAATGGAGGTTCGTAGTAGCGACTCTAGTCGCTCTTTCCTCCGCTGGACGACTCAAGTTGTCACTACGAACAAAAACGCCAGCGCCCAGTCCGTTAGTATTTTTTCGCCACGTCGCGATAGGTGGCCGGCTCGCGGCATTGAAAGATCTGCGATTCCTCGCGGGCGCGGCGGACCTCGTCCAGGTCCACCCGGGCCACGATGTAGCCCTCGATAGGCTCCCCCGTTTCGGGATCCGTCTCACCTTCCAGCGAGGCAAAAACGTGGCCCCGAGGCCCGATAATGGCCGAGTCGCCGAAAAAGCTGTAGGTAGGCTCGTTGCCGACGCGGTTGGCCGCAGCCACGAACATGGCATTCTCGTAAGCTCGCGCCCGCAGATAGGTGCGCCATTCGTCGGTGTGGGGTTTTTCCCAATTAGCCGCCACGACCAGCAATTCTGCGCCTTCCAGCGCCAGCGAGCGGGCGACTTCGGGGAAGGCCAGGTCCCAATCCAGCATCAAGCCCACCGCGCCGAATTCCAGATCCAGCGCCAGGTAGCGAAAACCGGGCCGAAACGTCATGCGCTCTTCGCCGCGCAAGTGCACTTTGTGATATTGGCCGACCAGGTCGCCATCCGGCCCGACCACGACCAGTGTGTTGTGCAAGATGCTCTCGACTTTTTCTTTGGTGACCATGCCAAAGGCTACGTGTACGCTGTATTCGCTGGCTCGTTGTGCGATGATGTTGGCCGACGGGCCGGGTACGCGCTGGGCAAAGTCGGTAAAACTCACGCCGCACTCGTGGCCGGTGGTGATCAATTCGGGAAAGATCATCAAGTCCACTTTTTGCTTGGCGGCGATCGTTTTGATCCAATCGGACATGGCCACCAGGTTGTCTTCCATGTTTCCCAACTGGGGCTTCATTTGCACGGCGGCTATCGTGACTTCTCGCATCATTCTCCTCGCTTTCGATTGATTAGGAATCAGCGATCAGCGATCAGCTTTCAGGCTGATGACCGACGGCTGACGGCTGATCGCTGACGGCTTTATGTCAATGGGCGTTCGGCGCACACGATCCACTCGGGGGCATCCTGGCGCCACGGCTTCAGGTCAAAACCGCCAAACATGCCCACGCCGACGAACCCGGCCTGGGTTAATAGGCGAACGATTTCGTCAGGCGTGAACAGGCGCAGGTTAAACGTATATTCGAATACGCGCTGTTGGGGTCCCTGACGCACCTCGACTTGATCGTGGATAGTGAGCAAGCGGTTGGCCGCATCGTAGCGGTTGCGAACGACCTTGCGCACACTCAGATCGGGCGGCGTGGAGCGGAGTGGACCATAGAGGCTGGTATGTTCGGGATGCGACTCGTCACCCGCCAGGCTGAGGGCCAACGCCAGCGCGCCGCCGGGGCGCAAATGCCGCCGCACGCTGCGCAGCGCGTCCAATTGGTCTTCACGGGTGAGCATGTGCCCAAAAGAGCCGGCGGCGATCAAGGCAAAGTCATTGTCACGCCGGGGCAGGGCCGCGTCGCGGATGTCGTCCTCGACCCACACCGGGCGTTGTTCCGGCGGCAGAGCGGCGGCGCGTTGTTCGGCCACGCGCAACATTTCCGGCGTCAGGTCCACGCCGATCACGCTCAGGTCGCGGCGGGCCAGGCCGCATGCCAGCTCCCCGGCGCCGCACATCCACTCCACCACGCGCCGCCCGTAGCGCCGGGCCAGTCGCACCCAGCCTACCGTCTCCCACGAGCGGTCAGGGAAAAAATAGTCGTAGGTCTCGGCCCGCAGGTCGTAGGCCGTTCCCTTGATGATGCCATTTCGCGAAAGGCCGTATGTGTCGATCAATTGAGCATGCAACTCCCAGATTGTCGCCTGCATTATAACACAGACACGGCGCTGAGGCTATGCAGGTTCGAGAGTTGGTCAGTTGGTAAGTCGGCGGCTAACGACCGCGAATACCTTTTCGCCTGGGCTTGAGAGGTTGCGTGGGGGGTAATGCGTCGCCGCGCGCCAGCAACTCTTCGAGGGATTTGAGTTCGAGGTAGCAGTGCGGACAGACCCGCATATTCGGCGCTAGAGGATGATCGCAGGCGGGACAAGAGAGAGCATCCGACGATTGTGACTCGGCCAGTTTCGGGGCCAGGGGTTCTTGCTGTGGCGCACTCGATGGCGGTTTGAGACGTTTGATAGCCGGCAAGGTCACGCGGTTTTGGACAGGAGACGCGCTGCTCTCGGTCACGGCCGCCAATCGGGTTTCTAATGCAGCCACAGGACCAGCCGCGCGGAGCGTGTTTTGTAGTCGTGCGAGACCGGCCCGCGCATACTCGTTGTGAGGATTAATGCGCAAGACCTGCCGGAGACACATGAGTTTTTGTTCAACGGTCGTCATCAACCCGCTCAGCCACAGCCACGCCATTTCGTCGTTGGAGTTGATTTGAACCGCATGCTCTAATAATTGACGCGCCTCGGCCGAGCGCCCAGATCGCGCAGCAGCGATGCCTTGTCGCACCAGGTATGCAGTTTGTCGTGACTGCATTGGTTCCATACCCGGCCCCTTGCACAAATTGATTCTATTATATCCAAATCTCGACGTAAAATCATAAAAAAAATCTTAAATGTGGGCAGGTCAGGTAAAATGGAAGCGTGTTTGGCTCGGTCTACCTGCTCTTGCCTCAGCCGTCTGCCCCGGTTATAATTCCCACTGTGCGCAGATCGTTCCCCTACACTCGCAGCCTGTATACCTGGCCTCACGCAGTCCGGTTATTGCTCGTCTTGACGCTGGCATATACTGTTCTGCATGTGTCGTCTCCCTTTCCGCTGATAGTGCTGGACCCAGCGCAAACCGTCCTGACGACCAACCCGCTCATCGGTGTACATACCCGACTGACCGATGAGGTCGAAGCGTGGAAAATTCAGCGCACACTGCGCATGGTGCGCCAAATGGGTGCGCCGTGGATCGTCGAATATTTCCCCTGGCCCTACGTCGAGCCGTCCAAAGGCAAATATCAATGGGAGCACACCGATCAGGTCATCCGCCACGCCCGCAGCCAGGGGCTTATCGTCATCGCCCGCTTGGGCTGGACGCCCGCCTGGGCGCGACCCGCGCCTGGCGAGCAGGAAACGACGCTGACCTATTTGGACAGCCAGGCTTATGACGATTTGGCCCGCTTTGTGGCCGCTTTTGCCGGGCGCTATCGGGGTCAGGTGGATCACGTCATCTTGTGGAACGAACCCAACTTGAGCTTCGAGTGGGGTTATCGTCCTGTAGACCCGGTGGCCTACACCGAGATGCTGCGTGTGGTCTACCCGGCCGCCAAAGCCGCCAATCCGGACCTGATCATCCTGGCCGGGGCGCTGGCTCCCACTCTCGAACCGCCGGGCAGCCCGGCTGGGTTGAACGATCTGCTTTACCTGGAAGGGATGTACCGGGCCGGCGCTGCGCCCTACTTTGACGCTCTGGCCGCCCACGCTTATGGGATGCAAGCGCCGCCCGACGCGCCGCCCGCGCCCGAGCTGCTCAACTTTCGTCGGGTGGAGCTGCTGCGCGAGATCATGGTCGCGCACGGCGACGCCCACAAATCTATCTATGTGACCGAAGCGGGCTGGAACGACCACCCGCGTTGGACGATGGCGGTCAGCCCGGCCCAGCGCATTCGCTACACCATCGGCGCGTACGAGTGGGCGCGTGAGCATTGGCCGTGGTGCACCATGGTGGCGATGTGGGCCTTGCGTTTCCCGGCGCTGCGCCACAACTATCACGACAGTTATGCCTTTGTCACCCCCGAATTCGAACCCAAACCTATCTATCTGGAAGTGCAGGCGTATGCGAGGGGCGAGCGGTGAGAGGCGTGCTGATGCGTGCGCTTTTTATCCTGTTTTCTGCGTTCGGCGGTCTCGTAGCTGGTTGCACCGCTCCAAAACCCGACCCGACCTGGCAGCGCATTCAGGAGCAGGGCGTTATCCGCGTAGGGATGGAGGCCAACTGGGTGCCGTTTGAATTTGTGGACGGGAGCGGCCAGTTGACCGGTTTTGACGTCGAGCTGGCGCGGGCGCTGGGCGAGCGGATGGGGCTGGAAGTGCAGTTCGTCGCCAACCTGAGTTTCGACGGCCTGTACGACGCTCTGACGGCCGACCGGGTAGACGTGATCATCTCGGCGATGGTAGTGGATATGGACCGCAGCGCCGATTTTGCCTTTTCGACTCCCTACTTTGACGCCGGGCAAGTGCTGGTCGTTGGCCCAGACGCCGCCGACGTGGATGGCATGCAAGATTTGGATGGACGGGTGTTGGCCGTCGAGCTTGGCTCCGAGGGCGACAGTGTGGCTCGCCGCTGGGCCAGGCGTTTGACCGATCTGTCGTTGCTGCACACCGATTCGGCCAAGGAGACGCTGGCCGTCGTAGCCGAGGGGCGGGCCGATGCGGCGCTCACCGACCGGGCCACGGCGTTGATGGTGTTGAGGGACCAAGGACGAAAGACCAAGGACGAAAGACGAGAGCTGTTGCGTATCAGTGCAGAGCCGGTCACGGGTGAGCAATATGCGGTTGTGGTGCGGCGGGACAGCAGCGCGTTGTTGCAGGCGCTGAACCAGGCTCTGGTCGAGCTGCGGCGCGACGGCGCGTTGGAGGCGCTGGAGAGGAAATGGTTGGGGCCGTAAAGTCAGCTTTCGGGTATGGGGCTGGGTGTCAGGGTGGCGGGCAAGTCCAACGTGGTAAACGTCACCAGCGTCGTGCGCCCGGCCACCACTTCTGCCGAGCCCAGGTGCGTCTCGGTCCCCAAATCGGCCCGCACGGTGTAATGGCCCGGCGGCACTTCCCAAAAGACAAAATTTTCGCCCCAACCCTCATCGGGGTTGACCACGGCGCTGGCATAGGTGCGTGTCTGGCGCACCAGCAGGCTACCGTCGTATAAACCAATAGTCCGTTCGTGGATATAGTCGCCCGCCGGATCGATCAGTCGCCCGGCCACTGTGCCGCTGCCGGCGCGAGGCTGAAGCCACAGTTCCGGGTTGCGCGTGTGCCGGGGATCGTTCTGGCCGATGCGTATCTCTAGGTGCACGTGCGGCCCGGTCGTAAAACCTGTCACGCCCACCAGGCCGACGACCTGCCCCGCCTCGACGTGGTCGCCCTCGCTTACCAACACCTCTGAAAAATGCGCGTACAGGATATAGATCGGCCAGCCGTCGAAGGTCTGGTCGAGCTGCATAAAGACGTGGATGCCGTACGCGTCGCTCATGCGCCCTTCGATGTCCACCAACTCGTCGCCCGCTTCGAGGATCACCCCCGGCGCGACGGCAACCACGGGGTCGCCGATGGCCCCATTGATGTCCACCCCCCGATGCACCCACGTGCCGCCGGGCCAACGCCCGCCGTAGGGATAAGTGGGCAAGATACGCCCCGGCACGGGCCAGTCGAACCAGTAGTGTTCGCGCAACGCCAGCTCGGTAGGGGCATAGCTGCCGCTTTTGGGAGTGGCCATCAGCCCGGCGTGTGGTCCTTGCAACGTGGGCAGCGGCGTCGCCGTGGGTGTAAAAGTGGGCCGTGGCGTTGCCGTGGGACGCGGCGTGGGTGTGCGGGTGGGCATGACCGCCAGCGTGACCGGCGGTACATCGGCGCCGGCGCGCATGGCGCAACCGGCGGCAATGAAGAGGGCAAGGGCGAAAAAAAGTCGAAATATGTCAGAGCGGACACGGATGAACACGGATTCACACAGGTTTTTATGGGGCCGGTATTTCGAGCGTGACGGCGGTGGTGCGCCCGGACACGACCAATGCGGGCGCGGCAAACTCGTGCCCGTCCACCACCGCGCGCACCCAATACGGTCCGGGCGGCACGTCGCCAAAGACCAGGTTTTCGCCGAACACATCGTCGCCGTTGACGTGGTTATCGGTGTAGGTCCACGAGCCGCGATAGATGGCGTGCGGCGCGGCGGCCCGACTGAGCAACGCCGGATAGTCGGGCACGAGTTGCCCGTCCTTGTTCACGATGCGCACGGCTATGGCCCCCCGGTCGTCAAAGGGCGCCATCCACAGTTGGGGATTGCGGGTGTGAGCATAGTCGTTCTCGCCCACCCGCACTTCCAGGTGCAGGTGTGGCCCCAACGCCGCCCCAGACGAGCCGGATTCGGCGATCAATTGCCCCGGCTCTACCCGCTGGCCCACCTCGACCAACACCTGCGACAGATGGGCATACAACGCATAGACGGGCTGGCCGTTGTAGGTCTGGTCGAGGCGGATGACGACGAGCAGGCCGTAAAAGTCGGGCCGCAAGCCGTATACTACTTCCTGGTCACCTCCGGCGACGACGATCTCTCCCGCGGCGACCGCCACGATGGCCGAGCCGTAGTCGGCGGCAAAGTCTACGCCGTGGTGCACCGCCAGTGTGCCGCCTTTGGTCGAGCCGTAGGGATAATTGCCGGCCGGCCAGTTGGAACCACCCGCGCCCAATGGCCGCCCGATCCAAAAATGCGAGTCGGCCTCTGACATGATCGTGTGGGCCAGCTCGGCCGGGTCGGGAAAGTTGTAACTGGGCGGGATGGGCGGGGGTGTGGGCGTGTTGGTCGGGGTGGGTG
>DAOTXN010000049.1:0-4516 GCA_034435435.1 Anaerolineae bacterium | reverse complement strand
CCTCCGAGGTGCGTCGCACGTTTGTTTTAGGGCAAAGACGGGCAGGCGACGCCGTCGCCGGCGGGGTCGAGGCCGTGGACGTCGCCGGCGCGAGGCAGGCAATAGTCGTAGCAGGATTGGGCTTCGGCCTGGGAGCGGAAATAGGCACAGTCGTACAGGTCGCCGGAGCAGTCGCACAGAAAGGGGGCCGGGGTGGGGGTAGGGGTAGGCGCGCGGGGCGTGAGCGCGGTCTGGATTTCATCGCGCAGTGCGGCGAGGGCATCGTCAATCAACGGACTCATCACAATCGCGGCGCGTGGGTCGCCCTGATTGGAATTGTCGGCGAACTTTTGCAGGTCGGCGATCTCGGCGGCAATGCGCTCGGCCAGCATCAGGCGCAGCCAATAAGCCCGGTCGCAAGGGGTGGGCAGGTCCTGGGCTTGCGTCAGCAATCGCTCCATTTGGGGGATGGCAGCCAGCAGGGCATCCTCGGTGTAGCCCTGGTTTTCCAGAGACGCATATACGCCGCGCAATTGGGCGACGATTTCCTCGTATGTATCCAATGTGTCGGCGTCGCAGCCGGGCGATGTGGGCGTGGGCGGCGGCGCTGCGCCGCCGGCAAAGGTAGGGGTGTCTGCGAGCCACGGGGTGCGGGTAGCGGGACCGACACGGGGGGTGACGGTGGGTAACAGTGATCCTGACGGAGTGTTTGTGGGGGGAACGTCGGTCGGCGCAGCAGCGGTCGGCAAGGCCAGGGTGGGCACGAGGGTAGGAACCGGGTCACCACTGCCACAGGCGACAAAAAAGACCAGCACGCCACTCGTGATGAGTATAAGGAGGCAGTGAGCGTGCAAAGAAACGATGTGACGGTTGAACCAGTTATTGTATTCCATTGACGTCTTTACCAGTCGAAATATTGCGTGGTTTTCAGTTCTGCAAAGGGCGTGGACATCGTAGACAGAGAGCGGTCGGGGAGAATGGCGTTGGTGAGTGTGGCCGCCAGGGCCAATTGGGCATACGAGACGATCGCCTCTTCCATATTCACGCTGTGCAGGGCAGTCAGACTCAGATTGGCGTCGCGCAGGTCGGCTTTGCGTAGATTTGCGCCCTGCAGATCGGCCTGGCGCAAATCGGCGCGGCGCAAGTCGGCTCGACCCAGATTGGCCTGCACAAGATTGGCTTGCAACAAGCTGGCTTCGGTGAGACAGGCTTCGCTCAAGTCGGCGCGACACAGATTAGCGTTGGCCAGGTTTGCCCTCCGCAGGTCGGCGCTGGTCAAGCGGACATGCGCCAGGTCGGCCCGGATCAATTGGCTTGCGCTCAAACAGACCCGATACAAGTCGGCGCCACGCAAATCGGCGCCATCCAGAGTGGCATGACGAAAATCTGCGCCGCCAAGCGCGGTCTCGGTGAGTCTGGCCCCGGTCAGATTGGCCCCGCATAGTTTGGCGCGCCGCAATTTGGCTCTCCGCAAATCGGCGCCTACCAGGTTGGCTCCGGTCAGGTCAGCTTGTGTTAAATCCGCTTCGCGCAGATCCGCCCCAATGAGCTTTGTCCAACGCAGCCGAGCCGCCCTAAGATCGGCGCCGCTCAAATCTGCGTCGATCAAGCTGGCGCTGCTCAAATCCACACGGCCTAATTCAGCCTGACGCAGGTCAACCTGGAGCGTCAGCGTGCGGTTGAAAGTGCGTTGGCCGGCCTGGTATAATCTGGCAAGCTCTTCCGCATTCATGCGCGTCCTCTTTCGATAGGCGGTCGACGACATTGCGCCGGCATGCTCGACGATTGTCAGCTAGATCTGTTTTGTAGACGCCAGTGCGTTGTTTTCCCCCTTCCAACGCGCGAGGAGCGGAATAATTGAGAGAGCAGAACCGTTTTGTGTGGAGCCCTTACGTATTGGAGATTATATTCGCCGGTAAAAAAAATGCAAATCCGAAAACCACCCAGGTTGCGCTGAAAACAGTGTGTGCTAAAATACGTTTGTTTTTCAGTCCACAGGTGTTGTGTGGTTTTTCTCTCAATGCTAAAAATCTCCTTATGAAAGGGCGCACAAAATGGATATCGTCGAAACACAGTTTTCTTCCCCGGCTCAACACCATCTGGAAAAAGCGCGCTCTTGGATATCAGAACATAGGTTCGCGTTAGCGCTGGTCGAATGTGACGCGGCAGTTCGCATTGCGCCCGATTAGGATTGACAATCCGTCCCCAGATGTGCTGGGTTGGCGGGTAAAACAACTTTGAAAGGCAATGGATTTATGGAGACTCGTCAATTGCACATCGTCACCGGTGCGTTCGGCTACACCGGACAGTATATCACTCGCCGTCTGTTGGCGCTGGGCCAGCGTGTCCGCACGCTGACCGGGCACCCCGACCGGCCCAACCCGTTTGGCGAGCAGGTGCAGGCGGCCTGGTTCAATTTTGACGATCCGCTGGCGTTGGTCGAGAGCCTGCGCGGGGCCGACGTGCTGTACAACACCTACTGGGTGCGTTTTTCGCACGGGACGGTCACGTTTGACCAGGCCGTTGAGAATACCCGGACGCTTATCCGGGCGGCGCAAGAGGCCGGCGTGCGCCGTGTGGTGCACGTCAGCATCGCCAACCCCTCCCTCGACTCGCCTTTGCCGTACTATCATAGCAAGGCCTTGCTAGAGGAGGCCGTCCGGACGTCTGGCCTGTCCTATGCTATCTTGCGCCCGACGGTCATCTTTGGCCCAGAAGACATCCTCATCAACAACATGGCCTGGCTGGTGCGACGGTTTCCGCTCTTTGTAGTGCCTGGCGATGGGCAATATGGCCTCCAGCCCATTTTCGTGCAAGATATGGCCGGGCTGGCTGTGCGGGTCGCGCAAGAGGACGAAAACATCGTGCTAGACGCGGTCGGTCCTGAAAGTTACACTTTTGACGAGCTACTCCGGCTCATCGCCCGCACGCTTGGCCGGCGGGTCAGGTTGCTGCATCTGCCGCCGGGAGTGGCGCTGCTACTCTCGCGGCTGGTCGGCCTGGCAGTGCGCGATGTGGTGCTGACGCGGGAGGAGGTGCAAGGGCTGATGGCGAATTTGCTGGTCTCGCATAGCCCACCCACGGGAGAGACGCGCCTGAGCGAGTGGCTGCGGCAGAACGCCGAACAGGTGGGGAGCCGGTATGCGTCGGAGCTAAAACGGCATTACACATAGTACACGTACGTTTTACTTTCTATACCTCCCGCCGATACACCCGATGATTCTTGTACGGTTTTCCCCCCACGTTCTCCAAATCGCGCCGCATCTGCACGGCGCTCTCGGCGATTTGGGTCAGGTCGGCGTGGTCGAAACCGAATTCGCGTACGCTTTTTTCCATCTCGGAATAGAGCAGCGCGTTGCCGCCCCGACCCTGGAATTCGGGCAAGATGCCGGCCCCGTTCAACGCCACCCATTTGGTGCGCCGCATCTCACGTAGCAGGTGCACGATGCCAAACGGAAACAGATGTCCTCTGGCCCGTTGCAACGCCGCCGACACGTCGGGAAAGCCGAACAAAAAGCCCACCACCCGCTCCCCGCTGGTGATGATTTTGATCAGGCGCGGCTCGGCCACCAGCATCAAGTTATCCACCAGAAAAGCGATCTCGCGCTCGGTGAGCGGATAGTATTCCCAGTTGTGGGTAAAGGTATCGTTGTAGGCCTGGCCGATGCGTCCGGCCCATTTTTTCAGCTCGCGCTTGCTGGTGAAGCGCTGCACGGTCAAGGCGCCGCGTCGCTGCACCCGCTCGGCGATGCTGTGAATGCGTTCTGGCAGGCGAAAAGCCTCGGCGCTGAGGTAGCACGAGACAAAATCCACCTCTTTTTCAAATCCAACCGCCTCGGCCAGAGAGGGATAGTAGGGATAGTTGTAATTCATCATGGTCATCATCTGGCGGTGCTCGAACCCCTCCACCAGCATGCCATAGCCGTCCAGCGCGCTGAACCCCTTGGGCCCGACGACCTGGTTTAGCCCGCGCGCCCGCGCCCACTCGAACACGCGCTCAAACAGCGCCGTCGCCGCTGCCTGGTCTTCCGCGCAATCGAACAGGTAGAACTGGGCCTGGCGCTTGGCGTGGTATTCATTGTAGCGGCGGTTCTCCAGCGCCGCGACGCGCCCCACGACTTGTCCGTCGCGCACGGCGACGAAGAAATCAGCCTGCGAGTGCTCATAAAAGGGGTGTTTGGTTCTGTTGAGCATCAGGCGCACGTCGCCTAACAGGGGCGGCACCCATTGCGGGTGATTCTTGTACAGCCGAAACGAAAGTTCTACAAAGCGGCGCACGTCCGATTTCGAGCGGGTGTTAATCTGTTCGATGCTGAGCATACGGGCCTCCGTGAAACGTGAAACGTGGTGCGTCAAAAACTGTGAGTGACACGAGTATACTGACGGGGGCCGAAAGTGTCAATTTGCTCGTAACTGCTCACCCTGGTAGCTCTTTGGACAAGATTTACAGGATTTACAGGATTTTTCCACGAATTCCATCCTGTGAATCTTGTGAATCCTGTCGAATGGCTTTGGGTTTGCCGCTTTTACGCATTTG
>DAOTXN010000048.1:0-19024 GCA_034435435.1 Anaerolineae bacterium | reverse complement strand
CCGGACGTCCTCCAATTCCTGCCATTGTTCCGGCGTTAGTTCGATAGTCAATGGTTCGGCCATTGTGCTCACCTCCATCGGCTATAACACCCGACTGCCAAGACCGTTACCGAATTTAATTCTTAAGGTTCATTAGCGAGAATTCCCCGGCTGAAGCCGGACGTCCGTTGATTTCAAATCCATTTGAAAAATACGTAAAATCACTGGACTTTTGTCCGAACTACGAGCGGATTACACCAGGTTATGCTGAACCGCCAGCGCGACGGCCTCGGCGCGGTTAGACACCCCCAGCTTGGAGAAAATATTGCTGACGTGGGCTTTGGCGGTGGAACGGCTCACGCACAATCGAGCGGCGATTTCAGGGTTGCTCAGTCCCGCGACCAGCAGTTGCAGCACCTCCCGCTCGCGCTCGCTCAGGTCAGCGCCGGGCGGCGGCTCCTGGCTTTCGATCTGGATCAACGCTTGAATGGCTTCTGGGGCCAGCGTGGAGCGCCCGGCGTGGGCCGCGCGGATGGCCTCGGCCAAATCGTTGGCCGAGACGTTTTTGAGCAAGTAGCTGATCGCGCCGGCCCGCAGCGCCTCGCGCACCCGCTCTTTTTCCTGAAAACTGGTCAGCGCGATGACCTGGACGGTGGGACATTGCTCGCGAATGGCGCTGGCGGCGGTCGAGCCATCCATTTCGGGCATCACCAAATCCATCAAGACCACGTCGGGTTGTACCTGCGCACACATCTGCACGGCCTCGCGGCCGTTGCGCGCCTCGCCCACCAGCTCCAAATCGTCATAGATGCGCAAAAAGGTCGCCAGGCCCTTGCGCACCATGCCGTGGTCGTCTACGATCATTACGCGGATGGGGGGTGTGGTCTCCATTTGAGGCTCCTTTTCCTCGACGAAGGACGATGAAGGACGACGAAGGACGAAAGACGAAGGACGAATGGCGTCGCAAGGCCCTATTCGTCTTTCGTCATTGGTCCTTCGTCTTTCGTCATTGGTCCTTCGTCCTTCGTCGCCGGTCCTTCGTCCGTTTCATACAGGACACCCGCCTCCCGCAGCCAGGCCCGGTCGGGGGCGATAGCTCGCCGCATGGTGTGCAGCCTGGCGACCAGGGTCTCGGCTTGCCGGTAGGCCTGGCGCAGGGGAGTAGCCTCGGTGAGAAACTTGCGCCGGTTGATGAGATGCTGGCAGGCCACAGTCTCCAACAGAGATCGAATCGCCAATCCCAGAAATCGGGCCTGCTCGGCGTCGGTCTGCCCGGTAGAGCCTTCGGCAATATTGAGCGCCACCGACGTCGCCGCCCGTTTCATCTGCGACTTGAGATTATACTCCTCGCTTTTGGGCAACTGCTCCGCAATCTCGTAGATCAAATCCACGTACTCTAACGCCAGTTGCCACACCTCGAGTTTTTCAAACTTGAACGGCATTTCGTCCTCCGTCTTTCGTCCTCCGTCTTTCGTCCTTCGTCCTTCGTCATTGGTCCTTCGTCCAAACCGCCGTCACAGTTGTGCCCTGGCCTGGTTGGCTGTTGATGGCGAGGTAAGCGCCGACGTCTCGCGCCCGCTCGCGGATGATGCCCAGTCCCAGGTGGTCAGGCTGGACGGCGGCAGGGTCAAAGCCGCATCCGTCGTCGCTGACCTCCAGCTCTACCCGCCTGTCCTGGCAGCCCAGGCTGACCACGGCGTGGTGAGCCTGGGCATGTTTGACCACGTTGTTGAGCGCCTCCTGAGCAATGCGGTACAGGGCCACGTGGACGTCGGGCGGGAGGGGACAATAGCCCTCGACGCGCACCTGCACCTGGATGTCTTCGCGCCCCGCGGCTGCGTCGGCCAACTGGTGCAACAGGTCGGGCAGACTCGTCTCGATCAGCGCAGCCGGGCGCAACTCTAGCAGCAGCGCCCGCATTTCGGCCAGCGCGCCCCGGCTCAACTGGCGCAGCTCGCCCAAAAGCTCGCGGCCCTGATCCTGGTCCACCTCCCACAGCTTGGGCAGCGCCTCGGCGATGAGGGTGGCCGAAAAGAGCGTCTGCGTGACGGCGTCGTGTAGGTCGCGGGCCAGACGCTGACGTTCTTCGAGCACGACCAATTCCTGGGTCCGTTCGTACAATTGGGCCGTGTCGATGGCCAGGGCAGCCCGTTGCGCCAGGGCCAGGAACAAACGCCGATCATTTTCGTCAAAGGCGTGCGGGCGAGTATAGTCGGCGCTGAACACGCCAAAAATGTGGTGGCCAATACGGATGGGTACCTGCATAAAAGAGTGGATGTGCTCCGGCTCGATGATGGTCGCACGCCGAGATATGCGTGGGTCGGCGCGGGCGTCTTGAACGATGACCGGCTCGCCGCTGGCAACCACCCGTCCCGGCGTTCCCTCACCCGGAGCGAAGGTCATCTGGTCCAGAGTCTCCGGACGATACCCGCGCGCAACCCGCACGCCGAGCCTTTCACCCTTTGCGTCCCACGTCAGCAACGCGCTTTTGTCGGCTCGCAAGATTTCTATGGCCATCTCGACCAGCCCCTCCAGCACTTCGTCCAGGCTGAGACGGCGGTGCAATTCGGCGTCGGCGCGATAGAGGGCTTCTAACTCTTGCTGGCGACGCTCACTCTCGCGGGTGCGCTGCTCCAGCGTGCGTGTGCGTTCTTGCACCTGCCGCTCCAGCTCGCGGTTGCGCCGCGCAATGCCGCGCACCCGCCATTGGTAGCCGCCCACGACCAGCCCTGCCAAAAGCAGAGCCACCCCACCCCGGAACCAGCCGCGCTCCCAAAAGGGCGGCACGACGGTGATCTTGAGCGCAAATCCCTCGGTATTCCACACGCCGTCGCCATTTGAGCCTCGAATGCGCAACGTAAACGCGCCGCCGGGGAGATTGGTATAGCGCCCAAAGCGTTGCGTGCCGACCTCGTTCCAGTCCTTGTCCAGCCCCTCCAGTTTGTAGGCGTAACGATTCTTGTCGGGCCGGGCGTAGCTGAGGGCAGCATACTCGAACTCGAAAAAGTTGTTGGGCCAGTGTAGCGTCACCTCTGATAGATATTCAACCGCCACGTCGCTGTGGATCTCGACGCCGCCCTGGGTCAGTCGGGTCAACACGAGCGGTGGGATAAAAGTGTTTTCAACCAGTTTATCCGGGTAAAAGGCGTTAAAGCCGTTGACGCCGCCGAAAAACAAACGACCGTCCGCGCTTTGATGATAGGCCCCGGCATTGAACTCGTTGCTCTGTAGCCCGTCACCCGCGTCGAAATTGCGAAAGGTTTCGGTGCGCGGGTCAAAGCGCGAGAGACCCTTGTTCGTGCTGAGCCACAGGTAGCCCTGCTCGTCCTCCAGAATGCCATAGACGACGTCGTTGGGCAGGCCATCCGACTCGCGGTAGTGGGTGAATGTTTCACTTGCGCGGTCAAATCTATTCAGACCACCGCCAAAAGTACCCACCCACAACGCGCCCGCCTGGTCTTCGCAAATCGACAGCACCGAGTTGTTGCTGAGGCTGCGAGAGTTTTGAGAGTCCGCCTGATAGCGGACAAAGCGGGCCGCGGCGCCATCCAGCATCGTCGCGTCCTGCAGATCGAGCCGGTTGAGGCCCCCGGCCCCGGTACCGACCCACAACGCCCCCTCCTGATCCTGGTAAATCGCCCAGACCGTGCCATCGCTCAAACTGTATGGATTTTGCGGGTCAGGCGCATAATGGATAAAACGCTGGCTGCCCGGGTCCAGGCGATCCAGGCCGCCGCCCAGCGTGCCCACCCACAGCCTCCCGTCGCGGTCCACATACAGCGAACGAATCGCGTCGTGGCTCAAAGTGGCGGGATCGGCCGGATCGTGCCGGTAGTGGATGAACTTGCCGCGCAGGTCGTCAAAGCGGTCCAGGCCAGCGCTTTCGGTGCCGATCCACAACGCGCCGTCCAGGTCTTGTGCGATGGCCCGCACCGCATCGGCCCCCAGGCTGTACGGGTTGTTATTACTGTGTCGATAGGTCACAAACACACCCGTGTCGGGGTATAGCTTGTTTAACCCGCCGCCGCCCGTGCCAACCCACACCACGCCGTCGCTGTCCTGCAAAATGGACCAGACCAGATTACTGCTCAAGCTATCGAAGGCGGCGGCGTCAGCCCGATAATGAGCAAATTGCGTCGTCGAGCGGTCAAGCTTGCTCAAGCCGCCGCCGTGAGCGCCAAACCACAGCCCTCCTTCGCGGTCCTGGTAAATCGCTTGAATCCAATTGCCGCTCAAGCTCTGGGCGTCGCTCAAGTCGTTAAAGTAACGCTGAAAGCGTTGATTGGCGCGATCAAAGCGATTCAGCCCGGCCTCGCTGCCGACCCACAGCGCGCCGTCCTGATCCTCGAAAATGGCGCGCACTGCGTCGTGGCTCAGGCTGTGGGGATCGCCCACCGCATGGCGATAACGGATAAACGCATCCCGCTGGCGGTCGTAGCGGTTCAGGCCGTCGGCGGTGCCAACCCACAGGTCGCTATAATGGTCCTCATAGATGGCCCAGACGGCGTCGTGGCTCAGGCTGGTTGGATCGGCGGCGTGATGCCGGTACACTGTAACGGTCCCCTGCTCGCGGTCGAGCCGATGCAGCCCTCCCTCAGTGCCGACCCACAAAATACCGTCCCGGTCCTCCCACAGTGACCACACGTTGTCGTTGCTCAAGGGGTAGCGCACAAAACGGTCGCCGTCCGGCGCGAGACGGTCTAACCCACCCAGGCTGCCGACCCACAGCATTCCTTGGCGATCCAACCATAGCGCCCGCACGTGATTACTGCTCAGGCTATGCGAATCTCCAGGCGTATTTTGATAGTGGATGAATACACCGGTCTCTGGATTGAATCTGTCCAACCCGCCAGCGTCTGTGCCGATCCACAAATCACCCGCCGGGTCTTGGACCAGCGCACGCACAAAGTTGTGCGCCAGGCTGTTGCGCCCGGGCGCCGATTTATAGACCTGAAAATCGTATCCGTCGTAGCGGTTCAGTCCGTCTTGAGTAGCAAACCACAAAAAGCCGCGCTGGTCCTGCAAAATGGCATAAACCGAGTTCTGGGATAGCCCGTGCTCCAGCGACAGGCGCTGAAAACGAAGGTCGTCTGGCGGCTGCGGCGCAAAAGGCTGCGGCTCGACGCTGGCGCGAGCCGGGCCGGCGCCGACAAGCGCCCATGTCGCCCACCAGCTCAGAAGAAGCGATAGCCCAACCCACCGGACGATCACCCGGCAGGCCATCTGGATTCTCACCTGTTGCGCTCCTCTGCCGTCAGGCGTTGATACACGGACCGCACATTGGCCTCGAAACGCGCCATGCCGCCCGTCAGCCACGGCTCGAACTGTGCGGGCATCCCGATGTCAAGTGCGTCATCTTCCGTCCCGCCGGCGGCGACCACCTGCCCGACCTGCTCGGGCAGCAGTGCGAGGTATTCACGCTGCAAAGCCAGATCGGTCTTGGTCCCCAACGGTCCGTGACCGGGCACAAACGTTTCAACGTCGGTGGCCGCCAGCTTGTCCAGCAACGCTATCCACGTGGGCGGGTCGCCGTAGGGCATGAAGGGCTGGCATTGGAAAAAGCCCAAATCACCCAACACGATCACTTTGTCCGCGGGCAGCGCCAGGTAGGCGTCGCTGGCCGTATGTCCGCCGTTCCAGGTGTGCACCTCGGCCGTGCGCCGGTCGCCATAAAAGATCATGCTGTTCTTGAAGGTCTGGGTGGGGAGACACAATTTCAAGCCTGGCAGCGCCGCCAGCAGGTAGCGCGTCCGGGCGATGGCGCGTTGCAGCGACGCCCGCCTGCGGGGGTCGGCGGCGGCCGCCAGCGCCGTCTCATTCTCGCGCAGGTAGGCCTGCAACTCGGCGGGGTCGGCTTGCCACTGTCGCACATCATCCACCATTTCGGGCATCAACGCGCGCGTATCGTGCGTGGCGAGGATGGGCGCATGGCCGGCAAAGACCTGGTTGCCCAGCCAGTGATCGGCGTGGGCGTGGCTGATGATGACGCACGTCGCGGCCCGGCCGGTGAGATGCTCGGCGGCGACCCGCAAGTCCGCGGCGGCCAGCGGCGACTCAAAAGTGTCCAGGATCAGAGTTTGGCCGCCCAGGTCAACGATGGCGGCGTTGCTGTAGGCCGCGCCGACGTCGGTAGCGACGGCCGCATAGGCGCCGTCGGCCAGGGGGTGGAGCACGAAATGGTCTGAAACCGGTAGCGAACTGGACGTCAACCTAGCACCTTCCCTTTCAATCAGAGACTCTGCTGAAAAAAGGGGACGATCTGCGTCTACCGCAGAGACGCAGAGAACGCAGAGTTTTTGAGATTGACCCTAAAATGATTCGCGTTCCAGCCGTGATGGGGGCCACATCTTCAAGCTGGCCTTTGCCTAAATTCTTCTCCGCGTTCTCTGCGCCTCTGCGGTTAAAAAGGATTCGTTATTGTGTCCCACAGCAACCACTTTCCGAGAACTCTCACTGGGTCCTGGCGTTGTGGTGCGCTGACTATGCGATGAGCGCGGGCGGCGCATCCTTCACAGGTCGGACCGTACCGGCAACGTGAAGATGAAGACGCTGCCCTGTCCCTCGGCGTTCTCAGCCCAGATACGCCCGCCGTGGGCCTGCACCAGGCTGCGGGCGATGGTCAGGCCCAAACCAGTTCCCCCAGCTTCGCGGCTGCGGGCGCGGTCGGCGCGGTAGAATCGCTCAAACACGTGGGGCAGCTCGGCGGGGGGAATGCCCTCCCCGTTGTCCAGCACGCTTACCTGGACTTCACCGCCGGTCTGGCGCGCCCGAACCAGAATCTGCCCGCCCGCCAGCGTGTGGCGCAGCGCGTTTGACAGCAGATTGAGCAATACCTGGGTCAGGCGCTGTCGGTCGCCCGCGACGGGCGATAAAGGCTGGGCCAGGTCGGCCGACAGCGCGACGCCCTTTTCCCGCGCAGCGCCGTTGACCCGCTCGAGCGTGGATTGAACCAGCTCACCCACATCTAGCGGCTCGATGTCCATGTGCAGCTCGCCCGCCTCGGCCAGCGAAAGCATGCGCAGGTCCTCGACCAGGCGGTTCAGCAGCGCCACCTCATCCTGCAGGCGGGCGACGACCTGCGGGCTCGGCTCGGTCAACCCGTCCTCGATGCTTTCCAGGTCAATGCGCAGCACACTGAGCGGCGTGCGTAGCTCGTGCGCAATGTCGGCCATGGCCCGCCGGCGCAGTTCGTGCTGCTGCTCCAACTGCGCGGCCATGGTGTTAAAGGCCGCCGCCATCTCACCCAGTTCGTCGTCCGACGCCACCGGAATGCGCTGCGATAGGTCGCCGGCGGCAATGCGATGGGCCGCGGCGGCCAGCGCCCGCACCGGGGCCACGATGCGCCGGGCCTGCCAGGCTCCCACCAGCAGCACGGCGATGCCCGCCCCTAGCGCCGCCAGGATCATCAGCCCGTTGATCTGGCGCAAAAACGCGCTCTGGTCCGAGGTGAGCGTCCCCAGGCCCGAGGCCACCACGAGCGTGCCTACCTGCCGGTCGCCGACCACGATGGGGGCCCCTTTGGCCAGGTCGGCGGCTGACAACTGCGCCCCGTTGGATTGTCCGGCGCTATCGGCGATGACTTTTCCAAAAGCATCGGCCAGCAACAGGCGCTCGTGCCCGGATTGCATCATGCTCTGCATGGACCCCATCATCATGCCATTGCCGCGCCGCCCGCGCCCCATCATCCCGCCCGGCGTGTCGGCGCTGTCTGCCAGCAGCGCCTCGACCCCGGCCCAGTTGCCCACCTGGGCGTAGTAATCGGCAAACAGCGGCGCCAACACGCGGGCCTGTATCTGTCCGGCGTTAGAGACATACACGGTAAAACGCTCGGCGGTGATGCGGTTAGCCAGCAGCGCCACCAGTCCCGCCGTCGCCACGATGACGAGCAGAAAACTCAAGGTCAAGCGGGCGCGCAGACTGGTCTTCATTCGTCCCGTCCAAAACTAAAACGATAACCCGCGCCAAAGGCGGTCAGGATGTGGCGCGGGTTGGCGGGGTCGGCCTCCAGCTTGCGGCGCAGGTTGTGAACGTGCACGTCCACCGTGCGCTCGACGCCGTCGAAATAGCCCAGGTGGGCCGCATCCAGCAATTGGGCGCGACTGAGCACCTGCCCCGGGTGCTGCACCAGCACCTGCAGCAGGCTGAACTCGGTGGGCGTGAGCGGCACACTCGCGCCATCCACGAGGCATTGCTGCGCCGCCACGTCAAACACGACGTCGCCAAAGCGATAGGTTTGCGTCGCGGCAGCGGTGGGGGGCATTTGCGTCCGGCGCAGCACGGCGCGGGCGCGGGCCACCAATTCGCGCGGGCTGAAGGGCTTGGTGAGGTAATCGTCGGCGCCCAACTCCAACCCAATCAGCTTGTCGGTCTCTTCGACGCGGGCGGTGAGCATGATAATGGGCACGTTGGACTCGCGGCGCAGCTCGCGGCACACGTCCAGCCCATCCATGCCGGGCAGCATCAAGTCCAGCACGATCAGGTCGGGCCGCTCGCGGCGGGCCGTCGCCAGCCCAGCCGGCCCATCGTAAGCAGCCAGCACGTCAAACCCGGCCTGCTCGAAATATTTGCGCACCCCGTCCACGATGCGCGGTTCGTCGTCTACGATTAACACTTTCATCAATGGGATTTTACCACAAAGACACCCAGACACAAAAGACACGGAGAGAGCAATCTCCGCGTCTTTAGCGTCTCAGCGGTTGAATCTTGTTCCGGTTACGACGTGGGAGCCGGGGCCGACCAGCGTGGGGCAGAGTTATCGCCGCCCCCGCGCCCGCCCATCATGCCGCCGCGCGTACTGCCGCGCGAGTTGCCGAAGGAGCCGCCGCCCGTCATCCCGCAGCCGCCGCCGCCAAAACCGCCCTGTCCCAGGCCGAAATTCTCCAGCCGGTAGGCCATGTGCTCGGTCATCTCTTCGATCATCCAGTCCGCTTGCTCCTGGGTCAGATAGCCGTCGGCCACGGCCTGCTGCACCCGTTCGACGTGGGGAGCGACGACCGCCGCCGCCACATCCGCCAGATCGAGACCCTGGGCCTCGGCCAGCTCGGCCACGGTCTGCCCGTCGGACAACGCAGCGACCAGCTCGTCTACGGTCATGTCCAGCGCCTCGGCCAGCAGCTCTGGCAGCGCGCCCTGATAACCATAGCCGCCCATCATGTGACCGCCCATCCCAGCGCCGCCGCATGCGCCGCCGTAAGGGCACGCGCCGTCGAAGCGCGGGGTGGGATTTTGGGCAAACACCACGCCGGTCACGCCCAGCCAGAGCGCCGCCAGCACCACTACACTCATCAACAGTTTCTTGAACATTTTATTCTCCTCAATTTTAGATTTGCTGATAGGATAGCACCGGCGTGTTCAAAAGTCGTTAAGAGCTTGTTTGAGATTGATTTGACTATGCCGGTGTTTAGCCGATTTTTCATAGCTATTCCGGCCTCTTGTCCCCTCCAGCGCCCCCATGATATAATCTGCACAGATTGCGACACCTCGAGCAGACGTGACCAGAAAACGAAGGCAACTGGCAAAGATCCGGGCCAACCCAAAACAAGTGCGATTCAATGACCTGGCAGCCGTCCTGCAAGGTGCAGGTTTTGAAATACGCCAATCCCGCCGTGGCACCCGCCACTATGTGTTCTATCACGATGATCTGGATACGGTAGTAGTTTTGGTGACTCACGGCAAGAATGATATCTTGCCCGATTATCAAGTGCGTAACGCATGGGCTGCTCTAGATACGCTGGGATACGGACAAAAGGAATGATCACTTATGGAGCGTAAAGACCTTGGCTACTATTTGCAACTGGAGTACCCGACTACCATTCGCAAGCTGCCAGATGGGATATACTGCGCCGAAATCCCCCTATTAAAAGGTTGCGCCGCCTATGGCACAACAGCCGACGCGGCCCTCGACGAGCTTGAAGGGGTCAAAGAAACCATTCTGGAAATTCTTTGGGAAAAAGGTAAGCCGATTCCTGAACCCACGGTCCGTCTGGAGATCCCCCTCAGTGTATTTGAGCAACTGGAGATGAGAAAAGAACTGGCAACCTATATCCAGCTTGCGTGATCCCAATCCTCAACGCCCCCGGCACTTTGATTTGTCCAGTAAAATTAGCCCATTTGGGCCATGCCTGCGTAACCTTTTCGCCGCCAGCGCGACGTGTAAAGATGAGCTTGGCCCGATTTCGGCGCCGTCCGCAGCGCCTTGCCTGCTCGGGAAATCGGCCTATAATCGTGAGAGGAGAAACTGACGCGCTGTGTTGACCCGACTGTTCGACCAGGAAAAACGCCGGGGTGAGGCCCTGGCAGCCGGTTACGTCGTATCTGACGCAGCCCGCTGCGTGCAGTGCGGCATCTGCTCGTACAATTGCCCGTTGGGCATCGACGTGCGCGCCCACGCCTGGCGCGGCCAGCCGGTGCACGACAGCCATTGCATTACTTGCGGCGAGTGTGTGGCCCGCTGCCCGCGGGGCGTGTTGAGCTTTGCGCCGCTGCCATCCTGGCCTACGTAGGAGTTACGCCTTGACCCGTTATCTTATCGTCGGCATGGGCGCCGCCGGCCTGAGCGCCGCCGAAACGATCCGGCAACACCGCCCGGACGCCAATATCACGCTGATCACCGAAGAGCCGCATGGTTACTACAGCCGCCCCGGCCTGGCCTACGTGCTGACCAACGAGCTGCCCGAACACCAGCTTTTCCCTCGTACGCAGAAAGACCTGGACCGCCTGAGGCTGACGCGCATCATTGGGCGAGTCGTGCGCCTGCAACCCGATACCCGGCAAGTGACGCTGGTCGACGGTCGCCGCCTCACCTACGATGCGCTCCTGCTCGCCACCGGCGCGGCGGCCATTCCACCCCCCTTCCCCGGCGCCGACCTGGAAGGCATCGTCACCCTGGACAACATGGACGACTCGCGCCACATCCTGCGCCTGGCCCGGCGGGCCAAGAGCGCCGTGGTCGTCGGCGGCGGCATCACCGCGCTAGAACTGGTCGAAGGGTTGCGGGCGCAAAAGGTGCGCGTCCACTACTTTTTGCGCGGGGAGCGGTTCTGGAGCAGCGTGCTCGACCCGCAAGAGTCGCAATTGGTCGAAAGCCGCCTGACCCACGAAGGCATTCACATCCACCACCACGCCGAAATCGGGCGCATTCTCGACAAAACGGACTGGCGCGGCCGGCGCAGGCTGAGCGGCGTCGAAACCACCGCCGGGCAAGTCATCGACTGCCAGATGGTGGGCGTCGCCATCGGTGTGCGCCCCCGCCTGGAATTGACCCGCGACACCGGCATCCAGACCGAGCGGGGTATCCTGGTGAACGAGCAGTTGGAAACCAGCGTGCCCGGCATCTACGCCGCCGGCGACGTGGCCCAGGTGATGGACCCGCTGACGGGCAAATCCCAGCTCGATGTGCTGTGGCCGATGGCGGTGGCCCAGGGACGGGCGGCAGGCGCCAACATGGCCGGCTTCCCCACCGCCTACCGCAAGGGCGTGGCGCTCAACGTCACCCGGCTGGCCGACATGGTCGTTACGCTCATCGGCGCGGTCGGACAGGGACGCGAGCCGGACCAGGACTTGCTGACCATCTCGCGCGGCGACAGCGAGGTGTGGCGCGGCATTCCAGACGTGCTGGTGGTCCACGATCACCACGCGGTCAACCGTCAACGGCTGATGGTTAAAGACAATCATCTCATCGGGGCCGTGATCATCGGCGATCAGACCCTCTCGCCCATCGTGCAGCGACTGGTCGAACGCCAGACGGACATCGGTCCTATCCTGCCGGCCCTGCGCGCCGCCGACGGCCATATCGCGGACGTGTTAAGGAATTATCAAATCTCGTAGGGCGCGTTTCCCTACGCGCCGACCATGAAAGAGAAAACAAATCTGTGGAACACAACCGAGAATTGATCGCCGCCGTGTTGGTGGTCCTGTTATTGACCGCGCTTTACCTGCCGCTCACGGCGCTGGTCCCCGTGCGGCCCGGCGCCCTCATCGGGCACGGCATCGGCATCGCTGGCTTTGTGCTCATGCTGGCCACCGAGACGCTGTACTCGCTGCGCAAGCGCAGCCGACGCATGGCTCGCTGGGGCCGTATGCGCACCTGGCTCTCTGCGCACATATTCATGGGCATCGTCGGTCCCTACATGGTCTTTTTGCACACCGGCTTTCAGTTCGCGGGATTGGCGGGAGTGACGATGCTGCTCACCGCCGTGGTCGTCGGCAGCGGTTTCCTGGGGCGCTACATCTATACCGCCGTGCCCCGCACGGCCGGCGGTGCGCAGGTCGAAGCGGCCCAATTGGCAGCCGCTATCGGCCAGGCCGAAGGTGAGCTTGAAAACTGGCTGGCGACCCGCCCGGCCCGCGTGCAAGCCCTCGCCGCGCAAATGGGCGACCTGCCCGCCACGGGCGGCGGTGGGCCGCTGGACGTGTTGGCGCGCTCGCTGGCCGAATGGGACTACCGACGACGCTGGCGGCGGCAGGTGGCCCGACTGGATCGGGCGGACCGCCAACAAGCCGCCGAGATAGAGCGACTCGTGCGCCGCCGCCGGACGCTGCGCCGCCAGATGGCCTCGCTCATGGCCGTGCGCCGCCTGATGGCGGTGTGGCACACCATCCACGTGCCCCTGGGGATGGCGCTGTTTACGGCGGCGTTCTTGCACGTCATCGGGGCGCTGTATTACAGCTAAACGCCGCGGGGAGTCGGACGATGAAAAAACAACTGGGTTGTCTTTCCCCGACGGGCTTGCTGGCGGCGCTGATCGTCGTAGTCTGTGTGGGCCTGTATACGGCGCGCAACGGCGGCGCGCTTTTCAGCCCTGGACCGGTGACGGCGGCCAGCCCGCGCCACGCCCCCCTGGACGGCTATGACTCGCACGCCGAATTTGAGAGCCAGTGCGCCCGTTGCCACCGCCCCTGGCGCGGGGCCGACCCGTTGCGCTGCGTGGCCTGCCACACCGGGGTGCGCGACCAGGTCGCCACCCGCTCTGGCCTGCACGGTCAGTTGCAGAATCCCGAGGCTTGCACGCTATGTCATACCGAACATCAAGGCCGCGACGCAGACATCACCGCCGCTGCGCTGGCCGACTTTCCGCACCAGCAAGTCGGTTTCTCGCTGGTCCACCACCGCCAGCGCGCCGACGACCAACCCTTCACTTGCGCCGACTGCCACCCGGCTGATTACTCATTCGACCCGGCCATCTGTGACGCCTGTCACGCTGACATGGACGCCGCTTTTATGAACCGGCACCTCGCCGATTTCGGGCCGGATTGTCTGGCCTGTCACGACGGTTCCGGCGCGATGAGCGACTTTGACCACAGCATCGTCTTTGTCCTGGACGGAGCGCATGCCAGCCTGGAATGTAACGCCTGCCACATCGACCACCAGTTCAAAGGCATCGGCTCTGACTGCGTGAGCTGCCACGCAGAACCGGAGGTGCATCGCGGCCAGTTTGGCGCCGATTGCGCCGCTTGTCACACCACGCAGGCATGGACGCCGGCCCAACTGTTAGAACACACCTTCCCGCTGAACCACGGCAGCCGGACCGAGGTCGAATGCAAGGTGTGCCACCCCTCCAACTATGTCGCCTACACCTGCTACGGCTGCCACGAACACGACCCGGCCCAGGTGCAGCGCGAACACCTGGAAGAAGGCATCCGCGATTTTGAAAACTGCGTCGAGTGCCACCCCACCGGGCGCGAAGAGGAAGGCGACGAATGACGAACGGCGAACGACGAATGACAAATTAGGACCTTTTTCCCCCGTAACCTTTCCACCCCTGAACCGACTGGACCGTTAGAACGACCCACATCAACGGCTCAGGAGGGAGGAAATGGATACACCCCACGCCTCACCGCTCGGACGGGGACTGGTCCTGCTATTGGCCGCGTGCCTGGCCGCGTGCTTGCTGGCAGGGGCGACGGTGTTGGTCGCTCAATCCAGTTTGCCCGGCGACTCACTCTATGGCGTCAAACACCTGACCGAGGACGTCCAGCGTCTTTTCGCCGCCTCGCCGCGCCAGCAAGCGGCGCTCGAGTTGCGTCTGGCCGGTCGCCGGCTGGAGGAATTGCGGCGCTGCTCGCAGACCGATTGCGGCCTGGAAGCCCTGGCCGGTTTCGACGCTGCCCTGACCGACGCCATCCTGGCCCTGACGCTGGTCCCGCCGGACGAGGCCGGGAGTCTGCAAACCGACCTGGCGGCGCTGGCCAATGAGGCCGCCGCCTGGTTGGAGAGTGAGGGCGCCCAATCTCTCGACTTGGTCCTGCGCCAAAAGGCGCTGCTCAAAGCCCAAACCCTGGCGCAGGTCGCCGCCGACCCTAACGCAACCATGGCCGATCTGCTAGAGGTGGCCGCTCTTGACCTGGGTCTGCCGGCGGCCGTGGCTCAAGCCGCGCCCGGCATCGACCCGCGCCCCATCCCTTTTCCCGTCGAGGCGCTGCAAAACCACCCCTTTCCTCTGACGGGCGCCCATGCCGTCGCCGAGTGTAGCGCCTGCCACGTGGATGGCGTTTACAAGGGCACCCCCAACACCTGTGCGGCGTGTCACACCGACGCCCACCAGGGCGCATTTGAAAACACGTGCGAACGTTGCCACGGCGCGGATAGCTTTCAACAGGTGCGCATGGACCACACTGGCCTGACCGATTGTGTGAACTGCCACACCCAGACCGCGCCCCCCAACCACTTTGCGGGGCAATGCAGCGCGTGCCACCTGAGCGCCACCGACTGGCGTGTGCTCCAATTCGACCATGCGGGTGTGACCGACTGCCTGGCCTGCCACGCCGACGCCGCGCCGCCCAATCACTTCTCCGGTGAGTGCAGCGCGTGCCACCTGAGCACCGAGGACTGGCGCGTGGTAAACCTGGACCACACCGGTCTGACCGATTGTGTGAGCTGCCATACCGATTCCGCGCCACCCAACCACTTTGCAGGCCAGTGCAGCGCGTGCCACCTGAGCACCGACGACTGGCGGCTCGTGCAATTCAACCACAGCGGTTTCACCGACTGCCAGAGCTGCCACGCCCGCCCCGCCGGTCACTTTGACGGGCAGTGCAGCGCGTGTCACCTGAGCACCGACGATTGGCGCGCGGTGCAATTCAACCACAGCGGGTTCACCGACTGCCAGAGCTGCCACGCCCGCCCCGCCGGTCATTTTGACGGGCAGTGCAGCACATGCCACCTGAGCACCGCCGATTGGCGCGCGGTGCAGTTCAACCACAGCGGTTTCACCGACTGCCAGAGTTGCCACGCCCGCCCCGCCGGTCACTTTGCAGGCCAGTGCAGCGCGTGCCACCTGAGCACCGCCGATTGGCGCGCGGTGCAGTTCAACCACAGCGGTTTCACCGACTGCCAGAGTTGCCACGCCCGCCCCGCCGGACATTTTGATGGGCAGTGCAGCGCGTGTCACAGCACTACGTCCTGGTCAGGGGCCGGCATTGGCAATCACACCTTCCCGTTGAACCACGGCGGTGCGGGAGGCGTTTGTTCCACCTGCCATACGGGCGGCGACTATGGCGCGTATACCTGCTTCAATTGCCACAACCCCGACGAAATTAACCAGAAGCACCAGGAAGAAAGCATCGGTGACATCGGTGACTGTGTGCGCTGTCACGCCGGTGGCGGGGAACACGACGGCGGCGGCAGTGACGACGGTGAAGACAACGAGGGCGAGGAGGACAATCAAAACCAGGACGGCGATGACCATGAGGACAACAGCAACAAGGATAACGAGGACGAAGAAGATGACGAGGACGGTGAAGGTGCGCTGCCGGTCGAAATCGCGCGGCTGCCGGTGATCATCCTGCTGCAGGCCACGCTCGAAGAATGGTAGCCGCGCATCTTTTCAACATTTTGGGGACAGCAAACCGGGCCGCGTGCGCGACGCCCGGCAAAAGGCGGCGCTTCGCGGTGACTCAGCGGAACCGTGGGAGCCGCCCCTGCTTTTTGAGAGGGTAACGTAACCGCTAATGAACTGATGAGCACGGGCGTAACCTTTTCCCGTCCTGTGCGACGTATGATATGACGGTAATTCGACTATTTAGACCAGAAAAGGAGAGTGTGATATGCGCAAGTTGATCGTGAGTTTGATGCTGGCAGCGACGGCCATGGCCGGGCTATTCCTGCTGCTCTCGGCCGGTCGAACGGCAGCCCTGACAGCCCCCTCCATCATAGTAGACGACGGCGACGTCCACGTCAAGTTCGACGGCGCGGTGCAGAGTCGCCCGCTCAGCCCGACCGTCGTCGGCGAGTGGCTCATCGGCGAGGTGACCGTCACCGTGGACCTGAGCGCCACGCTGGACGAAACCCACGGTCCGGCGGTCGTCGGCGCGTGGGTCGAAGTGGAAGGGTATGCGCAGGCCGACGGCTCGGTGTTGGCCGAAAAAATCGAGACCGAGCGCAGCCCCGGCGACGAGGACGATGAATTTGAGTTCAAAGGCCTCATCGAAGAGTTCGCCCAGGGCACGCCGGGCTACCTCGGTGAATGGCAGGTGAGCGGCATCCGCTTCACCGTGACCCCCTCCACCACCATCGAGGGCGCGCCCGAAATCTCGGCCGTGGCCGAGGTGGAGGCGCTGCGCGCTCCCGATGGCAGCCTGAGCGCCAAAAAGGTCGAAATCAAGACTGCAGAGGACGACGAGCAGGAGCGCGAATGGAACGGGTTCATCGAGCAATTGGGGGCCGGCTCGGCCCCGCGCTTCGAGGGCGAATGGATCGTGGACGGCATCAGTGTCACCGTAGATGGCGACACCGAGCTGGATTACAGCGGCGCTTTTACCATCGGCGACTGGGTCGAAGTGGAGGCCTATCAGCAGCTAGACGGTTCGTTGCTGGCGGACAAGATCCAGATCGAGGACCGCGAGGACCACGACGACGAGCAAGAGGACGACGTCCAGTTCTACGGCGCTATCCAGCACATCACGCCCTTTAGCGCCACCTGGCCTATCACGTGGCAGATCGGCTACCGCACCGTGTGGCTCACCGGCGACACCATCGTGGACGAGAGCAAGGGTCCGGCGGTGGTGGGCGCGTGGGCCGAGGTAGAGGCCGACGATGTCACGGGCCAACTATGGGCGCTCAAGATCGAGATCGAACAAGAGGGCGAAGGCGACGATGACGAGGCCGAGATCGAGGGCCTCGTGACCAACCTCAACCCGCTAATCATCGCCGGACAGGAAATCGTCACCGACACGAACACGGTCATCCAAGGCACGCCGGCCTTGAGCATCACCGCCGAGGCCAAAGGGCGGTGGGTCACGTCGCCCACCCTGTACTTCCTGGCCAACGAGGTCGAGTTCAAGGGCGAGGACGACGACGGCAGTCACTATGAGATCGAAGGGACCATCGCCAGCCTGCCCGCCGACCCCGATTTCAACGGCACGTGGGTGATGACCACCAGCGATGGGTTGACCCGCAGCTTTGACGTCGTTTCGAGCACGGTGCGCGAGTTCGAAAACGGCGACCCGGCGCTCGGCTGCTGGGCCCAGGCGGAAACGGCGCTGGTGAGCGGCGTCGAAGTGGCGACCGAGGTCGAGGTTGAACACTGCGGTCCCGGCGACGACGACGGCGAGCCGGACGACGGCGATTATTTTGAGCACGAGGGCGAGATCACCCAACTGGGCGACGGTCCGGCCCCGCGCTACGAGGGCGAATGGGTCGTCGGCGGCATCAGTTTTACCGTAGACGCCGAGACCTTTATCGACACCAGCGAGGGTACCCCCGAGATCGGGCGCAAAGCCGAGGTCAAGGCGACAGGCCAGGGCGACCAATGGATCGCCTTTCACATTGACATTGACTCATTTGAAGGCGGTTCGTTCTTTAGCGGGACCGTCGGTATCGCCGCCACCCAACCCGGCGCTGGCGCGATGAACGTGTCGCGCACCAGCGGACACTCGCGCGTGCCTGACCTGGTCGTGCGCGCCAACGGCGACCACCACCTGGTCTGGGAAGAGTCGGACGGGCAGGTGTACCACAGTTGGAAGATCGCCGGCGGTACCTGGTCATTGCCATTGCCCGTGCGCACCGGCTCCCGCCCCAATCTGATTGAAGCGGCCGGGACGCTGTACCTGATCTGGGCGGACGACGACGGCGCGGGCAACTTTGAAATCTACTTGGCCGAGTGGACCGGCGGTGGTTGGAGCGCGCCCAAGAACGTCTCGCAGACGGCCGGGCAGTCCATCAGCCCCGACGTGGCGGCGGACGGCGCAGGGAATCTGCACTTTGCCTGGGCCGACAACACCCCCGGTTTCTGGGTGATCTATCACGGCACACTGAGCGCCAACGCGCCCGTGCCCAGCGCCCGTGGCCAGGCGCCGCGTCTGGCGGTCGCCGACGACGGCGCGCTCCACCTGGCCTGGCAAGACAGCGATCTGAGCGGCGTGCTCCAGGTCTACTATAGTCGCTTCGACGGCGCGGCGTGGAGCCTGCCGCAGGACGTGTCGCACACTGCGCGCGCCTCCAGCGTGCCCGCTATGGCGCTGGATAGTAACGCTGACCCGCATCTGGTATGGGAAGAGATGCAGGCCGGCGGGACCAAAGACATCTATTACGCCGGGTTTAACAGCGGAGCTTGGTCGGCGCCTGTGACGCTCGCCAACACCGCGGCCGATTCGTTCCTGCCGACCATCAGCTTTGGCGGCGACGCACTGCACGTAGCCTGGACTGAAGCCGCTACAGCCAACACCGACCCCAGCCTGCTGTATCGCAAGCTGCAAGGCAGTTGGTCGGCCGTCCAGACCGTGTGGAGCAACGGTACCGGTCTGAGCGAAGCTTTCCTGGAGGCCGACGACGCGGGCCAGGTACGCATCGCCTGGGCCAACTATAGCAGCAGCGGACTGGTCAACCCGACGTGGGATTGGGACATCTACTACGGGGCCGGACAACTATTGACCCACCAGATCTTCCTCCCTCTGGTGAGCCGATAACCGGCCACGTTTCGTGGGTGACCGGCATCCCACAAGCGCCGGTCACCCGATGAGCCGACGACGCGACGTAACTTTTGGCAGGACTCAACGACGTAACAAATAACGAACGGCGTGGAATACGCCGGATGTATCCGGCGTATTC
>DAOTXN010000047.1:0-2473 GCA_034435435.1 Anaerolineae bacterium | reverse complement strand
AGCGGCGGCGCGAGCTTTGACTATGACGGCGAAACCAGCGTGTACCGCAGCCGTGTCTACTCCTTCGACGTCAGCGACACCTTCAGCAGCGACGCTACCGTCACTGCCCTCGACCGCGCCGGCAACGCGGGATCGGGTATTTTCACCGTGCTGCGCGACGCCACGCCGCCTGCCGTGACCATCCAGGCGACCCCCAACGGCGAGAGCAACGTGGATGTGTCCTGGAGCGCCAATGACTCTGGCAGCGGGGTTGCCACCTATGACGTAGACGTTCGAGTAGACGGCGGCGACTGGACTCCCTGGCTGGCGCAGACCACGCAGACCGGCGCTACCTATCACGGGGATCTGGGGCACAGTTACACCTTCCGCGTCACGGCGACGGACCACGTGAGCAACTTTGCCAGCGCCGAGGCGGGGGCCGTCACCAAGTCGGTCACAAAGTATTATTACTTCGGCGGCCAGCGGGTTGCCGTGCGCCAGCCCGAGGGTGTATACTATCTGCACGCCGACCACCTCGGCTCGACCAGCCTCACGACCGATGGCAGTGGCGGGGTCGTAGCGCGGCAACTGTACCACCCGTTTGGGACTGTCCGTTGGAACGAGGGCGCCTTACCAACCGATTTCACCTTCACCGGTCAACGACTTGACGCCACCGGGCTCATGTTCTACCATGCGCGTTACTATGCGCCTTATCTTAACCGCTGGATCCAGCCCGACACTATTATACCAGATCCCGCCAGTCCGCAAAGTCTCAACAGGTACTCCTATGTGCGCAATAACCCCCTCAGATTTGTGGATCCCTCGGGTCATGTAGATTGCAGCCTTCTTGGTGATCCTGATGACGTCAAGGCCTGCGCAGCGGAAAAAATCAGAGCATCAACTATTTTGATTTATGAACAGAGACCTGGTGAGATCCCTACGAGAAGCTATGCAGCCATAGTAGCACCTCACGTAGTGGCCTGGCACGGTCATGCAGCCATAACTGACCAGGGTTCTGCTGGCTTTATGCTCCGGGTGTGGCTTCCCAATGGTGACGAACTAGCATTTGACGCGGATGACTTGATTCAGATAAAAATAAATGAGGAACTGACTCTGGTGGGTTTTCCCGTAAATGATCCTCTCGGTTCTACTGTCGTATTGGGCAATCCAAGTTCTGTTAACATAGGAAATACGGTGGTTGAGCCATATTTCGATGAGACCTGTGGGTGTATGAAGTTTCAGTATGGCGTGGTAACGGAGTTGCTACATGACCCTTACTCGCACTTTTACTCAACTGATCCCTCTGATTTGGTTCAAGCAGGTGACTCCGGTGGCGGCGTTTTTGATGGTAACGGGAGGTTCATCGGAGTGCATATTGGGAGTCTTCGCAGTGATCCACAAACCAATATCACGGCGTTCGCGTATTCGCATGAAGGCTATCCGCTACTCTCTCGCGCTACTTACTCTCTGCTTGTAGCTATCACAGAAGTTGCGAGTGTAGCTTCAACGTCAAGACCCATTGAACCATCTCCCGGAAAAGGAGTGGAGTAAATGAAAAAGAGCAGGCTTTTTTACGCGTTTCTATGGTTTACTTTCGGCGCTCCTTGGGCAGCGAGTTGTGGCCCTCGTAAGCCAACGCCAACCTGGTTGCCAATAACACCTTATCCATCCTACATTAATCAAACGATCCCGGAGTCGAGCCAAATTGTGTCGTTGAGTGATTTTCAACAAGGAAATCACTTTGGCGACACCTATATTTTGTTGGCAAGTGATCGTAAGAAAGAACTAGTTTGTGTGTGGATTGATCCAGCGGATTTGGTCGAGAATGGTGATAACTTCTACAGTGGTCTTGGTGATCGGCTGCAATTAATCGTTGATAACGCGATACAACCCAACGAGAAAAGCACCGGAATTGTTTATGACGTTAACGCTCAGAGAATGAGGGATGGCGAAGTTGTGGCTAATTGGCCTGTTGAGGAGGTCGCGTGTTGGCCTGTGAAACTAGGTACAGGCGTACACCAGGCAATGATCTCATTTCGTAAAACATCAGGCAAAATCGTGGAGTATAGTTGGTGGTTTGAGATTACGAACGAATAAAGCCTGAACAAGATAACAATGCCCTATGATGGCTACCGGTCGAGCCTGAGGGATGGGGTTGCTCTTTCTGCCAAGCGAACAGGGTCTCATCGCGTGAAGGGTGAGTTTATCGCTTTCCGGACAGTGCAACCGGGTCAACGCAGCGGGCACCCCATTGCACCGTCGCCAGCGGCGGCGCTCGGAGCCTGTCCTGAGCTTGACGAAGGATTGCTCTCCAGCAGAGCCCTATCCTCCGCACCGGCGAGTATCATTCTATCACAACGATGTGACGGCGTCTACCGTTTCGCACTTAACATTTGGCGCAACTGCGCGACCAGATCCAGGCGCGCTGGGAGTTCCAGCTCTGGTTTGGCCAATAGATCAACCAGTTCCAGCAGTTGTGCGCGCTCATTAACAT
>DAOTXN010000046.1:0-22009 GCA_034435435.1 Anaerolineae bacterium | reverse complement strand
CGCTGTGATTTGAGCTTGTTCCAGCTTGGCTTGCGCTTACTCGATCACTTCTTGAACGAGTCGATGCCCCTTCCTGTCGCGTTCCAAATGCTCGAACTCACAGCCTTTGTCTAAAAGTGTCCGGTAGTGAACCCCTTGTGGGCGACCCAAGGGGCGCAAAACGAGCAAAAAACGGGTACAAGGCCCTATATTAGAGTTCTCCGACAAGCTGCTAGGGCACGCTGATAAGCACAAAGGGTCGGTCGCCAAAAAAGCGTCCATCAGGAGCGCGCATACGCCAGCGGCTGCGATACGCGCCGGGTTGGTCTGGCGCTTTGAAGCGCACCGAAACGTCTACCACACCGCCCGTCGGCGTCGGCGGCGCGTCCACCGCCGGCGGGCTGCCCATCTGCTCGCCATCAACAAACACAAATTGAAAACCCGTTCCCCAATCGCACGAGCCAGTGTTGCGCAAGCGCCAGGTTTTCACAAACTCGGCGCCAGGGGCCAGGTGCGTCCGGTCGGGAATCGTCACGTCGGCCACAAAGGTGGCGCCGTATGCGCAGGCCGGGGTAACGGTCGCCGCCGCAGATTCAGTTTGCGCCTCAGGCGGCGCTGTAGGGCTGGGGAACACCCCAACGGTCACAGTGATGCTCGCCGGCTCGCTGGTCCGGCCTTTGGCGTCGCTGGCGATCACCGTCAGCCGATAGACGCCCGCCTGGGCCGGCGTCCATGACTGGACGGCGCGGTAAGATTTTTCGCCCGCCGGCGCTTGCGCCACGTCTACCGCTACTCCATTGACCTGTAGCTCCACTTGCGCGACGCCTTGATCGTCTTTGATGCGCGTCTCAACCTGCACTGGCTCTCCGGGGTTCTGCACGTGCTGGTCGGGCGGCGACAAGATTTCGACGGTAGGCGCCGCGCGGTCGCGGCTGGCGCAGGCAGCGACGGCGACCGACATGATGGCCCACGCCCCCAGTAACCGGTGTTTTGTACGCATCGCTCCCCTCCTCGTCATCCTATCGGGAATAGGCACGCGTGGGTATTATACGTCCAAATGAGAAAGAAGAGCAATTGATCGTCAGCGAATCGCGCACAGCACGCGATAACGCCGGTCGTTGAACACCTCTTCCACGTGGGTGAAATGCCCGCTCAGCTCGCGCTCGTAACGAATAAAAACGTTGCTAACCAGATAGAGTCGCCCGCCGGGTCGCAATACCATCGCTGCGTCGCGGGCCATCTGGTGGGCCACGTCGTACTCGACGCCGACGCCCTGGTGGAAAGGCGGGTTGCACAACACTACGTCGAAGCGTCGTTCCTGTACCGCCGCTGCGCAGTCAGAGATGAGCACCTCGCCGGGCGCGCCGTTCGCCGCCAGCGTGCGCCGGGCGCTCTCCACCGCGCGCAGGTCGGCGTCTACGGCGGTCACGTGTGCGCCCCGGCGCGCCGCCGCCAGCGCCAGCAGGCCCGCGCCGCAGCCCAGATCGAGCACAGCCTGGCCGGGGAACACCTCCATCGCGCGCAGCAGGGCGGCTGTGCCATCGTCCACGCGATCCCAGGCAAAGACGCCCGGCTGGCTGATCAGCGTGGCTGGCGCACCGTCGAGGGCGATGCTGCGTATTGTGTGCCGCGCGCTGCGCGCCAGGCGTCGGGTATCGAAAATTTTCGTCGCCTGCGCAACGTGATAGCCCTTTTTCTGGCGCAGCACGCTGATCGGGCCAAGCACCTGCGCGGCGCATGTCATGGCGCTCTTGACGCCGGCCCGCTTGTGGGCCACGAAGTAAAAGTGACCGCCGGGTTTGAGCGCGCGGACCGCGTCTTGAACGAGGTGTTCAATCACCTCTCGCCCGCGCGGTAGATGGCTGAGAATCACATCGCATGATTCTAGCGCATCAATCCCATCGGCCAATTGAACCTCGGCGTTGGCGATGCGGTTGGCTGCCAGTGTGCGCCTGGCGCACTCGACCGCCGCGACGTTCACATCCACCAGTATGACGCGGCCCTCGATCGCCAACCGCGCCGCTGCCAGACCGATGGGACCAGCGCCGCAGCCCAGGTCGAGCACCGCGTCGCTGGGGTGGATCTCCATGGCGTCGATCAGCGCCGCCGTGCCGGGGTTTAGCTCATCCCAGCTCCATACGCCCGGCTTGCCAACCAGCGTGGCCGGTTCGCTGCGCAACAGGACGGGAATCTGGCTAAAAGTATGGTAGATACTGTTCGTCACGATCTCTACGCTGCTGGATGGCAGGTCCAGGCGCACCGCTATGCGTCGGTTGGCACGCCGGGCGAAAATCGAGTAAAATAGGCCGACCGTCACGGGCGTGTTGCCCATCCACTCGGCTCAGGAAAGGAGATCCGTACATGACCAAAAGCAGGGCAATCAAGAGCGACAAAAAAGCTCAGGACATCCCCCAAGCACCCAGAAACAAAAAGGATGACCAGAAAAAGAAACCCAAAAGCCAGAAAGATAAGACCGGATGAGGACTGTCCCGACGAGTCGGGGCAGATGGAAGGGCGACAGGCCGTTTACGGAAAGGAGTGATGCGATGGCCAACAAGGACAAGCCCAAGGGTGAGAAAAAAAAGGACGGCAAGAAAAAAAAGGACGACAAGAAGAAGAAAAAGTGATCTCGCCCCGACCACCAGCATAGCGATGCCCGCACCAAGGTTCGGGCATCGCACTATGAGCTATCCCTTCAGATTTGCCACCAGGTCAATGTACTTTTGCATGGCCTTTTCTTTGCTCGTGCCGCGCAAACGCTTCCAGGCGTCATACTTGGCCCGACCCACAAAGTCGGTAAAGCCTGGCTGCTTTCCCGACACGTCGCCCTGGGTGGCCTGTTTGTACAGCGCGTATAGCTTGAGCAGGGTGTCGTTGTCCGGTCGCTGGGGCAATGTCTGGGCTGCTTGGGCGGCGGTCTCGAATCTGGTCTGCAAAGCGGACGTTTCACCCTGCGCCGGCATGTCATGCGTCTCCATAGACTTGTTCCTCTCTCACATCAAGGCGCCAACACCAGCTTGCCGAACTTTTCCCCTTGTTCCAGCAAGGCGTGGGCCTCCCGGCCCGCGCTCAAAGGCAGCACCCGGTCCACCGGCGCTTTGATTTTGCGCTCCCACACCAGGCGCATCACGTCGCGCAAGTCCTGCGGCGAGCCCATGGTGCTGCCGATGAGACTGATCTGCTTGTGGTGGATAAAGCGCAGGTCTATTTCGGCCTTGGGGCCGCTGGTGTTGCCCACGATGACCACCCGCCCCCCCCGCGCCGCCGCGCGGATGCTCTGATTCAGCGTGGCCTGGCCCACGTTGTCCACCACCACGTCCACGCCGCGGCGGTCGGTCAGCTTGAACAGCGTCTTGGGCCAGTCGGGATCCTCGCGGTAGTTGAGCACGACGTCGGCCCCCAACTCTTTGGCGCGGGCCATCTTTTCTTCGCTGCTGGTCAGCGCATAGACGGTGGCCCCAGACAGCTTGGCCAGTTGCAACGCCACGCTGTTCACGCCGCCCCCGGCCCCCACGATCAGCACGCTCTCGCCAGGGCGAACTCTGGCGCGATGCACCAGCATGCGCCAGGCGGTCAGGCTCACCAGCAAGGGGGCGGCGGCCTCGGGGTAGTCCCAATCGGCGGGCATTTTGAGCAGATTGGCGGCAGGTACCACGGCATATTCGGCCGCGCCGCCGGGGAGATGCTCGCCCAGAATCCCATAGTTGACGCCGATGCTCAAGCTGTGCTCGCCGCGGCGGGTGAACTCGTCCTCGCCGCTCACCACGCCGGGGTCTACAACGACGCGCTCACCCACCTGCCAGCCCGTCACGCCGTCGCCCAGCCCGGCCACCACGCCGGCGATGTCCGAGCCGCCGATGTGCGGCATGGCCAGCTTTAATCCCGGCCAGCCGCGCCGCACCCACACGTCGAGGTGGTTGAGGGCGCAGGCTTTGACTTGGATGAGCGCCTGGCCCGGCCCCGGCGTCGGGTCGGGCACGTCGGTGCATTGGAGTACGTCCAGGTCGCCGTGTTCGTAGAAGCAGAGTGCTTTCACATTTAGACCTCCTGAGGAATAAGATCGGACAAGGTCAGCACTTCAAGATCCTCTATACGGTTGAAATGAGGATCGTTAGAAACAAAGGCCGTTGCGTTGGCTTCCAACGCTGTTGCGGCAATTACAGCGTCGGGAGCCTTTAATCCTAACCTGGCGCGTAGTTGTGCTGCTCGTGTGGCAATTGCAGGTGTCACGTCGGACACCACCAGGTTGGGAAATGTGTCGAAGAATTCTTTGCACATGGCAATAGCGTCTTGATCTTCCAACTGAAATGGCTTGACCATCACTTCGAGCATCGTGATGGTAGATGCGATGGCTTGTATCCGACCCTGTTCGATCAGGTCAAACAACTCTGTAACAAGGGACGCGTACGGGGAAACAGCATCAAGCAGGTAAATAACAACGTTGGTGTCTATACCAACTCGCTGATGATTAGTTAGCGCCTGGCTCACTTTTCCCACGTGCTGCGCTCCTTCTCAATATAGGCCTCGACATCACCCCATAACCCTCTGCCTGCACCGAGAAAACGCGCTGTGTGTCTGCCTGCGACAGACAACACAATCTTGTCCCCCACAATTTCCAGGCGTAGGTTCTCACCTCTTTGTAACCGCAAGGCCCTACGTGCTTGGGGAGGAATTTTGACCTGGTAACGTTCATCCATTTTCACAACCTGGCTAATCATCTTGCCACCTCGGATTCTGCCTCTGTTCTTGGTCGGTGTATAGTGCACAGCAGCTATTGTCAACTACCTCAACCCTGTCTCCATCCGCGCAATCACCATACGCTGGACCTCACTGGTGCCTTCGTAAATCTCGGTGATCTTGGCGTCGCGGTAATAGCGCTCCACGGGCAGCTCTTTGCTGTAGCCCATCCCGGCGTGAATCTGCACGGCTTGGTTGGCGACCCAAGTGGCCGTCTCGCTGGCGAACAGTTTGGCCATGCTGGCCTCCAGCGTGTAGCGCTCGCCGGTGTGCTTGGAGCGGGTCTTGGCCAGCGCGGCCTGATACACCAGCAGACGGCTGGCCTCGATGCGCGTCTTCATGTCGGCAAGTTTTTGCTGGATCATCTGGAATTGGCCGATGGGCTGGCCAAAGGCTGTGCGCTCGCAGGCATAGTTGACACTGGCCTCGTAGGCGGCCTGGGCGATGCCCACCGCCTGGGCCGCGATGCCGATGCGCCCGGCGTCGAGCACGGCCATGGCGATTTTGAAACCCTCGCCGTCCTCGCCCAAGCGGTGTTCCACCGGGCAGCGATAGTTCTCGAAATGAATCTCGCAGGTGGCCGAGGCGCGGATGCCCAGCTTGGGTTCTGTTTTGCCCCGGTTAAAGCCAGGCTCTTCGGTATCCACGAGCAGCGCCGTCACGCCCCGGTGGCGCGGTTTGGCGTCGGGATCGGTCTGGACAAAGACCAAAATATACTTGGCGACTGGCCCGCTGGTGATCCACGACTTGGTGCCGTTGAGGACGTAATGCGAGCCGTCGCCCGAAAGCACGGCCGTCACGCGCATATTGCCCGCGTCAGAGCCGGACTGTGGCTCGGTCAGCGCATACGCGCCGATCACTTTGCCGCTGGCGACCGGCGTGACGAACTTTTGTTTCTGCGCCTCGTTGCCAAAGCGCAAAATGCCGTAGCAAAACAGCGAGTTGTTCACCGACATGATCGTGCCGTGGGCGGCGTCGGCCTTGCAAATCTCTTCCAGCGCGATCACATAAGCCAGCGTGTCCATCCCCGCGCCGCCGTATTCTTCGGGCACTTCGATGCCCATCAGTCCCTGGGCGCCCATTTTCATGATCGTTTCCATAGGGAATTCGCCCGTCTCGTCGAAATGGGCGGCGATGGGCGCGATCTCGTTCTGCGCGAAATCGCGAGTCATGTCGCGGATCATCAAGTGTTCTTCGGAAAGAGTAAAGTCCATTTCAAGCCTCCTGTGTTTTGCAATAGACGAAAGACGGATATTCAGAGTTCGTTATTCGTCTCCCAAAGGGGTCCTTTGTCGCGTATCAAGACGGTCAATCGGCCAAAAATCGGCTTCAGCCGCGCGTAGGTGTCGTCCAGCAATTCGGGGATCACCCGCGTCTCGCCGGCTACCGTCATAAAGTTCGTGTCGGCCGCCCAGCGCGGGACGACGTGCATGTGCACGTGCTCGGCAATCCCCGCGCCAGCGGCTTTGCCCAGGTTCGCCCCCACGTTGAACCCGTGCGGATTGTACGCCTCGCGCAGCGCGGCCAGCGCCAGGTTCACCGCTTGCATCATCTCACTCAGGGTGGGCGCATCCAAGTCCTCCAGACTGGGAACATGCACGTAAGGAATCACCATCAAGTGGCCGTTGCTGTAGGGATAACGATTCAAGGTGACGTAGCAAAATCGCCCGCGATACAGCACCTGCCCGTCCGCGTCGGAAATTGCCACTTTATGACAAAAGATGCAACCGTCGGGTTTCTCGTCCTCGCCGCGCAAATAGTGCATACGCCAGGGGGTCCAGAGTCTTTCCATCATTCGATCCCGATAGTGGTGTGCGCTATTCTACTCCAAAATGATGTGATGAGCAATCTTGGCCGGGGCCGGAAACGTGGTCTGGCGTCACGGGTCGTTGCTATGCGGGGCGGGGTGTGATACAATGTGAGCACAAGTCAATCCATCGCAAAGAAAAAACCATGTCCGATTTGACGGCTCTGGCCGAGCGCTTTGGTCTCAACGCCATTTATCTTTTTGGCAGCCGCGCCAGCGAGGTGGCGGCGTTTGCACGCGGGCAGGCCGACCTGAACACAGACGCCGCCTCTGACGTGGACGTGGCCGTGCTGCCCCGACGCAACCGCCAATTGAGCGCGCGCGACAAGGTGCGTCTGGCCGCCGCGCTGGAAGACCTGTGGGACGTGGTGCGGGTGGACCTGGTGGTTCTGCCTGAAGCCAATCCCTTTCTGGCCGTAGACGCGGTGGCCGGCGAATGTATGTATGCCCGCGACCCCGATGCGCTGGCCGAGTACGAGCTGTATGTCTTGCGGCGCGCCGGCGACCTGGCCCCTTTTGAACGCGCCCGCCGGCGGCAGTTGTTGGAGCAAGCGCCTTATGAGCTCTGGACGCATCAGTGAAAAGGTGGTACTGGAGGAACGAATGTCACACCAACGCACTTTCTCCGGCGCGCCCTGGGAAACCCAGGTTGGCTATTGCCGCGCCATTCGCGCGGGCGACCACATCTACGTCACCGGCACCGCGCCGGTGAGCGAAGCCGGGGGCGTGTACGCGCCGGGTGACGCCTACACGCAGACCCGGCGGTGCATCGAGATCATCCAGCGCGCCCTGCGCGATTTGGGGGCCGATCTGGACTGCGTGGTGCGCACCCGCATGTTTGTCACCGACATTTCCCGCTGGGCCGAATATGGCCGGGCGCACCAAGAGTTTTTCGGCCAGCACCCGCCCGCCACGACCATGGTCGAGGTCAAATCGCTGATCGCGCCCGAAATGCTCGTCGAGATCGAGGCAGATGCCGTGTGTCCCACGCCCCCGACCTCCGTCGTGTGGTACATCGTCAACGTCGAGGCCGCCGTCTATCACGACGGACGTTACTTGATGATCGTGCGCAGCGAGCAAGACGCCTATATGCCCGGCGGACTGGCCATGCCCGGCGGCAAGGTCGAAGACGCCGGAGTGACGGACGACGTCCTCGAAGAAACGGTCCGGCGCGAGGTTAGCGAAGAAACAAATGTCACAGTCGCCGACATCGTTTATGTGGAGAGCCACGCCTTTGTCGCCGACGGCAGCCCCGTCGTGGACGTGGTGTTCCTGTGCCGCCATGCGGGCGGCGCACCCACCGTCACCGACCCCCGCGAAGTGGCCGCGATTCGGTGGATGACGCCGGACGAAATTGCGCAGCAGGCAGCGCCCTGGACGCGCCGCAGCATCGAATTAGCGGAAAAGAAACGCATCGCGTTGCAGTGGTGAAAGGACGATGAATAACGTGGACCTGGAAATGTATCCCGTCACCCCCGACCGGTGGGCCGACCTGGAAAAACTATTCGGTCCGCGCGGCGCGACCGGCGGCTGCTGGTGCATGTACTGGCGCTTGAAAAGGTTCGAGTTTGACGCGCAAAAGGGCGAGGGCAACCGGCAGGCGCTCAAAGCCATCGTGGACACCGGTCAGGTTCCTGGCCTGCTGGCCTACGCCGATGGCGAGCCGGCCGGCTGGTGCTCGGTCGGGCCGCGCGAGGTCTATCCCGTTTTGGAGCGCTCGCGCATCCTCAAGCGCGTGGACGAGCAGCCGGTGTGGTCGATTGTGTGTCTGTTCATCGCCAAACCGTTCCGCCGCCAGGGGGTTTCTGTCGAGCTAATAAAAGCCGCTGTAACCTTTGCCCAGAAACAAGGGGCCAAAATCGTCGAAGCCTACCCGGTCGAGCCGAAAAACGACGAGATGCCCGCCGTCTTTGCCTGGACCGGGTTGGCCCCAGCCTACCACCAGGCGGGGTTTGTGGAGGTGGCTCGTCGTTCAGAGACGCGTCCCATCGTGCGCTATTTCGTTTAGGCGCGTTGCTCCTGGCGTCACGTCTCACCCATCATTTGCCGGTACACTGCCGCCGTCCGTGCAGCAATCTGCGCCTGCGTATAGCACTCTGACACCCGCTGGCGCCCCCTCTGACTCAGTTCGTGGCGCAGCTCAGGCTGCTGTTGCAAGTGCAGCAGTTGGCGGCGCAGCTCGGCGGCATCGTTCTCCGGGAAGGTCAGCCCGGCCTCGCCGATGACGTGGGGGATCTCCCCGCTGTCCGAGCCGACCACCGGCACGCCGCACGCCATGGCCTCCACCAGCACCCGACCGAACTGCTCTTTCCAGTTGGGTAACGTGCGCGAGGGCAGGGCCAGCGCGTCCAGTTGCCGGTAGTAGGCCGGCATCTGCGTCGAGGGGATCCAGTCGTCGAAAAACACCCGCTCGCCGATCTTGAGCTCATGGGCCATGCGCGCCAACCGCTCCCGCTCTGGCCCGCCGCCGCAGTAAACCAGTCGCCACATCCCCGGCAGCGCCGCCGCTGCTTCCAACAACAGGTCCACGCCTTTTTCGTACACCAGCCGCCCCACGAAGCCAATCACAAACCCGCGACCCGAGTCTTTTTTGCGCTCGCCGGGTGTGAAAATCTGCGGGTCCACGCCGAACTGGGGGACGACGGCCAGCGGCCCGGTGTAGCCCTTGGCGCGCCACACCTGCGCCGCGGCCTGGTTGCCGGCGATGGCCGCGTCGGCGCGGCTCAACACATAGCGCTCGATCTGGCGAAAGGGGAGCGGATAACGCCGGTTGATGTTTTGCCAGGAGAAAAACAGCGTGCGCGCTCCGGCGCGGCGGGCCAGCCACATCGCGTGCGCCGTGGCCCAGTTGTACGGCTCTTCGTCAATGTGTACCAGGTCGGGGCGCACGTGCTTGATCAGCCGCCCCAGGCGCGGGTAGTAATGCGTGTGAAAGCTGCCGTTAAAGCGCATCGGCTCGACCACCAGGTCGTAGCCGGTGGTGTGGGCGCGTTCCAGGACAATTTCGCCGCGCTCGTCGCGCCAACGAGGCGGCACGGCCACCGTCAATTCGACGTCGGCGTGGCGGGCGATCTCTTCCAGTTTGCGCTGGTACGCGCCGACGAGACAGGCTTTGGAAAGCATCAAAACACGCATGGCGCTCTTGTACGTCCTAAATAATCAGAAGCAACTTGGCGACTCGCACCCAACCAGCATTTTACACGGAGCGGCGCAATCCGCAAGTGCGTTTGCCGCCCCGGATACGTGGGTCGGAAACGCTGCTCATTTCAGACTTGAAATATACTCTCGCCTGTGCTAGAATGATCTCTCGATCCAGTTTTCGACTTTGCCGAACGGAGGTAACTGCCTGTGTCTCCGACGCAGCCCGCGTCATTCGCCGCCCGCAAAACCCTCTCCGAACTGATCGCCGAACTTCCCGACCTCCTCACCTGGCCCATCCCTGACGCGCGTGTGACGGGCGTCAGCGGCGACTCGCGCCAGATTCAACCGGGGCATCTCTTTGTTGCCCGCAGCGGCGACACCTTCGATGGGCACGCCTTTATTCCCGACGCAGTGATGGCCGGCGCGACGGTGATCGTCGGCGAGCGCCCGGCAGCAGAAATCGGCGCACCCGTGCCTTATCTGCGCGTGCGCGATGGACGCGAGGCGCTGGCCTGGTTGTCGGCGGCCTGGCACGACTACCCCGCCCGGCGCATGACCATGATCGGCGTCACCGGCACCGACGGCAAGACGACCACCGTCAATTTGCTCTATCACATCCTGTGCGCTGCCGGATTCAAGACGGGCATGATCAGCACCGTCAACGCGATCATCGGCAACCAAAGCTACGACACTGGCCTGCATGTGACCACCCCCGACGCCCCCGACGTGCAGCGCTTCCTGGCTCAAATGGTCGCCGCCGGTACGACGCACGCGATTTTAGAGACGACCTCCCACGGACTGGAGCAACGCCGCGTCAGCGCCTGCGAGTTCGACGTGGCCGTCGTCACCAACATCACCCACGAGCACCTGGACTATCATGGCGACTGGGAGCGTTATTTTGCGGCCAAGGCGCGCTTGTTCGAGGGACTGGCAAAGGCGACCCACAAACCCGGTGCGCCCAGGCTGGCCGTGCTCAACGCTGACGACGCGAGTTACGAGCGATTGCTGGACCTCGGTCCCGAATGGGTCTTGAGTTACGGGCTAGCGCGCCCGGTCGATGTGACCGCACATGACATCGCTCACGACCCTGCCGCTACACGCTTTACGCTGCACGCTCCAGAAACCGGTTTTTTTCGGAAAAACCCGGTTTCTGTCGCGCTCTCCACTTCCCTCGTCGGGGCGTTCAACGTGTACAACGTGTTGGCGGCGGCGACGGCGGCGCTAGGGTTGGGCGTCGCGCCGCCAGCTATTGCGGCCGGGGTGGCGGCGCTGCAGGGCATTCCGGGTCGCATGGAGCGGGTGAGCGACGATTCACACCCCTTCCTGGCGTTGGTGGATTTTGCCCACACCCCCAACGCCCTGCGCCGGGCGCTGGAAACGGCGCGCACACTGACTGGTCCTGCGGGACGGGTCATCGCCGCGTGGGGCTGCGCCGGCCTGCGCGACCGGGAGAAACGTCGCCTGATGGGGACCATTTCGGCGCAACTGGCCGATCTGACGGTGATCACCGCCGAAGACCCGCGCACCGAGTCGCTAGAGACCATCATGGCCGAGAGCGCCATGGCCTGCGAAACGGAGGGGCGCAGGGAAGGATTGGATTTCTGGCGCGTGGCCGACCGGGGTCAGGCGTTGCGCTTTGCGGTAGAGTTAGCCCGCCCCGGCGACGTGCTCATCGCCTGCGGTAAGGGGCACGAGCAGAGCATGTGCTTCGGCGCGACCGAATATCCCTGGGACGACCGGGAGGCGCTGCGCCGGGCGCTGCGCGGCGAAACGCTGGATACCCTGCCGACCGCTGACGGCTACTCCCGACCGTTATCTACCAGCCCTTCGCGCACGGCGTAGGCGGCGGCCTGGGCGCGATTCTGCAAGTGCAGTTTCTCCAAAATGTTGCGCAGGTGATTCTTGACCGTATTCTCGGCGATGTGTAGTTGGGCGCCGATTTCCTTGTTGGTCAGCCCCTTGGACACCAGGCGCAACACCTGCCGCTCGCGGGGTGTGAGCGAGCGGGTCGAGTCGGGCGGCGGGCTTTCGGTGCCGATGCGGGCGAATTCGCGCAAGATGCGCCCGGCCATGATACGCGAGAGGGGCGCTTCTCCCTGCGTCACCCCGCGCAGGCGGGCAAACAACTCATCCGGCTCGATCTTTTTCACCAGGTAACCCAACGCGCCATTGCGAATAGCCGTAAACAAATCCTGGTCGTCGTCCGACACCGTGAGCATCACGATCTGTGCGTCGGGCCATTCGTTGATGATGAGGCGCGTGGCTTCGTGCCCGTCGCATTCGGGCATGTGAATGTCCATCAAGATCAGATCGGGTTTGAGCCGCCGGGTGTATTGCACCGCCTGGTAGCCGTCTTCGGCCTCGGCTATGACTTCAAAGTCAGGCTGCGAATCAATGAGCCGCGCCATCCCTTTGCGAAACAAGACGTGATCGTCAACCAGTAAAATGCGCGTGGGCCCCATGGGTCTACTGCCCTTATTCCTTAGCTGTTCCATCTGGTTCAATCTCCACAATGATCGTTGTGCCCTTACCCGGCACGCTCTCCACGTGCAAGCTTCCTCCCAAAAGCTCGGCCCGCTCGCGCATGGTAGATAGGCCGTAGCGCCCTTGGCGACTTTGCGCCCAGCCCACGTCAAAGCCGCGCCCATCATCGACGATGCGCAAGCGCAGCTTGCTACCGTTGGGCAACAGGGCCATCTGCACCTGGCTGGCCTGAGCGTGTTTGCGCACGTTGTTTAGCGCCTCTTGCACAATGCGCGTCAGATGGATTTCCTGAAAAGGCGGCAGAATCACCGGCGCTTGGTCTGGCGATAATTGCAATTCGGCGGACAGATCATGCCGCAAGCCAAACTCGTAAACATAGTCTTGCAGCCAATCAAGCCAGCCAGGCCCCATCGGCGCGGTCAACCGCAGACTGGTAATGGCCTCGCGCACCTCTTCGTAGCCGGCGTCGATGACCCGGCTGATCTCACGCAATTCGTTGCCGACGCCTTGAGCGTCGCCGCTGTGGAGCAAAGAACGAGCCTGACCAACTTGCATACTGAGCAGGCTCAAGGTCTGGGCCAGTCCGTCGTGCATCTCACGGCTCAGGCGTTCTCGCTCTTCGACCACGGCCAGGTGTTGCAGCTTGCGCGACAAGGCCTCGACGCGCGCTTCCATCTCGGCATAGAGGCGAGCGTTTTCGATGGCTGTTGCCAGTTGGTCGGCTACCGTAGCCAGCAATTCGGTATCGTCGGCGTCGAAATCGTGCGGGTTTCGCCCGTGCACGGTCAGCACGCCGATGGAATGGCCCTTTACCCGCAAGGGGATACAAGCCGCCGACGAAAAACCGAAGCGCCGGCATGCCAGGCGGGTGACGCGCGGGTCGTGTTGTGTGTCGGCCACCAATACGGGTTCATTGTTGAGCACGGCCAGCCCGCACAAACACTCGCCAACGACGACGACCTCCTGGCGCATCAAAAAGCCCTCTGGCTCGCCAAAGGAAGCTTTGGTCACCATCTTGCGGTCGTCGTCGTCGAGCAGATGAATCTCGGCGGCCTCTTGCCCCATGACCTGCAAGACCTTCTCCAGCCCCAGTTCCAACACTTCGCGCAGGTTCAGCGATTGCCCGCCGGCAGCGGCGATTGCGCGAAAAGCTTCCAGCCGGTGCGATTGCGCGGTCAGAGCCTCTTGTACTTGCCGCGCTGTGCGGGTCAAAATCCGATCTTCGGCGCGGTGCACCACCCACGTGGCCCAGGCCAAAGCTATTCCCATTGCCGCCAGTCCGACCTGAACCCAGGCCAGCCAGTAGGCCGACGAGAGGGCCGAAGCCACGGCCAACAAAATGGTCCCCGCCAAAGCCGCTCCGGCGGCAACACTCAATGTGCTACTGGATCGATCTATATGCATCGGTTTCTCATCTATCTCGGACTCGCGTCCAGGCGGACGGCATCCCTCGCCTTGCCTCACAAGCGACACCTGTTATAATCTCGTCTAGCTTGGCTCAGGAGTCGCGTTATGGCTGGTCGGAGAATCTGTCTCGCCATTATTTGGGTATTTGGCGTTGTGTCATGCACGCCCACCCCAACGTTAGCCCCTTTTCCTACCCCACTTGCCCTAACCCCTGTCCCATCAGTGACCGAGGCGCCGTCAACCACACCTGAACCGATCGACACCGGCTGGGTCGCTCTAGCGCCCGGCGTCGAAGGGCGGCGCGTGTGGGTCGTGACCGGCGCCGGGCGCGAGTGTTTGCAGTTGGCGCGGCTCGAGCCGGCTCGGGTTCGTGTGCGCGTCGTTTACGAGCCACAACACCCGCGCCAGGTGAGCGAATGGGCCCAGGCCTTGCCAAGCGCCATCCTCGTTGCCAACGCCGGCTATTTCACCCCAGAGATGCAAGCCACCGGGTTGATCATCAGCGATGGCGTCCCCTCGGGCCGCTCTTACGACGATTACGCCGGCATGCTGGCGGTCAACGGCGATGGACACGTGACGCTGCGCTGGTTGCGCACCTGGCCTTACCGCTTCGACGAGCGATTGACTCAGGCCGTCCAGTCCTTTCCGGTGTTGGTCAAGCCCGATGGCGTGATGGGGTTTCCCGCCGACGCCGACGCAGGCCAGCTTGCGCGTCGTACCGCGGTGGCGCAAGATCGAAGCGGACGGATTGTTTTTGTCGCCAGTCCGAACCCCCGTTTTAGCTTGCACGAGTTGGCCGTCTGGCTGACAGAATCGGACCTGGATCTGGACATCGCACTCAACCTCGATGGCGGCGCTTCAACCGGTCTGTGGGTTCAGGGCCAAGATGACGCTATCGACTCTCTGGTGCCTGTGCCGGCCGTCATCGTCGTCGAACCAACAACCCACTAACTCGCTTTGCGCCCCGGAATTATAACGCATTGCCTGTATCGGGTCAACACATCTGGAGGTGATTGCCGCCAAGGATCGACAGGATTAACCCTTGAGGAATTGCATTTTCGAGCGATAATAGGTATACTGGAGCGAGGAATCTCAAATCGCCATTCGATTTCACGTCATAAACAGGGGAGAGCCGTGATGCTCAGCGATTTTATGCGAGAAACACTGCGCCAAGAAATTGCCGAGCAGTTGACCACTGCGCGACGTCAGTTGAGAGAGCAAGAGCAAAGACTTGCACGACTCAGATTCGAGTGGAACATTGCCAGGCGCATGCGCAGCCAGGCCCGCACAGAAGACGAGCGCGAAAAATGGCGCGTTCAAAGTGACGCTTATTTGAATATGGTCCTGCAGCAAGAAAATGTTATCCAGGAGACCCAAACATACGTCGAACACCACCAGGCTAGGTTGGTCGAGCTGGACACGTGTTCTACCGATGAGGCTGTTCAACAGAGACAATGAAGCGGGAGGATCAAGGAGTTTCTGCAACCGTCGGGCGCTATCAGGCTGTGTTGCGCACGCTGTGCTTTGTCACTTGTGACGACGACGTGCTTTTTTTAAAAGGTGCGCCCGGTAAACGCTTGTGGGCTAATCGTTACAATGGCATTGGCGGGCACGTGGAGCGAGACGAAGACGTGTGCGCCGCGGCCTTGCGAGAGCTTTGTGAAGAGACCGGCTGGTGTGCGGATGACGTTCAAGACCTGCGTTTACGCGCGCTGATCAACGTGGACGCTGGTGAGCCATATCCAGGGGTCTTGCTGTTTGTCTTTACGGCGCGGGCGCGTCATCGTCAGACCCGCGCATCGGCCGAGGGAACGCTAGAGTGGATTCCCCGGCCCAAGTTGCTGGATTACGAACTGGTCGAAGACTTGCCAGCTCTGTTACCGCGCATTCTCGATCTCGCCGACGACGCGCCGCTCTTGTCAGGGCATTATAGCTATGACCAAAATAACCACCTCGTGATACGATTCAACATTTATCACTTGCCAGACGCGCCGTAGCAGGCTATAATCAATATGAGCATCGGAATCGCATTTACGTGTAAAGAGGAACAAAATGATCAAGTGCCCAGCGTGTGGTCATGACAACTTACCCGGCTCACTTTTTTGTGGTCGGTGCGGAGTTCACCTGCCGACGGGGAAACGACTTTCTACGGACGAAGTCCCCGAACAGGAACTGCCATCGGAAAAGCGTAGCCCCTTTGAAACCCGCGAGCCAGATCGGCCTGAAGGGTCGCCGCTCGATGCAACCCTGGTGCTACTGTGCGACGATGGTCAGGAGATTATTCTGCCCCAGGTGACGACGTTGAATCTAGGGCGGGGACAAATCCCTGACGGCACGACGCCGATGCTCGACCTGACGCTCCACGGCGCGTACAAGGGCGGCGTGTCCCGCTTTCACGCTCGTATCCACCGCCAGCCGACTGGCTTTTATATCGAAGACCTGTTGAGCACCAATGGGACGTATATCAACAAACAGCGCATTCCACCTTACGTCCCACAGGGCTTGCGCAACGGCGACGAAATCCAACTGGGGCGGTTGCCGCTCAAGTTTGAGATTAGAAAGTAGAACCTGTTCAACCCGCCATGAAAAGCGCGGCGCATGCCCGCGCTTTTGTTTGTTTTGAACCCATGTCCGATCCGATATTTCAACTCACCCAGGCCGTTTACGAGAAAATCGTCTCTCATGCCCGTGAGGGCAAACCTCAAGAGGTGTGCGGCATCTTGCGCGGGCAAGGACGATGCGCCTTTGAAGCCGTGCGCGCTCACAATCTCGCACCCGACCCCATCCACGATTACGAGGTCGATCCGCAGACTTTGCTCCTGCAATTCGAGTTCGAACCAGCCGGTGATGAGATGGTCGCCATTTACCACTCCCACCCGGTCAGCCCGGCTTATCCTTCGGCCTCTGATGCGTGGAGCGCCCATTACCCTGACTGCACTTACCTGATCTGTTCGTTGCAAGACGATACAGTCCCAGTAGTGCGCGCCTTTCGCCTGCTGCCGCACGACGTTTCACTCGACCTGCCCACGCTGCGCGCCAGCCTCGACTTTGACGAGACGCGCCCGGGGCGTTTTGCCTACTATCAGTCGGCGCAGACGGCTCCCCCTCCCATTCTACAGCCTGTCGCCGCCAGCGTCCCCGCGCCCTTTTACATCGTCTTTGAGGTTGACCCAGAAACCGGTCAGCGTCTGCCCCCGCGCGTGGTCTCGCTCAGCGAAGAACACATCCAAATCCTGTCTCGCTGTGCGTAACATCGGCCAGCGCGTTTTTCTTGACAAGCGCGAGAGATTAGATTAATATCTAACTATCACAAGCGTCTAACTTTGAAGCTTTTGCCCCGCTTGAGAATCAAAGGAGTATGTGTGCGATGGAGAAAAAACTAGAGCTGCGCACCCGTCAGGTTGGTCCCTGGGGCATGAACGCCTATGCGCTGGTGTGCCCAAGCACGCGCTCCAGTGTGCTCATCGACCCGGGCGCAGATCCCGACGCGCTGACCGAATGGCTCGCCGATACCGATCCGACGGCGATTTTGGTGACCCATCATCACGAGGATCACATCGGCGCCCTGGACGAGATGCGCGATCGGCTCAGCGCGCCGGTACTGGCGCATCCGGCGTCGGATTTTGGCGAGGCAGCCCGTCCAGCCGACCGACATCTGGGCGACGGCGACACGTTTCAAGTGGGGGAGCACACCATCCGTGTGGTCCACACACCCGGTCACACCCCAGGACAAATCTGTTTCGCCTTGTGGGGCGAGGCTGGGCGCGGCGACCCGCGCATCATCGTAGGGGACACGATTTTTGAAGGTGGACCCGGCAAAACGTGGTCGGCGCAAGATTTCAAGGTCACCCTGGAAATCCTGCGCGAGGTCATCCTGGCGTGGTCGGACGAGGCCATCTGTTATCCTGGACACGGACCGTCCTTCTGCCTGGGCGACAAGCGCGCCGCCATCGAAGCCTTTTTGCGCAAGGACCACGGCGATTTCTTTGGCGACGCCACGTGGGAGATGTAGCGTGAAGCGTGAGGCGTGAGGCGTAATTCGTTATTCGTCTTTCGTCCGATGTACCGATGCCGCGATTGATTTGGGACTGTGGAACCGCGTATGATTTGTTCGTGAGCCTGATGGTGCTGCACGAGCCGGGCAAGTATGAGCTGCGCGGCGCGTGGGCGCGGGGGGTGCGAGCGCGGCTGGCGGCCGACCAACGCGAAATTCTGGAACAAGCGACGACGATTTTGTGGCCGATGCGGTGGGTGCATACGCTGCCCGCACCGAAAGACGGCGCGACGGCTTTGCAGGTCCTGGCGCAAATTCCGGCCGCGGAGCGATTGGAAGCACTGTCCTTTTTTCCCGAGCTCTCGACCGAGGTGTGGGAGTTGTGGCAGCGAGTTGCGGATCGCGGTCGCTGGGAAGAGAGTGACAGACAGTTCTTGCTGGCATACGCCAGAGAAAAAAAGACCGAGGTCAAAAAGCAGGCCGTGACCTACGCGCTGGAGTGGTGGTCGCGCTCGGCAGAATTCGGCGAGCGTTATCTGGAGGCGTTGATGGCCTATCATGCGGCCTTTTTCGCCGAAGAGGAAAGGCGCATCCGGCCGGCTCTGGAAGCAGCGCTGGCCCACGGCCAGGAGCTGGCGCAGCGCCTGGACCTGGCGGCCTTGTTGGAAGAGCTTTCCCAGGGATTGCGGTTGGTCGAATTGCCCCACGCGCCCGAGTTGGTGTTGGCGCCCTCTTTTTGGAGCACGCCTTTGCTGGTTTTTGCGCCCATTAGCCCGGAGCGCGAGCTGATTCTCTTTGGGGCGCGCCCCCCCGACGCGGCGCTGGTCCCCGGAGAAGTCGTGCCCGACGCAGTGATGCGGGCGCTCAAAGCCCTGAGCGACCCCACCCGCCTGCGTATTCTGCGTTACCTGACTGCGGAGCCGCTATCGCCCTCGCAAATCGCCCGCAGATTACGCCTGCGCCCGCCCACTGTGATTCACCATCTCGACCGGCTGCGCATGGCCGGGCTGGTGCATCTGACGCTGGAAAAAGCCCAAGACGCGCGGCGTTACGCGGCCCGGCCCGAGGCGCTCAAAACCGCGTTGGCTGCGTTAGAGACATTTTTGACACAGGATAAGCAAGATTGAAAAAGGAGACTCGTATGACCGAGACACAAGCCAGGCAGCCCATGGGTATGCGTGCCTTTATCATCATCTGGCTCGGCCAGGTCGTTTCTATCCTGGGCAGCGCCATGACCGGCTTTGCGGTCACGATATGGGTGTACGAGGGCACCGAAAAGGCCACGGCGCTGGCGCTAACGGGCTTTTTCTTCGTGACGCCGCTGCTGTTGCTCAGCCCGCTGGCGGGCGCTATCGTGGACCGTTCCAACCGCAGATTGATGATGATGGTCAGCGACCTGGCGGCGGGAGCCACGACGATTGTGGTCCTCATCCTGCACGCCACCGGCAACCTGGAGGTGTGGCACTTGTTCATCACCAACGCGGTCAACGGCGCATTTCAGGCCTTTCAGTGGCCGGCCTTTTCTGCCGCCATCAGCATGATGCTGCCCAAAGAGCAATACGGTCGCGCCAACGGCATGATGGAACTGGCCGGGAATGGCTCGCACATCTTTGCGCCGGTGTTGGCCGGGGCATTGATCGGCCCCATTGGCCTGGATGGCATCCTCATCATCGACATTGTCACCTTTGCCTTTGCGGTGGGCGCGCTGTTCTTTGTGCATATCCCCCAACCGGAACAAAGCGCCGCCGGGCGTAAGGGTCAGGGTAGCCTGTTGACCGAATCGGTGTACGGCTTTCAGTACATCGTCGAGCGCCCCAGCCTGTTGGGACTACAGCTCGTGTTTCTCATCGGCAATTTTTTCTCCGGCCTGGCCTATAATGTGTATGCCGCCATGATTCTGGCCCGCACCGCCAACAACGAGCTGGCGCTGGGTACGGTGCAATCAATGGGGGCCGTCGGCGGTGTGGTGGGAGGGCTGGCCATGGCGGCCTGGGGTGGTCCCAGGCGGCGCGTGAACGGGGTGTTGGGTGGATGGGTCCTATCTGGCTTGAGCCTGGCGCTGATGGGAATGGGGCAGGCTGTGCCGGTGTGGGTGATGGGGGCGTTTGCGGGGAATTTTCTCGTCCCCATCATCAACGGATCCAACCAGGCCATCTGGCAGTCCAAAGTCGCGCCCGACGTGCAGGGGAGAGTGTTTTCTACCCGCCGGCTCATCGCCTGGTTTGTCAGCCCGGTCGCCGCGCTGTTGGCCGGTCCGCTGGCCGACCTGGTCTTGGAGCCGGCCATGCGCGAGGGAGGGGGTCTCAGCGGGGTGTGGGGCTGGCTGGTCGGCAGCGGGTCGGGCGCAGGCATGGCGCTGATATTTGTCCTGGGCGGAGGGCTGGCGACCCTGGTCGGACTGGGAGGATACGCCGTGCGAGTCATTCGCGACGCCGAGCGCATTCTGCCCGACCACGACGCGCCCGAGGCGCAGGCCGAGCCGGAGCCAAAGGCAGCGGCCCCGTGGGAGACGCGACCCGCGCGGGTCGGCTGGTCAACCCGTCGCAGATTTGCCGTGGCCCTGGCGTCGCTGGTGTTGGCGGCATTGGTGGTGGGCCTGGGCTGGCTACAAGTCCAAGTCCTGACGGCGACCGACGCAGAGCCGGTGAGCGCAGAAGTGGCCGAGGCCAATTTGCAGGCCGACGAGCAGGCCATTCCCACCAGCGCTCCCATGCCCTCGCCGACCGCCCCCCCCACCGCTGAACCCACCTCTCAGCCCACGTCAACCCTGCTGCCCACGCCAACGCCCACCCCGCTCCCCCCGACGGCGACGCCTCTACCGGCTTTGGTCGCCGGTGAGCCGCTGACCTACACCCTGACCGTCGCCAACGGCGGGCCGTCGGATGCCACGGGCGTGGTCGTGACCGACGCGCTGCCGCTGGGCGCGACCTTTGTGTCGGCCGTCGCCAGCCAGGGCGCGGGCTGTTTGGTCGGGTTGGACAACGTGCTGTCCTGCGACCTGGGCACGCTGCCCAACGGGGCCAGCGCCGCGATCACCATCGCGCTGGTGATCGACCCCCTGACGGCCGGCGTCATCACCAACACGGCCACCGTCGCTGCTGGCGAGAGCGACCCCAACCCCGCGAATAACGCGACCGAGCGCAAAAATATAGTCTATAACCAGGCCGACCTGGCCGTTTCAGCCGAGGCGCCGCCGCAAGTCGCGGCCGGTGAAAGGCTGACGATCACACTGGCCGTCGCCAACAACGGACCGCTAGACGCGACAGGCGTGACGATTTCCAACAGTCTGTCGACCGGCGTGGCGTTCATCACGGCCACACTCTCGCATGGAACCGGCTGCGCCGCAGCGGAGTTGCCCGGCGTCGTCCGGTGCGATCTGGGGAGCCTCGCCAGCGGCGAGACGGCCCAGGCAGCGCTCGTCACAGCGGTGGATCCGGCGCTGAACGAGAGTATCTTGAATCGCGTTGCCGTCAGCGCCAACGAGCCGGACCTCGATCTGGCGAACAACAGCGTCAGCGCGACTGTCAGCGTGACCGTCCAGGCCAACTTGCAGATCGTGATGGTCCGCGAGGGTGAAGCTACGCCCCCATTCGGCGCAAACCTGGCGCTGAGCCTGGACGTAGGGGAGCCGGTCGTCGCGGGGCAGGCGCTCACGTGGACGTTGGTCATCACCAATAACGGCCCCCTGGCGGCGACGGATGTCGTGCTCAATTATACGCTGCCGCCGGGCGTCACGCTTCTTTCGGTAGCCGGTGAGCGAACAGAAACGTGCGCGATTGATTTTGATGGCCGCATTGCTTGCTCTGTGGGGCAACTGGACGCCGGCGGCAGCACGACGCTGTCGATTGCGGCCATGACCGGCGCAGCATTGTCTGGCACACTCGTCAGCACGGCCACCGTTGCGGCGAACGAAATTGACTTTAATCTCTCGGACAATGCGGCGATGTGGGAGAGCTTGATCAACTCGGAAGCCGATTTAACGATCCGTTAGCGCGCGTCTGCCCGCTCCAGCCGCCTGTCGGAGAGATGTAATTTAGCCCCTTGTGGGCGTAAAAATGGGCGCAAAACAGGCTCCGACTGCTAGCCGCCTCAGATGAATGTCGCTGAGGCGGCTTGTATTTTCTTATTGATATATTAAAAATTTCAAGTATGGTATTGACAAATTAAAAAGATTTGATATACTCTTATCATCTTTGTTCTAGCAGCCTATCGGAGAGCCCTGTCATATAGGGCCTTGTGCCCGTTTTTGGCTCGTTTTGCGCCCATTTTGGACGCCCACAAGGGGCTAAATGACGTCTCTCCGACAGGCTGCTAGTACCTTCCAAGTGTTCACTACCGGACACTTTTAGACAAAGGCTGTGAGTTCGAGCATTTGGAACGCGACAGGAAGGGGCATCGACTCGTTCAAGAAGTGATCGAGTAAGCGCAAGCCAAGCTGGAACAAGCTCAAATCACAGCGC
>DAOTXN010000045.1:0-3633 GCA_034435435.1 Anaerolineae bacterium | reverse complement strand
AACGGCGTTGCCTTGGCTCAACAACTTGGTCGTGCAGTTCAGCATCGCCCAAGAGGAACCGGTCCATCCGCTGACACAGCCTGAAAAGCGGAATCGACTTTTTGGAGATGGTTAGCCCCTATGGGGCGTGCTATACAGTACATGTATATTGCTTTAGAGATGTCAATAGGGGTGAAGGTGCGGGATGCATTTCAATTCTGGGGCGAGTTGGCCTGTTGTGCTCCCGCCGGATGACCAAATCCGGCGGTTTAGCGGTGGATTTGACAATCCACCGCGAGCAGAACTACCAAGCGACTTGGATGCCTAACCGACCGCCGTGTTTTTGCAGCGCGGCGCGCACTTTTCTACGGCGGCGAGTGTGGCTTTGGCGGGTCAGATCATCGAGCGTGAGCGTATGTTCGGGGCGGCACAGAAAAAGGCGAAAAAGCCGATCAATGATGTGACCGGAAGTAAAATAGCGAGGCTGCCGGCAACAGTGAACGCGGATGGCGGCAATAATTTCGGGCGGCGTGGTCAGATCGGGGTGGTCCGGGCACAGATGATTTTCGGCCAGATAAAGAGCCAATTCTGCGTCGTCGGTCCAGCGGTTCAGGTCCAGTCGAAATACATCTGGCGGCGGCAACGCTTCGCCGCGCAGAATCGCCTCGGCCCGGGCCAACGCTGCCGCCTGGCGTTGGCGCTCGGTTATACCTTGAAAGTCCGGCCTGGTCAGAGACGCAAGTGGCTTGCTGGCGACCGGAGGCGCTTCTTTTTCGAACGCATCGGCGCGGTCAGCCTGGTGCGCCAAAGTAATATAGTGCGCGACAAAGGTTTCCGGTGAGAGACACACCACACCCCACAGCGATACGTCGCCACACAAGTTCCGGTCGCCGCTGACCAGGATTTGCAGATGGTCGGCGTGCGTTTCGGCAAAAGCCCGAATGGCCGCGTCGGCGTCGCCGCTGGGCGCCGGGGCGATCTGCACATACCGACCCCCCAGCCGTTCGGCGGCGGTCGGGTCGTCGAAAAAGACGAGCATATCAACCGTCTGCCCGTGCGCCGACAGATAACAGGCCACTTGGTCAAGACGAGCGAGCAGATCGGCCTGATTGTAGCGGTTGGCATCTCTGTTGATGTAGCCCAGTACATGCCCCAGATTGTTGCCGTCAATGAGCAGAAAAGGCATAAAGAGACATGTCACTCCTTTTGCTCTGGATGGCAGTATTGTACTGTAGAATCCCCAAGTCGCCAAAATAACTTAACCGTAACACGTCAGTAACCCCCAGTCCGAGCTATATGTGGTACAGTAGCGAGCATCTTGAGCAGAGGGGAGTGCAACGATGAGACAGGCATTTCCAGGGTGGCGGCGCGCGTGGGGGGCGATCAGCCTGGCCATTGCGGGTGTGTTGCTGCTTACAGGTATGTTGCGCGGGCGCGCGGCAGCCCGTGATGAAATAAAGGCCCCAGCGCCTCAAACGCAGCAGGAACGGTTGTGGGCCCAGGTTGGATTGAACGACGCCTGGTACGTGACCCACGGCTACACCGCAGCGCCGCCGCCGGCCGACCTACTTGCGCCTGCGGTTCCGGCAGAGCGCAGTCGGGTCTACAGTACAGGTGACAGTCCTCAGATCACCGATGTCCCCCAGCTCATACTGACTCCCTCACAGATCACATTCATTACTTTTGCCGACCAGCCCACCGTGTTGAGCGCCGCAGTGACGGTCAGCAATGCCGGGAACGGCGCACTGACCTGGACGGCTCAACTGGCCCCCGGCGGCGCTTTTACCCCTACCGTGGCGCCGACCCACGGAGTGCAAGGCCAGGCTTTTACACTGACGCTGGACCCGGCCTCCTATAGCTTTGGTACGTTGGCCCTCACCCTCACCCGCCGGCTGACCATCACAGCCAACCCCAGTCACACCCTCGACAGCCCGCAGGTGCTCACGGTGAGCCTGTTCATGGACCCACACCCCCCGCGCCTGGCGTTGGAGACGAACGAGGTCGTCTTTTTCGCTGATTCTTTTTCCTCTGGCCTCTTTAGCCATACGGTGGGCGTCCGCAACACCGGCGGCTACACTCTGGCCTGGCAGGCCGGCGTTGTCAGCGCCAGCTTGCCGCTTTTTATCACCCCGACGACTGGATTACAAGACGGTCTCATCACCATCACGGCCGACGGCCGGGCCTTGCTCAGCACAACGACCGTGTACACGGGGCAGGTTGTGGTGATCTCGCTCACACCTTTTGTGTTGGACACCCCCCAAGAGCTTCATGTCCGGCTACACGTGATGGCGCATGACGTATATCTGCCACAGGTGTCGAAGCAATCCCCGACGAGCACCCTTCCACCGCCAGACATCACCCCTACCGTGCCTGTGTCAGAGGTGCGTGCGATATGGGTCACGCGCTACGATTGGACCTCGCTATACGAGTCGGAAGGGCCGGCCGACATTGACGACATCGTGGCCAACGTGGCCGACGCCGGGTTCAACACCATCTTTTTCCAGGTGCGCGCCCACGGCGACGCCTACTACACCCCCGGCCTGGAGCCATGGTCGGCCCGGCTCAACGACGCCGGAGTGCTGGGCCAGAACCCCGGCTGGGACCCGCTGGCGCGCATGATCGAGCAGGCCCACGCGCGAGGCGTGCAGGTGCACGCCTACGTCAACGTGTATCCGGCCTGGCTAGGCGAGGTCCAGCCGCCCGCCGACACCGTCCCCACGCATCCCTTTTGGACCTGGTCCTGGGACGATGACTACGATTGGGCCAGTTGGCGGCACTGGCACCAGACCGACGGCGTGATGAGCTTGAACGATTCGTATCTGTGGGCCAGTCCCGGCGCGGACATTGTGCGCGACCACATCGTGGCCGTGGTGAGCGACATCGTGACCCGCTACGCGGTGGATGGGGTGCACCTGGACCTGGTGCGCTACGCCGGGCGTTATTATTCCTTCGACCCCCCCAGCAACGCCGCCGCCGGCAGCGCCAAAACGCCGGAGCGCGATGATTGGCAGCGCGAACGGGTGAGCGACTTGGTGGGCCGGGTTTACCTGGCGGTGCGGGGAATTCGCCCTGGGGCGCGCCTGTCGGCAGCGGTGTGGTTCTGCTACTACGCCGACGGCTGCGGCTATGGCCTGAGCAGCGGCTACGCCGATTACTACCAGGACTCGTTGGGGTGGCTGGCGCTGGGCCGGATTGACGCCATCGCGCCCATGCTGTACGGCCCGACCGCGCTGGAAAGCCTGCCCGCCTGGACCGCCGTGATGCTGCAATTCCAGAGCGCCAACGCCGGGCGGCAGGTTTATCCCGGCATCAGCGGCGATTTCGATAACTTTGGCGACATTGCCGCCCGCATCCAGGCCACCCGCGACGCCGGAGCCGCCGGACACGCCATCTTTTCCTACGGAGCCGTCAATCTGCACGGCTACTGGGACGAGTTTGCCGCCGGACCGTATGCAGAGCAGTGAAACGTGATAGATGTGACCGGCTAGCAGTCTGTCGGAGAGACGTAACTTAGCCCCTTGTTTCACTACCGGACACTTTTTTTAAAGGTTGACTCATAGTATGCTAAAGCTCCAACGAAAGAGCAAGGAGCATACTATGAGTGACAACCGACGCAGGTATCGTGCCATAAAAGACGCAATTAAGCAAATGTAT
>DAOTXN010000044.1:0-19846 GCA_034435435.1 Anaerolineae bacterium | reverse complement strand
CGCCTCTCGTCTGCCTCGGGCTTTGAGTTCGCGGATACGCCTTTTTAGGCGTTCTTTCAGCGAAACGTTCTATTGACGGTTATCTGGTTGTTAATGTGCTGCGCTTGCGAAACGATCTATTGGCAGGCGACACTTACCACCAAGACGCCAAGACACCAAGAAAGACACAAAGGTTATAGGACGAAGCGCTGAATGCCCTGCTTGATTAAAGGCACGTTGAAATTGATCAGGAATCCGAGGCGCTTGCCGGTGAGCTTGAGTTGGGTTATGTGTCATGGTGTCTTTGCGGTTAATCTATACCCAAAACAACAGCCGCGCCGGCCGTGGTGGGCACGCCGCGCCAGGCGAAGGCCAGACCGGTTTCCACGCCTTCCAACTGGCGCTGACCGGCCTCGCCGCGCAGTTGCAGCACGACTTCGAGCGCGCGGGCCAGGCCCGAGGCGTCCAGCAAGTGCCCGCAGCCCAGGCTGCCGCCCGACACGTTGACCGGGAACTCGCCGCTGGCCTCGGTGCAGCCGGCCAGCGTCCACTCGCCGGCCCGCCCTGCGTCCACCAGTCCCAGCGCTTCCAGGTGTTGCAGCTCTTTGTAGGCGAACGCATCGTCTACCTCGGCGAAATCAATCTCGGTGCGCGGGCTGCGGATACCGGCGGTGCGGTAGGCCATCTGGGCCGCCAGCTCGGCATAGACCGCCTCGCCCCACGGACGGCTCTCTAGCGTGGCCGTGTCGTTGGCCCAACCCAGGCCGCGCACCCACACCGGCGCGTCGCTCAGCGCCTGGGCGGTCTGCTCGCCGGCCAGCACCATCACGATGCAGCCGTCGGCGTGGGGGGCAATTTGCAGTCGAGTCAGCGGCTCGGCTACCGGCGGGCTGAGCAACACGTCACTCACATCGATGTCGGCGGGAAAGGCCGCCAAAGGGTTGAGCATGGCATTGCGTTTGTTCTTGGCCGCCACGTAAGCGCACGCTTCGAGCGAGGCGCCGCTCTCGATGAGATAGCGATTCATCTCCAGCCCGGCGATAAAGTAGGGGTGAGCGCGCAGCGGGCGGTTGAACACCGGGTCCAGAGCAAAGGCGGTGATTTCGGGCAAAGTGAGGATGTTGCTGGCCTTGCTGTGAGCTTCCAGTACGACGACGTCCATCAGGCCGGAGGCGATTTGCATATAGGCGGCGGCCAGGCCGTGCAGTCCGTCGCCGGTGATGGTGTGCATGGGGCGCTGCTTGGCCCCTAATTGGTCGGGCACGTATTCGTCAAAGATGCTGGTGCCCTCGTGCATGTCTTCGGCGGTGGTCACAAAGCCGTCCACGTCGTTGCGTGGGTCAATGCCCGCGTCGGCGTAGGCGTGGGTCGCTGCTTCGAACATCAGCTCTTTGTAGGATAGGTCGGGTGTGATGGAGCGGTAGCCGCTCCACCCGACGCCAACGATGGCGACTTGACGATTCATGTAACGCTCCTTATTCTCATCAGGGGAAAGTCAATGGAGAAATGGATTCTAGTCGGGTCACGAAAGGTCTGGGTGGCAACCTCCTTTCGACGTTGCAGTTGGCCGAGACCGACACGCCCTATTTTAACGGAATTTGAGTGGGATGGCAACCGGGAGCGCCGGGCAATTGCCAGAGATGAACAGGTATGGTAGGATTGTCCAAGTCTGGTTTGAATCAACCACAAAGACACAAAGGAGCAGAAAATGTTAGAACGCGCGCGAGCCATTCAAGACCAAATCATCGCCTGGCGACGGGACATCCACATGCACCCGGAATTGGCCTTTCAGGAGCGCCGCACGGCGGCGCTGGTGGCCGGCGAGCTGCAAAAGCTGGGTCTGCGCGTGCAGACCGGCGTGGCCCGCACCGGCGTGGTGGGCTATCTGGGCCAGGGTCGGCCCGCCGTGGGCATCCGGGCCGACATGGACGCCCTACCGCTGCAAGAGTCCAACGCCGCGCCCTACGCCTCGCAGACGCCCGGCGTGATGCACGCCTGCGGTCACGACGCGCACACGGCCATCCTGTTGGGCATCGCCCGAATGCTCAGCGAGATGGACGAGCGGCCGGCGGGCGAAATCCGGTTTTTGTTCCAACCGGCCGAAGAGAACTGGGACGAGGACCTCAAGAGTGGCGGGTTGTTGATGGTCGAAGAGGGGGCGCTGGCAAACCTGGACGCGGTCCTGGCGCTGCACGTGGGCAGCCACACGCCCGCCGGCAAAGTCGAGACCGGCAGCGGTTTTGTTTCGGCCGCCGTAGACAGTTTCAAAGCCACGATTGTCGGCAATGGGTGTCACGGCGCGTCGCCGCACATGGGGGTGGACCCGATCTTTATCATGGCCCAGGTGGTCAATGTGATACACGGGATTCGAGCGCGGCGCATCAGCCCCCTGCGCCCGACCGTCATTTCCATCGGATCGGTGCACGCGGGCGCGGCCTCTAACGTGATCCCCAACGAGGTTCAGATCGAGGGGACGATCCGCAGCTTTGACGCCGAGACCCGCCAGAAGCTATGGGACGAGCTGGAAAAGGCGTTCGGCCTGGCCCGCGCGCTGGGCGGCGACTATCAGTTGGAGATTCAAAAGGGTTATCCGTCGCTGTACAACGACCCGCACGTGGCCGAGGTAGTCGAGCAGGTCGTCAAAGAGTTGCTGGGACCAGAGGGCCTGCACCCGCCAGAGCCGGTGATGGGGGCAGAGGATTTCAGCTACATGGCCCAGCAAGCGCCGGGCGTGATGATCGGATTGGGTGTACAGATCGGGCAGGAGCACCGCCCGCACCACAGCCCCATCTTTGACATCGACGAGTCGGCGTTGCCAATTGGCGCGGCGGTGCTGGCCGAGGCGGCGGTGCGGCTGCTCAAACAGCGGTAGGACAAGTTGGCAACTTGTCCTACTTGGACAGATTGATACCCACCGGGCAGTGGTCGCTGCCGCTCACGTCGGGCAGGATGAAAGCGCCCGTCACGCGCTCCAGCGCCTCGCGCACGATGAAAAAATAGTCCAGCCGCCAGCCGATGTTGCGCTCGCGGGCGCGCGTGGGCACCGACCACCAGGTGTACTGCTCCGGCAGGTCGGGGTAAAAGTGGCGAAAGGTGTCCACGTATCCCGCCTCAACCACCCGGTCGATCCAGGCCCGTTCTGCGGGCAAAAAGCCGGTGGTGTTTTGGTTGGCTTTGGGGTGAGTCAAGTCGATCTCTTTGTGCGACGTGTTGACGTCGCCGCAAAAGATCACGGCCTGGCCCTGGGCGCGCAGGGCCTCGCATTTTTCCAAAAAGGCCGCGTAAAAGGCCAGCTTGAACGGCACGCGGCTGTGGTCGCGCCCGCCGTTGGGAAAGTAGCAGTTGATCAGCGTGAATGCCGGGTAACGCGCGATGACCGTGCGCCCCTCTTGATCGAACTCGTCCACCCCCAGCCCGAACGAGACCTCCAACGGCTCGGACCGGGTGAGCAGCGCCGTGCCGCTGTAGCCCTTTTTACGGCGCGAGGCGTTCCAGTAGCCGCGATAGCCGGGCGGTTGGGCCAGCTCTGGCGCTAACTGGCCTTCCTCGGCGCGGGTCTCTTGCAGGCACAGGATGTCGGGGGCGGTCTGCGCAAGCCAGTCCAGAAAGCCCTTGTTGTGCACAGCGCGGACGCCGTTGACATTCCACGACATGAGCGTAAGCGTGTCCTGCATCGGTTTACTCTCCTGTGGTAACTGCTCACCCTGGTAGCTCTTTGGACAAGATTTACAGGATTTACAGGATTTTTCCACGAATTCCATCCTGTGAATCTTGTGAATCCTGTCGAATGGCTTTGGGTTTGCCGCTTTTATGTATTTGGGCTGAGCAGTTACCTCCTGTGTAGTAGTAATTCAGTATCGTCACTTGCTCACTGATCATTGTCGCTCATTGTAGCATACCGCCTTTCGCCGGACAAGCCGACATTGATTTGCCCGACTCGATGTGCTACAATTCCGACCGTTCTGTGCTCTGAAATCACTTTGAAGGAGAAGCGTGGGCGAGGGACACATCCGCTGCGCCCGATCTGAGGAAGCAGGGACCTTGAGCGAGCTGGCGCTGCGCTCCAAAGGCTACTGGGGCTATGACGCGGCGTTTCTGGAGGCCTGTCGCGCCGACCTGACCCTCACGCTCAATCACTTGATTTTATGCTGGGTCTTGGAGGCCGAAGGTCAAATCGTCGGCTTTTATAGCCTGCGCGAGCAAGGAGCCGCGGTTGATCTGGACAATTTCTTCGTCGAGCCGGACGCCATCGGGCGCGGGTTCGGCAGACGGCTCTGGCGGCACGCCGTCGAGACGGCGCGGCGATTGGGATTTGAACGCATGACGGTAGTTAGCGATCCCCACGCCGAGGGGTTCTACCGGGCGATGGGGATGCAGCGGATCGGGGAGCAACCTTCGACGGTGGATCCGCATCGCATGTTGCCGTGGTTGACCTTCCCGTTAGCAGCCGCGGACGACGACTAATCGCGCGGTCCCAGGCCCCGCACGCGCCGGTCTAATTCCCACAATGCGATCTTGCTGCCCTCAAACTGCACCAGCCGGCGGGCCTCGACGTATGACAGCCAGCGATATTCCGTGTGCTCGCGCGAGAGCACAATCGGGTCGTCGCCGACCAAGACGCCAAACGTGTACTGGGGGATCACGTACAGGTCGTCGCCCCACAAATGGCTGGCGCTGAACTCGGTGACGGGGACGGGCATGACCGTATCCAGTTGCAGGAACGGCGCGTCGGGGAGCAGGCCGGTTTCTTCGCAGGTTTCGCGCCGGGCGGCCTGCAAGGGCGTCTCGTCGCCCTCGCCCCCACCGGCGACGCCCTGCCAGAATCCGGCGTCGGAGCGTTTGAACAGAGCAACCTCGAAATCGCCGGCGTCGGTCTGGCGGTAAAGGAACACCTGTACGTTGAACGGCGCGCGAGCCATTTTGCCTCACACCTGGGAATCGTTGAGTTGAGGCAGGAACGTCTCGCGCAGTTCTGCCTGAATCGCACTCATGTGGACTTGCGCAGCCTCTCTCTCTTGCGTCCGGCCCCCCAACAGCCGATGGAACAGCGGCAAGATGGTGCTTTCGTCCGCCACACCCACCTCGACCAGCGTCTCCAGCAAGTAAACCAGGTCGGTGAAGGCGCTTGGCGGGTCTAACGGGCGTTCCAGCAAAGCGCGGACGTTTTGAACCTGCTGGTCTCGCAACCCCTCTTCTTCGCCGTGCAGGAATTGCTCCAACTCGGCCAGCGCATCCGGCGGGAATTCCCAGCCCGCAGCGCCCAAATTCTCCTCCAGGTGTGGGATCGTCGAGGGGCCGGTGAGGGCGCACACGATGCCGGGCTGGGCCAGGGCCCAGGCGATAGCCATCTGGGCGGGCGTTTTTCCGTGGCGCTGGCCGATCTCGCGCAGGCGCTCTGTCACCCGCAGCCCCGATGCGAGCCGCTCGCGCTGAAAGAGCGGGTCAACGTTGCGAATGTCTCCTTCCTCGAAGCTAGGGTTGGGGCCGATTGCGCCGGTCAGCAACCCGCGCCCGGTCACGCTAAAAGCCAGCACGGCCACGTCGTGCTCACGACACAACGGGATGACTTGCTCCTGCGCCTTGCGGGCCACGACGTTGAACTCTAGCAGTTCGGAAAAGGGCCGCCCGGCTTGCAGAAATGCCTGCAGCCGGGGCAGGGGCAGGTGGCCCACGCCATAGTGTCGAATTTTGCCGGCCGCTTTCAGTCCTTCCAGCGCCGCCGCCGTTTCTTCGACGGCTGTGGCGGGGTCGTCAAAGTGAATCTGGTACAGGTCGATGACGTCGATGTCGAGTCTGCGCAGGCTGGCCTCGCACGAGGCGCGCACGTTTTCGAGCGAACAGTCGGGCTTGCCGTCGGCCCGCGCCCCGACCTTGGTGGCGATCCACACCTCGTCGCGGAACGGCGCGACTGCCTCGCCCAGCACTTCCTCGGCGGGACCGTACACGTCGGCGGTGTCGAAAAAGGTCACGCCCAGCTCGTGGGCGCGGCGCAGCGTGCGGATGTACTCGGCGGGGTCTTTTTGGCCGTAAGCGCCGCTCAATCCGTAGCACCCGACGCCAATTTCAGACAATCGTTCGCCCTGATGTGTTCGGTACCGCATTTCTATCTTTCTTCCCTTTCCTCAAAGAGTTGCCCCGCTGAGCGCAAATGGGCCTCAATGTTGCTTTGTGGCAAGCAGCGCCAACAATGCGTAAAACATGGCATAGTATGCCCGATTGATTGCACCACGTAGGGCTGCCGCTCCGAGCAAAAGCTCCGCCTCTCGCAGAGTTTCCTGGGCTTGTTCAATGCGATAGCGCACCAAATCCTCCAGCTGTTCGGGTTTCATGGTCGAACTCCCTCCCGTTCTACGTTCAACACGAGCGGATTGGCTCCCATTGCTCCATGCTCCAAATCGGCCCTGGTGGTCACTATCGTAGAGATGATTCGATCCATCTCAAACCCTACCTCCCAGGCAATCTCGCTGATTTGCTCGCGAAGCTCAGGAGAGCATATTTCCAGCTCGATAAATATGTCCATATCCGAGTCGGGTTCAGCATCCCCCCTGGCCCGCGAGCCGAAAACGCGCAGATCGCGGACAGGCGTGACCCTTTCCAGGCGTTCCTTGAACATCCGGGCTATTTTTCGATCTCTTTTCCCAAGCACCGTGCTCCTGCCTCCAACAGACTCTCCGCGACAAAATGCTCGCCGCCGACGCCTTCCAATGTGTATTCCGCCCGCAGTTGACCGGCCTTGACCAGCGCCTCTAGCGTCCGCCTGAGCTCGCGCGGCTTCCACTGGAACAACTTGCGCACGTCAGATTCGGTCGCCGCGCCGATCGAGTCAAAATACAGCGTCACGAGCTTTTCGCGGGCGGCCCTGCGGGTGATGGCGCGGGCATGCTCTGGCAGGTCGGGGTAGTAGCGATGGACCAGCTCGTAGACGAAACTGTAGCGCCATGCGCCGGTCTGGGCGACGCCCACGGGCAAAATCTTAAAATCCCGCTGTAACTCGGTCAGCCCGCGCTCGAACGGGCTGTTGCTGGATTGGCTGGTCATGCGGATTTTGCGCCGCAAATTGACCGTGTCCAGCGGCCCTGCGTGCAAGAGCGCCTCGTAAATCGCTTTGGCCGGCTGCGACAGCAAACCGTCCTGGTAGAGTTGAATGTGGTCGTGTTCTGGATCGCCGTAATTCTCGCTCAACGCATAAAAATAGGGGGCGACCGGCAGAGAAATCAACGTCGCCTTGCCGCGCAACACCTTGGCATAGTACCAGCGGCGTTTGTCCAGCGAGTCGTCTTTCCAGCCCCACGTCACGTGACCGGGGTCGTCGTGGGCGTCGGCGACGGGCCTATCTCCTGCGACGGCGCTCCACAGGCTGGGCAGGACGGTCCCTTTGATGGGCCAAAAATAGACAAAACCGCGCTCGTTCACAAATCGGAGCGCGTCGTCCACCGATTGGAGGCGCAGGTCGGGACGCAGCCGAAAAGTGCGCGCCCGAAAACCTTGCAGGCGTTGCGGGTCGAGCTGGAGCATCAGATCGCCTCCAATTCCCGAAACAGAAACCAGCCCCCTTTGCGGCGGTCCACGTCTTTGGGCGCGCGGTCGTAGTACAGGTCGAAAACCCGCCCGCTCTCCACCCGCACCCGGAAAAAGTCGCGCCCCACACCCCACGACCCGCGCCGGGCGGCCGCCTCGGCGTGATCGGGGCGCATATTGATTGCCGTGCGGCCCTTGCGGCTGTAATCGTGCCACTCGGCCAGCTTTTCGACGACAATGTATCGGGTCTCGCGCCAGGTAAAGGCGTCGGGGCAGCCGGGTTTTTTCTCCAGCGTGGGCGGACGATTGAAATGAACCTCGACGGGTTCCGCGATAAAGCGCAGCGCTTTCAAATCGGTCATGGTTGCGAGTATAAATGGATTTGGCTCTCTGCGCAACCAAACCGGCCAGGAAATTTTATCCTTTGCCCTGTCTCCCAAATGTGTTATACTTGCTCGTCGGGACCAAATCTTTGCATGACCCCGGGAATCCCGGCAAAGAAGGAGCAGACCAATGAGCAAAAGACGCCTGGTCGTCGTCGGGGGAGTGGCGGCGGGGATGAGCGCCGCCAGCAAGGCCCGCCGCATGGACCCCGACATAGAAATCGTGGTCTATGAAAAAAGCGGCTATGTGTCTTATGGAGCGTGCGGCTTGCCCTATTACGTGCAGGGTCTCATTCCGCGTCACACCGACCTGATCGCGCGCACGCCGGAGCAATTTGCCAAACAGAGTATCCAGGTGTGCGTCCATCACGAGGTCACGCACATTGATCCCGAAGGCCGGCGGGTGGTGGTGAAAAATCTGGAAAGCGGCGCGACTTTTGAGGCTCTCTTTGACCGACTGATGCTGAGCACCGGCGGCTATGCGCTACGCCCGTCCGTTGCCGGCCTGGACGCGCCCGCCGACAATGTGTTCGTCGTGCGCACCGTCGAGGATGGTCTGGCTATCCGTCGCTTCATCGAACAAGAACGACCGGAACGAGCTGTCATCGTCGGCGCGGGCTACATCGGCGTCGAGATGGCCGAGGCGCTGGTCAGTGGACATGGCCTGCACGTGACGCTGGTGACGCTACTGCCGCCGTTAACCCCCACCTTTGACGGCGACATGGCCGAGCACGTGGCGGCCGAGTTGGCCCGCCACGACGTGGTGTTGCACGTCGAGGGGGTCGCGTCTTTCGAGCGACGCAACGGGCGCATCGCCGCCATCCACACCCCAGACACCCGCTTTCCCGCCGACATGGTGATCCTGGCCATGGGTGTGCGCCCCAACGTGGCGCTGGCCCAGGCGGCGGGCATCGCCCTGGGACCGACGGGAGCGGTCGCCGTGGACGACCACCAGCGCACCAACGTCGAGGGGATTTTCGCCGGGGGCGACGTGGCCGAGGCGCTGGATTTGGTCACGAACGAGCCGGCCTACGTGCCGCTGGGCGCCACGGCCAACAAGCAGGGGCGCGTGGCCGGGGAAAACATGGCCGGGGGCGACGCCGTCTTTCCCGGCATCGTCGGCACGACCGTGGTCAAGGTGTTCGACATTGACGCGGCTCGGGCCGGGCTGACCGAGGCCCAGGCCCGCGAAGGCGGCTACGACGTGCGCACGACGACGATCAAAGCCTCCTCCAACGCTCACTATATGCCCGGCGGCGGCCCGCTGCACGTCAAGCTGGTCTACGAGGCAAACGGTCGGCTGCTGGGCGCGCAGATGGTCGGCCACGCCGCCGCCAAGCGCATTGACGTGGTCGCGGCGGCCCTGTACGACCGCTGGACGATTGACGACTTGAACCGACTAGACCTGAGCTACGCGCCGCCCTTTGCGCCCGTGTGGGACGCGCTGCTGGTGGCGGCTAATGTGGCAAGAGCGTGAAACGTGAAACGTAAAACGTCATGCGTCATTTCACGTTTCACGTTTTACGCATGACGTGAGGAGCGATTAATGACTCGTGAAGAGATTCGACTAACGGCGTTAGCCAGTTGCGCGGGCTGAGCGGCCAAGATGGGCCCCGAAGCCCTGGCGCAGGTGCTGCGCCCGTTAGCAGGCATGTTTCCCGCCAGCCGGTATCCCGAGCTGTTGGTCGGGCTGGAAGTGAGCGACGACGCCGCCGTGTATAAAATCAGCGACGAGGTAGCCGTCATCCACACGCTGGACTATTTCCCGCCGGTGGTGGACGACCCCTACGACTATGGGGCCATCGCCGCGGCCAACGCGATGAGCGACGTGTATGCCATGGGCGGGCAGGTGGCGCTGGCGCTGAACATCAGTTGCTTCCCGGCCAACCTGCTGCCCTCCACGCTGAGCGAGATTTTGCGCGGCGGCGCGGAAAAGGTGGCCGAAGCCGGCGGCGTGTTGGCCGGCGGCCACACCACCGAGGACAAAGAGCCGAAATACGGCCTGGCCGTGATGGGCTTGATTCACCCCGAGCGGGTGCTGACCAAAGCCGGCGCCCGCCCCGGCGACGCGCTGGCGCTGACCAAGCCGCTGGGGGTGGGCCTCATCACCACCGCGCTCAAGGGCCAGGCCGCCGAGCCGGAGCACGTCGCGGCGGCGGTGGCGAGTATGAAGCGGCTCAACCGGGAAGCGGCGCGGCTGATTCAAGAAGTGGGTGTGCACGCCTGCACCGACATCACCGGCTTTGGCATCCTGGGCCACGGCTACGAGATGGCCGCCAAGAGCGGCGTGCGATTGCGCCTGCGGGCGGACGCGCTGCCCTTCCTGGACGGCGCCAGGCGCTACGCCGACGAGTGGCTATTCCCTGGCGGCGCACACAACAACAAGAGCTATTATCACCCGCACGTCCGATGGACGGCGCAACTGACGGACGAAATGCAGTTGCTGCTCTACACGCCCGAAACGTCGGGCGGACTGCTGGTTGCCGCGCCGCCGGAGCGGCTGGAGGTTCTCACGGCCCGCTTTGCCGGGACTGGCGAGCCGTGTTGGGTGGTCGGCGATGTGGTGGAGGGTCACGGCATAGAAATCATCTAGCATGCGCGCTCTTTATTTCCTGGCCTGGCGCAATCTGAAACAGCACCGCCTGCGCACGGCGTTGAGCGCGTTCGGCGTGGCTTTGGGCGTGGCGACCCTCATCGCCGCCGACGTAACCGGCAGCGCCATCCGGGACGCCGCTCAGAGCATGGAGGAGAGCGAACAGGCGGTCTCTTTTGTGGGCGACTTTTTAAATACCGGTCTGGCCCTCATGGGGCTGGTCATCCTGGCCGCGGCCGGATTCCTCATCTTTAACGCCTTTGGTATGGCCATCACCCAACGCCAACAACACATCGGGGCGCTGCGCTCGCTGGGGATGACCCGCCCGCAGGTGATGGGCCTGGCGCTGACCGAGGCGCTGCTGACCGGCGGCGGCGGGATGGCGCTGGGCCTGCTGGCGGGACCGCTGCTGGGAAATGGCCTGGTGGCGGCGCTGGCCCGCCTGGCCCACATCTCTCACGGCGAGGGCCGCGTCGCGCTCACCAGCCTGCTGTTAGCCGGGAGCGCCGGGCTGGGCATCACGTTCCTGGCCACGCTGGGACCGGCGTGGCGGGCGGCGCGCGTTCCCCCGTTGGTCGCGCTGCGGCCTCAAAGCCGGGCGATTGTAGAAACCGGATTCCTCAGGCTGGCAGCGCCGGGCCTGGCCCTCGTCACGGGTTTGATGGCCTATCTGACCCTCAATCCGCCCGCCGCCGCCGTGCTGCCGCCGCCCTGGGACCTGATCCTGACCGCTCTCCTGGCGTTGATCTGGCTGGTGGGCCTGGCGCTGTTGCTGCCCTTTCTGATCGACCAGGTGAGCGCCGGAATACGCCGGTTGGCAGGGCGCTCGGTGATGGCCGGCCGCCTGGCCTCCGACAATTTGCGGCGCGCCCGCGGGCGCGTGATGCTGACTATCATCACCCTGGCGGTCGGCCTGATGACGATTGTCAGCGTCACCGGCATAACCAGGTTTTTATTCGATTTGGTCCTGGTGCACACTATTGGTCGTTATAATCTGGAATGGGTGGTCGCCCCCTTGCCGCCGACGACAGGCGACTCGCCGGTCAGTTGGGAGACTTTGAGCCAGTGGAACATGGAGGCCATGCACCTGACGCCTTCATTCATGCGGGACCTGGAACAACGCATGGCCGGGCGAGCCAGGCTGATTGATGCGCGTCCCCTGCTTTTGCCCCAGTTAGCGATTTTGAGCGGCTTGCCGTCCTATGTGGTTGACCCGCTCGCGTTGCGCCAGGCGGATTTGTTCACCTTTGCCGAGGGGGATTGGGACGCGGCGCAGCCGATTTTGGAGCGCGGTTGCGGCCTGTTGCTGACGCCCCGCATGGCCCGCCAGCATCACGTGGGGTTGTACGACACGCTCACGCTGAATGGTGAAAATGGTCCAGTGACCTGCACCGTCGCCGGGCTGGGCACGAGTTCTTTTATGGGGACGACGCTTATCAGCCTGGCCGCGAGCGACCCGTTTGGCCTGGATTTGGACCAGGTTTTCGTCGTCATCGTGCAGCCTTTGCCAGGGGTGGACAAGGCAGCGCTGCGGGCCGACCTGGATGCGCTGCTGGCGAATTATCCCGGCAATTCCCTCATCGACGTGGACATCTATTTCCGGGGCGTCTCCGAGATGGTTGACAACTTGCAAGTGTTGCTCAACGGCATGTTGCTGCTGGCCATCCTGGCTGCAGCCCTGGGCGTGGTCAACACGACCATGATGAGCGTGACCGAGCGGCGGCGCGAGCTGGGGCTGTTGCGGGCGGTGGGAGCCACGCGCGGGCAAGTGCTGGCCATGGTGGCCGGCGAGGCGGCCTGGATGGGGGTCATCGGCGGCGGGCTGGGGCTGGCGGCCGGGGTGGGGTTGGTGGTCGTGTTTGTGGCGGTGAATGGGGGCAACATGTACGGCGTCAGCGACTTGCCGTTGTGGTCCACGACCTGGAAAGCCGTTCAGCCGGCCATCGTGAACGGCGTCGTCGGTGTGGCGGCAGCGCCGCTCATCTGCGCGGGCGCGGCCTGGTTGCCGACGCGCGCCCTGGTGCGTGAGAGGGTGATCGAGATGATTCGGACCGAATAATTGTAGCAATCGCGCCGAGTTTGTGCTATAATAGTGATAGTAGATTGATAGATTGGGGGTGCAACATGGGCCGTGAAAGACGACTGAAGGTTCGCGACGATTATCAAAGAAAGGTCATCATTACCGGTAAAAACGCCGAAAAGAGCGGCGGCGTCTCGTTCAGTTGGGACACCAGCGATACGGTTCAGCAATACGTCGCGCCAAGCTATGTGGATCAGGCCGAATTACAGATGCTCAGCTTTGAGGATTTGACGGACCGCATCGAGGGCAGCGACTTGCCACAGCCGCAGAAAGACCGGGTGCTGAGCAGCTTACTGAACCTGCGCTCGGAATTGGATGGCGCTGAGAATGTCAACTTGAAAGCCACGCGCACGCTGCTCGAAGAGATTCGCGCGGCGATGCCCGACCTGCGCGAGCCGCTGTGGCACTGGCTGACCGAGACGGTGCAGGTGCCCAGCCCGGTCGAAATCGTCGCTCGTAACTTGCTGCAAGCCTGAACCTGCCAAGGAGCCGGATGGTTGAACAAGACATAACGTCCGAGACTCACGCCGAGTCGGAGCGACGGGAAAAGGGACGCCGCCTCAGCAACCTCCTGTCGCTTTTTTTGTTCCTGACGGCGCTGTTTGTGACCGGCCTGGTAGTGCTGCACTTTGCTTCGCCGGGGTTCCAAACGGAGGCCGTCGCCAACATTTTGCGCATCGTCTTGATCCTGATCGGCGGATGGCTGCCGGCCATCATCTACGACTCGTTTACCCGCGAACGGCTGCCGGCGCTGTTCACCGAGTACAAGCAGAATCTGCGCCGCCTGGGCTACCCCGCCAGCATGCGCCAATACCAGGAGAAATTCGACGAGATTTACGGTCGCCGGCCGCAGACCGACCGGCCCTGGTTTATCAGCTCGCCCATCACCGTCGCCACCGTGCTGGGGTTGGTCGGCTGGCTGCTGGTCTTTTTCCCAGACGGCGGCGACAGCCTGACCCCCAGTCCGACGCCGCTGGCTTTTGGCTTTCTAGGAGCTTACGTGTTTAGCCTGGGGTCATTGATGCGCCAATACGTGTCCGACGACCTGCAACCGCGCTACTATGCCAGCCTGGTCAATCGCTATCTAAGCGTGTTTGTGTTGTCATGGCTGGTGACGTTGCTCGTACCGGCCGGGAATGGGGAGGCAGGAGCGCCGCCGGATCGCTACCAGTTGGCGGCTTTTGCCATCGGCTTGTTCCCCTCCACCGGTCTGCGCATAGCGCAACGAGCCGGCACGACCATTTTGGGCCACTTTAGCGACAGCTTTGCCGAACCTCACCCGTTAAGTCGCATCGACGGAATCAACGCTTACCACGAAGACCGCTTGTTGCTGGAAGGCATCGAGAACATGCAAAGCCTGTGCAGCGCCCCCATCGTGGACCTGATGCTCAAGACGCGCTACCCGGTCGAGCAACTCGTGGATTGGATCGACCAGGCGCTGTTGCACCTGCACGCTCGCGGGCGGATCCTGGACTTTCAAGACAGCGGCCTGCGCACTGCTACCGACTTGCTCGACGCCTACGATGCGCCGGGGCTGCCGGCAGCGGATCTGGCTCAACGCCGCCGCGAACTGGCCCAACTCCTGGATGCTCAGGAGTACAAGCGTCTACAAAAACCGGACCACAAGCAACCGCAGGAGGGATTGCCCCAGCCGTCCGCTGACCCGTGCGCCGCAGACGCGCCCGACCCCATCTGTACGCTCACCCAACTGGCCATGATCGCCTCGGCGCTACGCCTGGATCCCAACCTGTTTAACGTGCGCTATTGGCGCGACCACGAATATGAAGCCCTGCCAGACGACGTGGAGCGCGAGCGCACGCGGGCCGACTTGAAGCTGATGCGCGGTCTCCCTTACGAGGCCATTGCCGGTTATACCGAGTTGTTGCGCAAATTCCCCGAATACCGCACCGCCTATCTCTATCGCGGCCTGGCGCATTACGCAGCGGGCGAATACCTGTACGCTATTCAAGATTACGACCAGATCATCCAGCACGTGAAATCAAGGGGCGAGATGACCCGCCACGCCTACCTGGAGCGCGGCCGCGCCCTGGACCAGTTGGGGGAATTCGAGGCCGCGGTCGAAAACCATCGCCAGGCGCTGGCCGAGCTAGAAAAGCTGCCGGAGCAAAAATTCCCCGAAGCGCGCCTCGACCTGGCCTTTTTGCTCATGACCCGCCTGTATCAATACGATGCGGCCATCGAGAGCCTGGAGCCGGTGGCTCACGACGAGGGCAGCGAGTTCAGAGCCGCGGCGCTGGCCAACCTGGGCCTGGCCCGCTATTACCGCTGGCAACAGCAGACCGCTCTGGGCCAGGCAAGCGACGAAGAGCTGCGCCAGGCCTGCGACGATCTACACCAGGCCCTGCGCTTCAAACCCGACCTGGTCGGCGCGTATTTGAACCTGGGGTTGGTGCTGGTAGAACTGGGGCAGACGGCCCAGGCCCTGGACATACTGAACGAGGCGCTGCGCCGGCTGGAAACGATTGCCGATGCCGCCACGACCTACCAGGCCCGTTTGCAGCGTGGCGATATGCACATGCAGCGCCGGGCGTACCAGGCGGCTGCCGACGACTATCGCGCCGCCGCGCAACTGATGCCCGCCGACGCGAGCGCCTATTTCAAGCTGGGTCTGGCCTTGCAACAGATGGGTCAATGGGACGCCGCCGCTTATGCCCTGCGCGACGCTGCCCGCCTGTACCCGCGCCACGCGCTGGCCCAACAAACCCTGGGCGAGGTAGCCGTCATGCGCGAGCGCTTTGAAGAGGCCGAGACCGCCTTTGGCCGGGCCTTGGCGCTGACCCGCGAAGCGGAAGACGAGGACGGCCAGGCGCGGGCCAGGCTGAGCCTGGGGCGGCTCTATCGGCGAATCGCCGGGCGGCTAACGGATGCCCGGCGCGAGCTGGAGCAAGCCGTTGCGCTGGCCGGAGAGGCTGGGAGCGACCTGCTGTACACCCACGCCTCTTGCGAGCTGGGCGTGTTGCATCTGGAGAGCGGCGCAGTGGATAAAGCCATCCCGCTGCTGACGACCAGCGTCGAGCTGTTCGACGTGCTGGGCGAGGCGCGGGCAGGGGCGCGGGCCGGCCTACTTTTGGCGCGGGCCTACCTGGCGGGGCAGAATCCGAGCGCCGCGACCGAAGCGTTGCAGGAAGCCAGCCAGAAACTGGCGCGGGTGTTTGAGCCGCAGAACGACCAGGATGCCGCGCTGCAAGCCGAGATCGAGGCGGAATTGGCGCGGTGTCAAACGGATGCGCCCTAATTCAACGTCTGTCATCTATTGTTAGCCCTTCTCACGATCAGGCCGCGGTGAAATGCCGAACAGCTTGAGACCAGGAAACATAGACCCCGCCGCTCAACTCGTCGTCCGTTTCAACGACGCGCTCAACGCGCAAGACGTAGACGCCATGATGCGGCTCATGACCGAGGACTGTGTTTTCGAAAACACCTATCCCGCCCCGGATGGGATGCGCTATGCCGGCCAGCCGGCCGTGCGCGCCTTTTGGGAGGAATTCTTTCACACGGCGCGCGAACCGCGTATCGAGATCGAAGAAATTTTTGCGCTGGGCGAACGCTGCGTCATGAGATGGACTTTTCGGTGGACGGACGCCCGCGGCCAGCCCGGCCACGTGCGGGGAGTTGACCTGTACACGGTGCGCGGGGGGCTGATTGCGGAAAAGCTCTCTTATGTCAAGGGATAAAAGCCCGAGGGACAGAAAAGGGAACGTATTATGGTACAAGACATTTTCAACTATATCGACCAGCACGCCGACGAATACGTCGAGCGCCTGCGGGCGCTGTGCCGCCAGCCCAGCATCGCCGCCCAAAACGTGGGCATGGCCGAGACCGCCGACATGGTCTTGAACTTGCTGCACGACATCGGCGCCGATGCTCGCATCCTGCCCACGGCCGGCTTTCCTTTCGTGTATGGCGAAATGACCGGGCGTTCGCCCAAAACACTGGCCTTTTATGACCATTACGACGTGCAGCCGCCCGAACCGCTGGAGTTGTGGCGCAGCGAGCCCTTTGCCGCCGAAATCCGCGATGGGCGTATCTGGGCGCGGGGCGTGGCCGATAACAAAGGCAACCTGGCGGCTCGGCTGTGTGCGGTCGAGGCGTACAAAAAAGTGCGCGGCGAATTGCCTCTCCACGTCAAATTTATCTTTGAAGGCGAAGAAGAAATCGGCAGCCCCAACCTGCCCCCCTTTGCCGAGGTAAACGCCGCGTTGCTCCAGGCCGACGGCTGCATCTGGGAGGCGGGTTACAAAGACGGCCGGGGGCGGCCCGGCATCTACCTGGGCGTCAAAGGCATCCTGTACGTCGAGCTACGGGCCAGCGGGGCCAACACCGACGTGCACTCCAGCAACGCCACGATTGTGCCCAACCCGATCTGGCGGCTGGTGTGGGCGCTGAACACGCTCAAAGACCACGACGAGCGCATCCTGATCCCTGGCTTTTATGACCCGGTGCGCGAGCCGACGGCAGAGGAAATCGCAGCATTAGAGCGCATGGATTACGACGAGGCGGGCGAGCTGGAACTACTGGGGCTGGACCGATTCCTGGGCGGGTTGAGCGGCATCCCGCTGCTGGTCAAGCACATCTTTCAACCCACCTGCAACGTATGCGGGATCAGCGGCGGCTACGCCGGCCCCGGCTCCAAAACGGTGTTGCCCAACTACGCCTTTGCCAAGCTGGACTTTCGACTGGTGCCCGATCAAGAACCTGACCAGGTGTTGCGGCAACTGCGGGCGCACCTGGACGCGCAGGGTTTCGCCGACGTCGAAATCGAGGTGCTCGGACCCGAACACCCCGCCCGCACGCCCATGGACGACCCGCTGGTGGGGGCTGTCGTAGACACGGCCCGCGAAATCTACGGCGTCGAGCCGATGGTCTACCCCCTGACGCCGGGGACCGGGCCGATGTATTATTTGTGCCAGAAATTCGGTATCCCGGCCGTGTCCACCGGCGTGGGCAACGCCGAGTCCAACACGCACGCGCCCAACGAGAACATTATCATCGCGGACTATATCCAGGGCATCCAGCACATCGCGCTGATCATGGAACGGTTTGCGGCGGCATGACGGACGCGATGTACCCGCCCGCTACCTGGCGCTTGCTGCTTTCCCCTCCCGCCGACGGCGCGAGCAACATGGCGACCGACGAAGCCATTGTTCGCGCTGTGGCTGCGGGTCTGGTCCCGCCGACGCTGCGCCTGTACGCCTGGGAGCCGGCGTGCCTGTCGTTGGGGCGGGCGCAGCCGGGCGCTGACGTGAACCGCGCCGCGTGCGCCCGCGACGGCGTAGACGTGGTGCGGCGGCCCACCGGCGGGCGGGCCATCCTGCACACCGACGAGCTGACCTACAGCGTCGTCGCGCCGCTGGACGAAGCCCGCGTGCAAGGCGACCTCCTCACCTCTTATCGCCGCCTCAGCCGCGCCCTCCTGGCCGCGCTGACCCATCTGGGCGTGAGCGCCGAATCCAATCCCCAATTCCCAATTCCCAATTCCCAATCCCCAACCCCCAACCCCATTTGCTTCGAGGTCCCCTCCCACTACGAGCTTTCCACCCCCGACGGTCGCAAGCTGGTCGGCAGCGCCCAGATGCGCACTGCAAAAGTCGTGTTGCAGCACGGCACACTGCCGCTGGTGGGCGACATCGCCCGCATCTGCAAATATCTCGTGGATGCGCCGGACCCGGAGCGTGTGCGCGCCCGCGCCGCGACGGTCGAAAGCGCGGTGGGCCGACCGGTCACGTGGCAACAGGCAGCCGAGGCGATGACAACGGGGTTTTCGACGGCGCTCAATCTCAAGCTAGAGCGAGGAGAATTGACGCCCAAAGAACAAAAATGGCTCACGGAGTTGCGGGGAGAAAAATACGCCAACGCCGCCTGGATCTGGCGAAAGTAGGAAAGTTGCCAACTTGTCCTACTCGCACAACGCCTTGAGGTTTCTCAGGCTGCGACGAATGGCGTTTTGCGTCGCTCGGCGGCGGCCCAGGGCGTCGCCCAGGCGGGCGAAGAATCCGCGTGGCCGATATTCCCAAATGAGAGTAAAGCGGGCGCCGCCTCCCACGTGCTCAAACTTCCAGGTTTCGCTGCCCACTTTGAAGGGGCTGCTGGGCGCGGCGTCGATCACCTTTAACGTCGAGCCGCTGGGCAACTGATAATCAACGTATTCGGCTTCCCAGGTAAACAGGAATTGGCCGGCGCGCCCGGCGTCGATGCGGATCAGGCTGCCGCGGCGCACCGGCGCGGGGGTCATCAGCTCGACCCCCACCACCCGCTCGTCCCACTCGGGGCGACGCGCCAAGTCATGGCACAGGCGAAACACAGCCGTGGGCGCGGCGGCGATTTCGATGGATTCTTCTATCCGGGTCATGCACTTCTCCTGATTCTACTCGAGTTCCGGGACAGTCAAGTCAAAAATCAGAGCTGGACCATCGAGCAGTGCACGGAAGTGGTTCAGTACGTCACGACCAAGAATAATCAGGTCACCACTGTAAGCTACCGCTTTGACAGCTCGGATGAATCAAATAAACGGATAAACAGGGCGCTGGTGGGTCAAAAGTGTTGCTGTAAGGATGAATCAACTGACTCTCCGTGGACCTGATATGCGATAAATCGGTTCTTGCGCTTCTACTTTCTTCACACAAATGGGAACATACCCAAAGCGCTCATAGATCCGCTCAACCAGAGTCGTCCAATCCGAATCACTATCAATAAATTCGCCATCCCTAAAACCGACGTATTGTCCTGGGTGCGTCCTGAACAACTCATCCTTGAGCCGTAGAAAAGCTGCCCGGTCCTTCTCTAAATCGTATTCACGTGGGTCGGGCGGCGGTGCAATCGGTCGCGCCTGCAAAGCCTCATACGCCTCAATGGACATCAACACCGCTACAGACTGACCACCTCGCTTCAGAATGATAGTCTCGCCCTCGTGGATAGCGGTGTCAAGAGCAGTGAGATAAAGCGTCTGAGATTCTTTCAACTCTAACGTCCGAGCCATCCCACACCTCCGGCAAAGCCAGCCGCCGTGTAACTGGCGCCCAATTGCCGATTTGGACAGGAATCATTATACTATGATCGGCTCTCTCCCGCCAGGAAAGAGGAGCGACCGGGGAGTGGAGACATCCGTTCTCCAGTCTTTCAAAAATATTCCCTCCCGTGCGTCTGCTAAGAAACAACGCCGGGTTGTGCATTGGCAACCGGCACGAGCTTAAAGCCGAGTTTTACGGCCTTGCGCTTCAGGTTCTTGACCGCCCGTTGACGATACTGCTGCTCATAATGGTCGGCCCCCGGATC